>CAYXBK010000019.1:0-95491 GCA_964463165.1 uncultured Chitinophagales bacterium
GAAACAAGGTTGAGAGAAATTGCAGTCCTTTCAGGTTTCAATTATGGATTTGGTGTTTATAATGCATGGAAAATGCTTGATACCGTAATTAATATTGAGCTGATTGATGATGAAAAATTTGGAAGTATAACAGCAACAAACGAATTGATTTTATACCCCAACCCCGCAGGTAATTATTTTTATTTTCTTGGAAGTTTTCAAAATGAAGAACTTTTAAACGTCATTATTTATAATATTGATGGCAAAGATGTTATGAAATTTAATGATGTTCACGAGCGATTACCTTTAGATATCTCGCAACTTCCTTCAGGTGTCTATAATGTTAAGGCTGAGGCACAAAACAACGATTCTTATTGGAGCAAATTGGTTATATTTAAACCAAATAAGTAGCCAATGGCAAAAGTAATAATAGTATGCATTGCAGCATTTATTTGCTGCAATGCTTTTTCTCAGAGCTATGACAATAATTGGATTTTCGGTGATAGCGCTTCCTTGAATTTTGAATCTGTGGACCCCGTATCTGGAGTTTCATCAATCATGACGTATGAAGCTTGCGCTTCGATTTCCGATAGCATCGGTAATTTATTATTTTATACCAATGGCGAAAAGGTTTGGAATAGAAATCATGAAATTATGGAAAATGGCGAGGAGCTCGAAATTGGCGGTGTTTTAAGTCCATTTGGTTCCAGCTTAACTCAGGGAGTTATTGTTGTTCCCAAGCCAGAAATTAAAAATATGTTATATGTAATTCAAATTCAAGCTGGTTCAATTGATGGACTTAATTATTCCGTGATTGATATGAGTTTAAATGATGGGTTAGGAAAGGTATCAGAAAAAAATATTCATTTTTTTGATATTAAAATTCAAGAAAAAATGCAATCAGTTAAACACGGCAATGGAAGAGACTGGTGGCTATTGGTGCGGAGGTTTGATACAATAACAGCCGAATTAAGAAATATTGAATTTGTACGATTTCTAATAACTCCTGAAGGTATCGAAGGGCCGTTTTATCAAAATATTGGACCGACATATGATGAGAATTTTGATACAGGCTGGGGTCAAATGATTTTTTCACAAGACGGAAGTAAACTTTTATTTCCACGACAATCTGAATTGGATATTTTTGATTTTGACCGTTGCACAGGTGAATTATCAAATTTAATAAGGATACAGAATCTTGATATGGCGGCTTATGGATGTTCCTTTTCTCCGGACGGTTCAAAAATTTATGTCAATGGCGCCTGCGAAAAAAAATTGTATCAGTTTTGTTTAAGTTGTGATGGGGAACCGATTGATTCTACGAAAGAACTTGTTTATGATGGACCCACAGGCAGTTATTGTCAAGGACAACAATTATTGGGACCAGATGGGAAAATTTATTTAGTTACAGGTTATAGCACGCTACCTAATGATATATTCAATGTCAAGAATCAAAACCTTTCCGTAATTAATTCACCAAATGAAATTTATCCTTTGTGCAATTTTGATACAAATACTGTCTCCTTAGGAACAAGAAGAGTAATTTTTGGTCTCCCCAATATGCCCAACTATAATCTCGGTGCATTAGCCGGAAGTGAATGTGATACACTTGGCACTGCAATAAATAATGTAATGGAAGGAAACGAAATAATTGTTTATCCAAATCCGGTAAATGATAATTTAACTCTGCACAGCAGCAATAATTCAGAATTAAATTATACTATTCAAACAATTCAAGGGCAGATTATTTTAAGAGGTAAAATTGTAAAGCAGTCAACTATAAATTTTAAAAATTATTCGGTGGGTATTTATTTAGTGGAGATATATGATTCAGCAGGTAAGTTACTTGAGTTTAAGAAGATAGTTAAATCATGATTTCTCATTTGATCCGTTCATTTGTCTCTCATGAACATTTTTTTATCGGTTAGCGTCTCACCAACGGAATCCAGAAATGTAATTATTCAAATCCTTGGGGAACATCGAGGTTCAGGGCGGTAAGAATTTTAATCATCAGGCTTTTGTCAAAATTATTATTTTTAAAAAACAAAAAATCTGATTGTATCATATCCTGCCATTTAATATCTGATGTGACGATTTCATTAAGATGTGATTTATAAATTTTTAGAGCTTCGGTGTAATTATTATTAAATAAATAAGCATGTGCCAGGTTCATTTCCATCAGGAGTGAATTGGGATATAATTCCAGTCCCCGCTTTAAATAGATTAAAGCTTCCTTATAATTTTTATTTTCCAAAAACGCCCAGCCAATTGTGCCGAAAAACTCTTCAGTTCCCGTTAAATCTTCCGGCTTTAAAACTTTTATCAATGATGGTTGCGGAGAGCCGTTCAATGTTCTTGAATAACCGGTTATAGTACTGGCCTTATCTTTTACAAAATGTTTTTCGGTCGGGAATTCCACATTAAAAAAATCAGTCTCGTTGGTAAAATACATTTTGCTGTAAACGCCATCTGCGAATAAAGAATATCCATCTTCTTTCTTTAATATGATTGTGTATCTGTTGTCATCCATTAAATAAACACCCACATATTTTTGAATAATGCTGTCGGGTAAAGGGGTTGCTTTTTTATAAACCGGTTGATAAAAATCTTTCCATTCATAAACTGTGGCAACGCTGTTTATGATTTCACGAATAAATGCATCTGAACTGCCGGAATTTACCATCACCACGACGCCGTTTCCGCCTTGCATACTTGCATAATATTCAGAATTAAATCCGGGCAATGTGCCACTATGCTCGAAATATTTTTCTCCATTTACATCTTTAATGAAAACACCCGAACCCACCGAGTCTATATATGGCGTCAGCATTTTAACCGCCATTTCTTTTGAAAGAATTTTATTTGATTTTCCTTCATAAGATAATTGCAATTCAATAATGAATTTTGCAAGATCAGTAGGAGTTGTCCATAAACCGCCCGCGGAAAGAATTGGGATAATTACATGTTTTCCATCCACCTCATATCCGTTTAGATAACCTGTTGCTAAAATTTGTTTTTGATTTTGGATTTCAGCATTTGTATAACAACTGTTAAACATGCCCAGCGGTTTAAATATCGTTTCTGAAATATATTCCTCGTATGTTTTTTTAGTTATATCAGTCACCAATAATTGCGTGATGCCGATACCATTATTTGAATATTGATACTTTATCCCCGGTTCAAATTCTGATCTTGCCGCAACAACTCTTGAATAAACAAAACGGGATGGAGCTGCATCGCCATTTAATATTTGAATTAAAGAAGGTATTGAATCCTTATAAACGTATTCAGGCGCACTATTGCTAATTCCGGCAGTATGTGTAAGAAGATTGAGCGTATTTATTTTTTTCCCGTTTGCAATATTGTCATAAGGAAATTTCCAACTAGTGAGATATTGATTGATATCGGTATTTAAATCCAGTTTTTTATCCTGCGCTAATTTCAATACAGCCATACTGTTGATCGACTTGCTCACCGATGCAGCCTGAAACAATGTGTTTTCGGTAACAGGTATTTTTTCGTTGATATCAGCCCAGCCATATCCTTTTGCCCATACCACTTCATAATTTTGAATCACGGCTATGCTTACTCCGTTAAATTTATAGTAGGCCATCCGATCGAGAATATTCCAGTTTTCACCTTCAATTTTAATACGCCCACCAAGATTATTTTCAACCTGCCTTATTTGATCTGCAATTTTTTCGGGAGTATCTGTTTCCAATTCGTTTTGCCCTTTGCACGAATTAAAAAAAAGGAACAAGAACAGCAGAGAATAAACAGGTTTGCATAAATTGTATTTAATCATTTGCTGTCTTGATTTTATAAATTAAATCAGATTCCCGCAGATAGTTCAAGTTCTAGCGGGCTGCCGGATGTGGACTTAACTAAAACCCTACTTCATCCACCTGCTGCAAATACTCTTCCAACTCGTTAATAATCTCCGTAAAATTCCCCTGATCAAACGGTGATTTCAAATTCGCGTATTCAACAAGTTCTAAAAATGATTTACTGCCTCCTGCTTTGCATAAGCGGATATAATCGTTTAATGCTTCGGGCCTTTGTTTCTGCGCTTTGAACCAGAATTGGAATGCGCACATTTGCGCAAGTGTATAATCGATATAATAAAACGGGCTCTGATAAATATGTCCCTGCGTTTGCCACCAGCCGCCATTATTTAAATACGCATTGTCTTCATAATTTTTTTGAGGGAGATATTTTTTTTCGATACTGCGCCATAATTGATTTCTTTCTGCCGGACTCATTTCCGGATTTTCATAAATGCCGTGTTGAAATTCATCTACCGAAACGCCATAAGGTAAAAATAAAATTGAATCAACTAAATGAGAGTAGCGATATTTTTCAGCTTCACCATTAAAGAAAAGATCCATATACGGGTAAGCAAAATATTCCATGCTCATGCTGTGAATTTCTGCCGCATCACTTGTCGGCCAGTAATATTCACTTGTTTCCTGATCGCGGCTCATAAATACCTGGAACGCATGGCCCACTTCATGTGTGAGCACGTCAATATCTGCACTCGTGCCATTGAAATTTGAAAATATGAAAGGAGATTTAAATCCGGAAATATAAGTGCAATAACCACCGATGGCTTTATTTTTTTTCGCGACAAGATCCATGAGTTCGCGGCTTAACATGAAATTAAAAAACTCGGATGTTTCACTGGAAAGATCATCATACATTTTTTTTCCATTGCCGATGATCCATTCCGGATCGCCTTTTGGTTTTGCATTGCCCGATGAAAACATCAATGCTTCATCATAATATTTTAATGCATCCAACCCTAAACGATGCGCTTGTTTTGCACGCAATTGATTTGCAAGCGGTACTACCTGTTTCAACACTTCATTGCGGAATTGCGCAACCATCTCCGCATTATAATCACTCCGCAACATTCTTAAATAACCGACTTCAACAAAATTTCTATAGCCGAGTTTAATTGCAATTGTATTTCTTGTTTTCACCAGTTCATCAAATAACCGGTCGAGTTCATCTGCATGATCCGCTAAAAATTTCCATCTTGCCTCAGCAGCAGCTTTTCTGATTGTGCGGTCGGTTGAACGAAGGAAAGGCACCATCTCCGCCAATGTTCTTTCTTCACCTTCAAACAAAATGGAAGCACCGGCAATTAATTCGGTATAAGCCGTGCTGAGCTGATTTTCTTTTACGAGGTCTTCAATAATTTCAGGCTTAAATGATTTTAACTGCATTTCTGCAATGCGGAATAATTGTTTGCCCAATTCATTTTCAATTTCTGATTTGAATTTTGAATTGACAAGTGCCGTATAATATTTACTTGTAAGCGCTTCGAATTGCGGACCGTTCGCATCAAAAAAATCCTGTTCGGCATTATAAAACGCTTCTTTCGTATCAATTGAATGCCGGATAGATGCCAGCTGATACATGGTATCAAAATGGCTGCGCAATAAATTGATTTCTTTAATACAATTTAATTGATCGCCTGCTGAATTTGCAGAATTAAATTTTTCCAGGCAATTATTAAAATCAGTGGTTGCTTTTTCAAGATCGGGACGTTCGTATGTATACTCAGAAAACTTCATATGCATTCCATTCATTTCTTAGCTTCAAAATTACATCATCGCCCAGCGATTTCAGAAAGCCATCATCCATCTGCAATCATTAACTTTGCATTTCAATTCAAATCAATTGAGCGACCCGACCGCAGAGAACCGAAAAAAAGATCATATCCGGCTGGCATTTGAAAGTCAGGCCGAACATGCCTTAAATGATAAGCGGTTTTATTACGAACCTTTATTGTCGCCACATCCTGCAGTCAGGCAACTCCCTAAAAATTTTCTTGGCAAACAATTGCAATTGCCGCTTTGGATCAGCAGTATGACCGGCGGAACGGCGATGGCGGGGAAAATTAACCGCAATCTGGCGCAGGCCTGCAATGAATTCGGCATCGGCATGGGCCTCGGCTCCTGCAGGGCTTTGCTTTATAACGATACGTATTTTGCAGATTTTGATCTCCGCGGGATCATTGGTCCCGATCTACCCTTTTATGCTAACCTCGGCGTTGCGCAAATAGAAAAAATGCTGCGGGAAAATGAAGTGGACGGGATCAAAAAGCTTGTGGACAGGCTCAGGGCCGACGGGCTGATCATACATGTAAACCCGCTCCAGGAGTGGCTTCAACCCGAAGGCGACCGGTTTTCAAATCCGCCTATCGAAATAATTGCTGCATTACTTTCAAAAGTAGATTTCCCGGTAATTGTAAAAGAAGTCGGGCAGGGAATGGGACCCGAAAGTCTGAAAGCACTTCTTAAGTTGCCTTTGGCGGCCATCGATTTCGGTGCATTCGGCGGTACAAACTTTTCGAAGGTTGAATTGTTACGTTCAGAACAAGATGCTGCCGATCCTGAAATATCGTATATAGGTCATACGGCAGAGGAAATGGTAGGATTTGTGAATGATATTGTGGTGGAGTTGGGAGATAAGATCCGATGCCGGGAAATAATTATAAGCGGTGGTATCAGAAATTACCTGGATGGATATTATTGTGTGAAAAAGATAAGGTTAAATGCGATTTATGCGCAGGGATCAGCATTCCTCAAACATGCACAAAACGATTATGCAGCGTTGAAAAACTATATAAAAACACAGGCTGATGGGTTAACTTTGGCAAATGCGTTTTTAAAAGTAAGATGACAGAATAATTAGCAAATTATTGGATTAGCTGATTGGACTTGAATGAACAAATGAAAATATCAATATATATAGCAGGTGTTATTTTTTGTATTGCATTTACATCATGTGATAAAATTAATTTGCCTGATGATTCATTGGAAAATGTTTTCGGTCACTGGATTTTATATGAAGAAGCCGGCGGCTGGGGCGGATATTATTATGGGCCGGATGAACGTCATACATCCATTTCAATTACAGATTTCGGAAAATACTTTCAATATTACGATGGTGACGAAACAATGGAAAGGAGTTATGTATTTGTTACCGGTTCGGAAATAGATATGGGGGATGGTTATTATATTGAATTTAAAGAATTAGGCAATGCCGGATTTAATCAATATTTATACATCAATCAGATTTCTGATGATACGCTTTATCTTTCAGAAGCAACCTGGACTGATGGCTACACTTACAAATATGTAAGAGACAATTAAAAGTAAATGGCAAAGATCAAAGGTTTTTCAAAACTCAGTAAAACGGAAAAGATCGCATGGCTTGCGAAACATTTTCTCACAAGCAATCCATTGGATATCGCGAGAGAATTTTCAAGTTATATTCATGCGAATGCCGAATTGCAAAAAGTATTCGACGGCATTTCTGAAAATACACTCACCAATTTTTATTTACCTTATAGTGTTGCTCCCAATTTTGTAATTAACGGACGAGTATATGTAGTGCCGATGGTGATCGAAGAAAGTTCGGTGGTGGCTGCTGCAGCAAGCGGTGCAAAATTCTGGGCCGACCACGGCGGTTTTAAAGCAGAAGTAATTTCAACAACCAAAGTGGGGCATGTGCATTTTTTATGGAGGGGAGAATCTGAAAAATTATTTTCTTTTTTTGAAGAAATAAAACCGGTATTAAAAGAAGAAGTAAAACATATCACCGCAAATATGGAAGCACGCGGCGGTGGATTGAAAGATATTGAACTGATCGACTGTACGGAAATTGAACCTGAATATTATCAGCTCAAAGCAACTTTCGAAACCGTAGATGCCATGGGTGCGAATTTTATTAATTCATGCCTCGAAGAATTTGCAGGTTGTTTAAGTGAAGAAATAAAACATTACAAAACATTTTCCGGCGCTGAAAAATCGGTGGAAATTGTAATGAGTATTTTAAGTAATTACACACCCGAATGTATCGTGCGTGCAAGTGTGGAATGCGACGTAAATGATCTTGGTGATTTTCCGGAAGCAGAATTAAATGCCAAGCAGTTTGCACGGAAATTCAATACGGCGATTCATATTGCAAAAAACGATGTTTACCGGGCAACTACGCACAATAAAGGGATATTCAATGGTATCGATGCAGTGATACTTGCCACCGGAAATGATTTTCGAGCGATCGAAGCGTGCGGTCATGCCTATGCAGGAAGAACAGGAAAGTATCAGAGTCTGAGTGATTGTAAGATCGAAGGCAATAAATTCAAATTCTGGATTGAAATTCCACTGGCTGTCGGAACAACCGGCGGGTTAACCAGATTACATCCGCTTGCAAAACGCTCGCTCGAAATGCTGGGCAACCCGAGTGCAAAAGAATTAATGAAAATAATTGCATGCGTTGGCCTTGCACAAAATTTTGCCGCTGTAAAAGCACTTGTTACATCCGGTATCCAGAAAGGGCATATGAAAATGCATCTCACAAATATTTTACGCCATTTTGGTGCAACTGAACAGGAAATTGAAAAAGCATTTGCATATTTTTCAAACAAAACAGTTTCATTCAGTAATGTGCGTGATTATTTAAATGAATTAAGAGGCGGACTCACAACAGAAAAAATATAAAGGAAGCCGGCATTTGTGAAAAAAGAATTCTACTCCAACGGCAAATTACTTATCAGTGGTGAATACCTTGTTTTAAAAGGCGCCCTTGCGCTGGCAGTGCCGACGAAATTCGGACAACGGATGGAAGTGGAAGAAAATGTATTTGGTGAGCATAACCTCCGCTGGAAAAGTTATGATCATCAAAATAATATATGGGCAGAAGTGCTGATCTCAAAAAGCGATCTGATGCCATACAGGGAAACATTGAAAACAATTGATGCAGACGTATACGATACACTGAAAAAAATATTAACTGAATGCCGCCGTTTTAATCCCGCTTTTCTGAAAAACAGCGGCACTACAAGTATTCAGAATTATCTTGGGTTTGATCGCAGCTGGGGTTTGGGCAGCAGCTCAACATTATTAAACAATCTGGCGCAATTCGCAAATGTGGATGCATTGCAATTGAATAAAATAATTTTCGACGGCAGTGGCTATGATATTGCATGCGCCCGTTCAGGTAAACCCGTGTTTTTCCGCATTGATGAGGAAGGGCCGATTTATGACTCGGTAAATTTTTCACCGCCAAATGCGGAGCAAATATTTTTTGTGCACCTGAATCAAAAACAAAATACCAAATCTGCGGTGCATGAATTTATGTTGCGCAATGAAAAATTTGAAGAGGAAATTGAAATTATTTCGGAGATCAGCGAAGCATTATTGTTTTGTGATGAATTCCCTGATTTTATACAATTGCTCGGTGAGCATGAAGAATTAATGCAATTCGTGTTGCAGGAAGAAAAAGTACAAACGAAATTATTTTCCGATTTTAACGGCGTTGTAAAATCGCTGGGCGCATGGGGTGGTGATTTTGTGCTGGCTGCAAGTGAAATGGATCCTGCAGAAATTACGAATTATTTTAAAGAGAAAAATTATCATACAATACTGAATTATTCAGAAATGGTATTATAACAATGGAAATTACCTGGCGCAGTCCGTCAAATATTGCATTGATTAAATACTGGGGCAAACATGGTAACCAGTTGCCGAATAATGCTTCTTTATCTCTTACACTATCTGAAGCCTATACCGAAACATCGGTGGAGCTGAAGAATAAAAGAAAAAAGTCAACTCCGGATATCGATTTTTATTTTGAAGGAAAAAAGAATCCTGCATTTGCAGCTAAACTGATTAAATATCTCGACTCAATTAAATCAGACTTTCCTTTTATCAACGATCAGAAACTTGTGATCCGTTCTGAAAATTCATTCCCGCATTCATCCGGAATTGCAAGCAGCGCATCCTCCATGAGCGCACTTGCGCTCTGTCTGATGAGCCTGCAGGCCGGATTTTCAAAAAAACTTTTGGATTATGATGCCTTTTTAAAAAATGCATCATTTTATGCAAGGCTTGGTTCAGGAAGCGCATCCCGCAGTTTGTATCCTGCATTTTCGGTATGGGGAGAAACAAAATCCGTAAAAAATTCTGCCGATACGTATGCAATTCCATTCCCGAAAGAGTATCACAGTAATTTTAACGACTTGCAGGATACCATTTTAATTGTGAGTGATCAGGAAAAATCGGTGAGCAGCAGAGCGGGTCATGAATTGATGAAAAAACATCCATCTGCAGAATTGCGCTATAAAAATGCCGGGATCCGTTTACATGAATTAATTAAAGTGCTGCGCATAGGAGATTTCAATGTATTTGTCGATATTGTGGAAGCAGAAGCACTGGAATTGCACGCATTGATGATGACATCTTCTCCGTCGTTTATTTTAATGGCGCCTGCAACACTGGAAATCATGCAACGCATTCGCAATTTTAGAAATGAAACAAAAATTCCGGTTTGCTTTACTCTCGATGCAGGCCCGAATGTGCATATTTTATATCCGTATTTTGAAAAAAAAGTGGTTCGTAATTTCATACAATCGGAATTATTAAAATTCTGCAATAATAAAAAAGTGATTTACGACGGCATGGGTGCCGGGCCAACACAAATCATAACTGATTAATGGCAGAGCGTATTTATCCATCCAAATTATTATTATTCGGCGAATATGCCGTTATCGAAGGTGGTGATGCGCTTGCAATTCCATATCCGAAATTCAGTCTCCAATGGGTGGATCATAAACCTGCGGATTCGGAAAGCAAAAAATATTTGAATGATTTTTTAAACTGGTTGAACGAAAATGATTTTTCTGAAACATTAAACCTGCATCAGTTTGCATCCGATTTGAAAAAGGGACTGGATGTGGAATCAAATATACCGATCGGATATGGCGTAGGGAGTTCGGGGGCGCTGGTTGCTGCGGTATACGATCGCTATTGCAAAAATAGGATCGATAAAAAAGATCTGGCCGGATTGAAATTGTTTTTAGGGAAGATGGAAAATTGTTTTCATACCCAAAGTTCCGGACTTGATCCATTGGTGAGTTATCTGCAAAGTGCAATTCATGTTTCGGGAAGAGAATTAAAAATAATCCCGGATAAAATAATTCAATCGTCCGGATTACATATTGAATTAATTGATACCGGAATAAAACATCAAACATCCGAATTGGTGGAAACATTTAAAGAGCGGATCAGCCTGCCTGCCTATAAAGAACAATTCGAAAAAGATTATTTACCTGTAGTGAAAGATTGTATTCATTATTATCTGGAAAATAACCTGGATGCATTGAAGCAATCACTGTATAAATTAAGTCAGTTGCAAATGACCTTATTCAGTTTTGCAATTCCGTCTGAAGCTTATCAAAACTGGATCATGGGCCTCATGTTCAATAATTATTTAAAACTCTGCGGCGCCGGTGGTGGCGGCTTTATTATTTCTTTTACTTTACCGTGAGCTCCATATAAATCGGGAGATGATCTGAATAGCCGCCAAAATATTTACTGCCTGAATATGTTTTATTCGGCGAATCGCCGTACTTCTCATTATGATAGAGCATAAAATCTTTTTTCACATAAGTAACCGTGCCGGTATTTACATCCAGTTTTTTCCCGTCGATCATTGATTCCGAAACAATAAACTGATCGAGACATTGCCAGTTGCCTTTAAAATTATAAGATCCCTGATTTTGTTTCTGGAATTCCGTCATCAGATCAACTAGGCATTCATCTTTTTGTGATGCAATTAATTCAATTGCGCCGAGCACCGACTGAATACTTTTATCAAATGGTGTATCATTAAAATCTCCCATGATCACAATATGCGGATCACTGTATTTTTGATTCAGTGAATCAACCAGATGTTTTAATACACCGGCAGCAATGGCACGGCGGGATGCGGTGATTTCTTCACCTTCTACTCTTGATGGCCAGTGATTGATCAAAAGAAAAATATGTTCGCTTTTGTTTTTTATTTTCAAATCACCTTCAACAAATAAAATATCTCTTGTTGTTCCGCCATTATCTTCGGGCAATTCAACATTTACCGGAACAGATTTTACAGGGGTAAATAATTTAGTATTATACAGCAATGCACAGTCAATTCCCCGTTCGTCGGGTGATTCGTAATGAATGAAATTATAATTCCCCGCCATTAATTTATTTGAATGAGCGAGATCGTCTAATACTGATGCGTTTTCTATTTCACACATGCCGATGATGGCCGGCAGATTTTCTCCCCCTGCAGCCCGGATTACTTCTCCGAGATGATCGATTTTCTGTTTATACCTTTCAGTGTTCCATTTCTTCTCCGAGCCTGGTGTAAATTCTTCATCAATTTTGTTCGGTGTATCCAGTGTATCGAATAAATTTTCAACATTATAAAACAGGATGCCGGCTGAAGCAGAATTTTGAGAAGAGCAATTCCATGAAATGATAACAGAAAGCAGGAACGGTAAAAGGTATTTATGAAACATGAAAATAAATTTATTGCTGTGTGAAGGTAATTTGTGCAGATTAAAGATCTAATAATAATTCAACAACATCTTTACCGAATAATAACTGTTCTGGTTTTTCAAGTTGCTCTTTTATTCGAACTAAAAAACTCACGGATTCTTTTCCATCCACAATGCGGTGATCATAACTTAATGCAAGATACATCATAGGGCGAATCACTACCTGGCCATTATGTGCAACCGGCCTTTCCTGAATTTTATGCATTCCAAGAATGGCACTTTGCGGTGCATTAATTATCGGTGTGCTCATTAATGAACCGAAAACACCGCCATTTGTAATTGTAAATGTGCCGCCCTGCATTTCTTCAAGTGCAAGATTTCCTTCACGTCCCTTTGTTGCGAGTTCTTTTATTTTTAATTCGATCTCCGCCATGCTCATACTTTCGGCATTGCGCAAAACAGGCACAACCAAACCTTTCGGAGTGGAAACGGCGATCGAGATATCACAGAAATCATTGAATAAAATAGATTCTTCATTAAACCATGCATTAACCGAAGGAAATTCCTGCAACGCATTACAAGAAGCTTTTACAAAAAAACTCATGAATCCTAAACCCACACCGAATTTCTTTTCGAAATTCACTTTGTATTTATCACGGATCGCCATGATCGCACTCATATCCACTTCATTAAATGTGGTGAGCATTGCCGTTTCATTTTTTACACTCACCAGTCGTTTGGCAATTGTTTTTCTGAGCTTGGTTATTTTTTCTGCGTGCTGATGTCTTGTTCCTTTTTTCTGTGAGGAAATAATTTCTTTTGCAGATGAACCGGATTTAATAAAATTCAGGATATCATCTTTCGTAATTCTGCCACCAGCTCCGGAGCCGCTGATTTTTGATAGATCAACTTTATTTTCTTTGGCAATATTTTCTGCAAGGGGTGTTATATGGAGTTCGGCGTTTTGTGTTGTGGGTTCTGAGTTCTGAGTTCTGAGTTCGGGGTTTTGTGTTTTGAGTTCCGGGTTTAGCGATTTATTTTCATCAGCTAAATCTTCTACTATTTTCTGATTTTCAGGAGCATTGTTTTTTTTCTCTTCAATTTTTTTTGCAAAATCCGTATCCAGTGTTGCGATGAGATCTCCGATTTTCAATTCAGCGCCTTCTTTTACTTTTAAGGAAATCTTTCCGCCTTTTTCTGCAGGAAATTCGAGTGTTGCCTTATCGCTTTCAAATTCACAGAGTGACTGATCGATTGCGACAATATCACCTTCCTGCACGAGCCATTTACTCAGGGTGACTTCGTTGATGGATTCTCCGATGGTAGGCACTTTTAATTCGAGTAGCATATTCCTCCGATTATTTAATTCAAAGTAAAGGATTGTAAAACAATATCCGCCTGTTCCTGTGCATGAATTTTTGCAAAGCCCGTTGCAGGCGATGCACTTGCCTTGCGGGAAATGCGTGTCACTTCAATTTCTGTCAATATATTGCGGATATAAAACCATGCACCCATATTGCGGGGTTCTTCCTGTACCCAAAAAACTTCGGCACCCGGATATTTATCTAATTCAATTTGTAACTGACTGAATGGAAATGGATATAATTGTTCGATGCGGATAATCGCAACATCATTCCTGTTGTTTTTCTGCTGATGATCAAAAAGGTCGTAATAGATTTTTCCGCTGCATAATAAAATCCGTTTTACTTTTTTGGTATCGGCATATGTATCTGGAATTAATTCTCTGAATTTAGCATCTGATAATTCACTGATATTTGATTGAGCCAATGGATGGCGCAATAAACTTTTCGGGCTCATTACAACAAGTGGCCTGCGGAAGTCAAAAGCAAGTTGCCTGCGCAGTGCATGGAAAAAATTTGCGGGTGTTGTGATATTTACAACAAGTAGATTTCCTTCGGCACATAATTGTAAAAATCTTTCCATCCGTGCGCTGCTGTGTTCAGGCCCCTGGCCTTCATATCCATGCGGCAATAACAATACGATGCCGCTCATTCTTTGCCATTTACTTACACTCGCCGAAATAAACTGATCGATAATTGTTTGTGCACCATTATTAAAATCGCCGAATTGTGCTTCCCATAAAACAAGATTGTCGGGCGTTACAAGTGAATAGCCGAATTCAAAACCAAGCACACCGAATTCGCTTAACAGCGAATTATAAATTCTGAATTTACCCTGCTTTTCTGCAATATGATTTAAACGGATATATTCTTCATTTGTATTTTCATCACGAAGCACTGCATGCCGGTGTGAAAATGTTCCGCGGCGCACATCCTGCCCACTCATCCGCACCTCTTTATTTTCAAGTAAAATAGAACTGTATGCAAGCAGCTCGCCTAATGCCCAGTCGATCTTATTTTCCGCAAGCAGTTTTTTATTCGATTCAAATAATTTCTCCACTTTTTTCAGCATTGTAAATCCTACAGGCACATCGAATAAATGATCCGTAATTTGTTTTAGTGTTTCTTTGCTGATTTTCGTTTCGGGTGATGTTTCAAAATCTTTTAATGCAACAATTTTTTTGAGTTTTCTCCAAGCTTCTTCGGGAGGCTGATACTGATATTTTAATTGTTCCTGTTTTGCAAGATCAAGGCGCTGTTGCAATTCATTCCAGAAATCTTTCTCCATTTCATTTGCCAGCTGTTGACCGATCTCATCACCAGCCATCAGTTTCTCAACATAAATTTCTCTGGGATTTTTTTTATTTCCGATCAGTTTATACAATGCCGGTTGTGTGTATTTCGGATCATCACCTTCATTATGGCCGTGTTTGCGATAGCAAACCATATCGATAAAAATATCCTTATTAAATTTTTGTCTGTATTCAACCGCAAGTTCGGATGCGAATACAACCGCTTCCACGTCATCACCATTTACATGTATCACCGGTGCCTGAATTGTTGCTGCATAACTCGTGCAATAATTACTTGAACGTGCATCGTCAAAATCTGTTGTAAATCCAATTTGATTATTAATTACGAAATGGAGTGTACCGCCAACCCGATAGCCTTTCAGATTACTCATCTGCAATACTTCATATACAACACCCTGTCCGGCAATCGCAGCATCACCGTGAATTGTGACCGGCATAATTTTATCCCAGTCTTCGTTGTACATTACATCTGTTTTCGCCCGCACAAAACCCTGCATCACAGGATTTACCGCTTCGAGATGAGATGGATTCGGCGTTAATTTTAAATGAATGGTTTTATTGTCTGAAATAATTTGTGATGAATAACCGAGATGATATTTCACATCACCATCACCCATAGTTGTATCCGGAATTGTAATTCCTTCAAATTCATTAAATATCTGTTCGTAAGTTTTGCCGAGAATATTTGCGAGAACATTTAATCTTCCGCGATGCGCCATTCCGAAAACAAATTCTTCAACGCCCATTTCAGCGCCTTTATGAATGATCGCATCCAGTCCGGGAATTGTTGATTCACCTCCTTCAAGGGAAAATCTTTTTTGACCGATATATTTTTTATCGAGAAATTGTTCGAATACTACAGTTTCATTTAATTTCCTGAGAATCGCTCTTTTCTTTTCATGACTGAAACGGATTTGTTTCCCTTCTTTTTCAATTTTATCCTGAAACCATTTTTTTTCTGCCGGGTCAATAATATAATCATATTCATACCCGAGTGTTTGGCAATAACTTTCCTCAAGATGCTGAATAATTTCTTTTAAACCCGCATTCTCCAATCCGACGAATGTGCCGGCAGCAAATTTTTTATTGAGATCTGCTTCAGTAAATCCCAGCTCATTCAGTTTAAGTTGTGCATTTCTGTCTTTTCTCGGTTTAAGCGGATTTGTTTTGGCGATTAAATGTCCCTTTTCACGATAAGCGAGGATCAGATTATACACTTTTATTTCTTCAGCAATTTCTCCGGTGCCTGCAATTTGTTGCTTTCCATTTTTTGAATAATTGGCCTGTGCGAAATCAAAGCCTTCAAAAAATTTTTTCCATTCGGGATCAATTCCATCCGGGTTGGATTGAAATGTATGATAGAGCGACTCGATATAAGCCGGTTCTGCATTTGCGATATAAGAAAATTTGTCCATACTGCTGCGGGTTCGTTAAACTAACAATGCCCGGGTCACTTTAGTTTAGAGCTGCAAATATCGGAGTTTTTAGCTTAAGCGGCTTTAGAATTTCTTTTGTTTACCGCTGGTTTTACCCTTTGTTTTTTGAATTTTTTATCAGTTGCATCCAATAGTTGCAGCAGGTTCACTTCACCCGTCCTGTAATAATTTAATAATTCTGCGGAGTCCTTCATTTTTATAACAGATTTTTTTTGGAATGTATCGCTTTCAAAGAGGGAAATTATTTTTGGATGCACATAATACTTTTTGCAGATGGCTTTTGAATTACCCAGTTTTTGAGCAACAGCATCAAAACAGCTGATCAATTGTTTTTCTTTTGAAAGAGAATTTTCTTCGCAGAGGTGCATTAAAGTCCGGACAGCATAAACACTTGCCTTCCACGTACGGAAATCTTTCGCACTAAAATTCATTCCTGTAACTTCCTGAATATATTGATTGATCATTCCTGATTCAACAGATTTAAAAACTCCTTCTTTATTATAAAATTGAAATAATTCCTGACCGGGCAGGTCGCGGCATTTTTTTACGAGTCGTGCAAGTTTTGCATTGGTAATTTCAAGTTCCTGTAAAATTCCTTTCTTACCGATAAAGCGGATTTTCATTTTGGAGCCCTGTATCTTAACATGCTTATCTTTCAGTGTTGTAATTCCATAGCTTCCGTACATTTTTTCATAGGTGGAATTCCCAATACGGATTGCGGTTTTATCCATTAAATAAATAACGATGGCAATTACTTTTTTTTCACAGAGTTCTGTGAGACGTAGATCTTTTTCAATTTGTTTTCGCAAAATAGGTAATGCCCTGCCGAACAATACCATCCTGTTAAATTTTGTATCATTTCGTGCGCCATTCCAATCCGGGTGATATTTATATTGCTTTCTTTTTTTTGCATCAATTCCGGTTGCCTGCAAATGTCCGTTAGCTTTCACACAAATCCATACATTTTTCCAGGCAGGAGGAATTACTAATCTGCGTATGCGACGGAGTATTAAATCATCTTTACAAATCTTTCCATCAGGCATATAATAAATCCAGCCTTTTCCTTTTCTTTTTCTTGTAATACCCGGCGTGTTGTCTTTTACATAACTTAAATGAACTGAAGCAGCAGTTTCTGCCGGATCTTCAACAGCGTATACAGGTTGAAATTTATTCATTCAACAAAAAATACAATAAACGTGCAATTGTTAAAGCAGCACCAGATCGATGTTTTTTATATCTGTAAGCACAGGGTGTGTGGATTTGATTACCCATACGGTAATCTGATGTACAATTGTGAAGGTACTACTTCAAAATTCTGATTATTTTTGATCATGCCTCCAACAATTGCTTTTCACAACGGAAAATATATTGATAAAGACAAGATACAAATTGAACGTGATAACCTGGGTTTTGAACGTGGCTTTGCTGTTTTTGATTATTGCCGGTTGCGAAACGGCAGAATTACATTTTTAAATGATCATCTGGAGAGATTAAATCATTCACAATCGGTTTTAAAATTTAAAACCCCGGTTGAAATGGAGGATGTAAAAAACATTCTTGCCACATTGCAATCACAAAATAATAACCGGGATGCTTATTTTAAGATCATGATTTCCGGACGCATATTGAACGGTGAGATCATTCCTGTTTTGACCGTTTATGAAGATGAATATATTCCTTATTCTGAAAAATTATTCGATGAGGGGATTGCATTGATACTTCATGAATTTGCCAAACCTTATCCGGAATATAAAACCACTTTTTATTTGGCGTCCTTGCGTGAATATGGAAGAATGAAAGAAAACAATGCAGAAGATGTTTTATTTTATTATGCAGATATTATCCGCGAATGTGCACGCTGTAATATTTTTACGGTGAAAGGAAATGCAATTTACACACCGGATAAAAATATTCTGAAAGGTGTAACAAGAAAGCATGTAATAGAATGTGCAAGACAAAATTTTTTCGTGATCGAAAGCGACGTATCCGTATCTGATATTTTTGAAGCGGATGAAGTTTTTATAACAAGCACGACAAAAAATATCATGCCTGTCACCAGAATTGAAGATCGCATGATCGGTAACGGCAGGGTGGGAATAACAACAAAAGAATTAATGAAATTATTTACGGACTATTGCCTGCAATATGGTGCTCGCTGAAATACAAAAAAAACTGAAAGCTGAAAGTTCTGCAGAATTTGCAGAGCAAATGAAACGTGTTGCACCAGGCGCAACTAAAATTTACGGAATTAAAATGCCCGTGCTCAACGAATTGTCAAAGTTTTGTAAACAAGGCGGGTTTGAATTGGTTGAAGAGCTTTGGAAAGCCGGTGCATATGAGGAAAGAATTCTGGCGGCAAAAACCATCAGACTCCTTGCAAAGCAGGACCCTGAACGTGCAATCAGCCTTGTGAAAAAATTTTCAAGTGACATCGACAATTGGGCGGTTTGTGATACACTCGGTATGCAAAGTCTCAAAACCATAAATAAAATCAGATCAAAAGAAATATTTTTGCTTGCAAGGGAGTTTTCCGATTCAAAAATCATGTGGCAGCGGAGATTATCACTTGTTCTTGTTGAAGATTTTTGTAAACAACCGGAATTTCATCCTGCGATCAGGGAATTAATTGAAAAGCAAAGAGGGGATAAGGAATATTATATGAAAAGAGCTGTTATCTGGCTCGAATCAAGCGTTAACAAAAAGCGGAAATGAACTTTCATTTGTTGTTGTTTGTTAAAAAATTCTTTAGCTCTGCAATCTTTATTTATTTTAGCCACGATTAAAATTTCATGCAGCAAAACAGGCAAACCGCAGTTGTTCTTTTTACCCGAAATGCATCGGAGGAAGCTTCTGTGAAAGATTTTGCCGAACATTTCAGGGCCAATGAACTCATTGCCGGTAAGCTTATCTCGCATACACTTCATATCATAAAAAAAAGCGGACTTCCCTGTTTTATTATTGACTCGGCACATCAGCACGGAAATAATTTCGGAGAACGTTTTACAGATGCCATTGAACAGGTTTTCGCTGCCGGATTTGAGAATGCACTGGTGGTTGGGAATGATTGCCCCCATCTGCATCCGGCTGATCTGCAAACGGCAGCAAAAAAACTTGAAACGGTAAATTATGTGATCGGCCCGTCTTCCGACGGCGGTTTTTATTTATTCGGCGTGCAAAAACAATTTTTCAATAAGGAATTTCTGTTAGAGGCCCCGTGGGAATCAGAAGGCTTGTTTGATTTTATAATTGAATCACTGCATACAAATAATATCTCCGCCTATCTCACGGAAAAAAAAGATGATATTGATTCTGCAAATGATCTTTACAAAATATTAAGTATTCAATCTAACTCATTTACGCAACTGATAATTTATATACGATCAGTTCTTTCTTCCTTTTTCAAAGCATACAGGCCACGGTTTTTAAACCAATCCTGGTTGTTTTTAATTTCTTCCTCTTTACGAGCTCCCCCGGTTTATAATTACTGAAAATCAGAGTATTTAAATCTTTTACATTCAGTAATGATCTGTTAATATAAACAGAACCGCATAATCCCTGAGAGAATTATAATTTTTATAACGGTTAAATAAATTAAAAATATGGAAAGAAGTACTTATTACGACCCGAAAGATCTCGCGAATTTTGGAAAAATAAGCGAATGGAGCCCCGGTTTAGGCAAAGCATTTTTTGAATATTATGGAAAAGTATTTGAAGAAGGCGCACTCACAGAGCGTGAGAAATCATTAATTGCGCTTGCAGTATCACATGCAGTGCAGTGTCCTTATTGTATTCATGCGTATACGGAAGATACAATGGCAAAAGGCTGCAGTGAAGAACAAATGATGGAAGCAATTCATGTTGCGGCTGCAATCCGCGGCGGCGCTTCTTTGGTTCATGGCACACAAATGATGAGCAGATTTAAGGAATTAAATATGTGAGTGATTTTTTTCATTCAAATAAATATGCATTAATAAACTAAAATGAATTCAAAAAAATCTTTGCACGCCCAACATCATAAACTGGCTGACAATGCTTACCAGTTAAAAGTGCTCGATACACACGAAGTGCTTGATAAAGATTTTGAGCGCTTCAACGATAAGCTGGAATCGATAGGATTATTTCCATTGCGCCCGACTACAATTGAAATCTTTCAGGTGAATTTGGGATATATGTGCAATCAAACCTGTGCGCATTGTCATGTGGATGCGGGCCCCGACAGAAAGGAGATCATGACGAGAGAAACCATGCAGCAATGTCTGGATGCTTTGTCAAAAACAAATATTCCGACGGTTGATCTCACGGGTGGTGCACCGGAAATGAATCCTGATTTCAGATGGTTTGTTGAAGAAATCTCGAAACTGGGAAGGAAAATAATGGTGCGTTGTAATCTCACGATCATCCTCGCCAATAAAAAATATCACGACCTGCCCGAATTTTTTGCAAAGCATCATGTGGAAGTTGTTTCATCGCTGCCATTTTATAATAAATCAAGAACAGATGCACAACGCGGCGATGGTGTTTTTGAAGATTCAATTAAAGCATTGCAAATGCTGAATGCGGTGGGTTATGGAAAAGAAGGAAGTGATCTGAAACTTGACCTTGTATATAATCCAAGCGGTGCATTTTTACCGGGAAGTCAGACGAGCCTTGAATCGCAATTCAAACGTGAATTAAAACGGTCACACCAAATTGAATTCAATCGCTTGTTCTGCATCACAAATATGCCGATCTCCCGATTTCTTGACTATCTGATTGAAAGCGGTAATTACGAATCATATATGGAAAAACTTGTGAATGCATTTAATCCTGTTGCTGCTGAAAATGTGATGTGCAGAAATACGGTTTCAATTGGCTGGGATGGAAATATTTATGATTGCGATTTTAATCAGATGCTCGGATTAAAAGTAAATCATGGCGCACCTGATCATATTTCAAACTGGAACCTCGATCAATTAACAAAAAGAAAAATTGTTTTGAATCAGCATTGCTATGGCTGTACCGCAGGAAGCGGATCCAGTTGCGGCGGAGCGGTTGCCTGAACGATAAAAGCCGGAAACAGCACAATTTAAAAAAATGGAAAAGGCACTTATCATCATGATCAAAAATCCTGTAAAAGGAAAAGTAAAAACCAGGCTTGCAAAAGATATTGGTGATGAAAAAGCATTGTCTGTTTATTATGAATTGCTGAAACACACGAATGCGGTTGCAAAAGAAATTGATGCAGACAGATATATTTTTTACAGTGATGATGTGAACAGGAATGATTTGTTTGAAAATAATTTATTTAAAAAATATGTGCAGTGCAATGGTGATCTGGGCGTAAGAATGGATTATGCATTTTCTATTCCTTTTAAAAATGAATTTAAAAAAGCGGTGATGGTCGGAAGTGATTGCTTCGATATTAAACCCGATCATATTAACCGTGCATTTGACGAACTGGATGCACATGATTTTGTGATTGGCCCGGCGCAGGACGGCGGTTATTATCTGATCGGTATGAAAAAATGGAACCGCTGGATATTGCAAAATAAAAGCTGGAGCACTGATCAATTATTTCTTGAAACCAAAACTGAAATTCAAAGCAAGAATGCAAAATTATTTGAACTTGAAAAATTAAATGATGTAGATCAGGTTGATGACCTGTCGCGTTATCCACTTTTATTAGAAATGATATGATCACAATAATTCTATTAATAGCTGCTTTATTTCTTGCTTATTCAAATGGGGCAAACGATAATTTTAAAGGCGTTTCCACCTTATTCGGAAGCGGCACAACAAATTTTAAAACAGCACTTAACTGGGGTACGATTACAACATTACTTGGCTGTATTTTCTCAATTTATCTTGCACAGGGCCTGATGAAAAATTTTTCGGGAAAGGGATTAATTCCTGATGAAGCTTTAAAAGATCCTGCCCTCGCCATAGCCGTTGCATTAGGTGCCGCTTCCACAGTTTATCTCGCAACAAAAATCGGAATTCCGGTTTCCACAACACATGCACTTGTAGGTGCACTCGTTGGTGCTGGATTTATTGCAGTCGGAAATGAGATGAATGCAGATCAGTTGGGAGATACTTTTTTAAAACCATTATTACTCAGTCCTTTTATTGCCTGTGCAGCAAGTATTATTTTATATTTTATTTTCCGGCAATGCCGGATTTGGCTGAAAGTGGATAAAGACACACATATCATAGTCGATCAACCTGCAGCCGGAACAAATCAGATCATTGCTCCTGCAATTTCAATCCAACACAGGCAAATTGAAAAATATACCGGCAATGTAGCCGGAATTTCTGCGCAAAAAATATTAAATACCATGCATTTTATTTCTGGCGGTGCAGTTGGATTTGCACGCGGAATGAATGATGCGCCCAAAATTGCAGGTTTATTGTTGCTGGTGCATTTCATGAGTATCCCATCTATGCTGATTGTTGTTGCATTGGTAATGGCAGCCGGCGGTTTATTCAATGCGAAAAAAGTGGCAGAAACAATGAGCAAAAAAATCACACCGATGAATTCCGGTCAGGGATTTACATCCAATCTTGTAACGGCAGTCCTGGTTTGGACAGCAAGCAGCAGCGGCCTGCCTGTTTCAACAACGCATGTTTCCGTAGGAGGAATATTCGGAATCGGTCTGGTAAATAAAAAAGCAGATTATAAAATGATCGGAAAAATAATCGGATCATGGGTGCTTACTTTACCTATCGCAGCGATCATATCTGCAATCATATTTTTTGCAATGCAACAATTTAACTGATCAACTATAAACAATTAAATATTCATTATGTCAACAACGTATTTAGAAACAACAAGAAATGTTTACAAAGAAGCAGCTGAAAATCCGCAGAAAGGATTGTGTTGCACAACAACGCCTGTTTGGCAATTACCCGGTTTGGTTATTCCGCAAAAAATGCTTGAAATGAATTATGGTTGCGGCAGTACTGTGAACCCGCGTGACCTGGTGAACAATCCTTCGATTTTATATGTGGGAGTGGGCGGTGGAATGGAATTATTGCAATTTGCTTATTTCAGCAGAAAAAAAGGCGGTGTAATAGGTGTGGATGTTGTTGATGAAATGCTTGCAGTATGCGATGAGAATTTGCGTGAAGCAGAAAAATTAAACCCATGGTTTAACAGAGAATTTGTTGAATTGCGTAAAGGCGATGCATTTCATTTACCGGTGGAGGATAATTCAATTGATATTGCAGCACAAAATTGTCTGTTTAATATTTTCCGTGATGAAGATTTGAAAAAGGCATTATCGGAAATGTACCGCACATTGAAAAAACACGGCCGGCTTGTTATGAGCGATCCCACTTGTGAAGATATAATTCCTGAAAATCTTCGCAACGATGAAAAGCTGCGTGCTTTATGTTTAAGCGGATCTTTGCCATTAAAAGAATATATTCACCGGATAACCGAAATCGGATTCGGAACGGTTGAAGTGCGTGCAAGAAGGCCTTATCGTATTCTTGACCCTGCGCATTATGAAACACCTGAATTAATTTATATTGAAAGCGCTGAAGTATGTGCAATCAAGGATCCGATGCCGGCAGACGGACCATGTGTGTTTACCGGAAAAACTGCAATTTATTTCGGCGATGAAGAATATTTCGACGATCACGGCGGCCATATCCTGATGCCTAATCAACCCCTTGCAGTTTGTGATAAAACAGCAGGCAATCTGGCATTACTGAAACGGCCTGATATTTTTATTTCGGAATCAACATGGTTTTACGATGGTGGCGGTTGCTGCTGATTGGTAAACTGAAATTTTATGCACCACCGGAACAATCCCGGTGGTTTTTTTTTGTTCAGAACTTCATTTAATTTTCACCCGGAATCACACCATGAATAAAAACTGGTTCACATACCGAAATATTCTCACAGTCCTGGCAATTGTTTTTGCAATTTGGTTTGTCTGGAAATTTTATGTGATCATTCTCTATTTCCTGATTGCTGCAATTATTTCTTTGCTCGGCAGGCCGGTGATGGATCTTCTTGAAAAAATCAAATTCGGAAAGTTTCAATTTCCGACCGCATTGGCCGCATTGATTTCGATGTCGGTTTTAATCGGCGTAATTGTTTTGGTGGGCGCAGCATTTATTCCGGTGCTTACACAAAAAGCAACCGAAATTTCAAACCTCAATACCGAGCGTGCATCAGAAGCAATTCAAAGTCAGATGGAGAATATCGACGAATTTATTCTTCGCTTTCAGGATCCAAATCAAACCGGAACGGACTCATTGCAAACCAGCCAACAAACAGTTGAAGCAACAATAAACTCCAAATTGCGGGAATGGCTCAATATCACTTCAATTCAGAATATTTTGTCTTCTTTACTCGGCAGCATCGGGAATATAATTGTCGGTGTTTTTTCAATTGTATTTATTTCATTTTTCTTTTTGCGGGATGAAAAATTATTTTATAATATTTTAATGACGCTTGCGCCAACCCGGTTCGAACCGCATGCAAAAAGAATATTAAGCAACAGCAAACGAACGCTCACCCGGTATGCGGGCGGGATAATAATTCAATCAATTGTAGTATTTATTCTTGTATGGGCAGGGCTCATGCTGATGGGTTCAAAAAATGCGCTGATCATTGCATTTTTCTGTGCGATCATGAATGTGATCCCCTACCTCGGTCCGATCATCGGAACCTTGTTTGCTTTATTGATCGAATTAACAACCGTACTATCGGAAGATCCGTACGCTCCTATTGTCCCGATGATCCTTAAACTGGTGATACTGATCCAGGGTGTGCAGCTTATCGATAATTACATTTCGCAACCGATCATTTTTTCAAAACGTATCAAAGCACATCCGCTTGAAATATTTTTTATCGTTTTGGTTTTCGGCAGCCTTGCCGGAATTCCCGGAATGATCATCGCGGTCCCGGTGTATTCCTTTATGCGCATTATTGCAAAAGAATTTTTCAGCGAGTATAAAATTGTCAGAAAAATCACGGCTGATATTGAAACCTGATCTGTGACAGAATAGTCATTGTTTCCTGCTCTTAAAATTTTGTTTTTACAAGAATTATCCGAACTTTAGTTGCTGAATCCCAAAGCGGCACACACGCATTCATTAACCTGTAAATTCAAATCTTATGGCAAAACCCCTAACCTATCTTAGTGTATGTGCAAGTTTTATCTGCGTTTTAACCTGTACCTCCGTTTATTCACAAACCATTGAATTAAAGCCTGCGGCAAAAGCAATTGTTGATGCGCAACATGCAGATATGCATTTTGTGAAGAAAGACTTTTTGCAAAGAAACGCATCGGCTTCATTTAAAACAGAAGCGGAAACTTTTGTTTCAAAACCTGTATTTGCCAAACTTGATTTATATGCGGTTAATACGCTGTTCAAAAACCGGGAGGATGCCATTGAATTAAACCTACCTTACATTGATAATTCAAATCTCACGCTTGAATTAGTGAAAGTAAATTTATTTTCAGATGGATTTCTGGTTGAAACAAAAACAGATGGAAAATATGATTATACACCCGGGGTTTATTACCAGGGAATTGTAAAAGATGACCCGAATTCGCTTGTTGCGATCAGTGTTTTTGAAAATGAAATCATGGGCATCATCTCAACAAATAATAATGGAAATATTAATATCGGAAATTATAAAGCCGGCGCACCTGATGATTATCTTATTTATTCAGACAGAGATATTCTTGTGCCACCACCACCGGTTGATTGTGCAACACCTGAAGATGAACGTTTCTCAGATAATTATATGACAGACAGAATTGAGCAGGGTGGTCCACGCACGGCAAATGTTGTGGATGTATACCTTGAATCTGATTATCAATTATACCAGAATAAAGGTTCTGTAATTAATACCGCAAATTATTTAACAGGCATTTTTAATAATTCACAGATCATTTATACGAATGATGGAATTTCTGTTGCATTGTCTGAAATATTTGTCTGGAATATTTCAGATGGATATTCATCAGCATCTTCCTCTTCTGCATTAACCGATTTTATGAATAACCGCACAACATTTAATGGAGATGTTGCGCAATTATGCGCACTTGATCCCGGCGGACTTGGGGGTGTTGCTGCAACAATCAATGGTTTGTGTAATGATTACAGATATTGTTACAGTGATATTGATGCATCGTATTCCGATTTCCCGACTTATTCGTGGACAGTGATGGTATTTACGCATGAACTCGGACATATTTTCGGATCCTATCACACACATTGGTGCGGCTGGCCCGGTGGTGCAATTGATAATTGCGGCCCGATTGCAGGCTATGCAACAGAAGGCGGATGTCCGGCAGGCCCGGCACCAACAGGTGGGGGAACAATTATGAGTTATTGTCATTTAACCGGTTATGGAATTAATTTGAATAACGGATTCGGACCTTATCCGAAAGATGCAATTATCGATGCAATAAATGCGGCTCCTTGTTTAACAGGCGGGGGCGGAGGTGCATATTGCACATCTTCCGGCGATATTTCAAATGAGGAATGGATTGATAAAGTAAGAATTGGAACCATCGACAGAACATCGGGTGATGACGGCGGATATTATAACGCAACTGCGCTTACAACAAATATTAAACAAGGCACATCTAAAACAATTAAATTAAGTGCGGGAATGAGTGGTGGTCCGTTCACCGAATATTGGAAAGTGTGGGTGGATTGGAATCATGATTATGATTTTACAGATGCAGGTGAAGAAGAATACAGCACATCCACATCGAGCACCGCAATTTTTTCTGCAACTATTTCTGCACCACTCACGGCGAGTCCGGGTATGACGAGAATGCGTGTTTCAATGAAATATGGTTCTGCACCATCTTCCTGTGAAGCATTCGGATATGGTGAAGTGGAAGATTATACACTGAATATAAAAGCGGCTATGCCTGCAGGTCTTGTTGCAGAAGATGCGGAACTGATCATTTCTCCAAATCCGGCTGTAAATGAATTTACATTGCAATGGTTAAATATCTCGGCTGAAGAATTAACTGTTGGAATTTTCGACATGAACGGAAAATTATTTATGCAAAATAATTATCAGGCAACTGATGGTTTGGCTACGATCAATATTTCCGCATTGCCCGCAGGTATTTATTTTGTAAGAACAATTTCATCAACCGGTGAAATTTTTACACAACAACTTGTAAAAGAATAAAAATTAATTATTCATTTTATGCCGCAGTTTTCACTTTTCAGTCTGTATGCGTTGCAGCGAAAAGTAAAAACTGCGGTTTTTTTTCTACACATTTAGAAGAAGTTTTTTTAATTGCAGTGATACTTACAGATGAATGCGTGCTGATAGATTGTATTCAGGCGAAATAACTTCAGGTATTTGAAAAACTTTATCACTTATTCTGAACTGTTCGCAATAAGTTCTTATTTTCACTCTGTTGATTTCATTCTTACGCAACTATTATGCATTACGTTATTATTGGAAATGGTATCACAGGCATCACCGCCGCACGAACAATCCGTAAACATTCGGATGACGAAATAACGGTGATATCCGGCGAAACGGATTATTTCTTTAGCCGTACAGCGCTGATGTATGTTTATATGGGGCACATGAAATTTGAACATATTCAGCCCTACGAAAACTGGTTCTGGGAAAAAAACAGAATAAACCTGAAAAAGGATTGGGTGAAATCGATCGATCCTGTCTCCAAAAAAATAATTTTTGTGGATGATGATCAGATGCATTACGATAAATTATTAATTGCTACCGGGGCGAAATCAAATAAATTCGGATGGCCCGGCCAGGATCTGAAAGGAGTGCAGGGTTTATATTCTTACCAGGATTTATTGGAACTTGAAGAAAATACCAAAAACGGAATTAACAGAGCCGTAATTGTGGGTGGTGGTTTAATTGGAATTGAAATGGCGGAGATGCTGCATTCCCGTCATTACCCTGTTACATTGCTTGTAAGAGAAAAAGAATACTGGAATAATGTATTGCCGGAAGGTGAATCAAAATTAGTTTCAAGACATATCAGGGAACACGGATTTGATCTGCGCTTAAATCAGCATCTCAAAGAAATAAAAGGAGATGAAAACGGAAAAGTTGTTTCAGTCATTACAAATACTGATGAGGAAATTCCTTGTCAGGTTGTTGGATTAACTGCTGGCGTTTCACCGAATATTGAATGGCTGAAAGGAACAGCAATTCATACCGACCGCGGTGTAATGATCAATCAGCATATGGAAACAAATCTGGAAGATATATATGCAGCAGGTGATTGTGCGCAATTTCAGCACGCATTGCCAAACCGCAAGGTTGTTGAACAGGTATGGTACACAGGAAAATTACAAGGAGAAACAGCTGCATTAAATATGCTTGGATCACGCACCGGTTATAATCCTGGCCACTGGTTTAACAGTGCTAAATTTCTCGATATCGAATATCAAACCTATGGAACCGTGATGCCGCAGGTGCGTGAAGGAGAATCAGAATTTTACTGGGAGCATACCGACGGGAAAAAATGTTTTCATATCGTTTTCAAAACAGAAACGCATGAATTTGTCGGCATAAATATTTTCGGTTTACGCATGCGTCATGAATTATTTAATAAATGGCAACTCGAAAATCAAACAGTTGAATTTATTTTATCGCATTTAAAAGCGGCGAATTTCGACCCTGAGTTTTATACAACTGTTGAAGACGAAATCATTCAATCATGGAATGCAAAATATCCGGCGCACCAGGTTGTTTTGAAAAAGAAAAAAATCGTATTAAAAATGATATTTAATTGATGAAACCCCGGACGCAATTTTTAATCCTTTCGGCGGTTAAATAAAATGATTTTGAAACACATGCAAGCACAATCAATTCAGAAAAATTAATTCTAAAAATATAGATCATGTCTCAGGCAAATCAAAGTATGTCGCTTTCAAATCCGCATCCTGCAAATTTTAATGCAAAACAGAAAGCGGGCCTTGCAATCATCGGAATAGGAATACTTGCTATTTTGCTTGCATGGTCGGGTATTGGAACAGGCCAGGCATTACCGCTTCTTATTACGATGGTAGTCTGTTTATTTGCTGGCGGTTTTATTTACACAACCGGAACATATGGCGGATTGCCCGACGGCATAAAAAATAACCGTGCTTTTTTCACTTCTATGTCTTCAAGAGGCGCTTTAGCATGGATTGCCGGAATTGTGATCACAGGATTTTATGTGATGCTGTATTGGAGAGATTACTGGAAGAAAGTTTTTGATATTGATTTTATGGCCGGATTGGTATCTATGTTTGATCCGTTGAGCAAAGCGTTGCGACATGCTCCTGCCGACCAATGGTTTGTATATGGTTCTTTTTATACGATCGCTGTTTTGGTGATGGGAATTAAATTTATTTATAAGTACAGGCATAACCGGTATCAGATCATTCGCACCTGTTCGGTAATGGTCGTTCAGTTTGGTTTTGCATGGTTGCTTCCCGCCATCATGAAATCGCTTTTCAATTTTGATCCATATCTCACCTATTTCTGGCCCCTCGATTATGATGCGATCTTCCCTTCAACCCTCAGTTATCTCATGTCGCAGGGAGCACTTGGAACATTTGTGGTTTTTTGGGGACTGGTTTTCACATTTATCGTTACACCTGTATTAACTTATTTTTTCGGGAAGCGCTGGTATTGCAGTTGGGTTTGCGGCTGCGGCGGTTTGGCAGAAACTGCAGGTGACCCCTTCAGGCATTTATCCGATAAATCGCTTAAGGCCTGGAAAATTGAAAGGTGGCTCATTCATTCCGTGCTTGCCGCCATTATATTGATTACAGCTTTGTTACTCATCGACAATGGGGCAAAGAATGCATTGCTCGGGCCGTCTATCGCCACTACCCTGGCACATAGCTATGGGTTTATCGTCGGAATGGTTTTCAGCGGAGTGATAGGTGTTGGGTTTTATCCGATCATGGGTAGCAGGGTATGGTGCAGGTTTGGTTGTCCGATGGCGGCTTATATGGGTTTGATCCAAAGATTTAAATCGCGGTTCCGCATCACAACCAACGGTGCACAGTGTATTTCCTGTGGTAACTGTTCAACCTATTGCGAAATGGGCATTGATGTGCGCTGGTATGCACAGAGAGGGCAGAACATAGTGCGTGCAAGTTGCGTGGGCTGTGGTGTTTGTTCAGCAGTATGTCCGCGGGGTGTATTGAAGCTTGAGACGGGTACTGACAACAATAATAGACTAAATAATTTCTTTAGCAGTGAAGAGTTGAAAATTCTATCCTGATAATATTAACAATCCATTTACATTTAACTTAACTTTGCTGCGTTTTTTAAGCAGGCTGAGGTTTCGGGCGTAAAATGCAGAATATCAATGTCATTATTCCGGTGTTCAACGAAAGCGGATCAATCGGATTTGTGTTAAAAGATATTCCGGCCGGAATTGCAGACGAAGTGATCGTTGTAAATAACGGGTCTACTGATAATACGGCCGAAATTGCCGCTCAAAACGGAGCAACGGTTTTGCTTGAAGAAAAGAAAGGTTACGGTTCTGCCTGTTTGAAAGGATTGGATTATATCCGGAACAAGCCGGTTGAACAGCAGCCAAAAATAGTAGTGTTCATTGATGGTGATTATTCGGATTACCCACGGCAAATGATTGATCTGGTAAAACCAATACAGGAAAAGGGGATTGATATGGTGATCGGGAGCCGGGCGAAAGGAAAACGTGAATCCGGGTCGATGGCAGTTCAGCAGGTTTTTGGAAACTGGCTGGCAACAACACTGATGAAATGGTTTTTCGGAGCAAAGTTTACCGACCTTGGGCCATTCAGAGCAATTAAATGGGAAAAGTTGCAGTTGCTTGGAATGAAGGATCAGAATTACGGATGGACAGTTGAAATGCAGATTAAGGCAGCAAAACAGAAATTAACCTATACAGAGATCCCTGTTGATTACAGGAAACGAATCGGAAAATCAAAGATCACCGGGACAATTAAAGGAACAATAATGGCCGGTTATAAAATTATAGCCACCATTTTTAAATATTATTAATACCAAAAACAAATGCCCATCTTTATTATTATTGTTTATACCATTGCAATCACACTGCTGTTCTTCTATTGCATTATGCAATTAAGTCTGGCAATTCATTACATTAAGTACAAAAAGAATTTATCAAAAGAAGAAACAAAATTCAATATCCCTGAATCTGAATATCCGTTTGTTACTGTTCAGTTGCCGGTTTATAATGAACAATATGTTGTAGAGCGTTTGATTGATGCCGTTTGTGCATTCGATTATCCGAAAGATAAATTTGAAATTCAGCTACTCGATGATTCAAGTGATGAAAGCGTTGAGATCGCTGCCGTAAAAGTAGCCGAATATCAGGCAAAAGGAATTCAGATATACCAGATCCGCCGTCCCGAACGCAAAGGGTTTAAAGCAGGTGCACTTGAATATGGTTTGCAAACTGCGAAAGGTGAATTCGTTGCAATTTTTGATGCGGATTTCACACCCTACCCCGACTTTCTCAAAAAAACAATTCCTTATTTTATCGACGATGCAAAAATTGGAGTTGTGCAGGCGAAATGGGAGCATTTAAATAAGGATTATTCCATTCTTACCAAGATACAGGCGTTCGCTCTTGATATGCATTTTTCAATCGAGCAGCAAGGCAGAAATGCAGCCGGTTATTTTATCAATTTCAACGGAACTGCAGGTGTTTGGAGAAAATCAACAATAACTGATGCCGGTGGCTGGAAAGCTGATACATTAACTGAAGATCTCGATCTGAGTTACAGAGCGCAATTAAAGGGATGGAAATTTAAATATGTTGAAAATGTTGTAGCTCCCGCAGAATTGCCAACGGATATGAATGCAGTGAAATCACAACAATTCCGCTGGAATAAAGGCGGTGCAGAAACCGCAAAAAAAATCGGACGCAAAGTAATGCGTGCAGAAATTCCGTTGCGTATTAAGCTGCATGCAATTGCCCACCTTTTTAACACGACAAATTATATTTTCATTTTCATTACGGCATTGCTCAGCGTTCCGTTATTGTTTATTAAGAATAATTTATTCGAATTCGATTATTTTAAATATGCAAGTATTTTCCTGATCGGATCCATTTCAATTGCATATGCTTATTATATTTCAACAATGCAGCAAGAGAGAACAATGAAGAAAACGCTGCAGGTTTATATTATACGTTTTCCCATATTTCTTGCTATCACAATGGGCTTATCATTACACAATGCATGGGCGGTATTTCGCGGATGGATCGGTCAGCAAACAGCATTTGTGCGCACACCGAAATTTAATATTGTGAATGGTAAAGATATCTGGAAGAATAAAAAATACGTTGTTGGCAAGGTAAGTATCATAACCTATCTCGAAGGCGTATTTATGTTGTATTTTCTTTCAGGGATCATAATGGGATTTTATTATCGTGATTACGGTCTAGTTCCTTTTCATGTGCTCGCATTTTTCGGATTCGCAATTATTTTTTACTTTTCGCTTAAACATTCCAGATATAATTCATAACAGATGATCAAAACAGCAATCACCGGAAATTGGAGATTCGCTGTTTACCTTCTGATAGCGATTGCATATTACCTGATCTCTTATTCAACTGCAAGAGATCAGACGTTTGAACTGATTACTCTTTACGCATTTCTTTTTCTGTTTTACCTTGCCACGCTTAAATGGCAAAACAGCGATCAATTTATCCGGGAAGGAATTTGGTTTGCAATCGGTATACGTGCTTTATTATTATTCAGCACACCAAATTTATCAGACGATTTTTACAGGTTTATCTGGGATGGTGCATTGATGCACAATGGAATAAATCCATTTGCCGTAACACCCGAAGCAATTCATCAGGGGCAGAATGGAAATTACCAGCTGAACGGAATAAATGAAACTATTTATGCTCTCCTTAATTCCAAACAATATTTTTCTGTTTATCCGCCTGTTTGCCAGGCAATATTTGCATGCACCACATGGATAGCGGGAGGAGATCTGTATTTCAATATCGTGCTCTTAAAAATATGTATCCTTTTATTTGAGACAGGTACGATTTTGTTTTTATTTCTTCTGCTCAAGCAACTCCAAATTTCTGCAGGTAATTTTCTTATCTATGCTGCAAACCCGTTGATCATTTTAGAATTAACAGGCAATATTCATTTTGAAGCAGCTATGATTTTTTTTACCGTTGCATCTTTTTATTTTTTGCTTAAAAATAAATATGTGCTAGCAGCTGTTTTATTCGGCCTTGCAATTTCATCGAAATTATTGCCTCTCATTTTTCTGCCGCTGTTATTCAGGTATATCGGATTCAGACAAACAATTATTTTTTCATTAATTGCAGGCTTCATCACTCTGGCAACCTTTATTCCATTCCTGGATGCATCAATGTTGCAGAATCTGGGAACCAGTTTAAATCTTTATTTTAATGAATTCGAATACAACGCATCTTTTTATTATCTGGGAAAATGGCTCGGCGGCTGGAACAGTGAAGAAGTGAAATCTGTTTTGCAACGTATTTTACCTTTTGTTGCCTTCCTGAGCATTGTGGCACTTGCAATATTTTACAGGAAGGAAAAGTTTTTCCTCACCTGCATGATCGCTCTGATGATTTATTTCCTTTGCTCTACCACAATTCATCCGTGGTATATTACGGTTCTTGTTTTATTTGCGGCAATTACGGGGTATAGATTTATTATTTACTGGACAGGCCTGATATTTCTTACATATATAACTTACCGCACAAATGCTTACCTGGAGAATTTTTATTTGATTGCGTTTGAATATGCGATAGTAATTGGATACATGTTATTTGAATTCAATCGCAGGCTTCGTATTCCGCTTTCTCGAAATTAAATTCTTCATTTGTAGAGATTTGATATGTGATGAAGTAAACTAGTACAGCATCTGCCTGCAAAATTCCTGTATTGTCATTGTCGATGTTTAATAAATTCCTGAGGCTTAATTGTTCGAGGCGAGAATAAAATTAATCAGCAACTATAAATAATAACTTCTCTCTGATTTAATGCAATAAAAAAGGGCAGGATTTACATCCTGCCCTTAGGCTGTCATGATTGTATGTATTTAGTTTTTAATGATGTGGAATTCCACACGACGGTTTTGCTGATGTTGTTCTTCTGTTGTTGCATTTGGAATCAACACCTGGCTTTCACCTTTATAAACGATTTTCAATCTGCTTTCAGGAACACCTTTTTTAGTAAGGTAGTTGATCGCTGATTTAGCACGATTCTCAGAAAGTTTGAGGTTATAATCTTCGCTTGCACGAGTATCAGTATGACCTACAACTTCGATTGATAATTTAGAGTAGTTGTTCATGATCTCCGCTACATATTCAAGTTCAGGAACTGCATCAGGACGAATATCTGATTTATTCAAATCGAAGAAGATCATAGGAAGATACCATGCATCTCCACCACCTGAACCACCTTTTTGGTATTCTTTCAATCTTGATTCAACATATTCTTTTACCTCACCCATTGTAAGATGAACGTTCTGACAATTTTCCATTGGTAATACAGGAGATGAGAATGGTTCTGGATCTTCTGAATCCGGACAACCATCTTTATCGCTGTCTAAGCTCACACCATGTGTATCAACCGGTGTTCCTTCAGCTGTATTTGGTTCTTTGTCGAGACGGTCAATTACACCATCATTATCTGAATCTCTTAACAGATTGTCAGGATCGATTTCTGCAACTGTCTGGTAGAGATAATCAAGCGGGTTAACTGTCCACAATGGATCAATTGAATTTTTACCAAGGTCAATACCAATTGTAAGATTGGTGTATTCAAATAAATCGTAGTGATCACTCACGTCACCGATATCTGACCAACGCTGACCGTCAGCAAGATCATCGAAGAAATGTGTTGCTCTTTGTTCGATACCGATTTCAAGGTTTGATCCAACTCTCCATGAAGCACCAAGACCTCCTGAGAGTGAAGGGTTTCTTACCCATGTAGAACGAACATCACCGGCAGCACGGCTTTGCGGGTTCGCAACCTCTGCCTGTGTTTCATAATCACCATCTAATGCATTGTGTATTGCATCCAAACGTTCTTGTTGAGAAACGTTCTGTGCACCAAACTGCGAAAGGATCTGAGACCAGAGGTATTCTTCACCGCTTGCATCTAATGCATCATATTTTGTATTGTAAATAAAACCACCTACACCTACGAAAGCATAAACGAGGAATTTAGGATCGGCTTTATGGAAATTGATATTGTTTAAGTTAACAAGAAGGTCTAATGAACCATGACCAATCATTGTTTTGTAGTTTGGAACCCACTCAGCTCCTGAATAGTCAGCACCTGTAGAGTAGTTTTCGTTTGTGCTGTTTGCAAAAGCACCGTTCAAAGTTTTGTTTAAGTTGAACGCACCTTGTGTATAGTTCTGTCCGTAGCAGTTTGCATACATACCATGCAATCTGATTGACGTTACATATCCAAGGCCTTTGCGGATATTAATACCAGCACCCCATGATGGTGAATGCTGTCCGCCAAAAGGTTCGGATCTGATATCGCCCATAATCTGAGGTAAACCAAGATTAATTCCAACATTCCACTGGTTACGTGGTTTAGCAGGGTATGGATACGCCCCACTGTTAAAATCATCTTGTTGTTGTTGCCTGCTGGCAGGAATTGTTGCCGGATCAGTACTGCTCGACGGCGCGGTTTGTGTGAATGCTGCGGTGCTAATAAGCATTAAGACAGCAATTAAGGAATTACGACTAATCATGACGTTTATATTAAAAGTTAGTAATGTATTTGTTTTTTATATGTGTTAAACTTCGGCAAAGCTATATCTCACAGTTATGTTATGCAAATTAATCCTTTCTTATTCCACCATTTTCTCAAAAAATCCCCATTAACTGTACTCGTAAACCTGTCAACCTCCGACATTTCTATGTTCTGTTAGTTGCAAAAGCCGCAATTATGTTTAACCTACCAAGAAACAAAGCTATATGAATTACTGAAGATTCCAAAAATTTTTACAACTTTCTACACAATATCATGCAACCATTTTGAATCTGCTTGCATCGGATTGCATGCGCAACCATTTTTCACCTGAGAAGTGCTATGGTTCCAGTCTTATTAATTATTGTGTTTAAAGTAGTTGTGGAGTGAATTGTGTAAATATACGATCCGATTTCCTGCGGTATTCCATTGAAAGTTCCATCCCAACCGGTATTAATATCCAGACTTGTAAATATTAATTGACCCCATCTGTTGTACACCGATAATTCAAAATCGAGTAGTAAATCGGTATTGATTGAAAAAATATCATTCAGCCCGTCGCCATTCGGCGTAAAAGCATTGGGTACCATAAAATCAAGATCTACCCAAACCCAAACCGAGTCGGTTGAAAAGCAACCGTTTTCATCTGTTACGGTTAAATAATATTGTGTATTGCTGGTGGGAGAAGCGGAAGGTTGCAGGCAATCGGTGCATGATAAACCTTCTGCTGGTATCCAGAGAATTGAAGTTATCGGACTCACAGGTGTTGTGCCTTCAAGTGTTCCTGAGCTGCCATACGGGATCGTGATATTCGGACCCGCATCCACGATTACCGGATCGGGCTGGCTTAAAACAACAGCCGTAATTGATGCGATGCATCCATATGCATCCTTCACGGTAAATGTGTAGGTACCTGCCTGCATTGTTGTGAAATTGCTGTCCGTTTGCCAGGCAACCCCGTCAAATGAAAAAAGGTAAGGCGCAATTCCGCCTTCTCCGTTCAATTCAACCACACCGTCATTTCCTGCGTAACAGGTAACGTCAACAGTTAAAACCGTATCAATTGTAAGGGGTGCCGGTTCAGTGAGGATAAACTCCTGCACATAAGCACATCCATCAAGTTCCTGGATGGTAACCGTATATATGCCCGGGCCAAGATCATAAATACTGTCTGACACGGATCCGGTAGACCAGGAATATGTGATCGGATTTGTATTACCGGTTACATCAATATCTATCCAGGCGTTATTATCACCATTACAGGTAATATTTTTTGTTTCGACAGATATTGTATAGGGTGTGGAAACTGTAACCGTCACATCATCACTTACTACCGTCCCATCACAAAGGGTTACTTCAGCAGTATAGGTTGTTGTTGTTGCCGGTGCAACTTCAACACTGTCTCCTGTACCTACTATGGTACCCGTTGCAGTTTCATACCAGGTGATTGCATCAGGGAGCCACACCCAGCTTTCATTTATTGCCGACCAGTCTGTAGCATTGCGGCCAGCTACTGCAAAACCAACTATCCCGTCTTCGTCCTGAATTCCCTGCACAGCCTGCCCCACATCCCAGGTTGGACATACATCCACATTTACCAAATGGTTATCGATCTGATTTGTGGTTTCGTGTAATACAATTTGAAATGTGCCTTCAAAACCGGTGCATGAAAAAAGCGGGACATCTTCATAGGAAACAATGAGTTTCCTGTTTGGCGCAGTGCCAACCACTTCATGAAAAATACAATTCGTACACAGGCCTGAATGCCAGTCTGTCCATGGACTAAAAATAGCAGCACGGGGAACATTAAAAGCATTATCAGGGATTGGGCCATCCGGAGTCCAGTTTACATCCCAGTTTGAATTCGGCGTTAAAAAGCTGATCCACCCGTTTGAAGCAATATAAAATTCATCGTAAACTTCTCCGAAAAAACAAAAATCAAATCCGATGGAAAACGGACCTACATGTGTGTCATCAACCATATTATGTACAGTACCTCCGATTGGCTCCGGCGAAAATGGAATTTCCTGCGAAACGTAGGAATCAGTTCCATAACTCCCGTCAACTGAAGCGTGGAGCCAAACAGGTTCGGCGCTGCAGATGGTTGTATCCGGATATGCCAGAATCGACTGGGTAAATGAAATTCCCGAGATGAAGAATAACGCGGTGCCAAGGAGGAGCTTACGCATCCTGTAAATTTAAAAACAAAATTGAAGATTCTGAAAGGGCAATCAGATAATTAAAATCATCATTTGATCATTGAATTGCCCGGTTCAAAAACTGAATAAACTTATCGGTTGATTTAAAACATTTTACAAGATCTTTTACAAAATCCGGCGAAAGCAGTTCTTTGTCGGATAAGCTTCGTGAAACGATAAAATGCTTGTGTTTTAAAATGTCAATTGCAGGGTTTCCATCTTCATATCCTTTGGGTGCAGATTTCAGCTTTTCAATTTCATCCAGGCCACTGAATTGTTTTTTAAATGCAGGCGCTTTCATAATTTTCTGAAATTCATCAAAATGATAATCGATCTCCTGTCTGATCGCAGATAGGTTATTTGGATCGGGCTGATAGGAGCCGGCTGCTGCAAAAGATTTATTTCCAGGTTCAAGATGAAAATAATAACCGGCTGTCATCACCTTTTTGCCGCCGTGATTTATGCTTGTACCCATATTTGATTTATAAGGACTTTTATCTTTTGAAAAACGGATATCCCTGTTGATCCTGAAAATTGTTTTCTTCGCTTCCAGGTCTTTTACGCCCGGATCAAATAATGCAATCCTTGCAATGAGTTCTGTCGTAAATTCAAGAAAGTTAGTCTTTGCGGCTTCATATTTTGAGCGGTTGGCATCGAACCAGGGTTTGTTGTTATTGGCGCCGAGCTCTTTTAAAAATTTAAGTGTTTCTTTTTGAATAATCATAATGAAGGATTAATTTTATCGTGACTTGAAATGTAAAGGCTTCGTGACCCTTAATTCAATTTATGAAACTACACAAAATTTCATTTTTTTCATTTATAGCCTCTGTGCTTTTTCATCAGGCTCTGCTTGCCCAAATAAACAATCAGGCGCAGGGTATGGAGATCTGGGAGCCAAATTTAACTTCATTTGCCAACCGGACTCCAAATGTTACTGCAGATTTATTAAAGTATTCGAATCCGTCCGTTTATGATCATCCCGAATTTGGTGTTTTACCGGAGGATGTTCCATGCGCCGACTGTGTTGAATTAATTGACAGGCGCACCATCAACTCAAGATATTATATCAAGGAAGGTACAAACGGCACTACATTTTATTTACAAACCGCATTCGGCGATTTGCATTATAAAGATTCTGAAGGAAGATTTATCACGCTCGACAGGCGGTTGCAAAAAGCAGAAGGCAATTTATATGAAGCAAAAAATCAGGGGACACCAACATTGATAGATTTGGATTTAAAAAATTCCGGCTTTATCGTTCAGGGAGAAAAATTTCTTTTCAATAATAATTTAAAACTGCAGCATATTAAGGCAAACGGAGAAATTGAAGAGCTGGCAACTGCAAACTGGAGCGATAAAACTATTGGAGATCACGGTGTTTATGTCACGAATATCTGGCCTGAAATTGATTTGAAAATTGCATTTGATCTCAACATGATCAAAACGAATTTCATAATAAAAAAACCATTGGTTTTTGAAGACGGATACCTCGCGATTTCAGATGATTTAATTCTGCCTGAAAATTTTATCGTCGGATATGGTGATGGTGTACAGGGAGATTTTGGATGGAACGGCACATTGATCTCCGCATCGCTTGAAACTGAAACATATGGTTTTGAAATCGGAAGGGCAGTGGCGATGGACAGTAAATTACTCAACAACAGAGATTCAATCGGAATTCACGGTTATAATCCTGAATATATTTATGATTCGGTTACACATAATTTAAAAACAATTTTGTCGGCAGAATGGCTCAATAATCCGCAATTAATTTATCCGGTAGTTATTGATCCTCTGGTAACTTCTTCGGCCACGTATCCCTCGCTGATGAAATTTAGGTATAACGGCGAGTTTTGTGTCGGCGGATCGGGATACTGCAGCTATACCCTGAATGTTGCTTTGCCTGCAAATTGTACGGTTACAGGAGCAACATTTGCAGCTACCTATACTACAGTTCCCGGATCATGTGCACCATTCAGCTGTATAATGGCAGATGCAGGATTCAGAATCTGGTCCGACTCGTGTGATCAGTATTCTCCAAGTGATGTTCCTACTCCGCTCTGGTGGAATTGTAATGCCGTTGCCATTGGTACCTGTTCAGGTGCAGGTCTCGATATCAGTCCGCTCGTTACATGTTTAACACCAAAATGTTCAGGAACAATTCCATTTGAAATGCGAAACAGTTATTGTTTTTGCAGCACAAACGGCGATTGTGTTTCCGGCACACCATGTCAGAGAATGAATGCAAGTACATGGTCGGTAACTATATCCGGTCATACAGTGGAAGCAACCGCTTTAGCTGCCGGTGCAACAACTTATACCGTAACCGATTGTACCGATCAGTCAGATTGGCTAACACCTGCCTATCCGATTTACGGCGTCCCGGGATATACCTATAGCTGGTCACCCATCGGATCTGTTGAAGACAGTGTATATGAAATATTCCCTCTGGGCACAACCACTTATACTTTAACAATTACAGATGCCTGCGGTAATACTTCAACCGACGTGGTAACGGTAATCAATAACTGCATCGTATTGCCTATAACACTTGAAAATTTTACAGGCTATTATCTGAATGGTTCAAACATTTTAAATTGGGAAACCGTGTCGGATATACATAATTATAACTTTATTATTGAACGGTCGGCTAACGGGATCAATTTTGAAGAGATCGGCACTATATACAGTGACGATGGATTGAACAACAGCTCGCAACTTTATTCTTTTACAGACAAATCCCCATTCCCCGTTTTAAATTATTACAGGCTGAAACAACGCGAAACCAACGGAACGATTTCATATTCGAAAATCATCGTAATAAAATCCAGGGATAATTTAAATTCCGAACTCATTATTAATTCTCAGAATTCAAATAACAATTCCCTTGAACTTACAATTTTATCGGGAACAGACGGACCCGGAGATTTTAATATTTTGGATATGTCGGGAAACATTATTTATCATCAGCAAATTAAAGTTGCAAAAGGCTCCAACTCGGTGATTATGTTCATTCCGGAAATCGCTACCGGTATCTATGTTTTAACATTTTCAAAAGCAACTGAATTTTCGCAGGTCAAATTCATAAAATAGTCTTCCGGTGCTTTTACTTAAGAGTCTTAATTTCCCTTCTTAGCTTTGCACCATGATTGCAGTGCAGAATTTATCGATTCATTTCGGGGGTGAATTTTTATTTGAAGATGTTTCATTTGCTTTAAAGGAAAACGACCGGGTCGGACTTGTTGGAAAAAACGGTGCGGGAAAATCAACCCTTTTAAAAATATTAAGCGGGATCCAGAAACCCGACTCGGGTTCGGTTGTGTTGCCGAAAGACAGCCTGATCGGATTTTTACACCAGGATCTCAGTAAGATGCGTGGGAAAACTGTTTTCGAAGAAGCACAATCTGCATTTAATGAAGCTTTGGAACTCGATAAACAAATGCATAATATCGAGCATGAACTCACACACCGTACAGATTATGAAAGCGATTCTTATCACGATCTCATAAATTCAATTCACGACATTTCGCATCGCCTTGAAATTATCAATGTGGCCACAATTGATAAACAGATCGAACTGGTTTTAATGGGACTTGGGTTTATCAGGGAAGAATTTGATAAGCCGGTTGAAACATTCAGCGGCGGATGGCAAATGCGCATCGAACTTGCAAAAATTCTTTTGAGTAAACCCGAATTGGTTTTATTGGATGAGCCGACAAATCATTTGGATATTGAAAGTATTCAATGGCTGGAAACATATCTTGAAACATATCCCGGCGCAATTATTATCGTATCACACGACAGAACATTTCTCGATAATGTTACGAAACGAACGATTGAAATTGTAAGTAAAAAAATATACGATTATCCGGCCGCGTATTCAAAATTTGTTGAATTGCGGAAAGAAAGAATTGATCAGCAACGTGCCGCACAAAAAAATCAGGAAAAATATATTCAGCATACCGAACAGTTGATTGATAAATTCAGGGCAAAAGCAAACAAGGCAAAATTTGCACAATCCCTGATTAAAAAATTAGATAAGATTGAAGAAATTGAAGTGGATGATGAAGAAACTGCAACAATCCATTTTTATTTTCCAAAACCTCCTCGTTCAGGAAAATCAGTTGTAACAGGCAGGCATTTGTCGAAAAATTACGGCGATAAAAATGTTTTGAAAAATATTGATTTCACAATTGAACGCGGCGATAAAATTGCATTTGTCGGAAAAAACGGTGAAGGAAAATCCACACTTTCAAAAATAATTGCAGGGATCGAAAAATATGATGGTGAATTAACGATCGGCCATAATGTGTTGTTGGGATATTATGCGCAAAATCAGGCTGATACATTAAGCGGCGAAGATACCGTTTTCGATACCATCGATCATGCGGCAGCAGGCGAAATGCGCTCACATATACGAACCTTACTCGGCGCCTTTTTATTCGGCGGTGAGGCTGCGTTTAAAAAAGTAAAAGTTTTAAGCGGTGGAGAAAAATCAAGGCTTGCACTTTGTAAGTTATTGCTGGACCCTACGAATTTATTAATTCTCGATGAGCCCACGAATCACCTGGATATGCGCAGCAAGGAAGTTTTGAAAAACGCATTGATGAATTATGAAGGAACGGTAATCGTTGTTTCGCACGACAGGGATTTTTTAAAAGGAATGACAAATCGAGTGTATGAATTTAAAGATCATAAGATCAAGGAACACATCGGAGATATTTATGATTATCTCGAAGCAAAAAAAATTGTGAATTTGCAGGAACTGGAAAGAAAGGAAACTGTTAAGCAACAACTGAAAGAAAAAGAAAAAACAAATCAGGCGAATAATTTAAAAGTAAGTACCGATCAGAAAAAAAATCTTGATAAAGAAATAAATAAATTAAAAAAGGAAATTGAAAAGGCCGAAACTGAAATTAAATCAATTGAAACAGAAATCACAAAACTGGAAACAGAAATGAACAGCCCGGATTTTTATCAGTCCGCAAATTCAAACGATGTATTCGGTAAATACAATCAATTAAAAGAATCCCACGAAAAGAAAATGGAAGAGTGGGAGCAACTCCAGGAAAAAATGGAAAGTTTTTCCGTTTAATGCACCACTATTTTTCTGAAATCAATTGATCCGCCATCTTTAATAATTAAAAGATAAATACCGGATTTTTCAAGGTGAAATTGCATCGTTGAAGCGGATGCTTTTTCGCTATGGATTAATTCTCCAAGGCTGTTGTAAATTTCAATCTCTGCAGCGGAATTCAATGCATTTGTAAAATCGATATTAAAATCTCCTGTTGAGGGATTCGGATATACAAGAATTGAGGCGCCAAACAAATTATTTTTAATATCAGTGATTGCGACAAATGTTTCCGTGCTCATATCAGAACAACCTTCCTCATTTGTAATCGTAACGCTGTAGTTACCTTCTTCAACCGGTGTATATGTCTGTTCAGTAGCACCCGTAATAATTTCTCCGTTGAGATACCATTGAAAAGTTGCTCCATCGCTGGCAATTAATTCAGTTCCATCGAAACTAACAGTTGCAACAAAAGGGCTTACAAGTAAAATAACAACCGAATAGGATGGATCTTCACATGTCTCGCCCGGTTGAGCAATCATTTTAACATAGTACGTTCCGTAATCCAAATAGGTATGAATGGGTTCGGTTTCAGTTGAAGTCGTTCCATCTCCGAAATCCCATAAATATGTATCGGTTCCTTCCGAGAAATTATGAAAATGAATTTGACGGTTTCCGCAACTACTGATTTTTTCTTCAATATCCGCAACATATCCTGATGAACAATCCTGTACATTAAATTGAAAATCACGGTAGTGGTCGGTCAATAAAATACCATCGCGGTATTCACTCACCTTAATGCCTACTACATATCTTCCTTCTGTTGTTGCAGTACCCGTAATCAATCCGGTAACGGAATTTATTTCAAGAGCAGGTGATGCATCAATCGGATATTCCGGTGAATAACCGGGAGTATTGGTTACTACTTCATAAGGAGGAGGTGATGCAATTGCAGGTGCAGGGGCAAATGGATCTGCACCCAGCAGAGGAGCAAAAAATGAATACACGAGTGAATCGCCATCGGGATCTGTTGCTGAATTATCAATGTATAATGCTTCGCCGATACAAATTACAATTGGCGGATAATCATTGAAAACGGGCGAATTATTATCGCTTACCACTGCCGTTCCGGGAATATTCTGGAAAACCGTGAATCCGGTATTATCGGGATCCGTAATATTGATGATCGAAGAATTGCGACAGCACCTTTGATAAACCAATGTATATCCGTCGGCCAGATCGGCTAAGGTAATTGTAGTTGTATAAATTGCTCGTTCAACGCAAATTTCAGGCAGGGTATCATAACAAATTGAGTCAATATCAATCTCTTCAATTACCGGATCATATACCGGGAAATTCGAGATGTATGCATTGGTGGCGGTATTGAAAACCGTGAAATAGGCAGGGTTGTCGAACGTGGTCATACTTGTGCAATCACGGTAAAGAATGAGTTTTACTTCATAGGTTTCTGCAGCTGTTTTCGTACAAACCAGTTCACCGCCGATAATATGGCTGGCATATAATGAAATTGAAATCAAAATGAGAAATGCGGAGGAGAGAAGATGTTTCATGGTGAGATTATTTAAGGCTAAGTTAAAAAATATAAGCGAAAAAATTTGGTTGTTCGAATTGCTTAATCGTATATTTGCGATATAAAATTAACCAATGGCTTACAGCAAACGAAACGAATTCAGTGAGGATGAGATCCAGATTGCTCTCGTGGCGAAGGCTCTTGCCCATCCGGCCCGGGTTGCAATTTTAAAATTGCTGTCGAACGGCCAATGTATCTGCGGGGAGATCGTTGATCAATTACCCTTATCTCAGTCTACCGTATCCCAACATTTAAAAGAATTAAAAACTGCCGGATTAATAAAAGGTGATATTGACGGACCAAGGGTTTGTTATTGCCTGAATATGGAAGTCTGCTCAAAATCACTTGTTTTTTTTCAATCCTTATTCCGGGAAATTAAATGCTGCTGAAAATATTTTTTTATAAACGAATTCTTTAAAAATAAACCATATGCAAAATTCAAATGAAATTAAGGAGATGGTGAAAGAGAAATATGCTCTTATTGCCAAACAGTCAAAAAAAGAAAACGAAACTTCTTGTTGCGGTTCAGGATGCGGTTGCAGTACAATTGATTATTCAATTATGAGTGATGATTATACATCGCTTGAAGGTTATATTGCAGAAGCCGATCTCGGATTAGGTTGCGGCCTGCCTACCGAATATGCAAATATTAAAATCGGCGATACGGTTGTTGATTTGGGAAGCGGTGCAGGGAACGATGCATTTATTGCACGATCAATTGTCGGAGAAGATGGAAGAGTGATTGGAATTGATATGACGGAAACGATGATTGAACGTGCAAGAAAAAATGCGCAGAAATTAAAATTGGAGAATGTGGAATTCCGGCTGGGAGATATTGAACATGTGCCGCTCTCGAATAATAAGGCGGATGTTGTGGTAAGTAATTGTGTTTTGAATCTGGTGCCCGATAAATTAAAGGCTTTTACAGAGATCTATCGTATTTTAAAACCCGGCGGTCATTTTAATATTTCTGATATTGTGCTGGAAGGAGAATTGCCTGCAGATTTAGTGAAGGAAGCTGAGATGTATGCGGGCTGTGTTGCCGGAGCCATTCAGAAAAATGATTATCTCGCACTGATACGCAATGCGGGATTTACAAATATTGTGATCAATAAAGAGAAAAAAATAATTGTACCTGACGAAATCCTTTCGAATTATTTGTCGGAAGAACAATTAAAAATCTATAAAGAAAGTAAGACCGGAATTTTCAGTATTACGGTTTATGCCGATAAACCGAAAGATTGCGGTTGCGGAACGGATTGTTGTCATTAATCGGAAAAAAATAAAATCATGAACCGCGGTGACTGGATACAATTATCATTTTTAATAATTATTTTTCTGGTCATCGCGGTTATTATTTATTCATTGATTTATTTCCCGCTTTGGACCGGGATTGCAGAAATTGCCGTGGCTGTTTTTATCGGATGGCTCATCAGCAAACGCATCAAGCTCTGAAAAAAGTTTTATTTTTGCAGCAGAATCTATTTTATGAGACAAACCATTTTATTTCTATTTATTTCTGTATCAATTTTTACAGGCTGTAAAAATTCTGCACAACAGGCTTTAAAAGATAAACGCAAGGAAGAAACACAAAACAAAGAAAACCGGGTGAGCCCGCCAATGACAGCTGAGGCAACTATTGCAGGAAATAAGGTTGTGATCAATTATGGATCACCTAAAGTGCATGCCCCCGATGGCACCGACCGCAACGGGCATATATGGGGTGAACTGGTACCTTTTGATGAAGTATGGAGAACAGGTGCAAATGAAGCGACAACAATTTCATTTTCAAAAGATGTGCTGATCGAAGGACAACCGCTTGAAAAAAATATTTATTCTCTCTTTACCATCCCGACTACGGATGAATGGGCGGTGATTTTCAATTTAAATGAAACACAATGGGGTGCATTTAAATATGATGCGAGTGAAGATGCATTGCGTGTGAAAGCAAAACCGGTTGCGATGGAACAATTACAGGAATCCATGAAATTTGAAATTTTACAGGATTCTATTCCTGATGGTGGCATTGTTCGTTTAAGCTGGGAAAAACTGCAGGTGGATTTTCATTTTATGAATGCGCCGGAGAAGTGAAAAATGGCTGCTGGCTGCTGGCTGCTTGCTGCTAGCGGTCAGAGGCAAGCAGCCTGCTCAATAAAAAATCATCTCCACAAACGAAGTTGTATTTGCCGGTGTGCTCACCGAGTCGATAATGTCTGCAAATGAAGGATGCTTTGCACGGATATAATAAAAATCTTTATCGAGTGCGTTGATTTCACAATGACCGGTTGAATCGGTAAGGCGGGATGCAGCGGGATAAGCTTCATTTAAAAAATCATAATAATCGTAATAAATATCCACCGTGGCTAACGCCACTACACTATCCATCTCCGGCGAAACCGAATACACATGAATCACATCAAATTTAATTGTCCGGTTGAAATTTTCGGAACCATGTAGATCATCATCAACCGTTTCGTTTTTATCGCATGATGCGAAAATGAAAATTGTTGCGACAAAAAGAATAGATTTAGCCAAATAGGCTGCTCGTGATAAAAAGTAAAATTTCTGATTTAGATCAAAATTCATTAGAAATCGCGGGTGGCATGAAAAAACGGCTGGCGGGGTGGTTTTGTGGCGTGGCAGCATCGTTTTTTCTTGATTTTTTGTTACTTTTTCATCAAGGAAAAAGTAAGATGAAAAATTAGCTTTGGTGTTTTGCAATTCCTTAAATTTCTTTCAATAAACATCAACTTGTTTAAAATTACGGTATACTAAATATTATGATTATTTAAACTAAACTCTTCAGAATATTATTCATATCCACTTTCTCATTAACAACGGATAATACATTTTCAATTTTAATTCTTTCCTGCAACATGCTGTCACGCTCGCGAATTGTTACCGTATTATCTTCCAGTGTCTGATGATCAATTGTAATACAATATGGTGTTCCGATCGCATCCATTCTTCTGTATCTTTTTCCGATTGAATCTTTTTCTTCATAATAACATTGATGATGAAATTTCAATTCGTTGAAAATATCCATTGCTTTTTCCGGTAATCCGTCTTTTTTTACCAGCGGCAATACGGCAACTTTAATTGGCGCAAGCACCACCGGTAAGCGCAATACTGTTCTTGTATCTTCATTTACCTGTTCTTCATCATACGCATTGCACAACATGGCAAGGAACATACGGTCGCAACCAATGGAAGTTTCCACTACGTAAGGTATATAGTTTTCATTTAATTCACTGTCGAAATATTGTAATTTTTTTCCGGAGAATTCGGTATGCCGTGATAAATCATAATTTGTGCGTGAATGAATTCCTTCCAGTTCTTTAAATCCGAACGGAAATTGAAATTCAATATCCACTGCTGCATTTGCATAATGCGCCACTTTATCGTGATCATGAAATTTCAGCATAGCTTCATTCGTTCCTAAAGCAAGATGCCATTTCATGCGGGTGGCTTTCCAGTAATTATAATAATTTAATTCTTCACCCGGGCGGACGAAAAACTGCATTTCCATTTGCTCGAATTCACGCATGCGGAAAATAAACTGCCGTGCAACAATTTCATTCCGGAATGCTTTTCCGATTTGTGCGATACCGAATGGAATTTTTTGACGGGATGTTTTCTGTACATTTAAAAAATTCACGAAAATACCCTGAGCTGTTTCCGGACGTAAATAAATTGTGTCGGCATCTTCTGCAACAGATCCCAATTTTGTGCTGAACATTAAATTAAATTGCCTTACATCCGTCCAGTTTCTGCTGCCGGTTTCAGGATCAGCAATTTCACAATCAATAATGATCTGTTTTAATTCTTCTAGATTATTTTCATTTAATGCGGCTACATATCTTGCATGCACTTTATTTCTTTTCTCCGCAACTTCCATAACCCTCGGATTTGTAGAAATAAACATTGCTTCATCGAAACTTTCACCGAATCGTTTCGCCGCTTTCTCAACTTCTTTTCTGATCTTATCATCTTGTTTTGCGAGATAATCTTCAATTAAATTATCTGCACGATATCTTTTTTTCGAATCTTTATTATCGATCAGCGGATCATTAAAAGCGTCCACATGTCCGCTTGCTTTCCAGGTAGTCGGGTGCATCAGAATTGCAGAATCGAGGCCGACAATGTTTTCATGCATCTGCACCATCGATTTCCACCAGTATTCCTTGATATTGTTTTTGAGCAATACGCCGTACTGGCCATAATCATATACGGCACTCAGGCCATCATAAATCTCGCTGCTCTGAAAAATAAAACCATACTCCTTCGCATGGCTGATCACTTTCCTGAATTTCTCTGCATCATTTGGAATCATGTGGCAAAGATAAGTGTGAGTGGTGAATGGTGAGTGGTGAGGGGGCAGTAGGCAGTCGCAGTTGGCAGTGTCTTGAATCCTGGTTCCTGAATCCTGACTCAATCCTGTAACAAATCTTAACGCCCGATCGTCATACCCTGCAATTGATATCAATTATATTTGAATAACATTAAAACCGGTTTTATGAAAATCAGAAAAATTTATGCTCCGATGGCAATTGGCCTCATCGCAATTGCCATCATCTCCCTCTCATTCAAAAACTACACAATTGCAACATCTCCGAACCAGGACCTTCCGGCATTTAAAAATATTTCAGTAGGCGGTTGCTGGGATGTATTTGTTTCAAATACCGGCAGTTCCGGCTTACGTATGGAAGGCGATCAGACCGAAATTGATAAAATAGTGACCGAGGTAAAGAACGGCACCTTGTATATCACCCTGAAAAAAAATAATATGAACTGCAATGGAAAGGTTAACATTTATGTCACCACAAATGAATTGCACAGGGTGGATCTGGGCGGTTCAGGAAATATTAAACTCGAATCAAAATTTTCAAATTCCGAATCTATGGATTTCAGCGTGGCGGGTTCGGGTAATATTGAAGGTGAGATCTCAACTCCCGATGTGGATGCTGAAATTGCAGGTTCCGGAACGATCAAATTGTGGGGTGACACCCAAAGCCTGGATATCGACATAGCAGGCAGCGGTAATTTCAACGGTGACGGACTGGCAAGTAATAATTCCGACATTGACATTTCGGGAAGTGGCGAAGCGCATGTGCGGGTTGCCTCAAAACTGGATGTTGAAATTGCAGGATCAGGCGATGTGTACTATTCAGGTGAACCGGTTGTTACCAAGAATATTGCAGGCTCGGGCAATGTGCGCAAGAACTGATAAAATTATATGAAACGCATTTTTACAGCGGACTTTTCAGTCCGCTTTTTTTATGACTGTAGCGCACAGGCTATATACACAATTCCGAATGTGCATTGCAGCTTATATACTTTTTTGTAAACCACTACTTTCGCTTTACAATAAAACCATATTTTATGAAGAAACCTGTCTACCTAAAAAAACAATCCCAATTTCTTTTCACTTTCATTTTTTCACTTTTCAGTTTTTATGCAACAGCGCAAACAACCGTCACGGGAAATGTTTCTGCCGAAACCGGCGGCGCATTGCCGGGTGCAACAATCGCGGAAAAAGGATCGACCAACGGAACAGTAGCCGATATGGATGGAAATTTTACAATTGTTGTGAGTAATGTTCCGGCAACTTTGGTTTTTACCTATGTCGGATATTCACAAGTAGAGATCACTGTAAATAAACAGGAAAATTTACGTGTACTGCTTGTTGAAGAAACGTATAATTTATCGGGTGTTGAAGTTGTGGGAACACGCAGCCTCAACCGTTCGGCAACAGAAAGTATGGTGCCGATTGATATTATTGACGTGGGGGCAGTTACAAATACACAGGGCCAGCTCGATATCAATCAATTATTGCAATATGCTGCGCCTTCATTTAATTCGAACAGGCAATCGGGTTCGGATGGTGCCGATCATATTGATCCAGCCACTTTGCGTGGATTAGGCCCCGATCAGACATTGGTTTTAATCAATGGAAAAAGATATCATCAATCTTCACTCATCAATATTTTCGGAACACGCGGCCGCGGAAATACCGGAACAGATTTAAATACAATTCCTGCCGCAGCAATTGATCATATCGAAATATTGCGTGATGGCGCATCTGCACAGTATGGTTCGGATGCAATTGCAGGTGTGATAAATATTGTTCTGAAAAATAATGTGAATGAATTTACAGGCAATGTAAATACAGGTGCTTATCAGGCGGAATATAATTTTGATCAAGAAGCATTGGACGGGAAAAATTTACAACTCAATGGAAATTACGGATTTCAATTAGGGGATAAAGGATTTTTTAATGTGACTTCCGATTATCATTACCGCGGTCACACAAACCGTGCGGAATTCACAGGTGATTTTCCGGACAATACCGATGTGCGGAATCAATACGGCGATGCGGAAGTAACGGATTTTTCCGGTTGGTTCAATATGCAATATCCGTTGAATGATAAAGCGCATATTTATGCATTCGGCGGATATAATACACGTGATGTGGAAGCTTATGCATATACACGTGCCGCAGATGAAGAAAGAAATGTTACGTCTATTTATGCAAATGGTTTTGATCCGATCATCGCATCTTTTGTAACAGATAAATCAATTTCAACAGGTGTTCGCGGTGAATTAAACGGATGGGATGTTGATTTTAATAATACATTCGGTTCTAATAAAATGCATTATTACGGAAGGCATACATTAAATGCGTCTTTATTAAATGCATCTCCAACCGAATTTGACGACGGTGGATTTTCTCTCGCACAAAATACAACCAGTCTGGATTTTACAAGATATTATGCAGAGCCTTTAAGCGGAATCAATTTCGCTTTCGGAACAGAATATCGTGTAGATAATTATCAAATCTTTGCAGGTGAAGAAGGATCGTATTTTAATTACGGCGGATTATTTATCGACGGAGAAGATACAATTATCCGTCCGGGTGGTTCACAGGGATTCCCCGGATTTCAACCCGGTGATGTAACCGATGAATTCAGAACAAATATCGGTGTATATGGAGATGTGGAATTAAATTTAACGGAAGATTTTTCCATAGATGGTGCGTTGCGGTATGAAGATTATTCTGATTTCGGAAATACATTAACAGGAAAATTAGCAGCACGTTATGCGATCAGCGATAAATTCGCTTTGCGTGGATCTTACAGCACGGGTTTCCGTGCACCATCACTTGCGCAGATTTATTTCTCTTCTACTTACACAAATGTTGAAGTAGGTCAAATCATCGATGAAGTAATTGCAGATAATAAAAGTGTAATTGCACGCGAGCTCGGTATTCCTGCATTAAAAGAAGAAGAAAGTACGAATGCAAGTTTTGGATTTACAACAAAACCGATCACAGGTTTATCCTTAACGGTGGATGGTTATATGGTGACAATTAAAGACCGTATCGTGCTCACAGATGGTTTCGGTACCGATGATGATGTGATCGGCGAAACACTCGATGAATTAAATGTGGGTTATGCAAGATTTTTCACGAATGCGGTGGATACAAAAACAATGGGATTGGATGTGATCTTATCTTATAAAATGTATATGGATGATAATACACTCACATTCACGTATGCCGGCAATTTTAACAAAATGGAAATTGATGCGATTCACACAAATGAAAAATTAGCGGGTAAAGAAGATAATTATTTCAGTTTGCGTGAACAGTATTTTTTACTTGCCTCTGCTCCGCCATCAAAAATGAATATTTCGGTTGAATATGCCACACCGAAATTCAATGCAAACCTCCGTGCAAATTATTTCGGAGAAATTAATCTGATCAATTACAGCGGCAATGAATATACCTATTCCGCAAAAGCATCAATCGATGCAAGTGTGGGATATGATGTATTTAAAAACATGCATGCAACTGTTGGTGTTGTAAATATTCTCGACACTTATCCCGACCCGACCGACCCATACGAAACTGAAACCGGCGGCGCATGGGATGCAGTGCAAATGGGATTTGGGGGAAGGTTTATGTTTGCTAAGCTCGGCTTTACATTTTGATAATAAATTGATTTGAAAAAAAACGCTGCCTGGGAGGGCGGCGTTTTTTTTTGCCCATAACCTAACAGGTTGTCCCCACAGTCAAACTCAAACCCAGAACCTGCCACTCAACGCATAATTCCCGCACGCCGGCAGGCAGGCTCAAAACCCTCAACTTTTTCCAAACTATTTCCTTCCCTCCGCAGTTTATACCTTTGCACAAAAGAAAAGTCATGAGCAATTTTATTATCAGCATATATACCGAAGCAACCCCGAACCCCGACAGCCTTAAATTCGTGATGAACAAGATGCTGCTCACGGGCACGAGCGTGGATTTCGACAGGGGAGATGATACGGGCTATGCGCCGCTGGCGGACGAGCTCTTCAAAAAATTTGATTTTATCAAGGGTGTTTTCATCATGAACAATTTCGTTACCGTTCGGAAAGATGAAAATATCGACTGGTTTGAAGTGAAATCGCAGATCAGCGATTTTATCAAAAATCATGTGAGTGAAGGGAAAGTGATTGTGGGAGATATTCCTGAGGTTGAAAATCTCGGTGGCGAATTCGACGGTGATGCAGTAATTGCCAAAATAAAACAAATGCTCGATCAATATGTGAAACCTGCAGTTGAAATGGACGGCGGTGCAATTCAGTTCAAATCATTTGACAGCGGCATTGTAACATTGATGTTGCAGGGTTCATGCAGCGGATGTCCTTCATCAACAGTAACATTAAAATCCGGAATTGAAGGTTTATTAAAAAGAATGGTGCCTGAAGTGAAGGAAGTTGTTGCAGAAAGTGTTGAATAATTTACATCAAAAATAAAATAGGCCTCTCGCGAAAGTGAGGGGCTTTTTATTTGCCGAAAAATGCACGGACATTTTTTTCTTCCAATGTGCGATAACCGTATTTTTCTTTTACAACACCATCTTCCACAAAATAAACAGCAGGCAAATTTTTACCGCTTGCTTTAAAGAAATCTTCGATCGGAACAAATAAATAATTAAATTTTTGAGAATGGCTCTCTTCCCAAAATTCGGGCATGCCGGCAGGATTGCCGAAAAATACGTAAGCAATATTATTTTCAAGATCCATTTTTTCTGAAATTGTCGTGATCTTCGAACCGGTCATTCTGCAAAACTGACACTTCATACTGAAGAAGCAGACAATTTTTTTTCCTTCCGTAATATTCAGCGGCTGATATATATCCCGCTGTATTTCCGCAGATACTGCATCGCCGTTAAATGTATCATAAACCGTAAACTGATCCTGGATTAAAAAATCAGGAGGAGATAAAAAAAACGGTGTAGCAATGCATGCGATAAGTAAAACTACTGCTGCAGGTTTGTGATATTTAAAAACGGTTGATTTGCCTTTTCTGATAATCAGTAAAATAATGAGCAATACAATATTTTTAATAAGCGATTCACCGGGGCTTAATGCAATTGCATCGCCAAAACAAAAACAATTACCGGAATTATTCTGGAAGATCTGCACGACGAGAAAAACTGAAAACACCGTCAGCAGACAAAATGAAAAAAGCCATGTTATACGAAATTGAATCCCCGTAATTAAAAACAGACCGATGAGAAATTCGGTGCCGATCAAAACTCTTGCAAAAACAAAACTGAGATCCATACTCATCATATTTAATGAATAGACATAGATCTCAAATCCATTTATTGAAATGAATTTTAAAACTGCTGAAGCGATAAATACCAGGCCGGCAAGTATCCGCAGAAATGTTTTATAATATTTTTTTGGCAAGGAGAAGGAAATAAAAAAGGAGGTAATGAATTTACCTCCTTTAAAATAACATTTAGATGATTACAATTCTGTGCATGTTGTTTCAGATGTAATACCTCCTGAAGTAACAGAAGAATTCATATCTGAACAGTCACCATCCTGAATAGTAACTTCTGTTGTTCCGATGCTTACGCCACCAACAGATGAATCGCAAGAACATGTCTTTTCTTTAGAACATGATGTAACAAACATTGCCAAGGCAACTGTTAAAGTGAGGATTGAAATTTTCTTCATTTTTAAGTTTTTGAGTTTCAATTAAAAGTGTTTACGGGCCCGAAATAAAGACAATCAGCGTAGATTTCCAAAAACCGGAGTGAATTTGATCGCCACTTTGAGTGCTTTATCGGACCGAATGGTTTATAATACAATGCTTTAGGCCCTACATATAAAATTATTTAGCAAGGAAGCCGGAAATCTCGTTTTCATCGATATCGCGATAATTATACTGTCTGTACACCTTACCGTTGTCCAGAAGAAAGATCGAAGGAACAATGGGTCCTGCAATGCTGAAAAAGGTCCTCATATCCAGGAAAAGTGAATGAAAACCTGCTGAACCACCATTTTGTGTAAACCCGGCCAATTCGTTCTGATTGCCGGCAAAAACATAAAGTGTTTGATCTTCCAGATCATGATTTTCGGCAATGATCGAAATTTTAGCCGAAGCCATTTCGCAATAATGACAACTGAGGCTGAAAAAACACACCATTTTTTTTCCGCTTGTAATACCTGCATCAACCAATTCGGAATTTGCTGCAATGGTTGCAGATGTTTTTTCGAAATCAGGTTTTTCCCTGTTGAACTGAAAAATAAAATCAGGAGCGGAAATCACAACCGGAATTACAAATGAAAGGATGAAAAGCAGCAACAGGATATTTTTTCCGTACCTGACATCTACCTGTTTGTATTTCCTGATGCAGAATAATAATAAGATCAGCACAATATTTTTTACGAACGATTCAAGCGGTGTGAGTTTGATCAGTTCACCGAAGCAATGACAATTTTCACTTGTATTTCCCTGTATGATCTGAAAAATTAAAAAAACGGAAAATACAATCAGCAGCAAAATCGTGATACGGTAAATTATTTTGAAATACAAACCGGTGAGCAGCATAACCCCGATAAAAAATTCGGTGCAAATGATCAACCTTGCAAGAACTGCCGAGAAATTAAAATTGAAAATATGTTGTCCGAAAATATATAATTCAAACAGGTCGACGGAAAGAAATTTAAATAAAGCCGACAGAATAAATACCAATCCGGCGAGAATCCGGATCGCATGAAAAAGAAATTGTTTTGGCTGCATGCAGAGATTTTAATATGGTTCGCAGTCAACAGTTTTTGTAATACCAAAAGTAGTTTCTTCCGAATCAAATGCGTTGCATGTTTTTTCCGGATCGCTTCCTTCGCCTGTAAGTGTAAAAGTGGTGTCAATTCCCATCACATCCTGCAGGCAATTACACCTGTATTCTTTTTTGCATGCATTTGTAAAAATGCAAATGGTCAACAGCAGGCAGACAGAAATAATTTTTTTCATACCTTATTTATTTGCGAGCTGGCCGCAGGCGGCATCAATATCTTTTCCGCGGCTTCTGCGCACCTTCGCCACCACTCCATGTTCGTCGAGGTAACGGATAAATTGTTCACGGTGATTTTCATCCGATTTTTTATACTGCGCTTCGCGGATCGTGTTGTATTCTATAATATTGATTTTTGCCGGAACACGTCTGCATAATTTTATAAGATTTTTTGCATCTTCCATGCTTTCATTCAGGCCATCGAATAAAATATATTCGAAGGTGATCCGGTTTTCCGTTTTATCGTAAAAATAATTTAATGCACTCACAAGATCGTCGAGGGTATTGGAATCATTGATCGGCATGAGCGCACTTCTTTTTTTATCATCCGCTGCATGCAGCGATAGTGCAAGATTGAATTTCACCTGATCATCTCCCAGCTTCCGTATCATTTTTGCAATGCCTGCAGTTGAAACCGTAATTCTTTTTGCGCTCATATGCAGGCCTTCTTCCGAAGTGATCTTTTCAATTCCATCCAGCACATTTTTATAATTGAGCAGCGGTTCGCCCATACCCATAAAAACAATATTGCTCAGCGGCAACTCAAAATGTTCAAGTGCAATTTTATTTAATAATACAACCTGATCGAATATTTCATATTGTGTGAGATTTCTTTTTGTGCGCATATATCCCGTTGCACAAAATTTACATCCCAGATTGCATCCCACCTGACTTGATATACAGGCGGTCATGCGGTTTTCGGCAGGAATTAAAACGCCTTCAACCAATTCGCCATCAAATAATAAAAACCTGCATTTAATTGTACCGTCACTGCTTTTTTGCATCAGATCAATGCGTACAGGATGAATTGCGAATTGTTTTTCAAGCTGTAACCTGAGTTCTTTTGGTAAATTGCTCATTTCCTCAAAACTGCCGGCCTGCTTTTTCCAGAGCCATTCATAAATTTGTTTTGCCCTGAATTTTTTTTCTCCCGACAATTCTATCAGCCCCGTCAGTTCATCCAGTGTTAATGCACGTATTTCTGTTTTTTCTGCAGCCATTCTGCCGGTAAAGTTACCACTAATTGCGGCTTGAGCAGGCTTCCAGCGCACGAGGTGATTTTGATTATTCCTGTTAAAAACGGAACTTTAAGCATTCAAATCAACTGGAATCCGTTCATGAGGAGGTTTTTCACTCTGCTATTTTCATGTCTGTTTTTTGCTAACACACACGCACAGGACATACATTTTTCCCAATTCTATGCAGCGCCATTGAATTTGAATCCTGCATTAACAGGTGCCTTCAATGGCAATCTCCGCGGTATTCTGAATTACAGAAATCAATGGAATTCATTTGCACCGTTTAACACATTTGCCGCTTCCGTAGACATGAATTTCGGATCGAGTTTTCTGAAAAACGATTTAATGGGACTTGGATTAAGTGCATTTAACGACAGGGCAGGCAGTACCGATTTTTCAAGTACTGAAGTAAATATTTCCTACGCCTATATTAAAATGCTCGGTAATCAGTTTCACCGCAGTTATTTATCTGCGGGATTTCAGGGAGGATATGCGCAGAAAAGTGTGAATTATCTCGCCATGACATTTGCAAATCAATACAACGGTGTGAATTATGATCCGACAATCGGAACCGGTGAAGCAATTGCATTCGACAATCGCAGCTTTATTGATTTATCTGCCGGGCTTGTGTATTATCTTGTTCCCAGGGAAGACAGGTTCAGTATGTATATCGGCGGATCCGTTTTTCATGTGAACGAACCGGATCAGTCGATCGGTGCATCAGAAGATAAATTATATATGCGTCAATCGGCGCAGTTCGGATTTCAAAAACCGGTTGGAAAAATGACTTCACTCGTCGGCGGATATTGCGGCAATTTCCAGGGCCCGTATGTTGAGCATGTCGCGGGATTAAATCTGAAATTTTATTTAGACGGAATGCAATACAGCTCAACTGCAATTTCATTTGGCATATGGCAGCGTATCGTGAAAGATGTGGAAGCAACCTATCAGTCGGATGCGACGGTTATTTTAGCAAGAGTGGATTATGGTCAGTTCAGTGCGGGATTCAGTTATGACGTGAATATTTCTTCTCTCACAGCTGCAAGTAAAAATAATGGCGGCCCCGAAATTTCGCTTACATATATTGCCCCGCTTCCGGAGAAACCAAGAAAAATCCCCTGCCCTAAATTTTAATTCCGGCAAAAAAATAATTATGGGAAATTGGAATCTGCCGGTACTTTTCTTTTTTCTTTTTTATGCATGTACCGGTTCAGCACAAAATCATCAGTTCAAGCTTGCAAACGGTAAATTAAGAGTAATCGATTTTTATATTTCCGGTGGCGATACGGTTTATCAGAAATATGAAAAAACAGTTTTGCAAATCGAAAATGGTGATTCGATTTTGGCAGTTGAATTTTTTAACAGCAGAAAAAACTGGTATTTATACCGCTATAAAATTGTAAATGGAAAACCAAATTTAGACGGCTGGCAAAAAGAATTTGATCTGGCCGGGATTTTACAAAACGAACGGTATTGCGAATTAGGTGAACGGGAATGCGGCATCACAAATAAATACAGTTATTATCCCGGCGGGCAACTCAGCACAAAAGCAGGGTACAAAAAAAATACGCTCGACGGTTATACCTATTTCTATTACAGCAATGGGCAATTGCGCCAGCAAATTGAATACAGGGAAGGGAAACTTTGGAATATTTTATCTTCATTCGACCAGGATGGCAATGCAATGGTAATAGGGGATTTTAAAGACGGGACCGGAACGGTGAATGTGTATTCAATGAATGGAAAATTAATTCAGCAAAAAATAATGGAGAAGGGGAGAGTGAAGAAAAAATTGAAAGTAAAGGGAGATCAGTAGCAATTACACTTCTGTTGCGATAGAAACAAGAAGTAGGATTGCTAAAATAAAATTTCAAAACACACATTGATCTCCATGCTTTCGCAGCCATTCTTCCGCTAATTCATATCCGGGCATTGCTTTCTCAACCTGTTTCCAGAAACGATGCGAATGATTTAATTCAACAAGATGTGCGAGTTCATGAATTAAAATATAATCAATTACTTCAGGCGGCGCAAATAATAAGCGGGCAGATATCGTAATATTTCCATCGTGACTGCAGGAGCCCCAATTGGAAATATTATCACGGATGCTGAGTTTTTTTATAGGCTTTTTAAAATGTATTTCATTTAATTCGGCAACACGTTGTGCAATAACCGGCTGGAAATGATTGCCGATTAATTTGCTTACCAGGTATGTTTTATGTTTTTGTTCCTGGCGGCTGCTCATTCCTTCCGAAATTGTAAGAAACAACACTTCATTTTTTAATTCACCGCTGCTTGAATTTTTATGTGGCGTGGATTTAATGCGAATTAAAAATTCCTTCCCCATTACTTTAATTGTATCTCCGTCGTGATATTGCCGGTAAAGAGGTGTTTTTTTGTGCAGCTGATGTTTTGCGATATATCCTTTTGCCCAGTCTGTCAGTTCGATTTGCTGTTGCAGTCGTTCGGCTTCCGTCATGTATTTTGAAAGACGGATATAAATTCCTTTTTGGCCGATACTTGCACGGCAGTCATATCTGTTTTCGAGATAAATAAACACAGTGAATTTCCGTTCACCTACTTCAATGATCTCTTCCTTTACAAGTACCGATCTTTTTTCTTTAGTAAACAATCCCATCTGCAGCCTGCGATCCAGTTTTTGATTTTATTTAAGCGGCAAACTTAAATAAGGTTTCGGTTCCGGAGAAAAACATTTTAATCGTCGCCATACTTTTTTAGTTCAGTGCCGATCATGTCAATTGTATTTTGCTGTGTGGCAATTTCATTTTTTTTCGCTTCCTGATTTTTTGCATTTTGATCCAAACCGGCTTTCGCTTTTTCAATTGCCGCATTGCATTCCTCTATCGAATTATTTAATTGTTCTTTTTCTTTTTCAAGGTCCTTCTGATCTGCCTGTTTTTTCTCAAGGTCTTTTTGAGCAACCGCCAGCGATTCGGCAATTTTTAATTTCTCGGTGTGCAATCCGAATTTGCGCATAAATGCGGCGGCCTCCTGATATTTACCCGGATTGGTTGCTGCAGAAAGGAAAATTCCGTCCGCATTAAAAAATCCGGAAACTTTCACTCCCGTTTTTGATTCTTCAAATAAAAAATACGCAGTAACCGGAGCCGCCGACATTTGCGGAAGCACAAGATTATTTATCATGAATTCGTGCTTCCCCGTTTCCTCAAACTGCGGTTTCTTTTGCTTTGTATCGATCCAGCTGCGCAACGCTTTTACAATTTCTTTTTCACTCATGCCTTCAATCATTATACTATACCCGGTGCGTTCGCCAAGGCTGATGGTTGATGTTCCTTCTGTAACGGTAAATTCTTTTTGCCCAAACATAATTGCCGGCACAAAAAATAATATTATCAGCAATAATTTTTGAATTGATTTCATATGATTGTTTTGTATGATTAAAATTTATTCGACAGTTCCCTCATCTCAATACTCAATACTCAATACTTGATACTTGATACTTGATACTTGATACTTGATACTTGATACTGGCTCCTATTTCCAAACGAATCTAATTCTTTTTTCAAACTGTTTCAAATTGTTGTCACCTGCAGAACTGCGATGTGCAGAATATATTTGTCTCAAAGTTTAATTTGATAACTTTGGAAAAATAATTTGATGTATGCGCAGAGTCCTTTATTGTTTCATTCTGATATCTGGTTTTAGCGCAACTGCTCTTAATGCGCAGATTGAAGAATCCGCATTCAGTGCCACCGGCCGCGGAGGAACAGCAACAACATTTGTAACGGATTATCAGGCAATCGGTATCAATCCGGCAAACCTTGGTTTTGATACTGAATTTGGAATCACACTCGGAATTGCGGAATTAGGATATTCATTTTATTCGGATGCATTGCTTCGCGATGACGTGCGTGCAATTGTTTTTAATAACGACGATACAATTACACAGGCGGAAGCCGAAACAATTGCAAATGCTTTTGTTGAAAACGGAATGGCCTTTAATCTGAATGTCATGCCGCTCGGATTAAGTTTTAAAATCCCGAAATTCGGCACCATCGCATTCAGTTATACGGCAAATGCAAATTATCACAGCACATTTGGAGGCCAGGCGCCTCAAATTATTTTTGAAGGATATAATTATGAGGAATATTTCGACACTGTAATTGTAACGGCAGATGAAATCTATGCGGTTGCGTATGAGCCGCTCAGTCTTTCCGATTTATTCGACGGCACCGATATTTCATTTAATGCAAAAAGTGAAATCAACTTCGCATACGGTACTGAATTACTCAGCACAGATAAATTCGGATTATATGGCGGCATCGGAATTAAATATATTATGAGCCATGCCTATCTGAATTTTCTCGCCGAAAACGGAACCATTACCGGTATCAGTGCGCTCGGCCTGGATATTCTTGAGCTTACAACAAGTGAAACAAACCCGCTTACTTCAAATTCGTTGCAGCCCGTTGGAACCGGATGGGGTTTTGATTTCGGATCAAGTATTAAAATAGGTGAAACACTTACGCTGGGTGCTGCAGTAACAGATATCGGCAAAGTGAATTATACAGCCAATTTGCTGCAGTTGAACGATTATGTTTTGGATACATTGCGTTTCAGCGGCGTTACATCAACCGATCCGATTCAGATCATTGATCAGATATTGACTGATGAAAATATTGTTGCCTATTCGGGCCTATCTTCTTTTACCGAAACCCTGCCTACGAATTTCAGAATTGGCGCATCCTTAAAACTTGGAGATTTCATCGACGTGGGTGTTGATGGTGTATTCCCGATGAATGACGTTGCAGGTGCTTATACATCACCGCTTTTCGGAATCGGAGGTCAGGTAAAAATCCTGGGTATTTTAAAACCGAGTATCGGGCTCACATCAGGAGGCGGTTATGCAACCAATATTCCGGCAGGACTCACATTCGATTTCGATATCTGGGAAGCTGGGATCGCATCACGAGATATCCTCACATGGTTTGGTGAAGCAAGGCCAAATGTTTCAGTTGCTTTTGGATTTTTGCGGTTTAAGATCTGATCTACTCAATTATTTTATATTTCGATTTCGCAGTTTCCCTCGAACATGAATTATAATGCCACCACTCGGTGGGCAGCTGCCGGAAACCGGCTTGCTGCATTACAGTTCTCAAAAGTTTCCTGTTAGCTATTTGCTGGGTTGTTAATTTACCCTCAATTAAAAAATGCGCTTCCAGTTGTGGTTGCGCCAGCTCGCCAAAAAAATCGAAGGTTGTACCCATGTCAACCGGATTTCCCTGCCGGTCGCATAAGGTAATATCGAGCGCCGCACCATAATTATGCACCGAATGCTGGGCAGGATTTGAAACATATTTGGTTTTTTCACCTCCCGGCACGTTTACGATATCCCACATTTTTTTCTGCACACTTAATGGCCTGGCCGCATCATAGATCAGGAAACGCATATTGCTGTCACGTGCATTGAGCAATGCAAAAGCTTTTCTCAATTTGTCGGCAACATCCTTTTGAGCATAGGCATTTTTGAGATCGCCGTAAACATCCGCATGCAGAAAATTGTCCGTTCCGGAATATTTCAGGTCCACAAAAACCCCCGGAACTGCCGACTCCAGATCCACAAGCCCGGCATCCAGCATTTCCTGCTCCACCGGTGATATGCTTTTCTGTTTTACTTTTTCAGAAATTACCACCGTTTCGGGGTTCTGATCCGGGGTTTGATTTGATTTTTGCCCGCAGGAAATCATCAAAACAACAGAAGCAATTGTGATGAAGCGCAGCATTCTGCAAATATCTTATTATTGAAAGGCTTTTTAGGGATTATTTTTCCGACATATCTTTTATTTATGCCATTCCGGTCATACCTTTGCGCCGAATTTCAAAATACACCAGCATCGTGCATCTGACTAAGAAATTAATATCACCGATTTTACTGGGTTTAAGTTTAATGATTGGAACATCATCATTTGCTGCTGAGGAAGGCGGTGCATATGATGCGAAAGAGTTTGCCATGCACCACGTTGCAGACTCACATGAATGGCATATTGTAAAAGGGTTTTCTATTCCACTGCCTTGCATTTTGATTCATGATGGACTTCATGTTTTCATGAGTAATAAGATCCATGAAATGCATTTGGAAGAAGGACAAAAGGGTGTAACCGTATATCCTCCGATTGATGGTCATCTTAAAACTTCAACTGGTGAAGAATTAGGTTATAATGGATTTTATTACAACGAAAGCGGTAAAATTGTGCATGCTGATGGAGCTTATGTTCTCGACCTTTCCATTACAAAAAATGTGGCAACATTGCTGATCGTTGCCCTCATCATGATTTTGATTTTTACATCTGTCGCAAAAGCATATAAACGCCGCGAAGACCGGGCGCCGAAGGGACTGCAAAGTTTTATGGAGCCGCTGATCCTTTTTGTGCGTGATGAAGTGGTAAAACCGAACCTGGGAAATAAAACCGACCGGTATTTGCCATATATGCTTACCATATTTTTCTTTATCTGGATTTCGAATCTGCTCGGCTTGATTCCGCTCATTTCGAATCCGAATCTTACAGGAAATATTGCAGTTACGGCAGCATTGGCATTAATGACTTTCCTGCTTACAAATCTTCATGCTAATAAATATTATTGGGGACATATTTTTAATCCGCCGGGTGTTCCGGGTTGGGTAAAAATCATTTTGGTGCCGATCGAATTAGCTGGCATTTTTATTAAACCCGTTGCATTGATGATTCGTCTTTTTGCGAATATCACGGCAGGCCATATTATCATCATCAGTTTGATCGGGTTGATTTTCATTTTTGGAAAAGCAGGCGAAAGTTTGGGTGGCGGATTGGGCAGTTCACTTGTTGCCGTTCCGTTTGCATTATTTATGAGTTTTCTGGAATTACTGGTAGCGGCATTGCAGGCATTTATTTTCACCATGCTGAGCGCATTATTTATTGCACTGGCACAGGAAGATCATCATGCACATGCTGAGCATGCCGAAGGACATTAAGTATTTATTTTAATCAATATAAAAAACAGTAACATGGATTTATTAACTATTATGCAGGCAGCTGAAGGCGGTGTGAAAGGTATCGCCGCGATCGGTGCAGGTTTGGCAGCAATTGGTGCCGGTATCGGTGTAGGCCGTATCGGTGGCTCAGCACTTGAGTCAATGGCTCGTCAGCCGGAAATGTTGGGAGATATCAGAACCAACATGATCGTAGCTGCAGCGCTTGTTGAAGGGGTTGCACTCTTCGCAGTGGTTATTGCCCTTTTACAGGGATGAGAAAAAATTCCGGTGACAACGGTTGGTTGTTGCCGGAATTTTAATTTAAAACAGAATACTAATTAAACATAAAACAGAATTATGATCCTGCTTGGCTCATTTGATATCATCACACCGGATCCGGGTTTATTTATCTGGACCGTATTTGTTTTTCTGATCGTATTATGGGTGCTGAATAAATATGCTTTCGGCCCCATTAAAAATGCATTGGCAAAACGGGAAGAAGGAATTTCTGATGCTTTAAACCAGGCACAGAAAGCACGTGAAGAAATGGCGAATATGAAATCGGATAATGAGAAAATTCTGAATGAGGCCCGTGAAGAAAGAAGCCGTATGTTGCGTGAAGCGAAAGAGGCAAAAGAACAATTAATTGCGGAAGCAAGAGAAAAAGCAAATACCGAATATAACAGGATCGTGGATGAAGCGAAAAATGCCATCAATAATCAGAAAATGGCAGCCTTGATCGAAATTAAAAATCAGGTCGGAACAATGGTGCTGGATGTGAGTGAAAAAGTATTGCGCCGCGAACTCGATAATAAATCCGATCAGGAAAATTATATTAAAAAATTAGTGGACGAAATTAAAGTGAATTAATCAGAGTCAAGAATCAAGAATCAGGAGCCAAGACTAAATCATAGTTTCCAATCCTGACTCTTGAGTCCTGACTCCTGACTCTAAAAATATGTCAGCAACAAAATTAGCATCGCGATACGCAAAATCAATTCTTGATTTAGCCATTGAGCAAAACAAGGTTGATCAGGTATTAAATGATATGCGCTTACTCAACAATGCAGTTGATTCGAACCGCGATTTTTATTTAATGCTGAAAAGCCCGATTGTAAATGGGGATAAAAAAATGGAAGTGGTGCTGAAAGCTTTTCACACAAGCATTTCTGAAATGACTGAGAATTTTATCGGCATCCTGATGCGCAAAAACCGCGAATCCTATCTCCCTGAAATTATTGATGAATTTATCAATCAATATAATTTATACAAGCATATCACACCGGTGAAAATTACAACTGCTCAGCAAATCTCACCGGAAATGCAAAATACATTAATTGATAAATTAAAATCAACTGCGGGTTTGCAATTCATTGAATTAACAACCGCAATTGATGAATCACTTATCGGCGGGTATGTTTTACAATGGGAAGATAAGTTAATTGACAACAGTATTTCGAGAGGATTGGCAATGATGAAAGATGAATTCGATAACAATGATTATGTGAGGAAGTTTTAAGCTGGAAGCATGAGCCAAGAATCAGGAGTCAGGACAAAAACGATTTGATAAAAAAATAGATTAATTAATAACCGGATAAAAGTACAAGCGTCAAATACTAGATACTAGATACTAGATACTAGATACCAGATACTTGTTACTAAATACCCGATACTAAATTCAAAACAATGGTAGAAGTAAAACCAGATGAAATAAGCGCAATTCTCCGCCAGCAGCTGAGTAATTTCAAAACATCTTCCGAACTCGAAGAAGTTGGTACCGTATTGCAGGTGGGTGATGGAATTGCCCGTATTTATGGATTGAATAATGCAAAATCCGGAGAGCTTGTTACGTTTGAAAACGGTGTACGTGCAATCGTATTAAACCTTGAAGAAGATAATGTGGGTGTGGTATTGATGGGTTCTTCAGATGAAATCAAAGAAGGTGATACTGTGCGCCGCACCGGAAAAATCGCTTCGATTAAAGTCGGCGAAGGAATGCTCGGCCGTGTTGTAAATGCATTAGGTGAACCGATTGACGGAAAAGGACCATTAACAGGTGAATTATATGAAATGCCGCTCGAAAGAAAAGCACCGGGGGTAATTTATCGTCAGCCGGTAAACGAACCATTGCAAACAGGTTTGAAACCAATTGATGCAATGATTCCGATCGGCCGTGGTCAGCGTGAATTAATTATCGGCGACCGCCAGACGGGAAAAACAGCAATTGCAATTGATACAATTATTAATCAGCGTGAGTTTTATGAAGCGGGAAAACCGGTGTATTGTATTTATGTTGCGTGCGGACAAAAAAATTCAACGGTTGCACAGGTAGCAAACACATTGCAGCATTACGGTGCGATGGATTATACAATTATCGTTGCAGCATCAGCTTCTGATCCTGCACCATTACAATTTTATTCTCCGTTTGCCGGCGCAGCGATCGGCGAATTTTTCCGCGATACAGGACGCCCTGCTTTAATTGTGTATGATGATCTTTCTAAACAAGCGGTTTCTTATCGTGAAGTTTCATTATTACTTCGCCGCCCCCCGGGACGTGAAGCATATCCGGGTGATGTATTTTATCTCCACTCCCGTTTATTGGAGCGTGCCGCTAAAATCATCAACAACGATACAATTGCGGCGCAAATGAATGATCTTCCTGAAACACTCAGGCCACTTGTAAAAGGTGGTGGTTCATTAACTGCATTGCCGATTATTGAAACACAGGCGGGCGACGTTTCTGCATATATTCCTACAAACGTAATTTCCATTACCGACGGACAGATATTCCTCGAGTCGAATTTATTTAACTCGGGTGTAAGGCCTGCGATCAACGTGGGTATTTCTGTGAGCCGCGTGGGTGGAAATGCACAGATCAAATCAATGAAAAAAGTTGCGGGTACATTAAAACTGGATCAGGCACAATACCGCGAACTTGAGGCATTCTCAAAATTCGGATCCGATCTGGATGCTGCAACAATGGCCGTATTGAATAAAGGAAAACGCAACGTGGAAATATTGAAACAAAAACAATATTCTCCGATGGCGGTTGAAAAACAAATTGCAATTATTTATCTCGGAACAAAAGGTGTGCTGGGTGATATTCCGGTTGAAAAGGTGAAATTATTCGAAGATGCTTATTTAACTTATCTCGAATTAAATCATAAACAGACTCTTGATGCATTAAAAGCAGGTCAGTTTAATGATGAAATTACATCTGTGCTTGAGAAAGTTGCTTCGGATATGAGCAAGCAGTATAAGCAGTGAGAAGTTGCTAGCTACTAGATACTAGATATCGGAAACAAAAGATTAAAATTAAAACACACTGATCGTAAACAACAAATAATAAATCACCTCAATGGCAGGTAAATTAAAGGAAGTCCGCACAAGAATTGCTTCGGTGATCAGCACACAGCAGATCACCAAGGCGATGAAAATGGTATCGGCTGCAAAGCTGCGCCGTGCACAGGATGCAATTTTGCAAATGCGGCCCTATGCGTTGAAAATGGGAGAATTGCTCAGCAATATTGCAGATGCTGCGGGTGGTGATGTGAAAATTGAATTTGCAAAAGAACGTCCTGTAAAAAATGTTTTAATTGTTGCAATTACTTCAGATAAAGGATTGGCCGGCGCTTTTAATGCCAATGTGATCAAAGCCGTTAAATTATTAATTGCGGAAAAATACAATCAATTACCTGCCGCAAATATTCAGATCATGTTTGTCGGTAAAAAGGCATATGATGTTTTAAAGCGCACCGGGTATAAGCACAATACGGATTTCATGAATTTATTTCACAATGTGAAATTTGAAAATGTATCGCGTGCAACAGAATATATTAAAGAAGGGTTTTTGAAGAGAGATTTTGATGAAGTAATGGTTGTGTATAATAAATTCAAAAATGCGGCAACACAAATTCTTGAAACCGAACAATTCCTGCCGATTACAAAAACGAATACAAAAGGTGCCGCAAAGAAAGCAAAAGCCGATTATATCTACGATCCTGAAAAGGAACAAATGATCGAAGAGTTGGTTCCGAAAATTTTAAATACAACTTTCTTCCGGTATATCCTCGACAGCAATGCATCAGAACACGGTGCACGTATGACTGCGATGGATAAAGCATCGGATAATGCAAATGAATTATTGAAAGATCTCAAAATTTCCTACAACCGTGCACGCCAGGCTGCCATCACAACTGAATTAACAGAAATTGTGAGTGGTGCTGCTGCGTTACAGGGGAATTAAGATGTGGTTGATGGAGACACCAACCAATAGCGTTTTATCGGTTCATGTCTCAATTGGTGTTAACTAAATAATTGAAACCTTGTATTCCTGGGGTTTTTCTTTACCAGGATTTAGATTAATTTTAATGTGCATGAAAATAACCGGCATAGTAATTTTGTTGTTCGGTACCCTTCCCGTCATTGGACAAGTTTATTTTCCGCTGCAAAAGGATTCGGCTGTTTGGAGTATTAAGCGCACGGATTATAATTTTACACCTCCTTTTGAAACTTACTATACACATTTTTTTGCTCTTGACGGAGATACGATCATAAATGATCATTATTGCAATAAATTAAAATCAAATAATATAGGTGATGCTTTTAACTTCATTTCGCCAGTTGAATCATTTTATAATCCGGAAACTGCAAATTACTGGGGTGGATTATACGAAACAAATAAAAAGGTTTTTCTAATTCAGAAAGAAGATACTGCTTCAAAGCTTATGTACGATTTTTCAATGGCGATCGGAGATACGGTTACCATTAATTATATGGATGCACTTTCAGGTACATTTAAATTTATTCTCGATACAGTTATTTTGGAGCCGGTCAATTTAGAAGGAGATTTACGCAACCACTATTATTTACATTCAGATGATTATAGTCATTATGATATTTGGATTGAGGGCATTGGCAGCATCCGTGGTTTTTATCAGCTTGATTGGTTGGCAACATGGCAATATGACCTTATTTGTTATTTTGAAAACGATAACCAATTAACCGGAACAGATTCTGAATGTTTTTTAAATACGAATATTTCAAATCCACTTAAACCACCGGTAAAATTTAGAGTATATCCCACCATAAATAAGGGTGAATTTAAATTGGAATATAATGGAGCACCAATCCAAACAGAACTTAAGCTTATTGATTTAAGGGGGAGAGTTGTTTGTAAAAAAAATATCTACTTGAATAATACAATTTCAATTGATTTTTTAAATACAGCGCCTGGTTGTTACTTTTTGATTGCAGATGATCGATTTGAAAATAGCCAAATGGTAATTATTCAATAAGCATAGATGCACTCATTCGCTACCGAAATAAGAAATATAGTACGAAATTCAATCTTGACATTGGCTCAGGATAATATTGGCTTCTGATAAATAGGTTTATCGATTGGTGTCTTCACCAACCAAAGCTAAAAGTAGAAGTGGGATATCTACTACGAGGGATATCTACTCCCCACACTGGCTCAATACCAAATTCGCTTCACTCACATTTATATTATTTTTTGAACCGAGATCAATTGCTGTATTCGCATATTTTTTTGCGAAATCTTTATATCCGATTTTCAGGTAGATTTTAGCAGCGGATAAATTGCTGAAATAATCGGGTTTTAATTCTGCGGAGCGCACTGCGAAATTCGCTGCTTTTTGTAATTGCGGTTTATCATTAGTGTTTTGATAAATTGTTTCACTCATTCTGCGCAATAATGTTGCATCTCCCCAAACATATTTTTCTCCACCGCTTACTGCAATTGAAATATATTGCGGCCATTGTTTATTTTTTTCTGCGAGATTCAAACCTGAAATAAATACCATTGAATCCACCTGTGTCAATCCAAGATCAAGAGACAATTTTTTTATCTTGTTGAATGCAATCGTATCGTTTGCACTTGCCGTGATTTGTAAATTATATGCTGCCGTGAGAAATAATTTCCTCTCCACTTTTTTCTGAGTTGCGATTTCAGCGAATTCTTTTCGGTGCATACTCATAAATTGAAACGCCTCAGATTCCATATCACTCACAGCCATGCTCAGTATTTTCCAGTTATATGCCGAATATTCGAAATGTTCTTTAATTGCGCTGAAATACATATTTACAACAGGTTGTGTTGCCAATCGCCCGCGGCTTAACCCGACCAGATAATTATAACATGCAACCGAATCGGATGTGTTTGAAAGAAATTTTGATTTCAAATTCGGCAGTTGCTGTTCGGGCTGTAATGCAAGTTCACCCATATGCACAAAATCAGCAGCTTTAAATTCACCCACATATTGAAAAATTGTCTCCGCATTTTTATCGATGATCGCATAGGTCGGGAATGACTGAACATAAAAATGCTTTACTAATTTTTGTGCATCGGGATCGGTGAGCATTTCTGCTTTTATACAAATAAAATGGGCATTGTAAAAATTTGTAATTGCCGAATCTGGCATTACCTCTTTCAGCATTTTTTCGCAATGTCCGCAGGTGGACTGATACATCATTAAAAAAACCGGTTTGTTTTCTGCTGCAGATTTATTTACTGCTTCCTGTAAATTCAGATCCTGAAATTGAAATTGTGCGAGGAGGGAAAATTGGAATCCTGCCAAAAAAATAAGAAGGAAAAAAAGCTGTATTCTTTTCATAAATCCGGATGCTAAATTACGATGGATGGTGGATTTCGTGTAAACAAAATTCCTGCCCCGATCATTTAAAAGCCTTTATTTTCTTACTTTTGTGCTGTGATGAACAACCTTCAGAAATTAATCGAAGCCCTCATTTTCAGCTCGGAACAACCGATCACGATCGCTGAATTGCAAACTGTTCTCTTTACTTATTCGGGTGAGGAGGTGAGCCTTGAAGCCATCCAGGAACATGTGGATGCTTTGCTTCTAAAATATGAAAGTGATGATTTTGTTTTCGAGATCGTAAAAACGGGAGGCGGTTATCAGTTTCTGAGCAAACCCTATTACCACAAACCCATTTCAACCTTATTGCAACACCGGGCAAAGCGCAAACTAAGCATTGCAGCACTCGAATGTCTTTCAATAATTGCCTATTCACAACCGGTCACGAAGGTGGAAATCGAACAGATCCGCGGCGTAAACTGTGATCATACCATTCAGAAACTGATGGAGCGTGACCTGATACGGATCAACGGGAGAAGTGATACAGCCGGACGCCCGCTATTATACGGCACAACACAATACTTTATGGACTATTTCGGGATCAATAACCTCGAAGAGTTGCCAAAACTGAAAGAGTTCGAACAAAAAGATATTTCGATAGGAGCACCTTCCGATATCATGGAATCCGTTTCGGAGGAAGAAGCCTATGCACAGGTGCGATTTGACAACGAGCGTCGTGAAGATGCCCAAACAGATAATTATGAAAAAAACGAACAACAGCTTTCAGAAGAAAACCCACCAACCGAAGAAGACGGGGAAGATATCCAGGAGTGAAAAGCCGGAAGATGGCAGTCGGCAGTCCACTGCCAACAGTCGGAAATCTGATAGGAACGACATAAGAAATTTCGGAGAAAGTAAATTCAGAAAACGTTCTGAAGAAGAATTCTTTAAAAAGAAATCACAGGAGTGGGATGAAAAAAAATCAGGCCGCAAAAAAGAATTCGATCCTGAAAAAAAACGCAGCAATTTTTCACGCAATACATCCGATAAATCAAATTCCCGCGATAACAGAATTCATCGGCCGGAAAATAAGCGCATTAGTTTTAAGGATGATAATCATAATGAAGCAAAGCCCTTCAGCAAAAAAAGATTTCAAAGCAATACCGAAATAAAAATTGAACGCAAGAAATTTGAAAAATCTGTTCCGCAGCGTGAGCCTTTAAAAAAAGCTGCACATTCTCCCGTACCGAAAGGAGAAAAAACAATGCGCCTGAATAAATATCTCGCCAATTCAGGAGTTGCCGCAAGAAGAAAATGCGATGATTATATCGCACAGGGCCATGTAAAAGTGAATAATGATGTAGTAACGGAAATGGGTTACCGTGTGAAAGAAGGTGATAAAGTATATTTCAAGAATAAATTAGTACAACCGGTTAATTACGTTTATATATTATTGAATAAACCGAAAGATTATATCACAACCGCCGATGATGAACGCGGGAGAAGTACCGTACTTGAACTTGTGCAGCACGCAACCGAGGAACGTGTTTATCCGGTTGGCCGCTTAGACAGAAATACGACGGGATTATTATTATTAACCAATGACGGTGATCTCGCACAAAAATTATCTCATCCGAGTTATGGTGCACAAAAATTATATGAAGTGGAACTCGATAAAGCATTAACACCTCATGACCTGCAATTAATTGAAAACGGAATTGAACTGGAAGACGGTTTGGCGGTAGTTGACGGAATTGATTATGCGCATCGCACAAATAAAGCAATTATGGGTATATCCATTCATATCGGGAAAAACAGAATTGTAAGAAGAATATTCGAACATCTCGGTTATAAAGTCATGCGGTTGGACCGCACATTATATGCGGGGCTTACCAAAAAAGATCTGCCACGTGGTAAATGGAGATTGCTTACGGAGAAAGAAATAATAAAATTGAAGTATTTGAAATGAAGTAAATGCAAAATGCAATTTCACACCAAGGCGCCAAGCCGCAAAGTGAAAATAGTTATATATTGTAATATTACACGGTCGACTTTAAACCTGCAAATATTTTTTTAGTCTTCAATAATAATTTCCTTTGTGAAAAATTTACCATTTAAATTCAATGAAATTAAATAAATGCCCGGTGGGATTGTTTTACTCAATTGAATTGAGGTATTTAATTCCGGTGTTGATGAAAATTCCGTTGAATAAATAATCTCACCTAAAATATTTCTGATTTGTATCTCACAAACACCATGATCCTGATTTGAGAAAGAAGCGCTTATTTCGAAATTCCCGTTATTCGGATTTGGATTCACTTCAAAATTATTCACTTCATATTCAAATCCTTCTTTGCATGCATTTATAATTGAAAGTGCGGGCGACATTTTTGAACAGCCTGCAGCTGTTGTTACCATTACTTTGTAATTTCCTGTTGTAGTTGCAAAATAAATTTGATTGGTGGCTCCGGCCAAAGGTGTTGCACCTTTATACCATTGATAAGAATAACCGGCACCCGCATTTGCTTTTAATTTAATACTAGCATCCACACATAAATTATTTGTTCCGTCGAGGTTATTTATCGATGCAGTTGGTGTTGCATTTACAACCACATTTGTGATTTCAGATAAATCATTGCAACCACCGGGGATCGTGATGAATACAGTATAATCTCCTGCTTTAGTTGCAGTATAATTATTTCCTGCTGCACCGGCGATATTAATACCGTTCTTTTTCCATTGATAAGAAAAACCTGCTCCGGTATTTGCATTTAAAATTACATTGCTTCCTTTGCAAAATGTTGTAGGTCCGGAAGGTGATATCATGGCAATGATTATTTCTTCATCAATCATTGCATCACAATCATCGTCTATTGTATTACAAATTTCCGGTGCACCCGGATAAATTAAATTATTTGCATCATTGCAATCGGTTGAATTTAAAACATAACCCAAAGGCATGCTGCAGGATGTGGATGTAATTGCTGCATTTCCGAATCCATCGCCATCACTGTCTGCAAAAGAAATCAACGGGTCATCACAATAGTTAATCTTGCTTAGAAATCCATCTGTAGCCCCGCCTGAAACAAATGTTTCATCACCGAAGGATACAGTACCAGTGAATGAACCGCATAATGTCAAAATGCCGGGAGAGAGTATTTTATAAGAATAAATTATTGGTGCGTTAGGAAAAGTAATTGCCGTACCTCCCAAAACATTTCCATCAAAATCAATTTTTGCAATAAATATATCTTTATCGGGTGTAAGTATTAATTCATCGGGTCCTAAAGAGAGATCTTCTGTAAAATAACCGGTAATTAATAAACTATTGGAAATTGAGTCAACAAATAAATGCATTGGAAAATGATATGCATTTTGATCAAGATTGATGACCCAGACGTAATTACCGTCTGAATTGATTTTAGCTACAAATGTATTGTATTCGCCAACTTCACCGTATAATTTTATTCCATCGAAATCCAGCGAATCTGAATTAAAACCTCCGGTTATATAAACGTTACCGGAATTATCCGATTTCATGGATTTTATCCAATCTGTTTGATTCCCGCCGATTTTTTTTATCCATTGATAGGTACCGCTACCATTTAATTTACATAGATAAGAATCAGTGCCGCCTGAATTTGTTAATGTTGTCCCGTTTATTGTTATTGCACTGGTATATTTTCCATCGATATACAAATTATTATTTTGATCAATTTCTTCAGTATTGACTTCGATTGTATTAAATGCTTTTGTCCAAGTTGTTCCGCCTGCATTTTTTTTTGTAAGTGTATGGTTTTGAACAAAAGAAAATCCAATGAGTTGTTCACGGTTATCAATATATGCAACATTACCTGCCTGATTGCAGACTACAGGTCCGATTGAATTAACAAAGGAATTGCCGCTGAAAATATTTGCTGCTGATGTATAAGTGCCATTTGAATCAAGTGTGACGTAATATGATGAATTACCTGATCCAGCCAAACCCCTGAATATTGTAAAGGGTGGAAATGATGCTGATGTATTTGCATACCATCCTCCATTATAACATTTTTTATTCCCATCCACGGCTATGCTGCCACTCTCTGCCCAATCGGTTGCATGTAACCAGATGAGTCCACCAGAAGGATCAAGTTTAAAAGTAGAGGCGTTATAGGATGAAGTTGTATAAGTTGTGTCGGCAAATGTATTTGTTCCTGATCCATCACCCATACCATATATATTGCCGTCATGATCAGAAACTACAGACCAGATTATATCTTCTGAAGAACCGCTTAATTGTTTTGTCCACTCAATTGAAAAACTCTGGGCGGAACAAATGACAGATTGAATAGTAATAATTGTAAAGAGGAGAATATTTTTCATAGAGTTGATTTGATGAATGAATACGGAATTTTTATTTGAAGATAATAATAAATATGTTCAGATTCAATTCCTGACTCTTGACTCCTGACTCTTGACTCCTGACTCCTGACTCCTGATTCCTGACTCCTGACTCCCCTCAACATTCCACCATCTCACATACCTCATTTTCCCTTTCTGTTTCCAATGTGATATGATGAATATTTTTATGTTCCAACTCGTGTCTGAGTTCATGTTTAATTTTTTGTTCTTCAAGTGTTGTAACATGATCCTCCAATACCAAATGTGCTGTGAGTGCATTTTCCGTTGTACTGATCGCCCAGACATGAATATGATGCAGATCTTTTACACCTTTTATTTTTATTGCTGCGAATTTAATCTCATCAATATGAATATTTTCAGGAACACCATCAAGTGACAACCGTAAACTCCCTTTCAGCAAATGCCATGTGCTGAATAATATTACAATTGCAATCACAATACTTAATATACTGTCTATCCAGTACCAGTTTGTATAAAAAATGATAATTCCACCGATTACAATCCCGAGTGAAACGATTGCATCACTCATTAAATGCAGATAGGCACTTTTAATATTCATATCTTTTTCCTTATCCCGGAAAAATAATAATGCAGTTAATGCATTGATAACGATTCCGATACCCGCAACAATGGAAATTGTTTTTCCCGGTATTGTTTCAGGATTGATAAAACGGTGTGCCGCTTCATACAAAATAGCTCCGATGGAAACCAGCAAAACCATAGCATTAAACAACGCAACCAGAATAGAGGTTTTTTTGTATCCATAAGTAAAATGCGCATTCGATTTTACTTTTAATAAGCGGAATGCAAGAAGTGAAAGCGCCAGGGCGCCCACATCGGCAAGATTATGTCCTGCGTCGGACAACAAGGAAAGTGAATGCGTATTTAAGCCGACAACTACTTCAACCAGCACAAATAAAAAATTGAGCAGGATGCCTGCAATAAATGCAGTATTCATCTTTTTTGCAGATACCGGATGGTGATGCGAATGATCGTGGCTCATGTTAAAAAGTAAAAATAATTCTTTCACATGAATACATTTTACCGCAATCATTCTTCCAAGGAAATGAACCTTTATGCATCCGGAATTCTTAAAGAATACATAAATACATTGCTATGGACGAATATCCTGTTAAAATATTACGCATCACGCCCGTCACACATAATGTCAACCGCTACACAGTTGAACGTCCTGTTGATTATCATTTTATTCCCGGGCAGGCAACTGAAGTTGCCATCAATAAATCAGGATGGAACCATGAGCGCCGGCCTTTTACTTTCACCGGTTTGCATGATTGGGATCATCTTGAATTCACGATCAAATCTTATACGGATCACAATGGCGTTACAAATGAATTGCTGCATTTAAAAACAGGCGATGAATTTTTGCTTCACGATGTGTGGGGTGCAATTCATTATCAGGGGCCCGGCATTTTTATAGCGGGAGGTGCGGGTGTTACGCCATTTATTGCAATTTTCAGGGATCTGCAGAAAAAAGGTGCGATCGGAAATAATAAACTCATTTTCGCAAATAAAAAAGAGCAGGATATTATTCTGAAAGATGAATTTCAGGAAATGCTCGGAGATAAATTTATAAATATCCTTTCAGAGGAGAAGAAAAATGGTTACGAACATGGTCATATCACGAAAGAATTTCTGCAGGAACACATCACCGGTAATTCAGAAAAATATTATGTCTGCGGCCCACCACCCATGATGGACGCAATCAATTTAATTTTAAAGGAACTCGGGGTTTCGGAAGATTCGGTTGTTGTGGAGATTTAAAATATCTTTCTTTCCAACCGCAATTTGAATACAGCGCCTTTCAAGCATCGGCAAACAACGCTGCTTTTTTCACTTCCTTTTTCACCATCGAACGAAGGAATAATAAAAAAAGCGGCCATAAAATACGGGAAAAACCATTGCGCCATTTCGGGTCTATGGTTTTGGTATAATTTGTTCCACCACCCTGTAATTCTTCAAACGAATGCCTGATGATGGATACAGCACCCGGTGTTACTACCTGCATTTCAATAAATTTGGGCCGGGCATCCTGCGTGATATGTGCATCGAATACACCACCACCTGCTTTCCATTTCATATTTGAAGAGAAAGCTGGCCAGGAAGGATCCACTTCCACAATTACAATTTTCCCGATCCACCAGGCTTTTATTCCTTCCTGAGAAATAATTTTCGTACATGCAATTTCAGGCGATGACTTACATTTTGCGGATGCAGAAATAATACCCATGGTTGATGCTTTCACTAAAATTAATATTTTTTCTCCCGGGATGAAAAATTTTAAAAATGAAAATTAAAAAACCCCGGACGGGATTTAAGCAGGATTGACATTGATCATAAACAATGTAATCTGATCTTAGAATTTTAATCAGATTATTTCACAAATATTTTATTCTCTGAAATGGAATGCATTGTGTAATTGATCAGATAAAATCCACTATTCAGATTCTTTATATCAATAACGGTGATTCTCTCTGCCGATTTTTGGGTGCAAATGATTTTTCCGGAAACATCGTAAATAAAAATAATCCCGTTTTCCTGTGTGCCGTTTAAAATGATTTGATTCTTTAAGAGGTCAGTATACAACGTAATCAAACCGGCATCGGAATAAAAATCAACCAATACCATTTTTGAAAAACTGGTATTTCCATCGAAATCAGTTTGTTTTAACCGATAATAATTTATGCCGGCAAACGGTGCATCGTCTGTAAATTCATAATTCAAAACCGATGTCGAATTGCCCGCACCATTTATTTCCCCGATTGAAATAAAATCATTTCCGTTCAAACTCCTTTCAATAGTAAAATAATTATTGTTTAATTCTGTTGCCGTGCTCCATTTTATTTGCACTGCATTTTCAAATCGTTCTGCTGTAAAATAAATAAGATCAACGGGCAATAATGTGCAAAGATTTGTAAGAATGGAAACAGTTGTTCCGCTGTTTGTTACTGCAATATCCGGACGTTCATCTCCGTCAAAATCAGCAATGCCCGCATCATATGAAATGCCGGATGCAATATCTACACGAGTCGCAAATGAAATTGCGCCTGTTGTGCTTGTATTTTTAAAAATGCTCGTAACATTCAGTGTATAATTACACGCAACAACATCCGGTTTATTATCGCCATCCAGGTCACCGATCGCAACACCATAATGTGTAAATGTACCTGCAGGGGTTGCAAAATCCTGTCGTGCGGCAAGCGTAATACTTCCAACAGTACTTGTATTTCTGTAAACGGCGAGTGTTGCAACATCTCTGTTTACTAGGGCGATATCGAGTAAATTATCACCATCAAGGTCTGCGAGATGCACAAAATAAGGAACCGTTCCCGGCGAAAAATCCTGACGTGCAGCAAATGAAATTGTGCCTGCCGTACTTGTATTTCTGAAAATGGAAAGTTTATTACTTGTAAAAGCTGTGATCACAACATCCGGTTTTCCATCTCCATCCAGATCGCCGACATCAATTTTATGCGGTTGCGTTGTAGTTGAAAAACTCACACCGGCAGCAAAAGAAATTGAACCAACCGTACTTGTATTTCTCAAAACCCACACGCAATTTCCCGACCAGTGTACTGAAACAAGATCCGGTTTTCCATCACCATCAATATCAATGATTTTATTTCCGTTTCCCTGTCCGGATGAAGCTGTAAAATCCTGTCGTGCAGCAAATGAAATACTGCCGGCTGTGCTTGTATTTCTGTAAACGGAAACAAAAGTACCGCCGCCATTTCCGCCAAGTGCTACATCGGGTTTACCGTCACCGTCAAAATCACCGATTGAAATTTCATTTGGTTGCCCGCCACTTGCCCATGCAAAAGTTAATTTGGGTGCAAATGAAATTGCGCCAACCGTACTAGTATTTCTGGTAACAGTAAAATAATTATTAAAATAATCAGGAATGATCATATCGGGTTTTCCATCACCATCCATATCATAAATTTCAATATTGTGTGAACCACCCTGTGCGCTTAATGCATATGTGAATGTGGCTGCATCACTGCAGGATGTTGTTACATTAAACGGAATTGCAGAATAGGCAGTTAAATTCGTCGTGAGATTGGTGACAGTGATATATTGATAATTCGCACCGGCATTTACAGTTACTGTCAAAGTTGTTGCAGTTGCTGCAGTAACAGTTCCCATTGTTGCGCCAAAAAAAACAATATTATTTGCTGGCGTCACATTAAATCCGGTACCGTTAATTGTAACCGATGTACCTATCGGACCCGAGATTGGTGTAAAAGAGGAAATTGTTTGAGAGAATATATTCAAAGAATGAATTAATAAGAAAAATAAAAACAGAACCCTGTGGTCCGAATAGAATTGTTTTGGTTTATTCTTCGATATAATTGATAGTGTGCCGGCAATATTTTTTTCTCCGATTCCCATAGTTCTTTTCACCATACGTTTTTCCGTATAGTAAATACCAAAATAAAATTAGGAGAACAGCTAAGGCAACGGAGTGACGCCGGTCAATACCGGAAATGATTTTAATGAAAAGTTCAGGGCAAAAAAAATCCCGGTAACAATGCCGGGATTTTATCAATGCATAAAATTGTTTTATTCCGATTTATCCTTCCCGTTCTTTGCAGGCTGCACAATTGCGAATTTCTCTTTGATCTTCTTTTCAATTTCAGCGGCGAGTTCAGGATTGTCTTTTAATAATTCTTTCACTCCATCTCTTCCCTGGCCGAGTTTGGTTCCTTCGTAACTGTACCACGAACCGCTTTTTTGAATCACGCCGCATTCAGCACCGAGGTCGACGATCTCACCGATTTTAGAGATTCCTTCTCCATAAATAATATCGAATTCTGCCTGGCGGAAAGGAGGTGCCACTTTATTTTTCACCACTTTCACTTTCACGCGGTTTCCGACGATATCATCTTTTTCTTTCAGCTGTCCGATACGACGGATATCGATCCGGATGGATGCATAAAATTTCAATGCGTTACCGCCGGTGGTTGTTTCGGGATTGCCGAACATTACACCGATCTTTTCACGCAACTGGTTGATAAAAATGCAGCAGGATCCGGTTTTGCTGATCGTGCCTGTCAGTTTTCTGAGTGCCTGGCTCATGAGCCTTGCCTGTAAACCCATTTTGCTTTCACCCATTTCGCCTTCGAGTTCGCCTTTCGGAACGAGTGCGGCAACCGAGTCGATCACCACAACATCCAAAGCACCTGATCGGATCAGATGATCTGCAATTTCCAGTCCCTGTTCACCGTAATCGGGCTGGGAGATGAGAAGATTTTCAACATCCACACCTAATTTTTCTGCATATACTTTGTCGAATGCATGTTCTGCATCGATGATTGCGCATATGCCGCCTTTTTTCTGTGCTTCGGCAATGATATGAATTGCAAGTGTTGTTTTACCGGAAGCTTCCGGGCCGTAAATTTCAATGATCCTTCCGCGGGGAATTCCGCCGATACCCAATGCGAGGTCAACGCCTATTGATCCGCTTGGAATTACTTCTTCCGAAACCTGCGGTGAATCACCGAGTTTCATGATCGTTCCCTTGCCGTACATTTTGTTGAGACTGTCAACAGCAAGGCCCAATGCTTTTACTTTGTCTGTATTTGTTTCTGCCATAAAAATTGAGATTACAGGGTTAAATTATTTGTTGCTAAGCTAAGGATTAATTGAGCAATTATCCGTTTATGAAGTGTTTCTTTTTAAACAGATTTTAAACAGTAGAATATGGTTTTACGCAGAGGGTGCTGAAGAGCAAAGGGCGTTGAGAAAAATGCTCGTAAGGTATATTGACGTCCCACTTCTACTTTTTCTTCCGCATCTAGAATTGGGATGTCTATGTACTGTTACAATAAAAAATTTCAACAACATTGCAGAGATATTCAAATGTTTAAAAATGTTAAAACTCTTTCTTCCAAAACAATTCCGTTTATCTTAGCCCGTCAAACTCACTTTACATGAAGAAAATAATTGTTATCCTGACAGCCATTCCGGTTTTTTTAATGGCTTGTAAAAGCGGTGAAAAAACCGCAGATAATTCTGCAATTCAGGCTGCAGCACAAAAATATCTCGACAGCTATAATGCCGATTATCAAAAATATGTAACAGATGCTTCGGAAGGACAATGGATATTAAACACGCATATTGTTGAAGGCGATACGATGGCTTCACACAATGCGGCAATTTCTGATGAGGCGTTTGCAAAATTTACGGGCAGCCTTTCGGTGATCGACAGTGCGAAAAAATATCTTGCAATAAAAGATAAACTGACAGCTCTGCAGGTAAAACAATTTGAAGTGATTTTATTTAATGCGGGCAATAATCCTGAAAGTGCAGGTGATGTTGTGAAGAAAAGAATTGATGCAACAAATCATCAAACCGAAATGCTGTTTGGATTTAAATATATGCTGAACGGCAAACAGGTTTCTACAAATGATATTGATGGCATATTGCGTGAATCAGTAAATATGAAGGAACGCACTGCAGCGTGGAATACAAGTAAAGAAGTCGGCAAAACATTAAAAGACGGCCTTGCAAATCTGCAGCAATTGCGCAATTCAAGTGTAACCCCTCTCGGTTATTCTGATTTCTTTTCATACATGGTGAGTGAATATGGAATGACCACTGATCAAATGCTCGAATTAACGCATAGTATGATCAGCGACGTCTGGCCTTTATATCGTGAATTGCATACATGGGCTCGTTATGAATTAGCAGCAAAATATAATCAGCCGGTTCCTGAATATTTACCTGCCGACTGGTTGCCAAACAGATGGGGACAGGATTGGACGGCGATGATAAATGTGGAAGGAACTAATATCGATGATGAATTAAAAAAACATGATCCGGAATGGATCGTGAAACAAGGTGAAGCATTTTGGATGAGTATGGGATTTCAGCAATTACCACAAACATTCTGGGAAAAATCATCTTTATATCCTGCACCAAAAGATGCGGATTATTCAAAAAATAATCATGCAAGTGCATGGCATATTAATTTAGATCAGGATGTGCGTTCGCTCATGAGTGTTGAACCAAATACGGAATGGTGGAGCACGGTTCTGCATGAACTCGGACATATTTATTATTATCTCCAGTATTCAAATCCGGATGTGCCGATGGTATTGCGCACCGGCGCAAACCGTGCTTATCACGAAGGATTTGGAACATTAATGGGATTGGCAAGTTTGCAAAAACCATTGCTTGAATCACAGGAATTATTACCTGCAGGAACAGTAACAAACGATACATTAAAATTATTGAGCGAAGCACTGGATTATATCGTGCATATTCCATGGGGTTCGGGTGTGATGACAGAGTTCGAATATAATTTATATGCAAAGAATTTACCTGAATCGCAATACAATCAAATGTGGTGGGATCTTGTAAAAAAATATCAGGGAATTGTTCCGCCGGCCGACAGAAATGATGCAGACGGATATTGTGATGCTGCAACGAAAACACATATTAACGACGATCCGGCAGGATATTATGATTATTCGATCAGCAATGTATTTTTATTTCAGGTGCATACGTATATCGCCGAAAATATTTTACATCAGGATCCGCATGCAACAAATTACTGGGGAAATAAAGGTGTCGGCGATTTCTTAAAACCGATCATGGCAAAAGGTGAAACAGAAGACTGGCGGGAATTAATGAAAGAAAGTTTCGGCAGCGATTTGAGTGCAAAACCGATGGTTGATTATTTCGAGCCGCTGATGGCATATCTGAAAAAAGTAAATGCCGGAAGGACATATACTTTGCCGGAAAAACCTGTGTTTTAATTTAATAGTATTGCCCACAAACCTGCCCGCCGACGCCATGCCAAGTGCTGCGGCAGGCGGGGGCACAAAGAATTATTGCTTGGTGTTTTTGTGGGCATTTTAAATTTTATAATTCCCCATTAATCTTTCTGTGCATGCCATCTCTGATAAACTCCACATTAAAATTCACTAATAGACCCAATTTAATTCCTGTCAATTTAAGATAAGTCAATGTGATTTTGTGATGAACCCGTTCAATTTTTTTCAACAGATTTGAGTTCTACAAGTAATTTATTTTCAATAATAATATCAGATCGAAATCCTAATCCTAAATTTTCTGCTTTATAAAACACCGGTATGCCTTGCTGAGAAGTAAATCTTAAATCTTCTTTTTTCAACTCATGTTTAAATGCCGCTTCATAAACACTTTCTAATAAACCAGGACCAAGTTGTTTGTGGATTGTATAGCAGATGTCTACTGCAATTGTAGCTAATTCATTTTCATCCATTGATCAATATTTAAGGGGTTATAAAATAATCACTCAAACATAAAAAAATTTATTCTTTATGTGATTAAATGAAATACTTATTTTGGGTTGCCGCAAATCTTAAATTACTTTGTGCCTTTGTGGGCTATATTTATTTCTCAGCCACCGCATTCATTTCTTTGAATGCTTCCAACCCGCATTGGAGAAAAGATGCATATTCATCCGCATCGGGCGTATACGCTTTCGGGTGATTTAATACATTTCCGTTTGGAGCAACCAATGCATAATACGGTTGTGAATTTGTCCCGAACTGACTGCTTTGAAAATCGCTCCATTTATTTCCGATTGTGCGCACTTTTGAACCTGAGTATGCAGAAATATATTGATCCTCCAGGCGCAAACTTTCTTTATCATCCACATATAAACTCACAAGCACATATTCTTCACTGATCAATTTATAAACAAGATCTTTCGGCCAGACATTTTCTTCCATCTTTCTGCAATTCACACAGGCATAACCGGTGAAATCTATTAAGATGGGTTTGTTTACTTCATGCGCATATTGAATTGCCTCATCCAGATCATGAAAGCAATTTAATCCGAGCGGACAATCATTTTCACGTTCGTAAATACTATACCATTTCGGCGGTAAAAATCCACTGAGCATCGGCACTGTTCCGTTTCTGGTTAAACCCTGCGCAAAATAAACTGTTGTGATCAGAAAGAATAAAGCGAATGTGCTGCGTGGAATTGTAAGCTTTACTTTTTTATCATCATGCGGTAATCGGATTATTCCGGCAACATATAAAAATGTAAGAAATGCAAACACGGTCCAGAACCCGAGGAATATTTCATATTTCAAAAATTCCCAGTGATAAGCCAAATCCACATTGCTTAAAAATTTCAATGAAAAAGCAAGTTCAATAAATGCAAAAATAATTTTCACCTCATTTAACCAGCCGCCGCTTTTCGGCATTTTATTTAATAGCTGCGGAAATAATGCAAGAATTGTAAATGCCAGTGCAAAGGCAACACCAAAGCCAACCATACCTGCACTCAATGCGGCGCCACCGCCTTTTAAACTGTTTGCAAGCAGCGATCCGAGAATGGGGCCTGTGCAACTGAAACTCACAATGCATAATGTGAGTGCCATAAAAAATATACCGAGTAACCCGCCGACATTACTTGCATTGTCTGCTTTATTTGCCCATTTCGAAGGAAGGCGGATTTCAAATAATCCGAATAATGAAAGTGCGAATAAAATAAATACAAAAAAGAAAACAAGGTTTACAATATTGTTGGTAGAGAATTCATTTAATTTATCACCGCTCAGTCCAAATAATAAAAACGGGAGAGAAGCGAGGAAATAAACGAGTATGATGCTGAAGCCGTAAAAAGAGGCTTCAAAAATTCCTTTTTTCCTGTTGCCGGTACGCTTTGTAAAAAATGAAATGGTAAAAGGGATCATTGGAAATGTGCAGGGCATTAATAAACCGATAAGGCCACCGATAAACCCAAGTAAAAATGTGCTGAATAATCCTTTATTATTTGCGTTGGTAATTGTTTTCTCATAATTCGTTTCGCATTGGGCATTGCCTGCGGTGCTGGTATCCACGGCGAATACCGTCACCGGTAATTGCGTCTTTAGAGTTGTTGTATCAACCGGCATTGCCGTTTCCATTTCACCACCGGATAAAATAAAACTGAAATCCTTCTGCTTGAATTTACATTGTGAAGCATCACATGTTTGATAATCGATATAGCCGGCAATGGTTGCGTTTGCCGAATCAATTATTATTTTTTGACGCACCAAAACCGCATCATGAAAATATTGTGTGATCTTATTTTCAAATAAGGGTTCCTGCTTCGTTTCCTTTTCGCCTATTTCTTCGGCTTCGCCAACAAGATGATATGTTTTTGCATTGAGATTTTCGAAAATAAATTTCATTGCCTGCGCTCCGCCTTTCGGTGAATGCTGAGAATATAATTTCCATGTAGGTGCTATGCTTGCATTAAATTTCAACCAATATTCGTTGTCGGAAATTTTTTCTGTGGAGATCACCCAGGTTACCGGATCTTTTATAAGCGCATAATTTGTATTCAGATCGATCGGGTAATTTCCTGTTGTTGCTTTTAAATCAAAACTGAAATCAAAACCCATCGGAATACACTGCGCATCGTTGCAGGTCATATAATCGATATAACCTTTTAATGTTGCATTGGCGGTTATTTTTACTTTTTGCCGAAGCGTTAATTTTTTATTGTAATAAGTAATTGTAAGATTATCGAATAACGGTTCAACTGCCGATTTTTTACTGCCGAGTTCTTCCATCTCACCGCTTAATTCAACCGTTTTCGGCATGTCTTCATAAATAATTGTTGTGGGGATCGGACGGATTTCTGCTTCGGGTAAAAAATGCGAATACACTTTCCAGCCTTCGTCAATTGTTGCTTTGAAAATCAGGGTGTATTCATTGATTCCGGTTTCGGTTGCGGTTGCTTCCCATTTTACAGGCTCAAGCAATTGCCCCTGTGCAGATGGCCGAAGGAAGAAAAATAAAATTTGTAAACAAAACAGCGCCGGGAAATATCTTTTCATCCGATCGGAATTTAGGATTGCAAATTTAACATATTGAACGTGTGAATAGGTTCATGAAAGATGCTCTGACAAAAATCTGACTGTGAAAGTTTGTTAAATGTCCGGCGTGCGCATCTGCAAATCAGACGGCAGCAACGGTAGCTTCAACATTTGCCAGGAAGGATTCGAAAATGATCCTGCCGTCGGTATTCCCGAGCATTTCTTCGCTGGCCCTTTCAGGATGCGGCATCATGCCGAAAACATTGCGGTTTGCATTGCAGATGCCTGCAATATTTTCCAGCGAACCATTCGGATTTGCAGCAGCCGTTACCTCGCCGTTTTCATCGCAATAACGGAATAAAACCTGGTTGTTCGCAATGATGTTGCCCAGCGTTTTCTGATCGGTATAAAACCTTCCTTCGCCATGTGCAATCGGTATTTTAAGCGGTTTGTGCTGTGGTATGGATGAGGTCATTCGTGAAGCACCATTATCGGCCTTCATAAAAATATTCCTGCAAACAAATTGCTGATGGGCGTTTTCGAGAAGAACACCCGGCAACAAACCTGCTTCACATAAAATTTGAAATCCGTTGCAGATCCCCCAGGCATATCCGCCTTTATTGCAATGCTCGGTCACTGCCTGCATGATGGGTGAAAAACGTGCAATGGCTCCCGTGCGCAATGCATCGCCATACGAAAATCCGCCGGGCAGCATCACACAATCGCCGGTGCCGAGACCTCCCAAAGTGCGATCCTTGTGAAACAACTCGATCACTTCACAGCCCATCACATTGCGGAGCACATGAATAATATCCTGATCGCAGTTTGAACCGGGGAACGTTATGACGCCAAATTTCATGTTCATGAATTTCTAGACAAAGTTACTATATTGAAACAGGATTGCTGTGCCCAGCATTCCCCAAAAAATAAATTCAGCATACAATTGCTGTTTTGTCTGCGCAAAATAATATGCTATAAAAACAGTAAGCGGAATGAACATGAAATAGAGATCTGCAATTGTGATCTGTTCGCAAAAAGGAAGTATAAGGATACTGAAGATGAGAAGATTCGTGAAGGTGCCGAAATATTTTCTGATCTGAACGATATTGGAAGAAAATTTATCCGCCATCATCCAGATCGCCGTAATAAAAACACTGCCGATCAATGCGAGGCGCACGATATACACAGGGCTCATAATTAATTCTGCTGAAGGAAGTGATTCCGGGAGATAAAATTGTTTTGAAAATTCGGGCAGGAGATCAAACCAGAAAAATGCGGTGAGTGCAAGAAAATAAATACAGAATACGCCGGTTGCATACACAAGGAATTCACGAAAAGAGGTTGACCTTAATCTGAAAATTGCAAATATGCTGAATGCACAAAAAACAATTGCGGGATAAAAAAATAAAGATGCTGTTGCACTGATGAGGCCCGTATCGAAAATCACACTGTCGATTTTTGTTTTGTTATAAGTCCCGAAAATTTTAAACAGGACGGGAGTCAGTAAAAACGCTGCGATGATTTGGGGAGATAATAATTGCATTTCAGGAAACCAGCTCACGATCGCAACAAAAACTGCAGCGGGAATCAATGAAGATTTTTGAATGATTTTGTTTGATTGCACCACAACACTTATTAAGATCCCCTGCAACGCAATCAAACATGCCTGAATTCCGGCGATCAATACCGGTGATGCATTTTGTACATGAAAAACATTTTCAAATAAGAGATGCCCTGTGAGTGCCGGATGAAAATCAGCAATTGCTGCCGGATGTAAAATCATGTGCAGCTGGAGGCCAAATGCATAAATAAAATAAAAAAGGATTGAAAGCGGGTTGGAGGATTGGAACAGCCTGAGCACGAATGATTTTTTAAAACGCTAATTTCACAAATGCCAGCGTCTTTTTATAAATACTCGGAATAATTACTTCGTTATATGAGATCTGTTCTGCCGAAGCGGGCCGTGGTTGTAGTTCCTGCTGATTGGCATTGAATAAACTTTTCCGGTCGAGTGTGCCGTCGGCTTCCGCCTCATATTGCAATACATTCGAATTTTGTTCAACATCTTCATTAAAAATAAAAATGAGTTCCTGCTTTGCTTTTACAAGCGCATAGGAAGAATAAACACCACGGTCTTCCCGGCTGATTTGTTTTTTCCTTATCACATTATGCCAGCTCGGTGTTCCGTCGTTTTTTATCGAGAATAAAATAATATCATCATATTCATAAAATTCCACCTGGCGGGTAGAAGTGCGGTAACCATAATACGGATCATAATTCGTGTATTCATAATTCTCCACTGTTTTATCATAATATTCTGCAACCATTAATGCACCGCCATCCACCCGGGGAATAATATGGCCGATCTGATAAACCGGTAAATTTTTAATTGATTTTTCTTTTGCAAGCCCGGCAATTTCATCGAGGGTTTCCTGCGGAAAAATATAATTATAATTTGTGATGGTACCACCTGTTCCCAGATCATATGTTGTGAAATTGTAACCGATCATATAATCTTTATTGTCTTCTTTCAGAAAACTCAAGCAAATGATATTCTGCGATGCATTGTCGATTGCAAAATTCATTTCTACAAAACAATATTCGCTGCTTGCAATTTCAGAACTGATATACTGGTTTCCTCCCTGCGGCAAAACAAACGCATATTGAATCGGGCCTTTTTCTTTTTTACATTCGAAATCTTCATTCTCAAAAAGAAATACCGCTTTCCCCGTTTCCGTGATCATTTGATCAACAGCGATCGGATTAAATTTTAATTCGGGAAGATGGATCGTGTTTTCCTGTGTGATGGCAAGTGAGCCATTCATGATATGTATAAATAAATTATCGAGCCGCCCGCCGCTCAGTTCATATTTATAGATCATGAACCACTGATTGACCGATGTTGCTTCAATTTTAAATTCTGTAAAATTCTCACTGATCTTGAGTGATGTTGAATCGAGTAAAACAGGATCGCCTTTTTTCTCCACATCGTCATTGAATTTTTGTACGTAGAGATAATTCATTTTATTATCCTTATGCGTATAAAAATGAAAAACATCGTTCCCCGCCTTTACCACTTCCACCGTTTCATAATCCATGTTTTTTATCGTGATGTCTTTGTGTTTTCTCAAAACCATTTCTTTATCAAAAACATCGATCTGATCTTCAAAGCGGTATTTTTTATAGATCAGGACATCACCGTTTTTTGTTTTTCCGAGAACATCATATCCGATCAGTTCGGTACTTATTTTCTGTGCTTCGGAAATAAAAACGCTTTGAGCTTGTATCCTGGCGGAAAAAAGCAGGATCAATACGGAGAGCCGGAAGTATAAATAATTAGCTTGCACAGATTAACCTAACGTTTTAATTCAACTAAATGGTGTACAAATTTAAATTGCATGGAGCAAACGCCACTTTATTTTTTCAGCTTCGGATCGAGCGCATCCCGCAATCCTTCACCGATCAGATTATAAGCGGTAACGGTAATAAAAATTGCAAGGCCCGGAAATGACACGAGCCACCAGGCAGAAAAATTCTGACGGCCGTTATTTACAAGCGATCCCCAGGTAACGATATCTGTCGGCACTCCCACGCCTAAAAAAGATAAACTCGATTCGGTAAGGATGGCTGTTGCAATACCGAATGCAATAGCAACAAGTGCCGGTGCAAGGCCGTTTGGCAAGGCATGCCGGAGGATAATTTTAGTTTCGCTGTAACCAAGTGAACGTGCCGCCTGAATGTATTCGAGGCTGCGCAAACGCAAAAATTCGGCTCGCGTGAGGCGTGCAATTCCTGTCCATGATGTAAGTCCGATGATGACCATAATATTTATAAGCGATGGTTTCGCTATTGCTGCGATAGTGATGATGAGAATAAATGTGGGCAGGGAATGAAAAATTTCGATCATGCGGGAAACAATTGAATCGACGGGAATATGCATTTTTTTACGCAGCCATGGCAATCTGCCGATGAATTTTCCTGCAAATGAAAAAAGAGAAATTACGAAAGCAAGAATGAGGATGCTGAGTAATAACTGGAATAAAATTGCAAATCCGGATTTCTTGAGTGCATCTTCCATTTCAATCTGGCGCAATTGAAATGCATAAAACCAGCCCATCACGATCCCGATCACAACAAACCAGAAGCGGCCTCTTGATGTTGTGAGCCGCTGATCGCCGAAATAACCCGCCATGGATCCAAGCAATAACCCGATGAAACTCGCAATGAGCATTGAAATAAATCCGATGGTTAGTGAAATGCGTGCGCCGTAAATTAATCCTGCAAGAACATCTTCGCCTAAATTTCCGGTTCCTAAAATATGCCTGAACCGTTTCGGCATCGGGATGATTTTACCTTGCGCATCTATAAATAACTGATCGCCGCCCGGACTTTTGTAATGTGCATTGATATTATCACTTTTTCCCGGCGACCAGGGAACGGGAGCCCAGACAACTTTTTCAAATTCCATATGTTTCCAGTCTGCAATATCGAGTTGAATTTTTTCAATGCTGCCGTCATTGTGCCGTTTCTCATAATTATTTTTAAAAGTAAATGCAGGATAAAATTTTTCTCCCTGATAAGAAATAAATAAAGGCTTTTCATTTGCAAGAATCGGTGCGAATAATGCGATCAAGGCAAGAACACCGAGCACATACAATGAAACAAATGCGGGTTTATTTTGTCTGAATTGTTTCCATGCGTGAGCACGTATACCGGATTCTTTATGTTTTTTTGTTTTGGCCATGTATTATTTTGAGGTATACGAAATTCGCGGATCAGCAAATGCATATAATATATCTGCAAATAAATATCCCACAAGTGTAAGCACACCTGTAAGCGTAAATACATCGATAATAACAGGATAATCTTTTGCAAATATGGCCTGCACAATTTGCTGCCCCATTCCGGGAATTGTAAAAACAGTTTCGATAATGACTGATCCGCTGAGTGCTGCCGGAAAAATATTTGAAAAAACAGTGATCACCGGCAGGAGTGCATTTCTGAATGCGTGTTTATAGATTACTTTATTTTGTGATAATCCTTTTGCATAACCTGTGCGGATATAATCATGCGAAATGATCTCAAGCATCGATACTCTTGTGATCCTGCTCAGAAATGCAAGCTGTGCATAGGTATAACAAATGGTAGGAAGAATTAAATACGGTAAACGTATTTTGATTATTTCAAGCAAAGATGCATTTTCGGGAATACCCGTAACAGGTTGTATACCTGATGCGGGAAAGAGTGCAATTGCATTCGGGTTGGCAAAATTCATCAGCAATAAAGTTGCAACCCAAAATGTAGGCATGGAGTACAGAATAAATAAAATCACGGAAGATGTTCTGTCGAAAAAAGAATGTTTTTTTGCAGCCGCTTTTATACCGATCGGTAAACTGATCAGATATGCAAGAAAGATCGACACCAGTGTGAACAGCAACGACCAGCGCAAATGATCGGCAATTACATTGGATACAGGTAATTTGGTTTCATACGAATATCCAAAATCGCCGCGAATGATTCCTCGGCAATCGGTACTTCCTTTCCCCGTGAGCCAGTTGCCATCGCCGAAAATCCAGCGATGGTATTGATTGTATGCATAAAAATGAATTGCCGGAATATAATTTTTAAATGGTGTTTTAGTTTGTTGAATGATCGTATAATTATTCTGCACTTCAGCAAGCAAAGGTTTGAGTGGTTCAAACACAGGATAGCGTTCATATAAATTCCCGAGCGTTTTAAATTTCGCATGTATTACGTTTTCATCATAAGCCGACAATAATGCAATTGTATTGAATTTTGATTCTGTGATCGTATCTGTTAATTGATTGATTCCGAATTGTGCAGATGTTGCCGAATCAATACTGATATTTCGCTGCGCATCCAGTAATTTTTCAATGGAGAGATGATAGTTGCTGATCGCATCCCAGTTTCCGTATTGATGCAAAAGTCTTTTTAATCCTTCACGTTTAACATCGTCATAAATTTTATACAGCGTATCCGGAGCGGCGCTGTTTGAAATACTGAAATAAAATACAGGCAGATCGAGTCCGAGTTTTTTTCGCCAGCGTGCTTTTTCACGCAATGTATTTGGTGATTGGATCAATGCATCTCCGCCGCTGTCGCGGGCCGACACCATTCTGTCGAGCGGATCTCCCGGTGCGTTGATGCTGATGATAAATGCGAGCAGTGAAATTACAATCAGCGTCGGGATGAAAAAAAGGAGCCGTTTTAAAATATATTTTCCCATTCGCCGAGCAGGTGCATTTTACCTGCTCAAAAATAATACAGCCACCCAATATTCCCGTATCAGAATTGTTAGGATACCGTTAAAGCCTGCAGGCAGTTGCAGCGCCTGCAGATCATATCTCCTTATTTTTTATCTGCAGATAATAATTTCAGATCGTTTAAAACTACGCCCGGCCTGTCGAAGGTCATATATTGATTTCCGAACCGTTTATGAATTACAATTTTTCGTGCAGTTGCATACATGAAAATATACGGTTGTTCATCATATACCATTTTTTGAAAACGCTTCGACATCGGAATTCTTTTTTCCGCATCAATTGTATATTTAATTGAATCCAGCAATGCATCACTTGCGGCATTTCCAAAACCGCAATAATTTGATCCGCCGTCGGCATAGGATGCTGTTGCAAATAATTGTGTCAGATCTTCAGGAAGCGAACTGCTCGACCATGCGCTTAAATACATATCAAAATCGTGTTTGCCCAATTGTTCCCGGAGGGTATTCGGTTCGGTGCTTACTAAAATTACATCAACACCTGCCTGATACATTGCTTCTTTGATCATGCGCACCACATCTTCAACAAATGTTTGTCCGCCCTGATATTTTAATTCGAAACGGAAAGGCGTTTTTACACCATCAATTACTTTATCACGCACATTATCTCCATCCGAATCTTTCCATCCCGCTTCATCCAATAATTTTTTTGCTGCTTCCACATCGTATGGTATTAATGCAAGGTCGGAATTATATTCCGGTTTTAAAGGCGAAATACAGGACGCCATTCTCTTTGCATACCCATGGCTTACAATTGAAATAATATTATCGAGCGGAACGAGATATGCCATTGCCCTGCGCACTTTCACATCATTAAAAAATTGTTTGTGCACGGTTCCGTCCGGCCGCATATTCATACCTATATAATTATAATCATAGCGGTCGGCAAATTTTACATTATAGTTTTTGTTGAATTCCGGATCTTTCATTAATTCCAAAACAGTTTCTGTTGTGAGCCAGGTTGAAACATCAATTGTTTGTGCACGGAATTCCAGCAGCTGACTGTTCGGGTCCTTTACAATCTTAAAAATTATTTTATCGGGGTAAGCAGCTTCATAAATGCCCGGGTCTTTAATTTTTGATGTCCAGTGATTTTGTTTTTTCTGTAATTCAAGCGTTTGTCCGCGATTCCAGGAAACAACTTTATAAGGGCCTGATCCATTTAATAAAGTAAGATCTGTTCCATATTTCTGATCATTAAATTCGTTTGCCCATGCGGTGAGTGCCAGATCATTTTCGCCGTGAAAATCCGGATCATTAAATTGTGCAACGGAATAATTCGCCAATACATTTTTCGGATCATAGAATTTTCTTTGCATGATGGGCATATCTCCAAAGAAATAAATATTTTGAATATACTCGCGTTTCATCGTAATGGTTATTTCATCAGATTCCTTGCTTGTTATTTCTGAAATATTTTCGAAATAGGGTTTTGCCTGCGGATTATTTACAAGCGGACAGGCATTTGTTTTAATCGTGAAAATGATATCCTCCGCATTAATCACCGAACCGTCGTCCCATTTTGCATCTTTCCTCAAATGATACGTGTATTTTAAATGATCATCTGAGATCTCCGGCATTGCCGTAGCAAGATCAGGCGTTACACCCTGATGCACCGGATCGCTGCGCAGCAGATAATTGCTGGTATAACCCAGCACCCACGAACGCCCGGTGGTGCCGCCGTTTGTAGGGTGTAAATTATCCGGATCACTCGGCCAGTGATTTACAACAATATTATCCTTGCTCCAGGTGGGCAGGATGGTGTCGGCATCGGGCATCAGTATATATTTCACATCGCCGGTATTTCCGGTAATATCAATATCGTTGTCGTTTTCTTTATTACCACCGCATGCGCTGGCAAGCAGGATAAAAGTTGAAATAAAAATGATCTGCGTGAATCGGTTGAAATTCATATGAAGGGTTTTGTTGCTGCAATACAAAGTAAACGAATTTTGAACAATCGTGAACTGAATTGAAATTTTTATTTACTGATTCATAATTTAACATACCGGGTTGATTTGTTAATGAGGGTTGCGATAATTAATTTCGGATTTTAATACAGCCTCCCAAGATTTGAAGAATCCATTGAGTATTCAATTTTCCCGACGAACCGAACTGATTGTGATCGGCGGTATTTTAATGTCGGTGGCATTATTTTCATTTCAATGTATGCAAAACGGCCATGGATGGGGCGATGATTTTGCCATGTATATTCATCATGCAAAAAACATCACGGAAGGAAAACCTTATGCAGAAACCGGATATATATTTAATGACCTGGCACCAACGTATTCTCCTGATCATTATCCGCCGGGATTTCCGCTCATTTTATCGGCGGTATATGCAGTGTGGGGATTGAACTATGATGCGATGCATGTGGTGCTCATTTTATTTCTCATTTGGTTTTTATGGTTGATGTATGTTTTGCTAAAAAATAAATTACCATTTCTATTCATTGTTTTGGTCATTGCAATTGCCGGTTTCAGTCCGGGGGCATGGGGATTAAATGATGAAATTGTTTCTGATTTACCGGCTGCCTGTTTTGTATTGTTATTTTTTTATGTGTTGGAGAAAAAAGATTTTCTAAGCAGCGGAAAGTTTATTTTATTCGCCGCAACAACGGCATATATTTCCTATTCAATCAGGGCTACAGGTATTCTGTTGATTCCTTCGGCGATACTTGTTTCGATTATCAGAAATAAAAAAGCAGACAGGCAATTATTTTTTTCACTTTTGATATTCGCCGGACTTGCATTCCTTCAATCCCTTTCAACGGGCAGCGGCAAGGGTTATTTTTATATGCTGCAGCATGGATATGTTGAGAAGGGAAACCTCATGGATTATTGGTTTGACATCGCAAATAATTATCTGAGTGCATTTAAAAATTTAACATACTACGGCGATGGTGTGCATACACCGATAAATATTTTCTTCGGCAATTTATTATTTGTATTGTTTG
>CAYXBK010000020.1:0-94677 GCA_964463165.1 uncultured Chitinophagales bacterium
CCTTTTAGGATCATCCCAAACGGATCATAATGTAGAACAACTAAAACCTAAACATGCAAAGAACTTTCACGCGATTAAAAATAGTTTAAAACATGCATTTTTTGGTAAAAAACGTATGTTTTATTCTGGTTTTTAAATAGTGGAATTGTATAACAAAAAGCCCGATAAAAATTTATCAGGCTTTCTTTATATTGATTGTGTTTCAAGAAGCAACAACAGTATCTCCGTACCAATTCACTTTTCTCGTAAAATACATTGTGAGCCCAAGAATTAATGTGAGTCCAATACTTCCGAGCAATAATGCATATTCGGAAAGTTGGAGGGTGACGAAAACGAAACTGTAATTTGCGATGAGCAGGAGGAATAAAAAGATGGAAAATTTTCGCGATTTAAAAACTGCGGTTGAATAAAATGTGATCATTAAAATAATTGTCGCCGCAGAAATAAAGTACGCAATATTAAATGTCATTTGCTCTGAAAGAGAAATAAGCAAAATATAAAATAAACACAATGCCAATCCAACCAATAAATATTGCATGGGATGAATTCTTGTTTTATTAATTACTTCCACCAGAAAGAAAATTAAAAATGTGAGCGCCAGAACAAGCACCGCATATTTAACCGAGCGTGTGGATTTCTGATAATCATCAACAGGCTGAATTAAATCAACACCAAATGCGGAAAATTTCATCGCATTAAAATATTCATTTGCTTCCCAGCTCTGGGGATAATTTCTGTTGAGCTCAAGAATTTTCCAGTTTGCCGTAAATCCGTCTTTCGTTACATTTCTTTCATCCGGTAAAAATGCGCCGTTAAATCCGGGGCTGTCCCATGTGGATGCGAGCTGAATTTCAGTTGTTTTTCCCACTGGCAATACAGAAATATTTTTACTTCCTTTTAAATCTATTTGCATCGAAAAATCAAACGGTTCATTTATTTGATGCAATGAATCACGCAGCGGAATTGTAATTCCGCTTTCTGCAATATAATTCAGTTTTGTTCCGGGTTCTGCAGTAAAATCTTTATCATTCACTTTGGCAATGATTTGATTTTGGATACCACGCATATCTGTAATTCCCACAGTGAAATATGCATTCTCCCAATCCATGAAACGGCCTTGATATTTTTCAAGCGCCTGCAAATTAAAATGCGCATTGATTTGTAATGCGGCATCATACACGACCACATCATAAATTCCGCGTTCCAGTTCTTGCGGCTGCGCATCACCCTGCACGGAATAATTTTCCGGCAGTAAATGCACCATGGTTTGTGCACCACCTTCTGCAAATGCAACAGGAACCGTAAGCACAGGTCCGGTGATCAGTTGATCGGTTGCCCAATCGTTGCTCACGGTTTCAGTTGTAATGGCGTTCAGACTCTGGCGTTCCTGGATTATTTCGCTGATCATGGCTGCAGGCACCAGTAATAACATGGTCAGAACACCGATAATCAGGGCTTTCAGTGAATTGGACCTTTGAAACCATTTCGGTTCATCGGAAGGCGGGTTGTTGTTTTCCATTTAATAAACTTTGAAATACAAAGCTCTTTGATTGAAACGAGATTTCCAAATTTTACTGCAGATTTATTAGATGAGGATATTTATGAGTTTTAATCACATGTCAAAGATGAAACCGTGAAAAAGAAATGAACCGAAATAGTCTTACACTTTTTCGGGCAATATAAATTCACAGGTGTGAATTGATTTACTTGCGTATAATATCTATTTACTGAAAGAAAAAGTGTTGAAAATTTTATCAATGGAATTTAATTGCATCACAAAACGTCATTAAAACGCCTTATCGCGAATAAACACCATTTTTGATTTTCAATACAACAAAAATTCTCAATGCAGTTTCTTAGATTTTGTTGCATTAAAAATTCCGATCAGCGAAGCAATGATAATGCCCGCATAAATGCATGATATGATTTCAAGATATCCCATAATAAGAATTTTATTGTATAACGAATGATATCTACGAATCGTCTGCATCATTGGTTTTTTGAGGCAAAAATGACAAACTGATGAAATTCATCGGAAAGTACTCGGGAGAAGGGCATAAAAAAAATCATATCCGGAATACGAATATGATTTTTTTTATGTGATGGTTATTTATAAATATTTAAACCAAATAAACTTCGGCCTGTAAATTCTTGCATTGCTGAATAATTCAAAAAAGTCTGTACTGTTTTCATTATAAGAAAGCAATAACGAACCGTCAACCGCAACAAATTCAGGATGCACAAATGCATTGTAGGTAATTGAATTTTCGGAAACATAAGGCGTTACATAAACTGTCTGGCGTTTTTTCCAGGGGCCTTTTGGTGTTGTTGATTCCCATGAATAAATATTCGGGCTTAAAAAATCTTCCTGTGTTACGAGCCGGTATTTTCCGCCGTAATAAAACACGGCAAATTCGGCAGAAACATCAACTGCCAATCCGCTTTGTTTTTCAAGCCTTCCCATATTACTTGCAGGTGGCGTTGTAACCCAGGCGGTTCCGTTCCAGTATTCCATTGTGCCGCGAATATTTCCTGCAGGCACTCGTGCAATATGCATATATTTTCCAAATGCCTGTTCCGCACTATAGATATACGTATAATCGGCATCTTCCATAACAGCTGCACCAAAAATTGTTGTCGCATCGGTCCAGACGGTTGTTCTGGAAACTTCAGTGATGGAAGGCAATGCAAATGCTACCAGATCAGTTCGTTCATACGCAAATCCAAATAATCCGCCACCACCCGTTGCGTGATAATATTGCATATACACATAAAGCGTATCTCCCTGCACGGTGCCGTCACCCGGCCAGTACCAATGATTTTCCGGATCGGGTGTGTTTACAAATGCCTCAGGATCATCAATTGTCCCCGTTACCAATGTTTGAATTGAATATCCCGTCTGAACAACAAATGTATTTCTGATGAGAGGGGATGAAGGGCGGGAATAATCGGCATAAACGGTATCGAGAAATGAATCACCAAACATCCATACGGTTCTTCCGTCAGGTAATCTCACAGAATAAGTTGCATCACTTCCCGTCCATCCGTTGCCGAATGTATTGAACATCGTGTTGAATTTGTTTGCCTTCTTTGTTGTGATACCGGCAACATCGTAGGCATAATCCGTTGTATCCGTAATTTCTTCAGTGAGCATTTCTTTTTCGCATGAAGCAAAAAGTGAAAACGCAGCTATTGCAAAAATGTAGTGTAAGGAGCGCATTTATTTCTTTTCTGTAAAAATAAACAATTTGAATTTTTATTAAAGATATCCGCTACCCTGCTCTAATTTTACGCATTGAATTATGAAGGCAGTCCGCATTTGGTTATGGGTTGGTGTTTTAATGACACTCATTCAGGTGATGCTTGGAGGGATCACACGCTTAACAAATTCAGGTTTGTCCATTACCGAATGGGATGTGATAATGGGCGCCATGCCGCCATCAAATGAACAGGAATGGAACGATGCATTTGAACAATACAAACAATTCCCTGAATACAATCTCGAAAATGCGGAAATGGATCTCGCAGGATTTAAAAAAATATTTTTCTGGGAATATTTGCATCGCAACTGGGCACGATTAATTTCCATGGTGTTTTTAATACCGTTCCTTATTTTTTTATTTCAGAAAAGGTTTTCAAAAATATGGGTGCGACGCCTTTTATTTGTTTTTCTGCTCGGTGGTTTACAGGGATTAATGGGCTGGATCATGGTTGCAAGCGGTTTAATCGACAAGCCCTGGGTGAGCCCGTATAATTTAACCATGCATTTAATTCTTGCGCTTGCAATTTATATGTATTTATTGTGGTTGATCTTTATTTCGTATCAAAAAGAAATTGAAGCCGATCACCCGGTGGCAAATAAAAGAATTAAATGGATTCTCGGGCTATTAATTGCCCAGATCATTTTCGGCGGATTTATGGCAGGCACCAAGGCGGGTATGGTGTTTAATACCTGGCCATTGATGAATGGAAAAATATTTCCCGACGGCATGGGCACGCATGCAAATCTGCTTGCAAATATTTTTGAAAATACCGCTGCAATTAATTTTATACACAGAACACTTGCGCTTGTGCTTGCAATTTCAATTTTCTTTTTGTGGTTGAATAACAGAAAATACGCAACACATTTTATTCATCGTCTCACCAATTATTTGTTGCTGATTGTACTTATTCAATTAACACTAGGCATATTTACATTGTTGAATGGTGCAGATGGAATTCCACTTCTGTTGGGAGTTACACATCAGTTAACAGCTTTTATTCTTGTTGGCGTTTGTGTTTCCGTTTTATATTTCTCGAAAAGAAGAGCGTTGTGAGAAGGCGGTCGCAGTCGCAGTCACAGCAGGCAGTCTCAGTATGCAGTCGCAAACTATCTTGATACTTGATACTTGATACTTCTACCCTCTACCTCCCCCTCAAATATCTTTCTTTTTAAATTTCCGCACGCTGATCAATAAAGGAATTACGATCCAAATCAAAATTGCCGCAAAGCAACTCAGTATACCGATATACGAACCAAGAAATTCATTGAATACCGCACCTGTATATCCCATTATGGCGGCGCTGTCGAGTTGCATGAGCATGAGAATGCGGATCAGATCAACAGGATTTAGAAATGCAAGGAAGAGAATAAATTTTTCAATCGGGTAATCGCTGAACCCAAATAATATCATTAATACAAGTGCATCGTAAATAAAAACAAAATAAAACCAGAGCAATAATGAAATACCGATTCCTTTGGCCTTATCTTTTGAATAAACTGATGCAACAGCCGCGAGCGCAACAAAAACAATTGTGAGGCCAACGCCGCCTGCAAGAAAAATAAATCCGGCAACAGAAGCGGAAAATAAAAGTACGGGAAGGCCGCAGCCGATTAAAAATGCAACAGTTAAAGAAATACAAATCCCGGAAAACTGACTGATGAATAATGTTTTTCTTTTTACCGGCTGAGCCAGGAGCAATTCGGTAAACTCATAAGAATTATAATAATAAATGGTGGAGAAAATTATACTGATCAGCGGCAATACTATCAGAACAATATTTAATAAACTCGTGATAGACTTAACAGCATTGCTGTCGAAACTGAATATCCCGAATGAAATGGCAAATAAAAAAACCGTATAAGCCAGAAGGATTTTATTCCGGATAATATCAAGCAATACGTATTTAATTATTTTCATGGCCGGATTTTATGGCAGACATAATATTTGCAATTGCCTTCCCCAGGTTTTCAGTTCCGGTTTCGGCAATTAATGTCTGCGGGGTTTTAAAAAATTCTATACGGCCATCGATCAGGTATAATACATGCGAAGTGATCTCTTCAAGGTCGGCCATAATATGCGATGAAATAATAATGAGTTTGCCGGCAGCTTTTTCGTTTTTTATTTTGTCTTTTAAAATTTCCGCACTTAAGGGATCCAGCCCCGCTGTTGGTTCATCCAGAATAAGTATAGCCGGTTTAAACATAAATGCAAGTGCGGCATTTACTTTTTGTTTCATACCGCCTGAGAGAGAACCAAGCGATTTATTGATGAACGAATGAATTTCAAAACGCTCAATTAATTCTGTATCAAAATCCGTTTTTTTATTGCGGATATCCTGCACCATTTTAAACAACTGGTGCACTTTCATGTTTTCGGGGAATTTAATGATTTGCGGCATATAGCCGATATGTTCCCGGTAATTGCCGCCGGCACTTATTTCAAGCCCGCGTATTTTTATTGTCCCCGCATCGGCATACACGAGTCCTAAAATACATTTCATCAATGTTGATTTTCCCGATCCGTTCGGGCCGATCAATGCGACCGACTGATTTTCATTCAAATCAATGGAAATATCTTTCAGCGCCGTGATTTTCCTGTACGATTTCGTGATATTGTTTATTTCAATCATAAATCAACAGGTTTCATGAGCGGATGAAAATCTTTCAGATTATCGGAATTGAGGCTTGGAAATATTTTCTCCGAGCGGTCGAGCAAATGCACCATAAAACTGCGGTATAGGATCATTGCATACGGCATGCGCTCCACAATCATGGAATACAAACTCACAGGGTTATAAGGTACATCACCCGTATTATTTTTATTGAGATCATAACCATCATATTTATCCCAGTAATTGCCGTTAAAAAAATTCATCTGCAGTGACCCGTTAGTGGCAATATCAAATGAATTGACATAAAAATTATTTTGCGTGATGGTGATATCCGAACAACTCGCCTGAATTTTAATTGCCCATCCATTCGACTGCAGCAGATTCCGGCTCACCAGCATTCGGTTGCAGCCTTCCAGGTAAATTGCATTTGTATTATTCAGAAATTTATTTTCCTCAATATGACTGTCGGAAATTTCTTTTAACAAAATTCCAAACGAAGCAGCTCCTTCACTGAATTCAAAAATATTCTGCAGCATGGTAACATGTTTTGAAAACATGACGGCCACGCCCGAACCATTATGTGAAAATGTATTTCGGATATACTCATCATCATTTGAAAACATAAAATGAATACCATATCTCAAATTAAAGACGCTCTTATTTTCATATACTCCGGTTGTGGTTACAAACTCAAAATAGAGCCCGTCGCGGTGGCCCTGAATAGAATTGTTTTTCACAGTGAGACTGTCGCTTTTCCATACATGAATTCCATTCCCCGATTTTTGCGGGTCAACTCCTGTTGAATTGAGTATATTATTTTTAATGACACAATGCGACGTATTCATCAGGTAAATACCAAAGCAGGAATTTAACACATGATTGTTTTGAATTACGCAATTGCGCACAGCGTATAATTTAATTGCAGCACGATCCTCCATACTTGAATAACCTGTATTGCGAAAAGTGATCCCGGCAATATGCACGTTATCTGATTTTATAGATAAGATTTCAGCATTTCCGCTTCCATCCAGCACCGGATTGTTTTCACCCTGTAAAGTGAGCGGTTTTGTGATCTGTATATTTCCTTCTTTATAAATACCCTCATGCAAAATGAGTAAATCAAAGGGCTGTGCAATTTGCAAGGCTTCATGCAGGGTTGCAATAGCAGAACCTTGCCGGATATGAATGGTAGCTGCAAAACTGCAAACCTGAGCAATTAAAAAAATCGAGAATAATGCAATGTTACGCATGCCGGAGATTTACCTGAAAATTATTTGATCACCTGCTCCCATGTTTTTATTTCACCCTTTATTGAATCAGCCATATCCGATCTGGCTTCTTTCGACGAAAACGCTACCGTATTCCCGTTCATGGGTGTATGGATTTCTTCTGAATAAAAATAATATGCATGTTCAGCATTAAATAATCTTTCAGGCATGGGAAAATCTGAAATGAAATAATTTTTTATTTCCGCCAGCAGATCCGGGTTTTCTTTTAAATATCGCTGCATACAATGCAAATCATCAAAAACAAAGTATTTCCCTTTTACCGTTACAAACTCAGCTGCATATTGTTTTTCCATCACGGTCATTTTGCAGAATTCACAGATGTCGGTACCTTCTGCAATGGCCCGTGGTTTCACACTGCATGCCGTCAGAAAAAATAAAATGGAAATAAGTATGCCTGCTCTTTTCATAACTATAATTTCTGCTTTCTCAATTTTCGTGCTTTCCATATTTCATATATTGCAGCCAGGCAGGAAATTGCCACAGCCGAAATATAAAACCATCCGCCTCCGTGCGGATAGGAATAAGCTCCGAAATTAAGTAATTGTTTGTATCCGATTAAGGGCGGCTGATATGTCATGCCCGGCACCTGAATAGCTGCATTCGGGTCGAGATGATGACCATATTCATATTCCCAGTGCCAGAAATCATAAATGGCAAGACAGGAAAATAAGATGAGCAGTATAACCCATGCAAAAAATATTTTCTTTCTGTTGAGAAGTGCAATCAATACACCAGTCGCAACAAAGAATATCATTGCATAAGGAAGAATTTTAAATTCGGGAAATGATTCCTGATGAATGGTTGCCATTCCGATATAGTGATTTAACCCGTTGATCACTTCAATATCTCCCGTAATTTTATGCAGCCAGATATACATACTTAAGCCTTCGGGATATTGCGGTGCCGTTAAATAAATTACCCAGAACGGAAATTTAAAAGTTGCTAAAAAACAAAGTGCCGCCAGAAGCATCGCAATGCGGGTAATACCGGACAACTTTTTCATAACGAAGAGTTTAAAATAGCCGGACCAAAACCCGGCTATTTAATTTATTTTTTTGCAGACGGCAGTAATACGGCATCCACAACATAAATAATTCCATTTGCAGCCGGAATTTCAGCGATGATATTTGCCGAACCGTTCACAATTTTTTTACCGTCTTTCACACTGATCGTAATATTATCTCCATTCGCCATACCGATCGAAAGGCCATCAGTTAAATATTCGTTTTTATATACACCCACTGCAACATGATATTCCAGAATATTCTGCAGATCTGCTTTGCTTTTATCTTCCATTAAACCGTCGAGTGTTTCTTTCGGTAATTTTCCGAACGCCGTATTGGTTGGTGCAAAAACTGTAAAGGGTCCGTTATTGGAAAGATCATCTGCATAATCTGCTTGTTGCAATGCTGCAACTAGTGTTGTATGATCCGGTGAACCCACCGCAATTTTCACAATGTTTTTTTGTGAATCATCATCAGCAACCGCATCCTGCCCACCTGTGATTTGTTGCGATTTTACCGCACTGCTCTCATCTGAAGCAGTAGAATTATTTTCCGAACAGGAAGTTGTAAGAAAAATAATTAAAAGAAGCGGTAGAATGAATTTAATCGTTTTCATATGCACTTTTTTACATGATCAATTTTATTTTTCAGCTGTTTTTATATTTGTTCCGAATGTGAGCGGAGTTGATGAACCCGCAGGTGACACACGCACATAACCCTGCATTTCCTGGTGCAGTGCCGAACAAAAATCGGTGCAATAAAATGGATACACTCCAACTGTTTTAGGCTCCCATAGGATGGTTCTTGTTTCACCCGGCATAATTAAAACCTCTGCATTGTTTGCTCCTTTAATTGCAAACCCATGCGGCGCATCCCAATCCTGTTCTAGATTTGTGATATGGAAATAAACAATATCACCTGTTTTAATCCCTTCGATATTATCAGGTGCAAAATGTGAACGGATGGAAGTCATATACACATGCACTTCTTTTCCATTGCGTTCAACTCTCGCATCCTTTTCACTTTTTGTTGCATACGGATTTTGATTTTCTTCTATTTTATAAAACTTCACTGAATTTGGTTTTATTAAATCAGCACTTACGGCTTGCGCATAATGCGGTTCACCGATGGTTGGAAAATCAAGTAATAATTCCATTTTATTTCCTGTGATGGAATATAATTGAGCAGATTGCGTTAAAGACGGGCCTGTAGGTAAGTAGCGATCCTTTGTAATTTTATTCAAGGCAATTACGTATTTACCAAAAGGTTTTCTAGTATCACCACCCGGTACGCAAAGGTGTCCGATTGAATAATAGGTCGGAATTCTGTCAACCACTTCCTGTGTTGCAACTTTCCATTTTGTTATTTCTGATGAAACAAAGAATGAAGTATATGCAAATCCTTCATTATCAAATTCGGTATGCAGCGGCCCGAGTCCGCCTTTTTGCACTTCACCCTGTAACACATTTTCATATTTTAATACGGGAATTCCGCCTTGCGCACCTTCAACCGCATTTTGTGCAATTGCATCCTGCATTTTTTTAAATGAATACACCGGAATTACGGCAGATAATTTTCCGCCGGCACAGAAAAATTCACCGGTTGGATCTACATCGCAACCATGCGGAGATTTCGGACAAGGAATAAAATACAGACAATCTTTTAATGCATCGGATGTTGCTGTATTTATTTCTGTATAATTTTCTGAAACAACTGATCCGGTTTTTTCATTCATATAATTATGTTTCACATTTATTGAAGCTTTTGTGCCTTTACCGGCATTCATATATTCTTCAATTTTTTTCCAGTTCACGGCAAGAATATAATCTTTGTCTTTCTGACTCGCATTTAATTCCAAAAGTGTATTTGCTTCTTCACTGTTATAGCAGGTGAAAAACATCCATCCGCTGGATGGTCCTTTACCGCTGTGTGCAAGATCATAATCAAACGGCGGCATAATGATCTGGAAACCCGGACTCATTGTTCCCGAATTCGGATCTATTTTTATAAATGTGATAACACCTTTGAAATTTTCTTTATAGGAAGAGATCGGCACGTCGGTATTATTTCCGATCGGAATTGAAAAGCGTGATGCACTTACTGCATATTCAGTATTGTCGGTAATAAATGCAGAAGCGTGATTACCACCTGTATTCGGTATTTCAATAATTTCTTCTGTTTCGAAAGTAGACAGATCAATTCGTGCAATCCGCGGCGTATTATTTCCATTAATGAAAACCCATTTACCGTTTATTTCACCATTTGTTTGCGATAATTCAGGGTGATGCGCATCGTCCCATGGAATATAACCGTACGACGTATTCAGCATATCCCTTGTTTCTTCGCTGAATCCATATCCCGTTTCTGCATCTAAAGAAAAAACAGGAATTACTTTGAATAATCTGCCGGAAGGAATTCCATAAACTGAAACCTGTCCGCTGAAACCACCGGATGCGAACATATAAAATTCATCATAGTTACCCGGTGCAACATATACTTTTGAGGCAGCATCTCCCGAAGCTACACTCATACTTGTTTTGGGCTTACATCCATACGTGAAGGATATTAAAACCAGAACAATAAAACTGAGCTTTTTCATTTTAAAATATTTTAGAGTGATCGGTTAGAATTATTTTTCTCCATCATTGCTCCGCATAAATTCGAGCACGTCGCGGGCATCACCAATTGATACATTTTGATTCGGCATGCGTGTAAGACAGAGTTCAAGTAATTTTTGTGCTTCAGGATCCCGTTCGAGCATGACATCGGCATTTGTGATCATATTCATGATCCATTCGGGTTTGCGCAGTTTTGTAACACCCGCCCAGCCGGGTCCTACAAGCCTTTCGTCGGTGAGTTTATGACACGCAGAACATTTCATATCATAAATAGCCTGACCTCTTTTCACACGATCCTGTTCAATTGGTGTGTTCAGCGTAACTGTTTTTATTTCACCGATTCCTTTTCCTTCCTGCAGCATTTTTTCCTGGTCGGTTTCGGCGCTGAACATACTTTTGGGTTTTTCTCCGCCCGCGGGAGATGTGGTTTCCTTCTTGCCGCAAGCGATCATGAAAAACAAAAAACCTGCAATTGATACAATTGTGATAGTTTTTTTCATAGATGTTTATTTAGAATAAATCAAAATTCGCCTTGCATCAATTCAGGGCTTATGATGATTGTCATAATAAATTGCGATAAATGTCATCCCGCAGTGGGTTTATCAGATCTCCAAAACATGCGTTTTACCAACAGTAAATCTGCATATTGCTGGGAGAACGGGATTGTTCGGGGCTGTTTGAATATCTTTGCGCAAAACAATTTTGTGAAAGGAATCATACTTGCAGGCGGCTCAGGAACGAGGCTCCATCCTATAACACTCGCAATCAGTAAACAACTGATGCCGATCTATGATAAGCCAATGATCTATTATCCGTTATCTACGCTGATGATGGCCGGAATAAATGAAATACTCATTATCTCCACACCATACGACCTGCCGGGTTTCCAGAGATTGTTGGGAGACGGTTCCCGTATCGGCTGCAATTTCCAGTACAAGGAACAGCCTTCACCCGACGGACTTGCCCAGGCATTTACGCTGGGTTCCGAATTTATCGGGAAAGATAAAGTTGCACTTGTGCTGGGAGATAATATTTTTTACGGAGGAGGTTTGGGAGAATTGCTCACGGAAAATAATAATCCCGATGGCGGAATTATTTATGCGTACCATGTAAGTGATCCTGAACGGTACGGTGTTGTTGAATTTGATTCGGAAGGAAAAGTAATTTCTATTGAAGAAAAACCGAAACAACCAAAAAGTAATTATGCTGTTCCGGGTTTATATTTCTACGATAATGAAGTTGTTGAAATTGCACAACATTTAAAACCAAGCGCAAGAGGTGAATATGAAATTACGGATGTAAATAAGGCATATTTAAATAAAGGAAAATTAAAAGTAAGTGTGCTGCCCCGCGGCACCGCCTGGTTCGATACCGGCACGGTTGATTCTTTAATGCAGGCTTCACAATTTATTCAGGTGATCGAACAAAGGCAGGGATTGAATATCGGATGTATTGAAGAAATTGCTTACAGAAAGAAATTTATCAATGCATTGGAGCTCGAAAAAATTGCACAGCCGCTGATGAAAAGTGGCTATGGGCAGTATTTATTGAAAATAATTAAAGCATGAAAGAAACAGTCTGCGGTCTTCTGTCTTCGGTCATCGGTCCGCAATCTGTGGTCTTCAATAGTCTGGAACAAATATCTCTATTCTCACTACTCAATACCCATTACTATTTTCTAAATGAACAAAAATAAAATTCTCATCACCGGCGGTTGCGGATATATCGGTTCACATACCGCTGTAGATTTATTGAATAAAGGGTATGAGGTAATTTCTATTGATAATTTTTCGCGATCAAAAACAATTGTGCCCGACAGAATTCGCGAGATCACCGGAAAAGAATTTCAGAATTACAGAGTAGATTGCCGTGACCTGCCGAAGATCAGAAATATTGTTTCATCGCATCCTGATCTCCTCGGTATTATACATTTTGCCGCATTTAAATCGGTAAATGAATCTTTAAAAAACCCATTGGTTTATTTCGACAATAATTTAAATTCCACAATCAATTTATTGCGCATTACAGATGAATTCGAAATCCCTTATTTTGTTTTTTCATCATCGTGCAGCGTATATGGAAATACGAGCGAACTACCGGTAAAAGAATCGACACCGGTTGCAACACCCGAATCAATTTATGGCTGGACAAAGCTGATCGGCGAACAAATGATCGAATCGAATGCACGAAATTCAAAAGCGCAATTTATTTCACTGCGGTATTTTAATCCGGTGGGGGCACATGAAAGTAATTTGCTTGGTGAAATCCCTTTCAGCACACCCGAAAATCTTGTTCCGAATATTACACAAACAGCAGTTGGTAAACGTGAATCTTTTATTGTGCACGGAAATGATTACCCGACCCGCGACGGAAGTTGTGTGCGTGATTATCTGCATGTGATGGATATTGCTGAAGCACATACGGCAGCACTGCAATATCTTGCAGCCGGGAAACAATTAACCAATTATGATATTATAAATCTTGGAAGCGGGGAAGGAATTACCGTACTGGAATTAATACATTCATTTGAAAAAGTAAGCGGGAAGAAATTAAATTATGTGATCGGGCCCCGCCGTGAAGGCGATGTGGTTGCAATTTATGCCGATAATTCAAAAGCCAAAGAACTCCTCAACTGGGATTGCAAAAGAAATATTGATGATATGATGCGCACGGCCTGGAATTGGGAACTTGAAATGGAAAGAGAAAACTTAAATTAATTCAAACAAGAATAAATAATACATGCTACCTGATCTTTTATTATTTGAATTTGTGGAATTTTTCGGGCATACACCTGCAGAAGCGTCTATCATTGTTTTCAATTTGATATTAATTGAAAGCATGCTGAGTGTTGACAATGCGCTGGTAATGGGAACCATGGTGATGGACCTGCCAAAAAAAGAAAGAGGGAAGGCTTTGCGCTATGGAATTTTCGGCGCCTATTTTTTCAGGGCACTCGCCCTTTTACTTGCCAATTATTTAATTAAAATATCCTGGTTAAAAGCAGCGGGCGGATTATATTTATTATATCTGGCAACTGATTTTTTCAGAAAAAAACCTGTAGATGCCGGTGGTGAAAATGCGTTGTCGAAAGAGAGCAACTGGTTATACAGAAATACAGTAGGCAAAGTAGGAAAATTCTGGAGCACCGTGATATTGGTTAATATTATGGACCTTGCATTTTCAATTGATAATGTTTTTGCAGCGGTTGCCTATACCGATAATATTTATCTGGTTTGCCTCGGCGTATTTATCGGTATTCTCGCAATTCGGTTTGTTGCGCAAGGTGTAATTAAATTGCTCGAAAGATTTCCTTTTCTCAATGGATCCGCATTTTTCATTATTGCATTGCTCGGTTTAAAATTGATCTTTTCATTTATTTGTTATGAATACGCCAGCGAAACAGATCTATGCAGGTTGCTGGAAAATGAAAAAACAGATTTGTATTTTTCACTGATCACGGTATCTATTTTTATCGTGCCGGTCATCACCTCCTGGTTGTTTAATTTTCCAAAGCGAAATAGTTCCGGGCCTGCAGAGCATGAAGCCGAAACGGAAACCGAAGAATAAATTTCCGCACTGTTTGTATTTTTACCGCTAAAATTTTTTCCATGAAGAAAACAAGACTGGAAGCATTCAGCGACGGCGTAATTGCGATCATCATCACGATCATGGTGCTCGAATTAAATGTTCCGCACGGCACAGACTGGGAAGCGATAAAACCGCTGCTTCCTGTTTTAGGAAGTTATTTAATGAGTTTTGTTTATGTCGCAATTTATTGGGGCAATCATCATCATTTACTGCACACGGTGCATCATGTTAATGGGAAGATCATGTGGGCAAACGCACATTTATTATTCTGGTTATCTCTCGTTCCTTTTACAACAGCCTGGATGGGTGAAAATAATTTTGCTCCGATTACAGTCGCAACTTATTCAGCCTTGTTTTTAATTTGCGGGGGCGCATTCAATATTTTACAAATTTCAATTACAGATCAGCAGCAAAATAATCCGGCATTAGTGGAAGCGTTGGAGAAAACCGGAAAAAAAGGCCTGATCTCATTTGCACTTTACGCAGCAGCCATTCCCCTTGCTTTTCTGCATGCCGGTATTTCGGGATTTATTTTAGTTGCAGTTGCGGTGATGTGGATCATACCGGATAAAAATATTGAAAAGGCACTCAAAGAATAAACTTGCAAACAGATGACGCTCATTTTCCCGGATTGATTATTTTACGTTCAGTTTCATATTATATTTGTAAGCATGCGAAGAGCATTTTTACTTCTGATCATTCTGATTTCCGCGACTTCCGGATTTTCCTGCAGCTGCGAATTAATTTCATTTTGCGAAACAACTTCCGAACGGCCCGGGGATAATATTTTTAAAATAGTAATTCTAACGGAAGGAGATCATTCGATTCAGGTTCTGAAACTTGAAACAATAAGAGGTGCAGAAGTAAACGATACACTCATTATTTGGGACGGTACGGATTACGATTGCAATGGAAACATTTCAATGGCAGCTTCTCAAATTGGTGATCCGGGCGATACATTATTAATCATATTGCCTCTTATTGATTCGATTGAAAATGCATGGGATATTATTGGTGATTATCGTATGCCCAACTGGATGTGCAATACATATAAATTGAAAATTGAAAACAACATGATAAGCGGAGATATAAACGGACTCTATCCCTACTATTACCTTGGAAATTACAATTATGATACATTTATTGAAAATTGGTTTTTAGGAGATGAAACATGTAGTCTAATTCCCACAACTTTTATAAATGATAACGTAACGGAAGGCATACAAATATTTCCAAATCCATCAAATGGACAATTTATTATAAATGTTGAATCACTAACAGGAGAGATTGAATGCAGTGTAACAGATGCATCGGGTCGTGAAATAATAAATCAGCATTTATTAAACAAAAGATTTCTAATCGAATTAAATAATTTTCCGGATGGAATATATCTTTTGACGATAAGCCAAAATGATCAAAAATTCATTATCGGTTTACTGGTTAAAACAGGAACTAACTGATTGTCATTTTGTACTGAATTCCTCTCTTTTCAAGATAGGAAATCATTTCTTTAAAATTATTTTCATCTTCTCCCACAAATTCAGGCGTTGCAACTCCTTTGGATGTAAATTTATTTTCCAGAATCAATCTTGCAGCTCCCGTGCAGGTATATCCTGTTGTGCGGGCCATGGAAGATGTTTTTGTTGCGGGATCATATCTGTCGAATAAATCGTAAGTATATGTGATTTGTTTACCGTGTTCTTTTCCTGAAACAATTACACGCATCACAGTAAATTCATGTTCTTCATCACCTAATTTCCATTGCGGGAATAATAATTTACTTGAAAGGTCAAGCGGCCGTATTTTATTTCCTTTCACTTCAATTTCATCTTTACTGAAAAATCCCGACTCCCTGAAAACTTTCATTAATTCAATATGTCCCGGATAACGCAATGTGCGTTCGATCATATTCGGAATATGCGGCATTGTTTTAATTAATGAACGGAGGCCATCCGAATTAAATGCTTCGAGTGTTCCCACTTCTTTAAATTCCATTAATTCAGGTTCGCTCAGAGCGGGTTTAATTACAATTTTACCATCTTTTACAAAACGAGCGGGCCGCGTATATTCTTCCAGTACATCTATCGGTGAAAACGGCGCTTTGTATTCATAAGGCCATATTCTTGCGGCAGGTAATCCGCCAACCAGACAAATAAAATCATCCACCTGCATGCGTTTATTATGATAACCGAGAATAATATTGTCCATACCCGGCGCAACACCGATATCCATAACGGCTGTTACATTTTTTTCTTTTGCAAGTGCATCCAGCAGGAAGGGGTCTTCATCAAAAAATGAAATATCGCTCGTGTTTTTGCCGGCGCTGATCACTGTTTTAAAAGTTTCAAATCCCATAAAACCCGGAACCGCTCCGATCACCAGATCCTTATCCGCAATTATTTCATTTATTTTATTCTTGTCGCTCAGGTCAGCCTTGATTGTTTTTATTGAATGATCTAAAAGACGTGTAAGATTTTCTTCACTGATATCTGCTGAAGTCACTTCATAATCTTTGCAGAGGTCGATCGCCATTGCACGTCCTACCATTCCTGCACCTAATACAATTATTTTTTTCATAGCAATTTAATAAAGGATAAAAATAAATGATTTCGCCCGATTATTTTTACGGAAAAAACAGAATGAGTTATTGTACATATATCGCAAGCCTGGATGACAATGAATTGAATCTGCACAAAACATATCACGATCAGCATTATGGTTTTCCGATTGATGACGACAATGAATTATTCTGCCGGTTAATACTTGAGATCAATCAGGCGGGCCTGAGCTGGACAACTATATTGAATAAGCAGGAAAATTTCCGCAGGGCCTATCATAATTTCAATATTAAAAAAGTCGCCGGTTACAAAGAAAAGGATTTTAATCGCCTGATGCTCGACGCAGGTATCATTCGCAACAGGTTGAAAATAAATGCTGCGATTGAAAATGCGAAAACAATTCTGCAATTGCAAAAAGAATCAGGCTCATTTAAAAACTGGCTGGACAATCATCACCCCAAAACAAAAGATGAATGGACCAGATTATTTAAAAAGACATTCAGGTTTACCGGTGGTGAAATTGTAAATGAATTTTTAGTGAGTACGGGATATTTAAAAGGAGCGCATGATGAAAATTGCCCGGTGTATAAAAAAGTACTGAAAGCCGGACCGGCATGGAAACAGATTAAAAAATCAAAAATCCTTAAATAATTGCAGCAGCTTTTTGCGAAATTATTTTGTTTAATTCTTTTTCGAAAAAGAAGTTTTTATTTCCAAACGCAGGCTTCAGATCGTCCCACCAGATTGCATTTTCATCAAATTTGGCAAAAAATGGTTTTGCGACCCAATCAGGGTCTCTGCCCTGTATAAAACGTAAAACAAATACTTTTTCATTTTGCACTTCCGAAACACCGAGGATTTGTATTTTTCCTGGCCCTGCACTCATGCTTGGGCCACGAACCGTGCGGCATACGCCGCTCACTTTTTGATATGCAGTTCGAAAAATTTCCCATGCTTTAACAAGAGGTAATGCAAAAAATTGCTGCGCACCTGTATCTCTTTCAACAAACATATAGTAAGGTATACAATTTAAGTTTACCTGTTTCCTCCACATTTCTGCCCATATATCCGGGTCATTATTGATATGCTGTAGAACAGGCGACTGGGTGCGGATTTGTGCACCTGTATTTCGTATTCTGATAATTGCCTGTTTTACAATTTCTGTTTGCAATTCGGCAGGATGATTAAAATGAGCCATAATTGCAAGATTTTTTCCGCAGTTTACAATTGTTTCGAACAATTGCAAAACTTCATCCGCTTCCAGGTCTGATACAAATTTATAAGGCCAGTAAGAAAGTGATTTAGTGCCGATGCGTATGGTTTGAATATGATTGAGTTCATCACTGAGTAAAGGAAGAAAATAATTATTCAGATATTTTATATTCATTACCATCGGATCCCCGCCGGTAAACAGTACATCTGTAACTTCCTTATGGATTTTCAAATAGTCAATTAAATCTTTTACTTCATTCATGGCAAATTTCATATCATCCATACCTACAAATTGTGGCCAGCGAAAACAAAATGTACAATAAGCATGACATGTTTGCCCCTGCCCGGGAAAAAACAAAACAGTTTCGCGGTATTTATGTTGAATTCCCTTTATTGGAACACCATTTAACAGAGGCCGATTTTCTAATTGATCGGCTGGATGCGGATTTAATTCCATGCGGATTTCATGAATTGTGTTATGAAGAATTATTTCTGGGGCTCCTGATTTAATTAGTTTTTCGACACGGTCATAATGCTCGGATTGCAACATTTCTCTTTTCGGAAAAGTGAGTGTGTATATCGGATCTTCCGGAACACTATTCCAATTAATTAATTCATCAATCAAATAGTTATTTGTTTTAAAAGGTAAAACTGTTGAGACTATTTCAATTTCACGTATCATTTTTTCCGGGAATCTCGAAAATTGCGGGATTTTTCGAAAATTATTTTTTGAGTATACTTTGTATTGTTTATGTATCATTTTTATTTTTATAGATATAAGCTGAAATAATTTTAGTCAGAAAATGGTAATAAGTATCACATATCCATATCGGACATCAGATATTATTTAAAAATGGGCAATTGAAACACGGGGAGTTACAGCGGGGTAACCAAATAATGTGTATTGGGAATACGGGTTTGTTTTTTACTTATGCACTGAAACATTTACATGTTTTGTGATTTAAAAATGGCCGACCCTGCCTTAAGCCTAGCTGCAGGGTCGAAGCCATCTTACCCATTTTAACGCCTTATTCAAGAACCACTATGCTTTGAATAAAACAACCCTTGTAAACCTTGTAATTAAATCAATATTTGTGAAGGTAAATTGTAACACATTTAAAAAATTTGACCAAAATCAACTTTTTCGGATTTACTGTTAAAAGTTTTCAAATGGGTCTTTCAGCCGATTGATGATATTTCAAGAAGTTTTTTGTAGTCAATGATCTTTATTGATTTACTCTGAATTGAAATGATTTTTTTAGTCTTCAGAATTTTTAAATTTCTAATCAATGTTTCCAGAGAAGTTCCGACATAATTGGCCAGATCTGTTCTGATCAGTTTTATTTCGGCAAACGAATCTTCCTGGTCCTCAAGGGAATATTTTTGATTTAATATTAATAGGGCAAGGGCAATGCGCTGGCTGATTGATTTTTGAGCATATGCATTGAGCCGGTAAGTTAATACAGTAAATTCATGCGAAAGACTGCGCAGTAATTGTTTTGAAAATGCAGTCGATTTATCAATTATTTCCAAAAATGCATCCTTTTCAAAAAATGTGAGTGAGCAGGATTCAAGCGCCTCTGCACTAACAGGGTGCGCTTCATTGCTCAAAATCGGCCGATAACCGAATAATTCACCTTCTTTGTAAATAAAGAGAATTTGGTTTGTCCCGTCATAATTTTGTTGATATATTTTTAATTTTCCTTTTGTAAGAAGATAAACACCTTTGGGAAAACTGCCCTGATGATAAAGCACCTGTTTTTTTTTCAATAAAATTGTTCTGGAGTCATTCCAGATAATCTGGCTATGCACAGGATTTAAACCGTCAAGTGTTAAACCTGAATTAAAATGAAATTTTTCAAGTGCGTTGTTAAGGATTTCCATAGTTTTCATATTAACGGTTCAGTAATTTGCTTCTTTTGGATCATCAATCCGAACATCATCATAAGTGTTGAAAGAATAATTACCTGAATAATAAGTGATTCATTTACAAACCAGATAGATTGCGAATCAGGGATAGAAATGAAAAGCAAAATTGTAATTAAGCCGCGTGGTGCTATGAACAAGACCGGATTAAATCCGATTTTTAATATTTTCAGCTGAATGGCCCGTAATACATATATGAGGGAAACAATTGCCAATGCAGGTAATACTGTTTTGGTATTTAATATTGTGGATTCCTCCATTAAATATCCGAAAAGAAGAAAAAATAATGTCCTGACGAGAAATGCTATTTCAGTAATTAAATCTTTGAATCGCGTAATCTCAGGCTGCATCTCGTCCACTTTCAGAAATCTCATTGATTTAATTCCTGTCATTTTTCCAAGATTTCCCGCTGCAAGTCCAAATACAAGAATGAAGATCAAAGCGGGTAAATGGTATATTTTCGAAAGTTCATAAATTAAGATGACCAACAAAGTAATTGGAATAAACTTGACATGGTGATTTATTTTACTTAAAAGGAGAGATAATAAGCCGGTTGAAATGATGGCAATCATTGTCATGATTAAAAACTGGGCAAGAAAATGTGTTACTGAAAACCAATTAATAATTTCATTAAACGTAAAAAAATTAAAAAGAATCACTCCAAAAATATCGGATAAACTGCTTTCATAAACAATAAACTCTCTTTTTGCGGCAGTAAGATATTTTACACTCGGAATTGCTATAGCACTACTGATAATGCAAAATGGCAACGCATTTGAAATCCCATCTTTAAATGAGGCGTCTTCTGTTGTTGAAAAATAGTAGCCCAAAACAAGCCCGAGGAGAATAAGTGGAAAAACCGACGAAACGATTGATCGTTTGATCGTATGAATTTTGCTTTTTGATAATTCAAGATCCAGTGAACCTTCAAGCACAATTAATATGAGGCCAACGGTTCCGAGGCCCGGCAGGAGTGGACTGAGGTCGGGCAGATGAATTCCTGAATAAACTGATAATTCTTTTGACAGGTAACCAAGTAACAATAATAAAATTACTGAAGGAATTGATGTTTTGGAAGAAGTAATATCAAAGATATAAGCAATTAATATTAAAATACAAAGAGAAATAATGATTGTTGCTGTCATCAAATTTAAATTGGAAATTTTCAAATTTAATCAATACAAGCAACAAATGGAAGTTTCATTCCCGCACATCTGCAGTTTCATTTTTCATTGGAAATAAAAAATGATAAATAAATGAAGATTAAATATAAATTCTGCTGCGTAAATTATTCGAGATCTGTACTCAATTTATACCTGCAGATTCTGTTATTCCCCTTATCAACCACATAAACAATTTCTCTCAAATAGGCCACGCCGCTTGGGTCAACAAAATTAAAAGGGCCGCTGCCCATGCCGCCGAAACTTGCGATTACCTGTTTTGTTGAAGATGATCCTGCAGGCGTGTTTACACCTTCATATCCTTTTCTTGTGAATTGATATAATGAATCTGTTTCTTCATCTGTAACAAATATATAGCCGGTAAAATCAGGTGCGATATATACATCCGATGGATTTAAAAACCGGTTTGATTCATATAAAAATCCATTGGCTTTTGTAAAATCAAAAACAGTAAGGGCTGCATTTTCACCATAACTTGTTCCGGCTTCCGGATCAATTGTTTGCGTGATCCATAAACATTTATATGCAGCGGCCGGATTATTTAATGTGATGATAAATTCAGCAGATGATGAAATTCCGGATAACGATTGCGGTGGTGCTGCAAAAGTTGCAATGGCAGAAATATCCCATGTTGATTTTAAATTGGAAGTGGTTGGTGATAATCCGTTTGCATACCCTGTATTATTTCCGTCTTCATCAAAAAATAAAACCGCATTATCTGTTCTTGCAATCCCGGATAAATCATTTCGCGGACCTTTGCGTGTTGCATACAAGGTATTATCGGCAAGTGTGCTTAAGCCTGTAAATTCAACCGCTTCATCATCCGCACCCCTGAATGCAGTAATATTTCTGCTCGCATCGCAAAATGGCTGAATCAAAGTATCGATCATTTCTACATTGCCATTTGAAGTACCGGATAAATGATAAATTGCTGCGAGATTTTCCAGTGTTCCATCTCCATCCACATCCATATCAATTCTTCCTGCAACATAGGTATGCAATCTTCTGTCCTGTGTAACATCTGTCGCACCCTGAATGTAAATTGTATTATAAATTTTCCCCGTCTGATCCAATACATTTAATCCGTTATCATCAATCACATAAATCATTTCATCATAACCACAATATATATCAGTCGGATTTGAAAAACCGGACCAAAACGGAAGGATGGGAACATAGCCCACTTCATTTTGGACAAGGTTCGGGTCAATGGCACCTTCTTCAAAAATTTCATCTACTACCTCATCTTCTCTTGTCCCGAATAAAAAATCACAGGAGGTGAAAAGGAGGACAAAGGAGAAAGGAGTGAGGAGTTTTATTGATAGATGTTTCATTTGTATTTAGTAGTTGGTATCTGGTATCAAGTATAAAGTATAAAGTATCAGGTATCTTGCGTCAGCCACTCACCACTCACCACTCGCCACTCATCCCTCACAACGTCAATCCTAATCCAATCCGATTTACTGTTCCAAAAGTATTCTGATAATTAAATCCGTAATCAATTTTTATTTCACCAAAATGTCTTTTTAAATCAACGCCGAATCCGAGTGACGGATAAGCGGTTTTATCTTCTGCGAAAATATAACCAGTTCTTGCAAAGAATAAATGTTTCCAACCGTATTCAATTCCGAGGCTGTAGGTTTCATTATTATCTGTCGGGTGATTTAATTGTGCAGCTGCGGTTAAAACATGCAGATCATTTTTAATTGCATCCCATGCAAAGCCAAGCCGGAAAACGGTGGGCACTGCAATTTCCGTAAAATCGGTGTATGTTGTATCTCCCGCCAATGTTACTGCATCGATATACCCGGAAGGTGTGGTATTAAAACCAAAATTTTGCAGATCCACGGCAAAGCGTGTATTCGCAATGCCGATATCATATTGAAATCCGAAATCAAAAACCACATTATTATTTGAAACAGTAGCTAAATCTTCCCGCACATATTTCGCGGTAATACCAAAGCTGAACTGATCGGTTAATTCTCTCGCCAGTGAAACACCGATACCGATATCGGATGCCCGGAATGTTTGTCCGGTACCTTGCGGCATAAATTCAGTTGTGACCGGCATTTCTCCCGCATCAAAATATTGAATGGATACACCGATCAATGTATTATATCCGAGGCGATATGTAATTCCTGCAAATGCCAGGCTGGTTTGTGCAATATAATTCGTGTAGTCCGCTTCAAAATGAAATTTATTTGAATCCAGTTGTGTCAGTCCGGCAGGGTTCCAGTAAAGTGAAGAAACATCATCGGTCAGTGCTAAAAAACTTTCGCTCATACCCGCAGCCCTTGCACCCGGATTGAGTTTCAGGAATTGCCATCCTGTAGTTGCCGTGCGGCTGTCGCCATAGGAAGGCAGAATCTGTCCCTCGCATGCAAAAACTTTTATCAAAAAAAGCAATACAACTATCCGCCGCATAAGTTACAAAGTAAAAGAAAAAGCCTGAATTGTTTCTTAGAGGGCACAAAGCCTGCAATGCGAAATGGATGTAATATCAATAAATAATCACCTGTAAATTTTTTGACCAGGAAGAATTGAATACAGAAACAATATATGTTGAAGCAGACAGGTTTGCCAGGCTGATCATTTCTTCACCGGTGCCGGATAATTTTTTTGTGAAGATGATTTTACCGCTCATATCAGATATTTGAAAATCTGCTGATTGATCATATTGTTGCGGATAATACAGTTCAATTATTTTTTCATCAGATACATAATTGATTGTTATTTCCGGATTTGCATTTTCAATTCCCGTCTCTCCGCAATTTAATGACGCATTTAAAACAGTGGTTTCACCGTTTTCGAGATTGATATCGCTGTATGTTTTTGTTGAGCATCCTGCAGCCGTAATAACAATAGTATACGTGCCGTTTTGATAATATCCCGTTTTAAATTCACCCGCGAGATCAGTGCTGTCTTGTACCTCAATTCCCTCAATTTCAATTTGTGCGTTATAAATCGGTGCGTGTGTTATTTCATTTTCCACTGTTCCTTCCAGATAGCATGCACGGATATAATCGGGTTGTAAAACAAATAACCCTTCTTCGATATCAGATGCAATGATCAACCCTGAATTAAAATAAGGATATGCTTCCCAGGCACCTGTAAAAATTGCACCGGGCCCGAACGGCGAAGTATCATACCATCCTGTTTCAATTAAATTATCCGGTTTTGTTGCATCAACTATGGTAACCCCTTCGGTATAATGCGCATGTATAAGATAATTATTCAACCGGTGTACATTATGCGGAAACGATGTTGAATAAAAATAATGGTCGTAGCGGTCAACCATTTTGATATCACTCAAATCAGAAATATCATAGGCACGCATATTTCCGTAAAATGTTTCTTCGGTAATAAATAAATATTTTCCGCTTGCATCCGGTTCGCAATTATGTGTACCACCGGCAGGCGTGTCGTGGTAACCAAGTGAAACAAATAATGATTTATCCGAAATATCAAATATTTCGAAACGGCCTTCATAAATCTCTGCAGCCCATAAAGTATCATTGCGCACATATCCGTCGTGAAAATAATGGCCGGTATAGGTGCCGATAAAAACAGGATGTTCGGGATCTGCATTTAAATCAACCATATAAGCACCTTCCGAATCGCCGAACAATGCATTAAATCCGAAAAAATAGGCGATGCCGTTTTCATCAATAAATAAAGTATGTGCACGGTCAAGCGGATTTGCAAGATCTCCGGTAAATGAAATTGTATCAATAGATGCAGGCAGATTTGAGAGATCAATGATCATAACACCGCCACCGCCTTCCGTTGTTACGTATGCATGATGCTGCCATGTTTTAATTTCACGCCAGGAACTTTCATGTCCCGGAACAAAAAATAATTCAGTTGGAAATTCCGGATTTGCGAGATCAATGATGGAAGTTCCGAGTGCGGTACCAACTAATGCATATTCATTTCCGTCATCATCGGTATATCCCCATAAACTGCTTAAATGTGTATCACCGTAATCGTACTGACCAGCAAGTGAAATATGATATTGTGCTGCTGTTTTATCTGAGGTAAATAAAATGGCAGATATAAACAGAATTGAAATGCGGAGAAAAAATTTCATGATAAATAGGGTTCGGTAAAAATATTTTTTAGTTTCCGTTGAAATGTAACAATATTGTAACAAATATAAAAAAATGAGTGGCCTTATTTCAGATGCATTGGAATCCTATATTGCGGCGCATACCACCGCAGAATCCGAACACCTTGCTGCATTAAACCGCGAAACATATGTAAAAGTGATGATGCCTGAAATGCTGAGCGGGCATGTGCAGGGAAAATTTCTTGAATTTATTTCAAGGATGATTCAGCCGGATCGTATACTTGAGATCGGAACATTTACCGGTTATAGCGGAATTTGTCTTTCGAAAGGTCTGAAGCCGGGCGGAAAAATAATTACGATAGATATCAATGAAGAATTAACACCGATGGTAAAGAAATATCTTGCGCTTGAAAAAGTTGAAAATTTATTTGACATACGGATCGGAAAAGCAATTGAAATAATACCCACCCTTGATGAAATATTCGATCTTGTATTTATTGATGCGGATAAAATAAATTATTCAAATTATTTCGAACTTGTGATAGATAAAGTGAGAAATGGTGGATGGATACTCGCTGATAACACACTGTGGGAAGGACATGTACTGGATGAACAAAAAGATAAAAATACAGCTGCCATTCACGCATTCAACAACTTGATCGCAACCGATAAGCGAATTGAAAATGTGATCGTTTCCATCCGCGACGGCATTACGATTGCCCGAAAAATTGGATAAACCACAGCGATTTGCGGATAATACAACCTGTTCCTGCTGCGTTATACGGGTAATTTTGATTGGCTAAGTATATGCCGGTTAAACAATTATGAAGAAAATCAGCACAATTTTCATCATCAGCCTATTCACATTATCAGCAACCGCAGGCCAGCCCAATCAGCTGGTTGTGGCTTATATTGATGCCTATAAAGAAATTGCGATCCGTGAAATGATCGATTATAAAATTCCTGCGAGTATTACACTTGCGCAGGGCATTCTGGAATCCGGTGCCGGTCAGAGTGAACTCGCAAAAGAATCAAATAATCATTTCGGCATTAAATGCCATACCGACTGGAAAGGTGATAAAGTATATTATGATGACGATGCAAAGGATGAGTGTTTCAGAAAATATGATCACGTAGAAGATTCTTATGAAGATCATTCCATATTTCTGTCCACCAAACCACGCTATGCGTTTTTATTCGAACTCGATGCGGATGATTATAAAGGATGGGCAAAAGGATTAAAGGAAGCCGGTTATGCAACAAATCCGAAATATGCTGATCTGCTTATCAATACAATTGAAGAATATGATCTGCATCAATACGACAAAATGACGATGGCGGATATTAAATCACATAAACACGATCAGAAAAAAGAACCGGAAAAAGAAAAGGAAGGAGATCATACGAAAGAAAATAATGCGGATACCAAAGAAGATAAAAATTTCAACTGGGGTGGTTATGCATCGAATGTATTTTATTTCAACCGCATCCCGACAATTACAGTCCGCGAAAACGATACACCCGAATCGATTGCTAAGGAAAATAATGCACGGGAACAAAGATTATATACATACAATGATTTGAAGCCTGGAGATAAACTTCAGGCCGGCACTAAATTTTATCTCCAACCAAAAAGAAAAAAAGGAACAACAAAATATCATGTGGTGAAAGAAAATGAAACCATGTGGAGCATTTCGCGGGATGAAGGTGTGCGGCTGGATAAATTGTATCAATATAATTTGCTCTCACCCGGACAGGAACCTGCAAAAGGTGAAGAAATAAATTTAAGGCATAAGCGCAAAGAAATGCCGAAGCTGCAAAAAGCATCCAATAAAACGCAGCAAACAAAAGAAATTAAAAAAGAAGAACCTGTAAAACAAAAAGAAGCGCCGGTTGAAAAAATAAAAGAGGAAGAAAAACAGGATAGTGATTACATTATTTTTGATGAAGAAGAATTAATTGATCAGGGGCAAAAAATGGAAACGCCGGATGCGAAAATAGATCCTGTTGTGAAGGAAGAAGTTAAAGCTCCGGACGCTGTAAATACAATTCCTGAACAAACAATAGAAAAACAGGCTCTTTATCATGTTGTGATACCCAAAGAAACTTTATATTCGTTGTCGAAACAATATGGTGTAACCGTTGATCAGATCATGCAATGGAACAATTTGCCTGATGCAGGTATTAAAATCGGGCAGCGGCTGATCGTAGGGTACCAATAAATTTTATGCGCATCAACGACAGGGAATTTGAATTATATCTTACCTCAGATGAAATTGCAATTGCAGTTTCAGAAATTGCGGAGAAATTAAATACGATTCTTCAAAACAAAAACCCGCATTTCATAATTATTTTAAACGGCGCATTTATTTTCGGTGCTGACCTCCTGCGGAAATTTTCCGGCAAATGCGATATTTCTTTTTCGCGGATCAAAAGTTATGATGGCATGAACAGCGGTGAGATCAGTGAATTTTCAGGATTTCAGACAATGGTCACCAACCGCAATATTGTAATCATAGAAGATATTATCGATACCGGCAAAACTGTTTTTCATTTAATGAATGAACTGGAACCCCGAAAGCCGGAAAGTATTCTTGTTGTTTCTCTCCTGCAAAAAAATATTCTGCGCCCCAATCTCATTAAAGCCGATCTCACCGGCTTCGAAGTCCCCGATCATTTTGTTGTGGGTTATGGATTGGATTATGATGGAGAAGGAAGAAATTTGAAGGATATTTGGAGATTAGGTTAGATCTCAATTTCATTTGTTTTATCCATGCGAATAAAGCTGCGATAATCCAGAATTGATTTCGTAATGAAATACAATGAACTGAATATGATCAAACCCATAAAGGAATTGTATTTGATTTGACTCTGAATAAAGCCAATGGATACAAACCCGATTAAAATAAATACGATTAATAACCAGTATTTGAAATAGTCAAATTTCAGGAAATCTTCAAAAAACAAATCTTTTTTATCTTTTATTTTCAAATTGTAGATGAAATTACCGGCATGTTGAATAAAAATTACCAATACACAACTTAAGAACCAGTTACTTCTGAAAGGGAATAATGTGTCGACAGTGAGTTGCGCTTTTTCATTATCGGGGATGATAAACAACGGAACTGCCATTAAAAACACATATACAATTGCAAGCAGCATTAAATTGCCTAATGTATAAAAATATTCCATTTTACCGCGATATTTTCGTTCATCCCAATAGGTGAGATCTCCCGTAAATTTTAAATCGTTATCAAGATTTTTATTAATGGGCAACCGCTCGGCAAGACCTATTATAAATGGAACACTGATCGCAATATCAAGATAAAGCAGGAACAAAAGCCCGTAAAAATCAAAATGCCGAAATAAAACGCAGTAGAGGATGAACAAATTATTTATGAGTGAATATGTAAAAGTTTTCCGCATCAGAATTTATTCGGTAACATTTTCCGGACTTTTATTATAAAACAATTTAATTGCAATTATAAAAGAGATAAGAATTATAAAAGCTGCAGAAAAGGCAAAATCCGGATAACCGGATAACCACCAGCTTAACGGGCCGCTGATATAGATCAGAAAGGTGAAAATAAATAATTTTATGAAATCAAAATGTGCAATTTCTTCTATATGGATCTGTTTGATGTTTTTCTTAAAGTAAAACAATATACAACTGATTATTTGTGAGATCACAATAACACACATTGCGTATAAAACACCTTCATCACTTAAAATTTTTCCAACGGGCCGGTATCTGAAATAATGATCGAAATTGCCGTAAATAATTGAAGAGAATAAAAGTGGGATGCCCATAAAAAAAAGAAAATAAAAATTGAAACGCAAATAATCAAATTGAACAAATGCCCGATAATTCATATTTGAACCTGCCGCCTCTCTAAACCCAAGTTGTGCGCCCGACATTTTTATTTCATCACCCAGAATTTGGAGCACAAAGTCTGCAACAAAAACAACAAAGAACATCGGTAGGGAGAAAGTGTAATTTATAGCAAGAAAGAGGATTATAAGTTTCCGGATTATGAAAATAATATTTTCGGATTTTCTCAATTGTCAATTATTTGAAGCCTGCTTTATTTTTAGATTCAATTCAATCAGTATCTACCCGTACACCACCTCCCTATCCCCGTTCTGAATTACAAATCTCGCAACTGAATTTATCAAACCTTCATTTTGTTCGGCGGTGGAGGCGCCTACTTTAAATAAATGTTCGATATTTTCGTCTGATGCATCATCCATTTCCGGATTTGCCAATAATAAACTTTTAGGTTCTATCCGCACATAATAATCCTGCGAGCCTGAAACACTGAACATATTTTTCAAATGGTATTTTGTTGTTTCCGAGCTGGACGACATCATGATATCAATGATCGGCTTACCCCAGCCCAGCAGCCCCCATTTTTTAGCATCTTTATATGCATAGGATGTATCAACGTTACCGGTGCCAACCGATAAAATAAACATGTCGGAAGCAGACGGGCTTTCAGCACATTTCCTGATCTCGGAATAAGCACACAGGGTTGGGTCGTTTGCAAACACACCTCCATCAATCAGCGAATAGGTTACACCCATCAGCGATTTGATTTTCGCCACTTCAAAATATGTCGGACCTGCAGAAGTTGCCCGGCAGATATCACGCACAAGAAAATTGCGGTCGTTGTTTTTTTTCGAATCGTGTGATGTGAAAAACTTTGTGCAGCGGTTTTCGATATCATATGCAGTGATCAGACAAGGTTTTAATAATTTGTCGATCGTTACGTCTTTAAAATAATCCTTTAATAAATCCTCAAAATTTTTCGCACTGTATTTTTCATCCCATAAATCTCCAAGCAACGGGAGCTTTTCTTTTTTCATTTTATTGAATATCTCATTGCCGTTTTTTACATAAAGATCGAGAGCATCCTTTGCAGAGAATTTCGATGCATTCGGATTTTTATTATCCGGAAATAAATAAATGCTTGTCAGAATACCACCTGTGCTTGTTCCGGCCATAAAATCAAAATACTGGGAAAGCGTGGCATCGGGGTTGCCGGTAAGTTCGCGGATTTTATTTTCGAGCCGCAATAAGATCTGCGCAGGAATAATACCGCGGATACCGCCGCCGTCAATACTTAATATGCGGATCTTTTTTTCAGCGGACGGGGCAAGAACATGTTTTGTTTCCATACATTTTTATTGAATTGAAAATACAAATTTTATTTTCTGGTTGAATTAAATGTTTGCATGATTATTTCGGGACGGCGTTTGTTTTTCGCATAACTATAACTGTCGAGAACAACCTTAAAAAAAATAAATAAGGAAGCATACACAATGGAACCTGCTTTAGGATTTCCCGGCATCAGTTTTTCTGTCATGAATAATGAACCGAATGTACCGAGCACAATCACGAGGTGCATGATCAATATCCTTCCCTCGAACGGGGTGCCCAGTTCACGCAGGGATGTGTCATTATAATCCTCATCTCGCAACCACACCCAATATTCAATTCCATGTGTGAGAATAAATGCGAGTATACTGTAACGCATCCATGTGTCCCGGAGAAATAATGCATTTACAAATCCGATCATATCATCCGATTTATCCGCAGTGAGTAAACCGATAAACACAATAATAAAAATCAAATAAAAACCGAGCATGAAAAAGCGCACCCAGAAATACATGCGGCGCATATAGCGTTTGCTGTTTACCTGCTGATGCGTAAGTGTTTTTCCGTTAATGGTAAACCCCGGGTCGGGTTCCGAGATTTTTTTTGCTTTCCCCATTTTCAGCCATTGATAAAAACTGATAATACCTGTTTCCCACCAGAATAAATAAAACAATGCAAAAAAGGAAAGATTAAAATAAATGATGCCGACGAGTGGAAATAAATTGGCAATGATGATCCCCGGTAAAACAGGAATGCTACGCTCGCGGGGGTCGAATATCGGCATAAGAGGGTTTAATTATTTTGATCGCCGTGCAGTTTTTTAAGATAGGCAATTCCTTCTTCGGTTAATTCTTTTGTTTGCAGGCCACCCGCATACTCATAAGCAATATGCACACAACCATCCTGCAGGCTGAAATCCATGGCAACAGAATTTTTATTTCCGGAAGCAACTTCTTCACTCATAAAAAAAACAATCCGCCCGTCGTAACTGCATTTATACACCGGTGTATTTTCCTCTGAAATAAAATCGGCAAATTCCGAAATCTCTTTTTTTTCAGTGATGTCGAAATATGTATCTGACGAACCTGCATGATACATCACGATCTGTATTTTCTCTGTGTTTTTTACCAGCTCATGTATTTCAGTTATTTTTTCACAACGCATAAATGTTACCACCATAAACACGAGGTACGCACCGAGAATTATTTTAAATAATTTCATAATGTTTCCTAAAATTATAAAAATATTTTAAGACCATCGCAAAACTGCCGTTGATTTTCGGTAAACTTGTATGATCAATTGTGATGAAATTATTTGCACTCCTATCGGCATCTGTTATTTTATTTCTGCATTGCAGTTCAAATCGCCCGGGGCAACCTGTATCACACGATTTTGTGGATGCACCGGAAATGAAAATACTTGCGCAAAATTTAGAAGTGCCCTGGGGAATGGGTTTTTTACCTGATGGCCGTCTTGTATTTAATGAACGCACAGGAAGGGTTACGATACTCGATTTAAAAACCGGGAATAAAATTCTTTTGATGGAACGTGAAATCTGGGATCGTGCAGAAGGTGGTTTGCTCGGACTTGCCGTTGATCCTCAATTCAATCAAAATCATTTTATTTTCATTTATGAAACCATTGAAAGCGGAAACAGAATTGTACGGTTGAAATTTGAAAATGAAATTTTAACTGAAGATAAAATTCTGCTCGACAGTATTCCGAAAAAATTATTTCACGACGGCGGTATTTTAAAATTCGGGCCGGATGGATTTTTATATGCAGGCACAGGTGATGCACGCACACCCGAAAATGCGCAGGATATTAATTCACTCTCAGGAAAAATTTTGCGCATGAACCGAAATGGTGAAATTCCTTCGGATAATTCTTTTAATAATTATGTATGGAGTTACGGCCACCGGAATGTGCAGGGTTTATGCTGGGATACAAACGGAAATATGTTTGCAAGCGAACACGGACCAAGCGGTGAATTAAACGGATGGTGTTGTCATGATGAATTAAATGCAATTCAAAAAGGAGGAAATTACGGATGGCCGTTTGTAATTGGCGATATGCAAAAAGAAAAAACAATTTTACCAATCGCTCACAGCGGAGAGGATACCTGGGCACCGGGCGGAATTGAATTTTACAATGATAAAATAGTTGTTGCCTGTTTGCGGGGAGAAAAAATTTTATCCTTTGATATTTCAAATTCAAATGCAATTCATGCAGACACTTTAATTGATGACAAATACGGCCGGCTCAGAAATATTCTTACAACTCCGGATGGAGATTTGATTTTTTGCAGCTCTAACCGCGATGGAAGAGGTGATGCGCAGGAGGGGGATGATAAGATTTATCTTTTGAAAAAGTAGGCAGTCGCAGTTGGCAGTTAACAGTCCGCGGTCCTCAGTCCACGGTCTGCGATTCCCAGCCTCTCCATGCTAATCTTAAATTCACTGTCTGAGTGGTATAATAGAAAAATGACAGGATGAGTGATACTGCGGACTGTGGACTGAGAACCGAGGACTGTTTAACAAACCTTACCTTTGTCATCGTCAAACCTAATTATGATCAATTTAATCTTATTTGGCCCGCCGGGAAGCGGTAAAGGCACACAGGCGGATAAGCTCAAGGCACATTTCAATCTGCTGCATATATCCACCGGCGATTTGCTGAGAAAACAAATTGCAGACGGAACCATGCTCGGACTTGAAGCAAAAAAATTTATGGATCAGGGCGTTTTGGTGCCTGATGAGGTAGTGATAGGAATGATCAGCAATACAGTGGATCAGGCACGTGCGGAAGGAAAAAATGGAATTATTTTCGACGGATTTCCACGGACTACCACGCAGGCAGAGGCACTGGATAAAATGTTGCTTGATAAAGGAACATCTGTTAGCGGTGTGTTGAGCCTTGTGGTGGATGAAGAAGAATTGACACAACGCATATTGAAACGCGGGCAAACGAGCGGAAGAACAGATGATAGCGATGTAGCAACCATTAGAAAAAGAGTTCAGGAATACAGATTAAAAACGGAGCCTGTTGCCGGGTATTACAATAATGTGGGAATTTTAATGGAGGTAGAAGGTGTTGGTGGTATAGATGATATTTTTCAAGCACTTATTAACGCAGTCAACACAATTTCATCTACCCATTCGGATACATAATCCTATCACTTCAAAAGTGAATAATAAAATTCAAATAAAATATTTCCGCACAGCGGAATAAAACTGCATACTTGGAAAAACAAAACTTTGTTGATTATGTAAAAATTCATTGCATCAGCGGAAACGGTGGTGCGGGAAGTATGCATTTTCACCGCGATAAACATACGATCAAAGGCGGACCGGATGGTGGCGATGGCGGAAGAGGCGGACATATTATTTTAAAAGGAAATGCCCAGCTCTGGACATTGCTCCATCTTAAATACAGAAAACACATTAAAGCCAAACACGGTGAAAAAGGCAATGCACAATTGCGCACGGGTTCGTTTGGTGAAGATGTAATACTTGAAGTGCCGCTCGGCACAGTTGCCAAAGATTTCGAAACCGGGAAAGTGGAAGCAGAAGTTTTACACGACGGCCAGGAAATTATCTGGATACAGGGTGGCCGTGGCGGATTGGGAAATAATCATTTTAAATCGCCTACAAAACAAACACCGCGATATGCTCAACCGGGAGAACCGGGTATTGAGGGTTGGAAAATTCTCGAATTAAAAGTATTGGCAGATGTGGGTTTGGTGGGATTTCCAAATGCGGGTAAATCAACATTGTTGTCGGTGATGTCGGCGGCAAAACCGGAAATTGCAGATTATGCATTTACCACACTGGTGCCGAATCTCGGCATTGTACCGTACCGGAATCACCGCAGTTTTATTATGGCGGATATTCCCGGAATAATTGAAGGTGCCAGTGAAGGAAAAGGATTGGGCATTCGTTTCTTAAAACATATTGAACGCAATTCCATTTTATTATTTGTGATTCCCTGCGATTCAAAAGATATTCATAAAGAATATAAGATCCTGTTGAACGAACTGAAAAAATACAACAAGGATTTACTGACTAAAAAACGTTTGCTCGCAATTACAAAAAGCGATCTGCTGGATGCGGAACTTGAAAAATTATTGAAAAAAGATCTGCCTAAATTGCCAACCGTATTTATTTCTTCAAACACAAAAAGCAATCTCGATAAATTGAAAGATACGATCTGGAAAGAATTAACCGAATAATCATAAATGATGGGATTCGCATAAACCCGGGCAGGAATGAATTTTAATTTTGCCTTCGTATTAATTCATTAAATGAAAAAATATTCAACAACCAACTGGCTTATTTTAATCGGGCTCTCCATTATCTGGGGCTGCTCTTTTATATTCATGAAAAAAGGCCTCGATACATTTTCATGGGATGAAGTTGCCGCCATGCGCATCGCATTTTCCTGCATTGCAACACTTCCGTTATTATTTATTTTCAAAGCAAAAATTAAACGCCGCGAAATAAAATATTATGCAATGACCGGATTTTTCGGAAGCGGTATGCCGGCATTTTGTTTTACGTATGCAGAAACACATATCGACAGCGGTATAACAGGAGTATTAAATTCGATGACACCCGTATTTGTTTTTATTCTCGGTGTTTTATTTTTCGGAATAAAATTCGAAAGGGTTAAACTCGTCGGTTTGATCGTTGCACTTACCGGATCTGTTTTTCTTGTGATCTTCGATAAAACGGAAGGAGGGAAAAATAATCTGGTTTATGCGTTGCCGGTATTTCTTGCAACCATCAGTTATGGCATCAGCGCAAATGTTGTAAAACGATTTTTGCAGGAAGCACATCCTCTCGCCATGGGTGCGGTGGGATTTTTATGCATTGGTATTCCGTGCATGATCTATCTTTCAACAACACAATTCTGGACACATGCGGGCGATCCTTATTTTGTAAGAAGTATGTCGAGTGTTGCCGCATTATCTTTATTGGGAACAGTAACAGCTTCCATTGTTTTTTACGCATTGATTCAGCGGACAGATTCTATATTCGGATCACTTGTTTCTTATCTGATTCCGATCGTTGCAATTTTATTGGGGCTTGCAGACGGCGAGAAATTATTTATTTATCATTTCATGGGTATGCTGCTGATTTTGATCGGTGTGTTTATTATTAATTCGCAACCGGCAATTTTTATTAAAAGATTTCAGAAAAAAATGCAGGCAGGGAGATGAGGGAGTGTTGAATGGTGAATAGTGGATCCCTAGTTTTTGGTTGGCAATTGTCGTTCTTCCTAATGCATCCTGTTCATCAGGTCACCCTGAGCTTGTCGAAGGGTTGTCGAAGGGTTATTGAGAGTGGTTCGACAGGCCCACCATGACGACTCGTTGGGAGGTGCTGAAATTTATGTAGAAGCATCACCGAACAAATTGTCACCCTGAGCTTTCGGAAAAATGCATCCCGTTCATCACGTCACCCTGAGCTTGTCGAAGGGTCGTCGAAGGGTTGTTGAGATTGGTTCGGCAAGCTCACCATGACGACTCGTTGGGAGGTGCTGAAATTTATGTAGAAGCATCACCGAACAAATTGTCACCCTGAGCTTTCGGAAAAATGCATCCCGTTCATCACGTCACCCTGAGCTTGTCGAAGGGTCGTCGAAGGGTTGTTGAGATTGGTTCGGCAAGCTCACCATGACGACTCGTTGGGAGGTGCTGAAATTTATGTAGAAGCATCACCGCAACTGCAAACTACCTATCCTTAACCGTGATCTGCTTCAAATCAGAACGACTTTATGTATTGATTTCACGCCACCGGTTTCTATCAGCAAATAATAAATTCCCTCACTAACTCCGATCGGTTTCAACCATGTATCATTGCCGTTTGAGTTTGTTTCAAAAGACAATTGCCTGCTGGTTATATCATATAAGCCGAGGACTGTAATAGGCAGCGAAGAATAGATATGAATCATCTCTCCTGCTACAGGATTCGGGTAAACCGCAACATGAGGTGATGCCGGTGAAATATTTTCAATCACATCATCAACACAATAAGTGTCTGCGCAACCCATTGTATCGGTGATGGTGAGACATGCACATACGAACTCAGGGAGGGCATAAAGATGCTCCGGGTTTTCTTCCGTTGAGGTACCTCCATCGCAAAAATTCCAGAAGTAAGATATGATGGCCGAAGAATCGCTGCCGAAAGATAAGTTTGTAAAATGTACGATGTAGTCGCCGTCAATTATATATTCAAACAGTGCATAGCACGAATCGGTGATCGTAGTGTCAATGATCACAGGCGGATAGATAATTGTATCAAACTCCATAATAAAACCCGCTTTTCTGTAACCTCCCAAATCGTTATTTCCGCCCGCCCAAAAGCTGCCGTCGTTCCATGAAGCTGCGGTATGAAACCTGTAATTGCCGATATGCGAAGGATAGACTTTAATATCTTTTAATGTATTGCCTGCTGTATCGATCAGCCGCACGAGCGCCTGTTTGGATTCATCTTCCGGGCCAGCAACAACAGAATCGTAGCTGCATGCGGCAATTATATAATTGTTGTATGCATCAAACGCAAGGTCAATATTTTCATAATCAGATTTGCCGTCATCAACAATTATGTAAGTTTTATTCCAGGCGTTCATCCCATCATTCAGCCTGTACTTGCTGATATAATACGCTTCGTCGGATACACCCGCTGCATATGCAAAATTCAGATCGGGGTCGATCAAACCTTCACAGAACTGCGATGAATCACGCACCTGCGACCATACAACTGTTTCTGATAAATAATTATACGCAACGACAGCACCGTGAAGGTGAAAATCCAAAACAGTACTTCCTGTCAAAAGAATGATGCTGTCACTGATTTGTTGGATACTCCTGACATAATCAATACCAGGTACAGTATCGACAATCGTGGCTGTCATTGTGCTTTTATTAATGAACGTGCACTGTGCACCGGCACCAGATGTCATATAAGCAAAGAACATCAGCTGGTTATTGGCGTGATGCAAATAATCGGTAGTGAAATAATACGGAAAATCGGTTACGCCGAGAACATCCACCAAGGTATATCCGTAGAAACTGTTTCCCACGATACGGCTGACATTGATATTGCCGTTGGTGTTGGTGACAAAAAATGCGGTATCCTGCACGATCTCCATATCAATCGGAAACCGGTTTGTGCCTACAACGGATTTTGTCGCCCTAGAAAGCAACGTGCCGTCTGCAGAAAAATGATATGCATACAAGGTGTCCGTCGAACTGTCATAATAAGGCTCTTCATCTAAATATGCAACGCTGTGAGCGGCAACCCAGAGCGAGCCGTCGGGTCCGGCTTTTAATTTATTGCCGAACAGGTATTCATCTTTTGTAATGTCTTCAAACCAAAGAAGGTTTTTTTCATGATCGTACCTTTCCAGCCTGAGAATTGCTCCTGTTTGCTTGAGCACTGCCATACCCGAATCAACATGTTCGATGGCGATCACATAACTTTCAAACTGGTGCATGCCGCCGAGGTAATGATCTTCGACAATATCACCGGTTGTTTCATTTGTTTTTACAAGTAAAGGCGCATGCTCGTTTTCTTCAGTTTCGATATGCCCGATATAATACATGCTGTTGCCAGCGCCATTATATACAGCATATCCTCCGGATTCTGCATCACAGGTGGAAATATCGAGGTCAATATCCTTTTCATAGAGGAAGTCCCCGGCGCCGGCTGTAACAGTCAGGTTACCCCATTCACCGGGGTCCCAGTTATCGCCATTATGATAACCCGTCATGCAAAGATCACCGGCATCATTAAATGCCAGGGCCATGGCAGACTCCCCGCCGGAACAATCTTCGTCGATCAGTGTATAATCTTCCATATCGTAACTGTCGTACCACTCAATGAAACCATCCGATTTCCTGAATTTCGAAATGCGGTAGAAATAAGCACCTCCCCCGACATATTTATGTTGCCAGCTCACATAAATGTTTTCGCCATCATCTATATAGCTGTCTACATAAAAAGAACCAGCTCTGTCTTCAAACCATATCCGCTCGCCCGTCGCAGGATCAATCCTTGAAATTATCCCGTAATTGACAGATTCTTTCATCGTACCGAGTACGAACAAACTGCCATCTTCATCAAAGTAAATGTCTGATATGAAATCGATATAAATGTCGTCATCGGGAAGTGCCGGATCGGTGTTATAGATCCACGACTGCCAAATGATACTGTCGAGATCGAGCTTGTATATTTTGTAAAGTGTATCATTTGAGCTGTAATAAATATCACCTGCTTCGTCAAAAGCGATATTACCGGTGTTGCTGTGGCCATCATGAACGAAGGTATGGTCAACCATAATTTCTCCCGTTTCCCTGTCGAGAAACTGCAATCGCTGCAGGCCTTCAGAATTTGTAAAAAAAGTAACGGCTATCCATTCGTCGTTGTAATCATAGATCCGGCAGGCGTATTCGAAATAATATACATATGGTGTGACGAGTGTTTTCCAGAGGAAATGGCCGTCGGCAGGATCAATGCGATAGCACCATCTTTCATATTCATCTTCATCGGGATTCCGTCGCACTGAAAGGGAATAGATACCGCTATCCTCTCCCGCCAGCACATCGTACATACTCTGGTTGTAATAATCATAATCTTCGTACTCCATGTCGTCAAATTCAGAAGTTGTCCAGATGTGGTTACCCATCGTATCGACACGGATCACGGCAGGGTTGTAATAAAAATTATCAAAGAATTTTCCTGCTATCAGAAAATCGTCTCCATAGCGAGCCATATCTTTTAGCGTTCCGCCATCGGGCTTCACATAATTATCTTCAAAATAGGTAAATGATGTCTGGCCGTATAAACCTGAAACTGCCAGCAGGAAGATTGGAAGTGTTTTGAGCATCATAAGGGTACGATTGATTAAAGATAATGTTTAATTCAATGTGCTGATTTGCTGATCTGATACTGAAAAATAATTTCTTTCAGTGCCATTAAAAATGTTTAACATGATAATTTACCAGCAACGCCTTGCTACCGGTTAATTCGTTTTTGGTTGATTTGTTATGTGAACTCTGAAAGAATAAAAACTATAACCGGCCTGATGGTTTTCATGACGCAGGGTTTTCTCTGAATGTTTGATTTTCAGATGTGAAAGACCCTGCTGAGAAATTCTTTGGGTTCAGTAATTTTAGGGGAGTGAACCCCCCGGCGATTAAAAAGATCCTTATTTTAAATTTAATTCAGCTATCTGTTTTTTAAATAAATTCAATCCTATTAAAATGAAAATCAGAATTTCGATTTATATCCTTGTTTCAATCACCTTTATTAAAATGCTGCATGCACAGTATAGCTATCCGGCAACGAAAGAAATTCCTGTTACTGATAATTACTTTGGGACCTTAATCAACGATAATTATCAGTGGCTTGAAGATCTGAATGACACTGCGGTACAGAGATGGATTAAATTGCAGGCGGATTTTTCAAATGATATTCTGAATACAATAAATGGAAGCGAAATGGTAACGCAAAGGTTGGATGAATTGCAGAATATGTGGGGAGACCTGCGGGAAGGAATGGTGCAAAGAGGCGACAAGATCTTTTATTTGAAACTGGCGAAAAACGAAAATCTATATAAAATATGGATGCATGGTTTAGCTAATGATGAAGAAGAACTTCTGTTTGATCCGGAATCGTTTGGCAAAGGTGCTCAGATCATGGATTTTTTCCCGTCTAATAACGGGAAATTACTGGCTATAAAATTGGCTTATGACGGTAACGAAATTTGTGAATTAAGAATTTTGGATGTTGAAACAAAAAAATTGTTGTCTGATAGCATTGGCCCTGTTTTGAATCGATTGCCTGTTGTTTTTATTTCCAATGATAAAGAAATTATTTATACGAAAACAAATGAAAGGGATATCAATAACGGTGATCCACTTAAAAACCAGGATGTGTATTTACACTTAATTGGGAGTCCTGTAACCGACGACAAGGTTTTATTTTCAAGAGAAAATTACGCTCAGCTCGGCGTATTACCTGAACAAATACCACTGATGTTTGTTTCCGGCGATAACAAGTATTTGTTTTTGCGCATTTCTTCTGTTAAAAGCGACAGATTGATTTATTATGCAGATTATAATCAGTTGCAAAATGAAATAATTAACTGGAAACCATTAATTATTCCTGATGATGAAATTACTCAATGGGTTGCTGTTGGTGACCGGCTTTTCTTCTTAACACATAAAAATGCCCCAAACTTTAAGATCGGCGTAACCAGTATGATAACGCCCGACTTTGAAAATGCAACAATTATAGTAGCTGAAACTGCGGACGTAATTCAGTCTATGCTAAGCACAAAACATTTTCTGATTTATTCTAAACTTGAAGGCACACATGTCAGCATGTTTCAAATTGATTTTAAAACTTTATCAACGGAAAAACTGCCTTTGCCGCAGGGCATTAATTGGGGTTATGCATTGAATGAAGGCCGGGATGATAAATTAATTATATACAATAGCAGTTGGCTTTCTCCATATCTGGTTTTCGAATTTGATGCAGCGAAAAAAGAATTGATTAAAAGTAAATGGTTTGATATAAGCGGGAGTTTCCCCGACTATAATAAGGATTTTGCCGCAATAGATGTGGAGGTGGAGAGTTATGACGGAGCAATGGTTCCCTTAACCATCCTCTATCCGAAAAATATAAAGTTTGACGGAACTGCGCCATGTTATATTACCGGATACGGAGGATATGGCAGATCTGTTTATCCGGAATTTATTGATAACATGAAAAAAATATTTTTAGAGCAGGGCTGTTGCGTGGCAATTGCACATGTGAGAGGCGGTGGAGAAAAAGGTGAAGAATGGCATAAAGCCGGAATGAAATCAAACAAGCAAAACAGCTGGAAAGATTTTATTGCTTGTACAGAATATCTGATTGCACAAAAATATACTTCACCGCAATTCATTATTGCAGAAGGAATGAGTATGGGAGGATTGCTGATTGGCAGAGCTCTGACTGAAAGACCTGATCTCTATTCAGTTGTTATTGACGAAGTGGGGCTCACAAATGTATTAAGGATGGAAACCACTCCGAATGGTGATAATCAAATTCCGGAATTGGGCTCGGTAAAAGTGGAGGAGGATATAAAAAGTTTGATTGAAATGGATGCCCAAAGCAAAGTAGTGGAAGGAATAAAATATCCGGCTGTTTTTGTCAGAATGGGCATGAATGACCTGAGAGTAGCACCATGGATGCCTGCAAAATTTGCCGCCGCATTGCAAAACAGTACCATATCCGGTAAGCCGGTTTTGTTATATGTGAATTATAATGAAGGACATTTTACTTCAGATGCTGATATGAATGAAAAAGATTTTGCAGCTATGATAACATTTTCATTATGGCAAATAGGACATTCAAATTTTACAGTGAAAAAATAAAATTTATGACGCAGGGTTGTCTCTGCATGATTATTTTTCAGGTGAGAAGAAACCTGCGGAGAAATTCTTTGAGCTCCGTAATTTTGGGGAGAGGGGTTCCTGTCGAGTAAAAAAAATGTAAAAAACAAACTCAACAATTGGAAAAAATTTTCTAAAATTATTATTTTAAATTAAAAAACGCCCGTTTTTTATTTCAGAGTAAATTATTTCTCTAGTTCTTTTATCATCAATTCTGTCAAAGGTGCTTACAAATTGATTTAAAAACTCCGGCAGGAATAAATGCTCTTTGTATGATAGCCTGGCAAGGTAAAACTGAATTCTGTCAATTTTTTCAAATTGCGTGGATGCTGAATCTGCATCTTCACATTTTTTTATCTCTGAAAAAATTTTGGATATTTCTTCTTTTATAAATGTTAGGTCGTTGAATGAAAGTTCATTTTTCTTTTGATATTCAATTTCCTGCAGAAACGTAACTATATCTTTCATCATAACTTCTGTTTATCCGCAGTTGCTGCCCTCACGAATCATCTTTTATCCGCAGTTGCCGCCCTCACCAATCCGCTTCAACATCTCAAGAGCATCATAATCTAAATCCTCACAACATTTGAATTTATTAGGTTTAAACATGAATTATTTTTATTCAAAATTTACCTTATCTGCCTTAAACCGACAAAAAACGGAATGTATTTATTCGAGCGTTCATTTTCTTGCGCCAGCTCCTGATACCTTCTACCTGATACCTCCTACATTTTTTCTCCGCGGTTGGTGTCCTCACCAATCCGCTTCAACATCCAAACACATCATAATCCATATCCTCCAACCGTATTAATTTATTAGGGTTAAGCATGAATTAATTTTATTCAAAAATTACTTTATTTCCTAAAAACGACAAAAATCGGAATGTATTTATTCCAGCGTTCATAATCTTGCGCCAGCTCCTTATACCTTATACTTTATACCTGATACATTTATCTCAGCCCTGATTCCTGACTCCTGATTCTACTTCACCAGTATCATACTAATCTCCACCTGCGCACCTCTGGGTAATCCGGCAACGGCAACTGTTTCTCTTGCCGGTGGATCTGATTTAAAATATTCTCCATACACAGCATTTACCGCCGCGAATTTTTGCATATCATCTAAAAAAATTGTTGTTTTTACTACCTGATCCATTTTGCAACCCGCAGCTTCAATAATTGTTTTTAAATTGTCCATTACCTGCTTTGCTTCTTCCGAAACATTTCTGCCGGTTTCAAAATTTCCGTTTGCAGGATCAATTGCGATCTGCCCTGAAATAAAAACAAAATTGCCGGCTTCAATTGCCTGGCTATAGGGCCCGATCGGTTCGGGCGCCTGCGATGTATAAATTACTTTTTTCATATCTGTTTGTGCTGATAGATTTGTAAAAATAAACATATGTGCGATCAGCAAACTGATGGCAGCCTGCCGGAGCGGGAAAACACGGGTCCTCATTTTTGCAGTTTTCGGTTAAGTTTCTGTAAATTTATCGCCCGAAAACCTATTGCGACAAACTCTATTTCAATGCATTTCAAATTTCACACACACAGAGGCTTCTTATTTATTCTTTTCGTTTGTTTATCAAGCTTCCTGAAATCGCAAATAACCTATTCCACCGGATATACAGCTGATGAGATAGCAGGTTACCTTGCCGGTTCAGGTGTGGAAATCGATAATGCAACGGTTGACTGTCATACACTCGCTATCGGTTATTTTGATTGCGTGGATTGCAATGTCGGTATCGATAGTGGCGTGGTATTAACTACCGGCCGTGCTTCAAATATTCTCGGCCCGAATAACAGTTGCTGCACAGGAACAAGCAACGGTTTACCGGGTGATCCGGATCTTGATGCCTACCCGGGTGTCGGCACCACACATGATGCATGTGCACTTGAATTTGATATTTATGCTCCCGGCGACAGTTTAAAATTCGATTATGTTTTCGGGTCTGATGAATACCCCGAATTTGTGGGTTCGATTAATGATGCATTTGCATTTTTTATTACGGGCCCCGGCTTTGTCGGTGTGAATAATATTGCATTGATTCCCGGCACGGCATTACCGGTTACGATCGACAATGTAAATGCCGGCAGTTATTCGATGTATTATATTCCAAACGGAACGGGTGGCGTCGGAGTTTATGCAACCGATCCGTACTATATCGAATTTGATGCATTCACAACGGTGCTTGAAGCGGCTGCCGCCGTTACTCCATGCGAATGGTATCATTTAAAACTGGTTGTTGCAGATGAAGCCGACTGGATCTATGATTCAGGCGTATTTCTCAAAGCAAAAAGCCTTGTTACAAATTCATTGGCGGATTATACATATCCGGGCGTTCCTTTCGGGCTGGGTGCATTTTTCTGTCAGACAGATCCTGATCCCGAGCCTGTTTTTGCTGCAGGTGCTGCCGCCGGAATTTTCACTGCCACACCAACAGGACTTGTATTTAATGATACAACAGGTGCAATTGATCTCTCTGCATCTACTCCGGGCACATATGCATTTACAAATACATTGATATATGGTTTTTGCGATGTGGATACGGCAGTGTATACAATTAATGTGACCATCACTGCTCCGCCGGTTGCAACATTTTCTTATCCCGCTTCACCATTTTGTATAAATGAAACAGATCCTTCTCCGACATTTACCGGAGGTGGAGTGGCAGGTGATTTTACATTTTCTCCTGCCGGACTTGTCATCAATGATTCAACCGGTGTAATTGATCTTTCTGCATCAACTCCGGGCACTTATACAATTACAAATTTTGTTACGGGAGAATTTGTTTGTCCTGATGCAACTGCAACAGCAACAATTACAATTTATCCGACATATGCGACTTCTGTTTTAGATAATGTTTGTTCGGGCGAAACTTATTATTTACCGGACGGAACCGGTGTTGTCGCTGCAGGAATTTATACAACAACCTTAAATACAATAAATGGTTGTGATTCTGTCATTACAACATTCCTCGGATTTTATCCTGTTTATACCGCAACGGTTTCTCCTGCAATTTGTGAAGGCGATACATATACATTACCTGACGGCACAATTGTAAATGCAACCGGTTCATATACGGTTATTTTGCCGACAATCCATGGATGCGATTCAACAATAATTACTGATTTAACGGTATCACCTGCTTTTGATGAAGTTGTAAATACTTTTATTTGTGATGGTGAGATATATGTTTTGCCGGATGGTTCTACAACAACAACAACCGGAACATATAATACATCACTATTGACAGCGGCAGGATGTGATTCAACAATTACAACACATTTAATGGTATTTCCTGTATATGCATCAACAGTGAATGCAGAAATTTGTGATGATGCAATTTATTCTTTACCCGACGGCACAACTGCAGATGTGAGCGGAACATATATTTCCAATTTAACAACCACGCATGGATGTGATTCAATTATTACAACAAATTTGACCGTGCATCCAACGTACGATATTGTTTTGAACGAAGATATTTGTATTGGTGAAACTTATACCTTGCCCGACGGAGTGATCCAGTCGACAAGCGGAATATTTAATTATGCATTTATTTCTGTGAATGGATGTGATTCATCTGTAACGGTAAATTTAACCGTGCACGATCTGCCTGTTTTATCATGGACAATTGATGATATATTTTGTCTTGAGCAGGGATTTGTTGCCCTCGAAGCAACACCAGCCGGCGGCACATACAGCGGAACAGGAGTAGCCGGTTCTGATTTTTCAACTGCACTCGCAGGAGTGGGCGGGCCGTATACACTAACATATGATTATACGGATATGTATGGCTGCTCTTCTTCAATTACTGTTGAAACATCTGTAGATGATAATTATGCATCTGCATGGGGTGATACAACAGTGTATTATGGAGAAGATGCAAATTTATTCAGCGATGCCGGCGGAGATTATAACTGGAGCCCGACAGATGGTATTGATTGCACAACATGTCCGGATATAATTGTTACCGCACCTTATACAATTGACTATGTGCTGACATCTGTTGATGAAAATGGCTGCATCGCTTCTGATGATGCAATCATTACCGTACTGCCCGATCCGGGAAATATTTTATATGTGCCGAACACTTTTACACCAAACGGAGATAATATCAATGACTTCTTTTTTGTATTCGGTTGGAATTTAATTGATATCAAATCAATTCGTGTTTTCGACAGATGGGGAGAAATGCTGTATTCTGTTGAAGATATTATTCCGGGTGATTTAACAAAAGGCTGGGACGGAACATTCAATGGTCAGAATGTGAACAGCGGCGTTTATGCATATATGGTGGAAGTACAATTTGAAACCGGCCAGATCATGTCGCAGGCCGGAAATATCACCCTGATCAGATAAATTAATTCTTCACAATTGCATCGAGTTTAAATTTATTCCACCAGCTTACGGGAATAAAATAAGGCAGCAACAACATTCTTTTTATTTCGGATCTTGATATTTTTCCGGGAGATGAAAATATTTTTTTCACGCTTTGTATTCCCTGTGCCCTTCTGTATTTTTTATGAATAAAGCGATGCAGTTGTTTGTAATATGCAGGTGAAAAAGTTGAACGGAACATCATCAATAATTCATCGCTGTCGTTCCAGTTTTGTTTTTCATGCAGATCATTTTTTACAATTTCATAAAATTTAGTTCCGGGTAAGGGATACGAAACAGAAATACCAATATCGTACGGCATCAGGTCAAACAGCATTTTGGTTGTTGCCTTTATATCATCTTTTGTTTCTCCTAAATATCCGAATTGCAAAAAGAAACAAGGTTTAATTCCGTGTTTCTTCATCAATTCCGTTGAGCGATAAATTTGTTCAATTGTGGTGCCTTTATCCATGGCATCCAGAATTTTCTGCGAGCCGCTTTCTGCACCGATCCATATTTCATCGCAACCAGCCAATGCGAGCGATTCAATATTATTTTCATCCAACAGGAGATCAGCACGGCATTGAATTTTAAACTTGAATTTTAATCCCGCCTGCACAACAAGATTAGAAAATTGTTTGATCCATCCCGGTTTTAATCCGAATATATCATCGCAAAACCAAAAATGTGAAACCTGATTTGTATGTATCAGAAAAGAAATTTCATTCACTACATTTTCAGGCGACCTGGAATTATATCTGTTGCCGTAAATTGGTTTTGCGCACCAGTTGCATTTAAAAGGACAGCCGCGGGTGGTTGTGAGATTGAGTGAGAAATAAGTATTGTGCTGCATCCAGATCGTGCGGTAACGGTGCATATCAATTAAATCCCAGGCAGGAAAAGGAAGTGCATCAAGATCATGCAATACTTCACGTTTTTCGGATTTCACAAATGCATCACCTGATCTATACGCAAGCCCGTTGATTTTTGAAATATCAGTTGATTGATACTTCAAATGATTTACAAGTTCAGTCAGTGTTTGTTCTACTTCGCCGATTAAAATATAATCTGCTCCGGTTTGCAGATATTCTTTCCAGTGATCTGTCGCATCGCTGCTTGAAACCAATACTGTGCAATTCATTTTTTTTGCATAGCGGATCATTTCATAACATGCATTGCGCATATTTACCAGACACATTTTTGTGAGATAATTGAAACCGTCGTCGCAGATCACAAATATTTTCCCTGCATTTTTTTCAAGGAGAGGAAAAACAGCAGATGCGCCGGAAGCAAAAACAGTATCAAAAAAATCGACGGAATAATTTTGTGCTTTTAAAACAGAGGCTGCATATAAAGTGCCAAGTGGAGGATAAGGCTGCATTCTTTTTTCCTGCTTCGGATCGAATACCTCAAAATATGTATTTGCTAAAACTATATCAGCCATTATAAAAATTTAAACTGATGTGTAATTTCAAAATCTCGGCATTTTTCGTCAAATGCCTTTAACACTTTAAATTGAAATCCCTGCGGATGATGTTTTGATGCATCCTTTTTTGTCCGCATATTTATTTTAAATTCCTCCGGCCGTAAATGACTGTATCTTTTCTTTAAAAAGCGGAGAGTGATCGCATAAGCAAAATCATCGAGTTTATCGCCGAATTTGCCGCTGAGTATTTTTTCAATTCTATTTTTGAAACGCTGTTTCCCGGCTAATTCCATATGCGAATAATCAGGAACGAAATTCGGAAAATGAGAAAGCACCCAGGCATTTGCTTCGATGAACTTCTGATAATAGCGCTCACCTGTTTGATTCTTCAGTGTAATGATCTCGGTTGCGGAAAATAAATTCTGATCCGGAATTTCAAGCGCATCGCTGCTGATATAATAATTGATGCAAAAATATTTTCGGTTGTTGAGTAAAAATATTTTCTTATAAAATGTCAGCAATATTCTAGCAATCCAGATCCGTCCGGGAGAAGTGATAATGAAGAAATCGAAATCGGTGGTGTTGTCAAAATAATTTTTTGATAAAGAGCCCGAAATATTTACGGAACGCACAAAAGGAAATTTCTGGATGAATTTTGAGCGCTTCAACGCTTTCGGCATAATCTCGGAAGCGCATTGATTTCCTTTTATTCTTCTCTGAATAAGAGAAGCATCGTTCTTCAATGAATAAAATTCTCCAAAGCGATATATCATGAGTGATTCGGTAAGGAAATCAAGTGCACGTTCTGCCTGACTGAGATGCTGCAGGCGGACATTTGCATATTGAATGATCTCGGCTGCCGTGAGCGGATAATTAAACAGATCGAAATAGATCAGTGCACGTAAAATTGCAGATTGCACAAGATGATCATCCGCATTCTGCACATTTTTATATCCGATATGTAAATTACGTTCCTGCAATCTGTTCAATTTCATAAATCATATTCCTTTCCCGCCAGAATTTTTTCTCAATTTTCTCTTTAAAGGTAAAATGATTGTTTTTTGCAATTTCAAAAATCCTTTCTAAGTTACAATCTTCTGACAAAACCATCAACACCTTGGTATTTTGATGGACATATTTCCCCATTTGCCTGAATAGTTTTTCAAAATATTCAAAATCGGTTCCGCAATACCAGGCCAGTTCCAATTCATTTCTTGCAGCTTTTGGATAATAAGGCGGGTTGATCGCGATCAGGTCGAAATGATTATCGGGAAGCGCATCAAATAAATCGCTGTGTATTATTTCAATTTGTACATTATTGGTTTTAAAGTTTTCACGCAAGGCTTCGATCACCCGCATGCTGATATCGCTTGCAGTTACAATTGCACCCCTTTTGGCACAGGCAATACTGATCAATCCGCTTCCTGCACCTAATTCCAGAATCTTTTTGTTTTTTATATCCGTGTTGCGTATTGTTTCAAGCAAAAATTTTGTGCTGAAGAAAAACCGCGGATGAAATACACCGGGAGGAATATGTAACTGAATATCCTGCCATTTGTATTGCGAGCGGCGATAAATTTTTTTCGCAACGTATGGCTGATAAAAGGAAAAAATAATTTTCTTCAATAACTGCATGTCAAAATCCTTCGGTTTCAGGTTGCCGGTAATGCAGCCAGAATTTTTGTAGCGCTTTTATTTCGTAGGGGTAATGATAGAATTTTATTTTATAACGCAAAGAAGATATTGTTTTAATTAATTTCTTCTTTAACGGAGATAATTTAATATCGCTTATTGTTGGATAATAACCATTGAGCACCGTCTCGAAATTTTTGATCTTATCGATCATATATGGTTTGAGCCATGGCGTCAGCGGATTTTTACGCAAATCAAAATTTTCCCATTGCGGCGATATCCAGTCTTCCAGTTTTTCCGGAAAATGAAAACCGTTATGTTTCACCGCTTCATATAATTCTGATCCTTCCGTCGGCACAGGGCTATACACGTAAATGATAATTTCGGTATCGGGATTTATTTCTTTGATGGTGCGTATAAAATTGATATCCTCATCAATTTGCGCATTTACTTCCGCTTCATCTGTTCCGGGAGTACCCAATACAAATGAATATTCGGGAATGATATCAAAGCGTTTCATACGTGCGGCAAATTTTTTGATCTGCTCGCCGGTTTGTGTGCCGCCTTTATCCATCATTTTCAGAATTTTATCGTTGCCGGTTTCTGCGCCGAAAAAAATCATGCGGCATCCTGCTTCACGCATTTTTGAGAGGCTTTCGTCTGTATATTTATCAATCGTATCAATTCTTCCTTCACCCCACCAGATCATATTTTCTTTTTTGATCAGATCTGAAAATTCAACAGTGCGTTTTTCAGAAACAAAGAAATTATTATCGTGAAATTCTATCGAGTCGCCACCGTAATTATTTTTTAAAAATTTAATATCATCATAAATCAATTGTGCTGATTTTCCACGCCACCTTGCCTGATAGATCGGTACGATGCCGCAAAATGAACAGGAGAACGGGCAACCGATACTGCTGTGGTATGCAATTGTTTTATTTCCCAGATAGGTTTTGCCCAAATATTTCTGCAGCGGATAAAATGTATGTAATTTCTCATAGGGCAGGGGTTGCAATGCATCCTGATCATACAATTCATCTTTCTGATTTTTGACAATTCGTTCGCCGTCTTTCCATATCAGATTCGAGATCAGATCAACGGGTAAATTATTTTCAAGATGCGAGAGTAATTTTGGAAATGCCATATCTCCCGGTCCGTAGATAATATAATCCACCAGATTACTTTGCATCACCACTTTATGCTGATTGGATGCAAAATATCCGCCCCACACAATAATGGTTCCGGGAAATAATTCTTTTATTTTTTTTGTAAAAGGGATTGCCTGTTTCAATTGAGGGCCGGGCATTACCGTGCTGGCAAATACCTGATATTTTCCGGTTTGAAGACAGGCTTCAATTTTTTTCCAGGGATCGGCCTCAAGATTTCCATCCACAAAAGCATAATCATATATTCCTTCAATAGATGCGGCAACCGATAAAATAGAATTCGGGATACGTGGCTTATGATGCGCAGCACGCGGATTAAAGAATAAAATACCCGAGATCTTTTTCACAATGTAAAATTAATACAGATTTATAACTCGTAAATTTTCAAATATTTTTCTACTGTTGTGTGGTTTGTATAGGGCTGATAACTTTCAAATGTTAGTTGTGAGGAAAGTAATTTATATAATTGGATACTCATGTCCTCGATTGAAATACATGCAGTATGTTTTTCGGTATGTTCGATTTCACCTACGTTAAAACTCAGCACATGCATGCCGTAGGCCAGCGCTTCATTAAATACCACACACTGGCCTTCATATTCGGATGTATGTAATAGCACTTTGCTTTTCCCCATATATTCAAATACTTTTTCATGTGGTAAATTTCCCGTGAGTGTAATATTTCCGTTCAGCGATTCATCCTGTATTTTTTCACTGACAAATTTCCACATAGGCCCTTCGCCGATCATTACCGCATGTACTTCAGGAAAATCAGAGGTTAATGATTTGATAAGATCTACAAATAATTCGGGATGTTTGAGAGGAATAAAGGAGCCGACAAATAAAACATCAATTGTCCGCACAGATTGCATATAACAAGTATTTACGGGGTCAATTCCAAATTGAATGATATGGTCGGGGCGCCGGCCTGTAGTTTCGAGAAATATATTTTCCTGGTTATGCGAAAGTGCAACGGTAATTGTTTTATCCAGATCAAGTAAAGCAAGCATTTTATTTTCCGGTTTTGCATCCTGCCCCATTATTGTTGAAATATGCGGCACATGCATTTTTCTGGAAATATAATTTCCGATAAATGCAGCGTCAGTCAACCAGAAAGAATGCAGCACACATTCGCCGCTCTTTACTATTTTTTTTATTGCTCTGACGGCTTTTGAAAATGTAAGCAATCTGAAAATTCCTTTTCTGTTTTTTCCGTTTGCGGGAATCACATCGGCACCGTTCCATTTATATTTTTTTTTCGAGAAGGGATACTGCAGCGCAATGATTTTTACTTTTTCAGCGCCGATGGTATGAATTAATTCGCTGATATAATCCTGCAGATAAGGCACACTGGAAGTATCCTGTTCATTTGCTGCAAAGCCGGGTGTGATGATGATGATTGTTTTATTCATGAAACTGTTCGTATCCACCACATTGCCGAGCGTGCGGCCAGTGCTTTTAATTTAAATTGAATTGCTTTTTTCTTAAAATAATTTACTTCATTCACTACATATCGAACGGCATAAGCATAATATTGTTTCGGATAGGTTCTTTTAAAATCAATTTCCCTGTCGGTTGATTCAGCCCAATCCTGATCTGTTGTAAAATCGTTTTCCACCTCAGCGTATAATTCAGTTCCTTTTATCGGATATGCAATGGTTATTGTAAAATGATCGGGGTTGGAAGTTTTTAAATGGTGCACCGTTTCTTTTATATCTTCTTCCGTTTCTCCCGGATAGCCCAACATGATAAATGTGCCGGCTTCAATACCAAATTGTTTTGCAAGCACGATCATTTCACGCACTTGTTGCACTTCCACCCTTCGGTCCATTAAATCAATTATTTTTTGCGATCCGCTTTCCGCACCGATCCAGACACGAAAACAACCGGTCTGCTTTAATAAGCCGATCACTTCTTCATTTAATCTGTCGGCACGGGTGATGCATTCATAATTTATTTTTAATCCGGTACGATTTAATTCATCCGCAAATTCATGCAACCATTTATGACTCACGGTAAAAACATCATCCACAAACCAAAGTGAATCGGGTTGATAATCTTTTTGAACTGATGCGAGTTCTTCCACCACTGCTTTCGCCGACCGCCGCCTGTAACTCAAACCATACACAGCACGGCTGCACCATTTGCAGGTATAGGGGCAGCCACGCATAGTGGAAACGGAAATTGCATTTTTACCATGATGCTGTTTCCATGCATTTAAATATAAATGGAGGTCCACTTTTTTCCTGTTGGGAAACGGCAGTTCATCAATATCTTTTATTTTATTTCTTTCAGGTGTAAAAAATGCTTTCCCTTCAGAATCTTTAAAACAAATTCCGTTGACAAAAATCAATTCATCTGTTTTATTCTCACTTAATGTTTGAATTAATTCGAGAAAACTTTCTTCACCTTCACCCAATACAAGAAAATCGGCACCATGATCTAAAAAATTTTGTGCATGGTTGCGCACTTCAGGGCCACCGAGAATGATTTTTATTTTTTCAAGAGCAGGTTCTGAACGAAGAAACCCAATAATTTTAAGCACATTCACTTTTGTCATTAAATTGACATATAAACCGATACAATCAGGTTTGCTCTCCTGCATATGCTTTTTCAATGCATCAAAAGATGAAAATGTCGTATCGAAAACATCGTGTTCAACTGCGTGTTTTTCGAGCCAGGCCGACACATACAGCAATCCCAGCGGCACATAAGGCCGCATGATCTTTTGTTCTTTCGGATCATCTGCAATAAAATAACCGTGGCTGAGCAGAATTTTCACACGGTAAATTTAAGGAATAGGCTTATGCTTTATGCATTTCAATGATATAATGATCGGAAACTGCAGCAAATAATCCGATCCTTCTGAAAACCCGGTCAGCTTTAATGCATGCATGAAAGAACAATTTTCTTTTCGCGAAAAAATGTTCTAGATAGGAAGGCGGAATAAATATACCGACTGGTTTCTTTTTATTGTATTTAAATCCTGGTGAAAAAAGAGTGGCAATTTCTGCCGGCCGGTAATACCATGTTGAAATGGTTATTTCGGTGTTCAATTTTGCCTGTACCGCTTTTTTTGAACTTCTCCGAAATGCAGATTTAAATTTTCCTTTCAGCAAAAAGTAAATTGTTTCCATCAAACAAAATCTCCCCATCACAACAAAAATCAATTTACCTTTTTCATTCAGTAATTGAGCACAGGTTGAATTTAATTTTCTTAATGCCTCCGGAGATAGACAATTCAGGCCGCCGAAATTGGAAAATATGAGATCGAATTTTTTATTTGCAAACGGGAAGGAATTATTCAGATCCCAAATAGTTGTTGCGATTTTATCGGATAAATTATTTGTTGCAATTTTCAGCGAAACAATTTGAATCATTTGAGGAGAAGCATCCGTAACCAAAACCGAATGTCCCTTTCCTGCAAGATAAATTGCATCTTCTCCCGTGCCGCAATTGATTTCTAAAATTGAAATGGGATTTGAGGTAAGATTTTGATCTAGATATTTCCAGACAATATCCCGCTGCGCTTTCCCGATCAGCGTATTTGAAAACGACTGATCATAAATATTTGCGATTACATCAAATTCCGGGGGCATGATTGAGTTTTAGTTTCCCACAAAGGCACAAAGGATGTTTCAAAGAATGAATTAAAAGAATTGTTTTAATACTTGTATGTTCAACCGGCATGTTTGAGTTGAGATTTAACCCAAAAAATTTTACTACAGATACACACCTGCCCGACAAAATATCTGCATTAGCGACACGAACACGTGAAAACACGAACACATGAACACGTAAAATCAATCAACCACCCAACTCGTCCCTTCTTTCCCGTCTTTCAATTGAATCCCCGCTTCTTTCAAACCGTCGCGGATCTTATCGGAAGTGGCGAAATCTTTTTTATTGCGGACATCTTTCCGGATATCGATAATTAAATTCATTAGTCCGTTTAATTTATCGTTGTTCGCATCGGTATTATCTTCCGTTAAACCGAAAATATCGAATATAAATGCATGGTAAGTTGATTTTACCCTTTGCAATGTGTTTTCGGCAATATTTGCTTTTCCGTTCCCGGCATGTTGCCAGGTAAATATCTGTGTGGCAATTTCATTTAATTCTGCAATTGCCTGCGGTGCATTAAAATCATTATTCATCGCAGCATAAATGCCGACAAGAAATTTATTTGCCGTTTCTTCTGCTGAGTTATTTAATTCTCCTGAAACTGAAATTGAATTTAATGCGTGATAAGCCTGTAAAATGCGTTTGAAATTTTTCTCTGCAGCCTTTAATCCTTCATTGCTGAAATCCAGTGTGCTTGCATAGTGTGCCTGCAGCATACTGAAACGCACAGTCATAGGTGAATATCCCTGATCAAGCAATGGATGTTTGCCGGAAAATAATTCATACGGTAAAAATGAATTTCCCAGACTCTTGCTCATTTTTTGTCCGTTTACTGTAAGCATATTTGTATGCATCCAGTATTTAACCGGCTCCACATGATTGCATGCAATGCTTTGTGCAATTTCATTTGTATGATGTGTCGGAATGAGATCCATACCGCCGCCGTGAATATCAAATTGTTCACCAAGATATTTCGCACTCATGGCAGAACATTCGATATGCCATCCCGGATATCCGTTTCCCCAGGGTGATGGCCATTGCATGAGATGTTCGGGTTCTGCTTTGATCCAAAGTGCAAAATCAAGCCGGCCTCTTTTTTCCGTCTGGCCGCTGAGATCACGTGTATTATTTAACTGATCATCTAAATTTCTTCCCGATAATTTTGTGTAAGCAAAATCTTTCGCAAATTTCTCCACATCAAAATAAACCGAGCCGTTTATTTCATACGCATAACCAGATGCAATTATTTTTTTCGTCATTTCGATCTGCTCGATAATATGCCCGGTTGCAGTGGGTTCAATGCTCGGCGGCAAACAATTAAAAATGCGCATGATGTCGTGAAACTTGTAAGAATATTTCTGTACAATTTCCATTGGTTCAACGTGCTCCAGTTTTGCCTGTTCCGAAATCCGGTCGTTGCTCACACCGCTGCTCGCTTCAATATGGCCGGCATCGGTAATATTCCGCACATAGCGCACTTTATATCCCAGGTGCAGGAGATAACGGTAAATAAGATCGTAAGAAACAAATGTGCGGCAATTGCCGAGATGTGGTTCACTGTAAACAGTGGGGCCGCAGCAATAAATGCCGACAAATGGCGGATGAAGCGGCTCAAATTTTTCTTTCTGCCGCGATAATGTATTGTAAACAAATAATTCGTTCTGGTGATAAAGCTCTGTCGACATGCTGTAAAAATAAAAACAAAAATTTGGATTGGAATGCCGAATGCCTCCGCATTGTCTCCCGTTCACGTCTCGTGTAGGGGAAACTGCGGATTATTTAATTTGAATAATGAAAATTAGGTGCGAACATTAGGGTCTCGCACTTTGTTTATTTTTGCGTTTGCGAAGACTGCTGAGGGGAATGGTATAAATAGGGGTATCAATTTTATATTGCTCAGCGCACATTGGACAATTTCTAATGACCAAAAACATAAAAACTGCTTTATTTTTAACCTTTATTCTGTCATTTGTTTTCGGCAAAAGTTTTAGCCAACAAGCGATTTCAGAATCGCAAAAACTTTCCTCTTTATGTCATATCTGGGGGATGTTGAAATATCACCACCCATCTGTAACCAATGGAAAATTAGACTGGGATCAAGAATTAATTAAATATTTTGATTCAATAGAAGATTATACTGATTCAAGTAATTTAAATCGATTCTTTATTGAAATGATCAAATCTTTGGGAACTACTCAAAGTAATCAAAAATCAGAAAAAAAATCGGAACAAATTGATTATCGAAATTTTAGTAATCAATGGGTCCTCGAAACAAATTATTTTTCTGATTCATTAAAAACAATGCTTATTCTTTTAGGGCAAACTACTCATATAAAGGATCAGTATTATGTCACGCAACTTGCTTCAGGTACCACAAGTTATAAAAATGAAAACCCTTATCCTGAGATGAAATATCCTTCATACGAGTATCGCTTGTTAGGACTCTTTCGGTATTGGAATATTGTAAATTATTTTTATCCTTATAAATATTTAATAGATGAGGATTGGGAAACCGTGTTGATGGAAATGATACCCAGGTTCCAAAATGCAAAAGATACAAATGAATACAACTTGGCTATACGAGAATTGGTAGTTAAAATTAACGATAGTCATGGCTATTTTAACTCCCCGTATGTTTTAAAGTATTTTGGCAAGTTTTTCCCTCCAGTTAAGGTAAGAATTATTGACAACACAGCTGTTATAACTGAAATACTGGATAGCAAATTTGCTAAAAAAGATGATTTACGGATTGGTGACGCGATTTACAAGCTTGAAGCTATATCAATTGAAAACATAATAAATAATTATTCACCATATTTTTATGGATCGAATAAATCTGCAGTGCTTCGAAATATGGCTCAAATTATATTAAATGGCAATTTTGATTCCGTTTTAATTAGTTATACAAGAGGAACTGATTCATTATCTAAAATTATTCATCGCTATATGTATTATCAATTTAATATTCCGTATGAGCCACAAGTGAAAGCCTGGAAGTTTATTGATACAACTATTGGTTATGTTAATTTGGGAGAATTAAGGAGAATGGAAGTAAAGCATATGATAAGTGAATTAGCAGATACAAAAGCAATTGTTTTTGATCTAAGGCAAAACGCAAATGGAACTTGGCCACAAATTAGTAAATTTATAAACTCTGATAGAACCGCTTTTGCAAAATTTACTTTCCCAATTTTATCTCGACCTGGACTTTTTAAATGGAGCGATTTTTATTACTGTGGCAAGAAAAACAAAAATGCATATACAGGTCAAGTCATTGTATTAATTAATGAATTCACCCAAAGCCATGGTGAATTCACTTGTATGGCATTGAAGGCCTCTGGAAAGGCGATATTTATAGGATCAAACACCTCCGGTGCTGATGGTAATACATCGACCATAACTTTTCCAGGTGGCTATACCACAGCAATTTCTGGGGTCGGAGTTTATTATCCTGATGAATCCGAAACACAAAGGGTAGGAATTGCGCCTGATGTATGGATTTATCCTACCGCAAACGGGATTCAACAAAATAAGGACGAAGTTCTTGAAAGAGCATTGATGTATATTAAATACGGTTTTTAATTTTCTACCTCAGTAGTAAATGCTCTCACTTCATGTATGCAGCTAATCAATACAAAAATTATGATTGATCAGGTTAATCCTTCAACGAAAAAGTAGTAACACAAGGATAATGATCACTCGAACCTTCTTTGATTCTGAATTGTCCGGTGATGCGGAATGCATCTTCATCAAATAATTGATAATCGATGCGGATCACAGGAAACGGAGAATAGGTGGCGCCGATGCCGAAACCTTCTTTTAAAAATGCATCCTGCAGATCATCTGATAATTTGCGATATGTATAAGAAACAGGTGTATCATTAAAATCGCCACAGGAAATAAGCGGATGCGGAGATTCACGAAATGCTTTTGCAATTGTATCTACTTCCTGCGCACGCAATGCGAAACTTGCTTTTAATTTATTTGTCACACGGTCGGCACTGAAATCCGTTTCCGCTTCATTATTCGGTTCGATAAATTCGAGGTCGTAATGACTGAGCTGGGTGCTTTGCAAATGCGAACAGAAAACACGAACCGTATCATCTTCAATTTTCATATCGGCATAAATCGTGGTATTTAATTTACTGAGGGAGATATAATTTAAATGCCCTGTATCAATAATTGCAAACCGGGAGAATATGATAATGCCGAAACTGCGGGTGCCTTTGGTGTTTTCATAAGCTTTGTAATAATAGTAATTTTTTAAGCCCGATGCTTTCATCACCATATCGAGATTGCTTTTTTCTGTCGGGTGATTCTGGTATGAATTAAATTCTTCCAGGCAGATAATATCGGCACCTGCCGACTTAATATTATTAATGATCTTATCGCGGTTAAAATATTTTCCTTCCGGATTGTAAGCATCCAGTCCTTTAACATTGTACTGAAGTATCCTGTAGGATTTTTCATCTTCATCCGCCTTCGCATTATTTAATTTCCCGAATGAAAAATACCCGAGATGAGATTTGAGGCCGATTAGAAAAAATATCAATAAGAAATAAAATATTTTTTTGCGGAGAAAAAACCAGATCAATGCAAAAAATAAATACACAATTAAAATGGGAAAATAGCCGAGCCCTAAAAATGCAACAGGCCAAAAATCTTCCGGACTGATATACATAGCGAGATAGGAACCGCCCATAGCGATCACGACGAGAATTGTAAAAAAGAAAATGATCTTATGCCACCACTTCATTTTTTCTCATTGGAGATTTTAAACAAAAATTCTTTTTCCGATTTCGTGAGACTGTCATATCCGCTTTGTGCAATTTTATCGAGAATTTCATCCATGCGTTTTTGTGTGTCTTCCGAAATGCCTGATTTACTTTTCGGCGCCTGTTGCGGATTTACAAAAACAACTTTCGGTTTTTTGCGCTCAAATAATCCTGCAATTTTATCTTCAAACTTCGGCCACCAGCCAAACCAGTTTCTGCCGCTTCTGTAGGATTGAATATAAAGAAATCCTGTTAATGCACCTCCGATATGTGCAATATGCCCGCCTGCATTGTCACCGGCTGATATGCTCACGATATCAAATAAAATTGCGATGAGTGCAATGTATTTTAATTTCACCGGCCCGAGCAATAATAAGAAGACAGTGTAATCTGGTGCCAGCGTTGCAGCCGCAACTACTATTGCAAGTATGGAGGCTGAGGCGCCCAGTAAAACTGCATCATTTGTTTGAAATACAGGTGAGACATTATAGGTGAGCATAAATAACAACGCACCGATAATTCCACCCGTTAGATAAAGTGGTAAAATAAATTGCCTGTTTAAAAACCCGATCAATATTCTTCCGAAAAAAAACAGGTAAAGCATATTAAACAAAATATGCAAAACACCGGATGGCTCATGAAAAAACTGGTAGGTGATAATTGACCAGGGTTTATGCACAAGATCGTTCACACCTGCGGCAACAGAAATTGATTTCGGAAAATAAAACCAGGTGAGGAATTCTTTAAAAACATCTCCGTTACCGGAAAGCGTAAAAAATAAAAGTATAATGCTTTGAATTACAAACACGGCAATATTCACGATCATCAGTTTTGTGATGATGCTGCCATTGCGCATTTGATATTTCAGGTCGTTGATCATTAATAGAAATGTTTTTTATTTCCCGCCCAATACCGCACGAGGATAAATCCAAATAACGCCCCTCCGAGATGCGCAAAATGTGCAACATTATCTCCGGGTGCATTTAAAAATCCTGAATATAATTCAAGTCCGATATAGATCATCACAAAAAACTTTGCTTTAATAGGAAAGAAAAATGTAAGCGACGACATGATCATTGTATTCGGAAACAACATACCGAATGCAACTAATAATCCGAATACTGCACCCGACGCTCCTACCACAGGAACATTCTGGGCAATATTGGCTTTTTCCATATAGATATCGGTATAATTTCTCTGACTTTGAATTAAATTATAGCCTTCGGTTTTAATGAGTTGAATTTGTTCGGCACTGAGATGTTGAATTGCACTTGAATATTCATAATACCCCACAGCAGAATTACACAGCGCAGCACCCAGCCCGCAAATGAGATAAAATGTCAGAAATCGTTTCGGCCCCCAGACATTTTCGAGCATGGCGCCAAACATCCAAAGCGCCAGCATATTTAAAAATATATGAAAAATACTGCCGTGCGCAAACATATGTGTTGCGATCTGAAAGGGCTGAAACTGATTTGAATTAAAAAGAAATAAACCGATATTTTCATTTACAACCGGTATTGTCATTTGCGCAAGAAAAATCAACCCGTTAATGATGAGCAGGTTTTTTATTACGGGCGGTAAATAATTAAAACGTGTAAACTGAAATTGCGACATAGTTTTTCTTCCTTATTTTTTCTGTAACATCACTGATAAATCATCAAACGTAAAAGTAGTAAAAGTGAGCGTGCCTGCCGGCGACTGGAACGGGGTGGTGCAGGCAAACAATTCATCGATCAGATTTTGAATTCCTTTCTCATCTAATTTTTGTCCGCTTTTAATACAATTATTCCTCGCCAATGAACGTGCAATTGTTTCATGCCTGTTTAATTTCATTGCCGATTTATCTTCCTTAAATTGTTCGATCAGATCTTCAATTACTTTTTGTTCATTGATGGTTTCAAATTCTGCCGGCACACCGTGAATAACAAATGCATTATTGCCAAAATTCTGAATATCAAAACCAAGCTGATTCATTTCGGGTAATAATTCAGTAAGAATTGCCGCATCATTTCCTGATAAATGAATGGACTGCGGAAATAATTGTTGCTGCGAATGATGTTTTTTTCCCTGTAATCTTCCCAGGTATTTTTCAAATAATATTCTTTCATGTGCAGCCTGCTGATCGATCACAATAAATCCCGAACGTATTTGCGTAATGATATATTGATTGTGAATTTGAAATGCATGCGTTGTGGTTGCAGATGTTTCTTCCCATGTTTTTTCGCCGGAAATTTTCACGGCATTTTCATCAGATGCAATCTCCTCAATAAATGATTCCTGATCTTTCTCCGCATTTCTTTTTTTAAAATCCGGCATCACCGGCATTTCATTCATTTTACTTGTATAGGTTTTGAATGAAACAGTCGGGTCGGCACTTCCTTTCTGGCGGTTTTTATAAAAGCTCGGTAGGTTTGCAAATGTGGGATCCTGACTGAAATCCAGCGTTGGCGTGATACTGTATTGCGCTAATGCATGCCGCACGGCCGCCTGAATAAAAGTGTAAATGATGCGTTCATCTTCAAATTTTATTTCCTGTTTTGTGGGATGCACATTCACATCAATGCGTGACGGTTCGATATCAATAAATATTGTATAGAGCGGATAACTGTTTTCCGGAATTAAATCTTCATACACGCTCATTACTGCATGATGCAGATAGGGGCTTTTGATAAACCGGTTATTTACAAAAAAGAATTGTTCGCCTTTTGTTTTTTTTGCGCTGTCGGGTTTGCCGATAAATCCGCGGATATTCGTAACGGAAGTATTTTCTTCAACAGGCACTAATTTTTCGTTGTAATGATTTCCGAATAATTGCACCACACGCTGCCGCACATTCCCGCTTTTCAAATGAAATAATTCGATGCCGTTATGATGCAGGCTGAAGAATATTTCAGGGAATGCGAGGGCGACACGCTCGAATTCGTCGATAATATGTTTTAGTTCAACTGTATTTGATTTGAGGAAATTTCTCCGTGCCGGCACATTGAAAAAAAGATTTTTGATGGAGATGGATGTTCCCGCCGGTGCCTGGCATTGTTCCTGACTTTTCAGTTCAAATCCTTCGATCACCACTTTTGTCCCGAGTTCGGCACCTTGTTGTTTGGTTTTGAGTTCAACCTGTGCAATTGCCGCAATACTGGCCATTGCTTCACCTCTGAAACCCATGGTGCGGATCAGGAAGAGGTCGTCTGCATTTTTGATTTTTGATGTTGCATGCCGTTCAAAACACATTCTTGCATCGGTTGCGCTCATGCCGCAGCCATTGTCGATCACCTGGATGAGGGTTTTTCCCGCATCCTTTAAAATGAGCCGGATCTCCGTAGCCCCTGCATCCACTGCATTTTCAAGGAGTTCTTTAACAGCACTTGCAGGACGCTGGATCACTTCACCTGCAGCTATCTGGTTTGCAATGGAATCGGGTAAAAGATGGATAATATCAGCCATTCACTTCTTATCTTGATCAAAAATCGTCAACTGCTACCTGGAAATTGTTTTCTGCCTGAAAATATTTCTGTAACGCTGCACAAATTAAAAGAGTTTTGCGTTTAATAGACAAAGTTAGTGATATTGCATCAGGTGCATGTCTTTAAAATTGGTTTTACAACATGCTATTGATCGTAATTTCTGATGCATAAAAGGTGTATTCAATTAGTTTTGCTAAAAATTTTTTAAAAAACAGAATCCGTATACTATCGCAAAATTTTTATTCATATTAATTTTTACCGTCGGTTTTGCAACTACACCTTACCGTCAATTACCTCCTCGTATTGATACGGAGAAAAAAATTCCGTTTTACGACCAGAATTATCCATGGGTGGATTCATTGATGCAGGTGATGACAACCGATCAGAAGATCGGGCAATTGTTTATGGTTGCCGCATATTCAAATAAAGATGCTGCACATGTATCGGCAACGGAAAATCTCATTAAAAAATACCAGATCGGTGGCCTTATTTTTATGCAGGGCGGGCCTGCCAGGCAAGCGAAACTTACCAATAATTATCAGTCCATTTCAAAAACGCCGCTGCTGATCGGTATGGATGCGGAATGGGGCCCGGCAATGCGGCTCGATTCGGTAATGGCATTTCAGAGGCAATTGACCTGGGGTGCAATGACCGACGATTCGGTTGTATACCAGGCAGGGGAAATAATTGCAGGACAATTGAAAAGACTCGGCGTACATATTTCTTTTTCTCCTGATATCGATATCAATAACAATCAAAAAAATCCGGTGATCGGCGACAGAAGTTTCGGAGAAGATAAATTTAATGTTGCATTAAAAGGAGTTGCTTATATGAACGCACTGCAGGATAATCAAATCATCGCCTGCGGAAAACATTTTCCCGGACATGGTGATGTGGATGCAGACAGTCATGTGAGTTTACCTGTTGTAAATAAATCCTATGCGCATCTCGATACAATGGAATTATATCCATTTAAAATTTTAATTAATGAAGGATTGGGTTCGGTGATGCTTGGCCATTTATATGTTCCGGCACTCGACAGTACAAAAAATCAGGCATCATCCATTTCAAAAAAAATCGGAACAGCATTACTGAGAGATAGTTTGAATTTCCGCGGACTGGTGATAAGTGATGCATTAAATATGAAAGGCGTGAGTGCATTTTATGAACCCGGTGAATTGGAAGTGGCAGCATTTCTGGCAGGAAATGATATGTTGTTGTTCAGCGAAAATGTGCCAACGGCATTTTCGGCGATTAAAAAAGCAGTTGAAGACGGCAGGATCACTGAAGAAAGGCTGGATGCAAGTGTGCGCAGAATATTAAAAGCAAAGGCATTTTGCGGATTGGGAAAAAAGGAACCGGTGAAATTGCAGAATCTTTGGTTTGATCTGAATACCGATGAAGCAAAATTGTTGAAGAGAAAAATTACGGAAAAAAGCATCACTCTTGCAAATGCAACAGATTCATTAATTCCATTTAAAAAGATCGACACGATTTCATTTGCTTCTTTAAGTATTGGAGATGGTACTACTTCCACAATGCAAACCTATTTAAGTAAATATGCGAAGGTTGAAAATTTTAAAATAAATAAAGATGCAGATGCTGCTTCTTTTATTCAGATGTTTGAGAAATTGAAAAAGTATGAAGTGGTGATTGTTGGTGTGCATGATATGAAAAGAAGCGGTTCGGCGAATTATGGAATTACTTCCAATGCTGAAAATATCATCTGGAAATTATCTCTTGAAACAAAAGTTGTTGCCGTTTTATTCGGGACGCCCTATGGATTAGGTAAAGTAGAATCTGCACAATATCATGTGGTAGCATACGACGGTGATGAATATACACAACAGGCAGTTGCCATGGCATTATTCGGTGCCATTCCTTTTGAAGGAAAATTACCGGTGGGCACGGGAATATTTAAAGTGAACGACGGTATTCAAACCGGCTATTTAAAAAGATTGAAATATTCCATTCCTGAAGAAACCGGAATGAATGCGGATTATCTTGCAAAAATTGATTCCATCGCAAAAGCATGCATCAAAGTACAGGCGGCACCGGGTTGCCAGATATTTATTGCAAAAAACGGAAAGGTGGTTTGGGATAAAGCATACGGAACATTTAAATACGACGGCAAACAAAAAGTTGAATTAAATAATATTTATGATCTCGCCTCGGTAACAAAAACATCTGCAACAACAATTGCATTGATGAAATTATATGAGGACAGCTTATTTGATTTTCACAAAACCGTTCAGGATTATTTACCGGATACAAAGGGAACAACAATAGGCCCTCTTGTAATGAGTGATATTCTCACACATCAGGCAGGCCTCCCGGCATGGATTCCGTTTTATAAAAAAACATTGACACCGGAAGGAACATTAAATCCTTTGTATTATAACCAGACTGCAATTAAAGGATATTCAATTAAAGTGGCGGACGGTGTTTATATGCGTGACGATTACCGCGATACAATGTGGAGTATTATTAAAAACATCACATTGAAAGAAAAAAATAAATATGTGTACAGCGATTTGAGCATGTATATATCAAGAAGAATAGTCGAGAAATTATCAGGTCAATCACTGGATGCTTTTGTGAATGCAATTTTTTACAGTCCGCTTGGCATGCAAACAACTTGTTATAATCCGCTTGCAAAATTTCCGAAGGAAAGAATTGTTCCTACTGAAAATGATAATTATTTCCGCTTTCAAACAGTACAGGGATATGTGCATGATATGGGCGCTGCAATGATGGGTGGTATGGAAGGACATGCAGGATTATTTTCAAGCGCAGAAGACCTTGCAATTTTATATCAGATGTTATTAAATGGCGGCGAATATGGAGGCACACGTTATCTCGATTCCTCTACCATTCATTTATGGACAAAAAAACAGAGTTCTATTTCTCGAAGAGGTTTGGGATTTGACAAACCCGATAAAGTAAATACATCGCCAACAAGTGATTATGCTTCTATTCTCACATATGGGCATCAGGGATTTACCGGCATATGTGTGTGGGTGGATCCGAAATATGATCTCGTTTATTTGTTTCTTTCCAACCGTGTTCAACCCGCCGCCGATCCGAATAAATTAAGTTCGGAAGGTATCCGCAATAAAATCATGGATGTGATCTATGAGAGTTTTCTTTCGCAGAATTTAGTTGGCGGAGCGGCGTCTGATTAGGTGGAACCTGGAGTCAGGAGTCAAGAATCAGGATTGCCGGCGCAGCCATACTCGCAAAAGACGTGAACCTGCCGGCCGACGCATGGCGCATGTGCTGCTGGCAGGCGGGCGCTCGAACACATGAACACAAGAATATCGAATATCGAACAAGAAATATTGAACAATAAACATGCTGTCGCAAGAATAGCTTGCGCAGCCATACTCGCAATAGACGTGAACCTGCCGGCCGACGCATGGCGCATGTGCTGCTGGCAGGCGGGCACTCGAACACATGAACACCCGAACACAATTTTTCCCGAACCAAAACGTCTTAGTCTGCATTCATCACTCATCACTCATCACTCATCACTCATCACTCATTATCTTCACATCATGAAAATCGGGATTGTTTGTTACCCCACCTACGGAGGAAGCGGGGTTGTTGCCACGGAGCTTGGAAAAGCATTGGCCGATAAAGGATATAAAATTCATTTCATCACCTATAAGCAGCCATTCCGGCTCGATTCATTTCATGAAAATATATTTTTTCACGAGGTGAATTTCAATAATTACCCGCTTTTTGATTATCCGCCATACGAAACTGCATTGGCAAGTAAAATTGTAGATGTTGCCTTATTTGAAAAACTCGATTTACTGCATGTGCATTATGCAATTCCGCATGCGAGTGCTGCATATATTGCCAAGCAAATTTTAAAGGAAAAAAATTATCATCTCCCTTTTATAACAACCCTGCACGGAACAGATATTACACTTGTCGGGAAAGATGAAACATTTATTCCGGTGGTTACATTTTCAATTAATCAGAGCGACGGTATTACATCTGTTTCCGATAGTTTGAAAAAAGATACCTACAGTAATTTCGATATTGAAAAAGGAATTGAAGTGATCCCGAATTTTATCGACTTCAGCAGATTTAAAAAATTAAATAAAGATCATTTCAGAAAAGTAATTGCAAAAAACAATGAACGCATCATCGTGCATACTTCCAATTTCAGAAAAGTAAAACGAGTGGAAGATGTCGTAAAAGTTTTCTGCAAAATAAAAGAAGCCCTGCCCGCAAAATTATTATTGATCGGCGATGGGCCTGAAAGGCAAAATGTTGAAAAATTAACGCGGCAGGTTTGTATGGAAGATGATGTTTATTTTTTAGGCAAGCAGGAAGCAATTGAAGAATTACTCGCTATTTCCGATTTATTTATTCTGCCATCAGAGACGGAAAGTTTTGGACTCGCGGCATTGGAAGCCATGGCCTGCGAAGTGCCGGTCATTTCTACAAACACCGGCGGTATTCCGGAAATTAATTTGCAGGGTGTAACAGGATATTTAAGTAATGTGGGTGATGTGGATGATATGGCGAAGAATGCGATTTCCATTTTAAAAGATGATGCAACTTTAATTCAATTCAAAAAAAATGCACTTGAGCAGGCGCAACGGTTTTCGCTTGAAAATATAATGCCTCTTTATGAAGCTTATTACCGGAAGGTAGTGGCGGGGTAAATTACTGCCTTCGGCAGTAAAACTTTTACGGAAGATTTTTTTTACAGTAAGGCGCAAAGACGCTAAGAAAATAAAATTAAACAGAGAGACGCAGAGCCGCAGAAAGTATTTACGGGAAAGCTTATTTAGACCCACTTCCTGTGCTCCCTTAAAAAGGAGAACGGTGCTGCCGAATTATTTCTGAGATTATTCAAATCAGTATCGAAGCTGTTCATCCTGATTAAAAAAATCCGGTCCATAAATTAATTATCGAAGAATCGTCGAAGTACCGTCTTCCCTTTTTTCAAGGGAAGATAAGAGATGGGTCTAAACGGCGAAAAAAATAATAAAAATCCATTCTTAAATTAATTTATTGAAGAATTATGGACGTATCGTCTTCCCTTTTTTGAAGGGAAAATAAGAGATGGGTCTAAAACTTTTCTTTGTGCCTTTGTGGGATCCACCATTTCAATTCTTCGCATGAAACCCCGAAATTTGTGAGTAAAATAAATTCTTATGGCATTATTTGATCAGATCAATGAGGATATTAAATCTGCAATGAAAAATAAAGAGGAAGGCAGGCTCCGTGCATTGCGTGGAATCAAATCCGCATTCCTTCTCGCAAAAACTGAAAAAGGTGCAAACGATGAACTGACTCCCGAAAAAGAAATGCAGGTATTGCAAAAACTTGTGAAGCAACGAAAAGAAAGTCTTGAAATTTACAATGCGCAAAACAGAAAAGATCTTGCCGATGCAGAATCAGAAGAAATTGCAGTGATCGAAGCATATCTTCCGAAACAAATGGATGAAACGGAATTGCGTTCTATTCTGCAATCTATAATTGTAAAAGTCGGCGCAAGCGGTCCGCAGGATATGGGAAAAGTAATGGGAACAGCTACGAAAGAATTGGCCGGTAAGGCAGATGGCAGGATGATTTCTTCGATTGTGAAGGAATTGTTGGGTTAGTCCTCAGTCGGCAGTCCACAGTCCACGGTCGGCGGTCTCACTCATTATATCTTTTATTTTTTAAGGACACACGTAACCCTGAACCTCCTCAACCCAGAACTCAAAACTCTGAACTCATAACCCAAATGATCATCGACATCATCTTCGCAATCATCCTTCTTCTTGCATTCATTCATGGATTCAGGAAAGGGATCATTCATTCCATCGTTTCATTGATTGCGATGGTGATCGGAATTATGGCTGCGGTGTATTTAAGTGAAATAGCATCAACCTATATTGATAAATGGTTTCATATTGCATCGAAATATTTACCGATCGTTTCTTTTATACTTGTATTCATTTTAATTTATTTATTATTCAGGTTGCTTGAACAATCGCTCGAAGGATTTTTTAAACTCCTCAAATTAAATTTCCTGAATAAACTGGCCGGTGCGATTATCTGGAGCATCGTATGGGCATTGCTTTATTCCACAATTTTATTTTATTGCAACAATATGAATTTGTTTAGCGAAGAATTAAAAACAGATTCTGTTGTATATGAAAAAATAGAACCAATCGCACCAAAAACAATTGAGTTTGTAGGGAAGATCATTCCACCGGTAAAAAATATTTTTAATTCGCTTGAGGACTGGTTTAAAAGCATTCAGCAGGATCATTCCGATACTTCATCATGATATTATTAATCGATAATTACGATTCTTTCACCTATAATATTTCCGATTATTTAGCACAACTCGGCTCTGAAATTATTGTAAAGCGAAATGATGAGATCAGTGTTGAAGAAATTAAAATTTTATCTCCCCGGGCAATTGTTCTTTCTCCGGGCCCCAAAAAACCGGTTGATGCAGGCATCACAATGCAGCTGATCGATGCGTTTCACCAAAGCATACCGATACTTGGCATTTGCCTCGGTTATCAGGCGATCGGCGAATATTTCGGATGCCGGCTTACAAAATCTCCCATTCCCTATCACGGAAAAACTTCTCAGATATTTCATGACGGCAAAGAAATTTTTGAAGGGATAAGCCAGCCGGCAACAGTGATGCGGTATCATTCATTGAATCTGGAAGGTATTACGCAAGATATTCTGATCACGGCAAGCACAGCTTCCGGTGAACCAATGGCATTGAAACATCGCCATCTGCCTTTAACCGGATTGCAGTTTCATCCCGAATCGATCTTAACGCAAGACGGGATGCGCATGCTCCAAAACTGGTATCGGGGGATTATTGGCCTAAATTCCTGATATAGACAGTAAAAGACAGTAAAATCTTTATTTTTGTAACTCACGTTTGACGGCTATGGAACATAAAATCATCGAAGAAAACGGATTTAAATATGTTGAGGAAGGTGAAGGAGATGTGCTCATGTTGTTGCACGGACTCTTTGGGGCTTTGAGTAACTTCTTTGATATTATTGAATATTTCAAAGCCACACATAAGGTGGTGATCCCCATTCTCCCGCTTTACGACCTTCCTGTTGATCAGACAAGCGTGGGGGGATTTGTAGATTATGTTGAGCGCTTTGTTGCCTACCGCGGATACGATAAAGTGATGGTGCTCGGCAATTCGCTCGGCGGCCATATCGCTTTGATCTATACACTTCAAAACCCGGATAAAGTAAATGCAGTGATCCTGACGGGCAGTTCAGGATTATTTGAATCGGCAATGGGCGACAGCTATCCGAAACGCGGCGACTATGATTATATCAAGAAAAAAGCCGAGGTGACTTTTTATGACCCGAAACATGCTTCCAAAGAACTGGTGGATGAATTATTTGATATTGTAAACGACCGCAATAAAGTGATCAGGGTATTGGCTACGGCGAAAAGTGCGATCAGGCAGAACCTTGCTGAAGAAGTTGGCAAGATCACAGCCCCTACACTTCTGATCTGGGGAAACAACGACACGATCACACCGCCTTTCGTTGGTGAAGAATTTCATAAACTCTTACCCAATTCAAAATTATTATTCATCGATAAATGTGGTCATGCACCGATGATGGAACAACCGGAAGAATTTAATCGTTATTTAAGTGAATTTCTGAAAGAAATATAACTACGTGCTGGCAAAAGATATCGTATCCGAAAACATTCCTCCTCTTAAAATAACTGATAAGGGCGATAAGGCGATAGAGTGGATGTATGAATTTAAATTATCGCATTTACCGCTGGTGGATAATAAAAAATATATCGGCCTGGTAAGCGAAGATGATATTCTCGATTTTAACAATACGCACGAACAGCTTAAAAAATTTGTCAAGAATCTCTACAAGCCGTTCGTAAATGAAAATGAACATATTTATGAAGTGCTTCGTGTTGCCGTGAATTTGAAAACAACGGTTATTCCTGTCGTAGATAAAAAAATGAATTATCTGGGAATTATCACGCTGCAAAGTTTACTCTATAATTTCGCTAAAATGAGTTCGATCAGTGAACCCGGCGGGATCATCATGCTCGAATTAAATCAGAAAACGGATTATGTGCTGAGCGATATTGCGAGAATTGTTGAGGGTAATGATGCGCATATTTTAAGCTCTTATTTTAATATTGACCCCGATAACGGAAAATATGCCGTAACATTAAAAGTGGATGTAACGGATATCAAACATATTGTTGCAACATTTGAACGATATGAATACGAAGTGAAAGCATATTTCCAGGAATCGGATATGGAGGAAGTGATAAAAGACCGCTACGATTCACTCATGAAATACCTGAAGATCTGATCGTGAAATGCAGATCAGTTGATGATATCATATATTTTGTCATCAGCTTTTTCCTTTTATCATTTTTTAGTAACAGTAAACTTTCTGCACAAGCCGTAGATCAGAAATTTAATGCCGGTCAAACCACCGACAGTATATTTTTAATAATTGATTCACTGCAGATCTCAGGAAATAAAAAAACCAAAGATTATATCATTGAGCAGGAAATTACTTTCCGCCTGCACGATTCAATCGGCACTGTCGCGTTGCAGGAAGCAGTAAAACGCAGCGAAAAAAACCTGCTGAATACTTCTTTATTTCTTTCCGCAAAAATTCTCATTACAGAAACAACAGCTGGCCATGCTTATTGCATCATAACGGTTACGGAGCGTTGGTATGTTTTCCCGCGAATTTATTTTTCGATAGCCGACAGAAATTTTAATGTCTGGTGGGTGGAACATGATCATGAATTATCGCGGGTGCAATATGGTGCAGGAATTATCTGGTATAATTTCACGGGTAATAAAGATAATCTCGGAATAGATTTCATTGCCGGTTACACACAAAAAATTGCATTGTCGTACAACCGGCCTTATTTATTTAAACATGCACAGATAGGAGGCGGCTTTGCAATTGCATTTGCAAATAATAAACAACTTGCTTATTCCACAATTGATGATAAACATTTGTTTTATAAAGACAGTCTGAAAGTTACTGAGCGTTTCTCAACGGGTATTCAAATAAATAAACGGGTGAATTTATATCAGCTCCATCTCCTGAAATTAAAATATCACAATTCATGGATCACAGATACAATTCTAAAATTAAATCCGGAATATTTTACCGATGGCAACCGCGAGCAATTTTTTTCTTTGAGTTATACATATACCATTAATCATGTTCGCGAAAAATCTTATCCTTTGCATGGAGATTATACTGAATTTCAGGCGGTGAAAATCGGCTTTGGGCCGGATGATAAAATCAACCAGGTTTATCTTGCCGCACAGTACAATAAATATTTTGAACTGCGGCCACATTTATTTTTACAGGGACAGGCAGCGATGCAACTTCTTTTTTCAGATGATTTCCCCTATTCATCACTCATCAGTTTAGGCTATTGCGAAAATTTTGTCAGGGGATACGAATATTATGTGATCGACGGTCAGCAAACCTATTTGATCAGGACAAACCTGAAATGGAATTTCCTGAATTTTCAATTCAAAATACCTCTAATCCATTGGGCTGCATTTGACAAAATACCGGTGAGCGGCTATTTGAAATTATTCAGCGATGCCGGTTATGTAACGGATCATGTATTCAATTCAAATAATTTTCTCACCAATACGCCTCAGTATAGTTTGGGCGCAGGGATAGACATTGCCAGTTATTACGACTGGGTTTTGCGTCTCGAAACAACAGTTAATGCATTGAGCGAAGTTGGATTTTACCTACATTTGGGCTTAGATTTAAATACACATGAAGATTGCAATTTATGGTAGGCTTGTTCAGAAGGATGCATTGCCCTTCGTACAGCAATTATTTAACCTGCTGGAAGCCCGCAAAATGCAATTCTTCATCCATGAAAATTATTATTCCCATCTCATCAATAATATTCAGTTTACCAAAACCCCTGAGCTTTTTCACGAAAACGACCGCAATTTTATTAAAGAGATCGATTACATGATCAGTGTGGGTGGCGACGGAACATTGCTTGATACGGTGACGATTGTTAAAGATTCCAATGTACCGATTCTCGGAATTAATATCGGCCGGCTCGGATTTCTTGCAAGTATCGGGAAAGACGAGATCAGTTCATGCATCAATGCAATTGAACAGGGAACATTTACAACAGATGAGCGGACACTCATTCACCTCGATTCGAATATTCAATTATTTAAAGGAGATAATTATGCGCTGAATGAATTTACCATTCATAAAAAAGATTCATCGGCGATGATCACGATTCATACATATATCAATGGTGAATTTATGATGAGTTACTGGGCAGACGGATTAATTGTTTCGACACCAACGGGATCAACCGGTTATTCACTGAGTTGCGGCGGGCCGATTATTTTTCCGGCTTCAGGAAATTTTGTAATTACACCGGTGGCTCCTCATAATCTCAATATACGTCCGATCGTTGTATCAGATGAAAGTGTGATCAGTTTTGAAATTGAAGGCCGCAGCGATCATTTTCTGGTTACACTTGATTCGCGTTTCGAACCGGTGGACAGCACGATCCAGTTAGCGGTGCGGAAGGAAAATTTTACAGTAAAATTATTGCGCTTCCAGGAACAGAATTTCCTGGACACATTGCGCAATAAACTCGGGTTGGGTTATGATCAGCGGAATTAATGAAACAATTTAAACTAAAATATTTTTAATAATTTTCAAGGATGAAAAAAGTAAATACAAATTTCAGAAATAACAAACTCGCAGCTTATTCCGCAATGGCAACTGCATTTATTTTTTGCGGCGCAGGTGCAGGCGCCGAAGTTATTTATACAGATGTAAATCCGGATGAAACTTACGATACCGACGGCGATGCATTTGAAATTGACCTGAACCTCGATGGTTATGCGGATTTTAAAATCGGAATTGTTAGTGTGATAAATCCGGGCGTATTCACAACACTCAGCGGTGGTTCATTCAGCGGATTATTTCAGGATGTATTTATTTATCCATTGAATGGTGCAGTTGCGGGTTCACTTGGTGTATCCAGTTATGCATATCCGTATGCATTGGATGCGGGAGCCATGATTAATGCTTCCCTTGCCTGGCAAAGTAATAGTTATCAGTCGATGGTTTATTATTTAGCAGCGCTTGATTTTCCCGGACCGGGATCTGTTTCCGTTTACCTGGAATTCGGTAACTGGGCAGGTGAAAGCGATAAATATCTCGGACTGCGATTAGATATCGGTGCTGATAAATATTATGGTTGGGCTCGTTTGGATGTGGATGAAAATCATCATGCATTCACAATTAAAGATTATGCATTTCAATCAAATATTGATCAGGCAATTGAAGCCGGACAATCGGTTGGCGTGCACAATGTAATTCAGAATTCCGAACTCACTGCATATAGTTTTAATAATACGATAAATATTGCAGTGAAAGATCTGCAAACAAATGGCGCAACAGTAAAAATATTTAATGTAGACGGACAAGTTGTATATCAAAATCAACTTGATCTTTCAGGCATGCAAATTCAACTTAATAATGAAGCAACAGGAAATTATACTTTGCAAATTGTTACGGAAGAAAACTCTGTTTATACAAAACAGCTTTATATTCAGAATTGATTTTACAACAGATATAATTAAATAGAAAACGCCATTTTTTCAAATGGCGTTTTCTATTTCTTTCAATTAATTTACTACACGTTCATCATCACCGGCATCACGAGCATGAGCAGATCTTCTGCTTCATCACTTTCAGTTGGCAATAATAAGCCGGCACGTGTTGGTGTGGAAAGTTCCATGCGCACTTCTTCATTGTCCATTGCATTCAACATCTCTAATAAAAATCTCGCATTAAATCCGATCTCCATATCTTCTCCGTCGTACGAACATTCGAGGCGCTCATTTGCTTCATTTGAAAAATCAAGGTCCTGCGCATTTACCATTAATTCATTTCCTTTTATTTTCAATAAAACCTGGTGTGTTGTTTTATTGGAGAAGATCATCACCCTGCGCAATGTATTTAAAAAATCCGCACGGTTGATGGTAAGCGTATTTGGATTTTCAGTTGGAATTACGGCGTTGTAATCCGGATAACGTGCATCAATCAACCGGCAGGCAAGCTGCACATTATTATAACTGAAAAATGCATTTGAACTGTTGTATGAAATATTCACCTGTGTTTGTTCGCCGGGTAAATTCGATTTCAATAAATTCAGCGCTTTTTTCGGAACAATAAATGAAGTTGATTTTTCCGCTTTCGCATCCAGTCGTTTGTAGCGCACAAGTTTATGCGCATCTGTTGCAACGAAAGTAATTCCGTCAGGGCTCAGTTGAAAATATACACCGGTCATTTGCGGGCGCAATTCATCGATCCCTACTGCAAACAATGTTTTATTAATTACTTTTTGTAAAACACCTGAAGGCAGATTTATTTGTGATACTTCATCAGCGGCCGCAATTCTCGGGAAATCATTTCCATTTTCACCGTTCAGTTTATATTTACCTCGGTCGGTTGTAATTTCCACGCCGAACGTTTCTTCATCAATTGAAATCGTAAGCGGTTGTTCGGGTAATGTTTTTAAATACTCCACTAAAATTCTTGCAGGTATCGCAACTTTACCGACAGCCTTCGATTCAATTTCCATTTCTGCCGTTATGGATGTTTCGAGATCGGTGCCCGATATGGTCAATGAATTTTTTTCGATGGTAAATAAAAAATCTTCCAGAATGGGAAGCACCGTATTTGTGCTGATCACACCGTTCACTGTTTGCAAATTCCGAAGTAACGTGGTTGTGCTTACAATAAATTTCATGCAGTATATCTGTTTAGGTTAGCAACAAAGGTAAACATTCAACATAAAAAATACGCTTTCTGCATTTTTGCGTTTTCAACAAATGGTGGATTTCAAATTATCTTTGAAAAATGAAATTTCTGCGCCGGTATTCTTCCCTTGCAATCTTGTTCTTCATAGCGCAAAATGCTGCATTCACGCAGGTTACACAGCCTCCCTTCAGTGTTGAACTGGAAGAGGTTACCTGGTCGGCCTGGCCGGGGCTGCATTCGTTTGCTGCTGGAGAATGGGATGGGCGATGGATAATTGCCACCGGCCGGACAGGTGGATTGCATGGCTTTTTACCTCCGAGCCCTTTTTCTGTTACTGAGGCAAACAGAAATATATTTATGCTCGATCCTGTTACGGGTGAACAATGGAGTGCAGATATTTTTTCGTTGCCTGACGCAATTTCGGATCAGCTCAGAAGCACCAATGCAGAATTTATTCAGATCGATAAATACCTCTATATTTTTGGTGGCTACGGAAAGGATACGGTAAGCGATAATTTCATCACCTTCCCTTCAATGATCGCAATTGATCTTGAACAATTATCAGATGCATTGCTTACCGGCGCCGGTATTTCTTCTGCATTCAGACAAATAGAAGATTCTTTATTTCAGGTAACGGGTGGAGAAATTGAAATGCTGGGAGATAAAATTTACCTCTTCGGTGGTCATGTTTTTACAGGTGAATATTCAAAACCCGCTTCACCTGCTTTTACCCAGGTGTATACAAATGAATTGCGGAAATTTATACTGGCAGATGACGGAACAACAATTTCAATTTCGGATATTGAAATAATAAAAGACACTGCAAATTTTCACCGGCGTGATTTGAATTTTGTTCCGGTGATGACAGCGGGAGAAATAGAAGGACTTGCCGCATGGTCGGGTGTGTTTCAGTACGATGCAGACTGGGTTTGGTTTCATCCGGTTTATTTTTTTGACGACGGATATGCAGTGGACACAAATTTTTCGCAAGTGCTGAATCATTATACATGCCCGGTAATGGGAATATATGATTCTGTTTCTGAAAATTATTACGCAACATTCTTCGGAGGCATCGGCCAGAATTATTATAATGAAGATCTCGATACAATTAAGCAGGATCTGAATGTGCCTTTTGTAAATGATATTTCCACCATCATAAAATATGCAGACGGAACAACCGAACAATTGCCGATGCATATCAGCTTTGATGCATTGCTCGGTTCGAATATGGCATTTATTTTAAGCGACACAATTCCGCAATATGAAAATGGCGTGATCAAATTGCATCAGCTTGATGGAAATACATTTGCAGGATATTTATTTGGCGGCATTGATGCGTTGCTTCCGAATTTCACACCTAGCACAGCTTCAAACAGATTATTTAAAGTCTGGATCAATTATGAAGCGCCGATTTCGGTGGATGAAGAGGAAAACGGAATTGTTAAAATCTACCCGAACCCGGCACATGATTATTTTGTAATTAAAAATAATGCAGCGCTGCCGGTTACATCTGTTCAGCTATTCAATCAGTTGGGAGAAGAAATTAAAACAGAAAATGTTTTGATCAGCCAGGATTATCGCTATACAGTTGATGTAAAAGGATTACCGGAAGGAATTTATTTCTTGCTTGTCGGACAGGGTGAAAAAATTTCCGGTTACAAAATAATCAGGCAATAAATTATTATTTGCTGAGTGCGTCAATTAATGTATTCTCACCCGATGGCCGCTGGCGGTAAAAATAGGAAGGACCGACAAATAATTTTCCGAACACAAAATTCTGGACGATGGCAAGATCACGGTCCTGATTGTAAACGCCATAAAATTTATCGAGATCAAATTCAACGGGTTTATTGTCGTAAGTAAATTGCAATTTTGAACGGTAAGTAACAGGGCGATAATATATTTTGATCGACTTCGTTTCGTTCTGCATATCGGTTACTTTCAATTCACAAACAGGCGGTAGTGCGATCAACGAATCTTTTTTATATGGTTCGAGAATAAAATTTTCTACATTCAGTATTTTAAATTGCTTGATATAATATTGAATGATTTCGGGATTTGCACTTTGCGGATTTTTTCCTGAAGCAATAAATTCAAATTTCTTATCCGCATTCCTTATGATGGAAAATGAAGAATCTTTTGAACCGGAATAAATCAGGTCTATTTGTTTGATCTGATCAGGAGTATATGCAAATACTTGTCTGCTGCGCCAGTCTGTTTCATCCGTAAAATAAACCGTCGACACAAATCCTTCAAAGCCCGGGATATTTACAACAAATGCATGCTTTGATCCTTCCATCAGCATAAAATTTCCATTCAGGTCATCGCTGTTGTCGCCTACATAATAACCTTTTATTTTTTTTCCATCCGTATTATACACTTCAACACGGATACGCCTTCCCGAAATATCCTTTATCACATTATTATGCATGGATTTCGCGACCGGAATTTTTACTTCCAGTTGCGACATGGTGCGCAGTAAATTTGAAATTGCATCGGGCCGTGCTTCATATTTCCCGTTGATGATCCATCCTTTTTCTGAATGATCTAATGCAACGGTATCGCCTTTCAGATCAGACAAAACAATTTTTGCAATTTCAGTTGTATCACGCACTGCAAAGGCGGTGTCTTTTTTTGAATAAGAACCAAGCTGATCTTTAATAACTGTAAAATACACCACCACCCCGAGTGCGACTGCAATTAATAGGTAGATATAATTTTTCTTCATCTCAGGATGCGTATTTTCTGTTTCGTATAAATAAATAAATACCGCTGAAAATATACAGCAATACTAATGGAGCAATAATATTGATCAGCTGCCATTGAATTCTGTTCTCACCACTTTTCTGCGTATCCAGCGGTCGCAATTTTACTTCTTTACCATGTGTTTCGGTGAGCCCGCTTTTATCAGCCAGATATTCAACACAACTCAAAAAGAATTCGCGGTTGGCAAAATCGTATTGTTCAATATAATTTCTGCCGAGTACATCCGGTTTGCCGGTTTTATCTACATTATTTTTTATCAGGTCACCGTCGCCGATCATTATTTGTTTTGCCGGCACACCGCTTTCAATGTAGCTGCCGTCCTGATATCCGAATCCCATAGCATGTAATTGTTTTGCCGTTGGTTTCAGTGATTTAAATGCGGAAGAAAATTTTCCTTCCAGCAAAACGGCAACAGGCATATTGGGTTTATTATATTGTTCGTCGGTGGGAGCATATTTTTCATTTACTATATTAAAATTGATTCGCACCGGAGATTTTAATGCACGGCTTTGACCGGAGGTGGAAAGTAAAACGGTTTTTTTAATACCCGGCATTTGAATCGTATCAACCGTACTCACAAATTTTCCTTCCACGGCATCAATATTTTTACTGATCGCATTCGATTGGTTGTAATTATTTAATACAGGATTGTAGGGCCATGGCCGGCGTACAAAATTGGAACCGTTTGCAACCGGAACATTAATACTTGTGCATTGTTTATCCTGTATGATGTCTGAATTAATTCTTGCACCGTACTGCACAAGCATATCCGTAATATTCAATTCATAATCTGTTGCGATAAATTGTCCTTTCCCTGTATACAAACTGTCGAAATCCGCAACCACCGGATCGATCAGCCAGATCACATTTCCGCCTTTCATAATATACTGATCAATCACATATTTTGCTTTCACGGAAAACGGGATGATCGGTTTTGCAATGACAATTACTTTGCATTCAACAGGAATTTCAAATGTGCTGTCGTCTTCCACATCAATAATCGTAACATTGTATAATTCATTTAATGCGCCGGCAACATCATTCAATTCAAATTTATTTAATTCACCATGTCCGGAAATAAATGAAATATAGGGCTTCTCGGTTTGCGTTAATTCACGAATTGCTTTTGTAAACGTATATTCAAGAAGTGAAATGGAAACCGACGGATCAGAATCAGGCGTTAAAGGAAGTGGCATACTGCCGCGGTCGATGAGCGGGATGGAAATTTCCAGATCGTGGTAACTGAGTGTTGCAAAAGGAAAAACATATTTCATACTGGAAGCATCTGTTGTGCTTTCCAGAAACTGAATACTGAATACATTTTTTTTCTCCAGGTCGGCAATATATTTTAATTGCCTGTTTTCATCCGGAATACTGAACGGGTCAAATACCGAATACTGGATATTGTCGTCGGCAAAATTTGCAAACTGATCGAGCAATTCGGTTGTGGCTGTTTGAAGGCGTTTTAAATTCGGCGTTAAATTCCCGGCAAGAAAAATTTGTACTGAAATGATATCTTCCTGGTTTCTCAATAATTCTTTTGTAGGCTCGCTGATTGAATACCGTTTTTCCTGTGTGAGGTCGATCCGATAATAAAAACCGCTTGCGATCACATTCACAAGAATAATGATCACGATCAACAGTGTCAACTGCAGTAAAGATCTTCTCCGGTTTTTTTCTCTGGTCATAATTAATTTGCTAATCTGCTAATCTGCTAATTTGTGCATCACCATTTCCTGCTTCCCAATGATGTTCTCGTCATGAATAAAAATATGCCGTTCATACTTATAAAATAAATCACGTCCCGCAGGTCGATATATCCTTTTGAAATATTCTGATAATGCTGATTGAGGCTTACCGCATTAAATACTTTATCCGCACCGCCAACAAATCCCGGAATCAGACTGATCGAATCAAATGCGATATAAAAAAAGAAGCATGCAAACATGCCTGAAATAAATGCAACGATCTGATTGTTTGAGATGCTGGAGGTGAATAATGAGATTGCAATAAATGCGGCGCCGAGTAAAATCAAACCGATATAAGAACCGATAATGCCGCCTGTATCAACATTCCCTTTCGGTGATGCAAGAGCACTTATCGTGAAATAATATAATAAAGTTGGCAGGACGGAAAAAACGACAAGTATAAATGCTGCGAAATATTTTCCGAGAATGATCTGCAGATCGGTAACAGGTTTTGTTGTGAGGAATTCAATCGTGCCCGAATTATTTTCTTCTGCAAAACTGCGCATTGTGATTGCGGGGATCAGGAACATAAAAATCCAGGGGGCAAAACTGAAAAATGCATCAAGCGTTGCATAACCGTCATCGAGAATATTTGTTTCGGGGAACACCCATGCAAACAAGCCGTTTGCCACCAGGAAAATAGTAATGGCAATATAACCGATTAATGAGCTGAAAAATACATTGAGTTCTTTTCTGAAGATCGCAACCAAGGTGTCTCCTTTTCTAAGTCCGCAAATTTAGAATATCCTGCTGTTAGTTTATGAACGCAGGAGCGGGTGATATGTTATCAAAATGTCAGAATTCGGCATAAAAAAACCCTCTTCTTTTCGGAAGAGGGTTTGGGTCCTGTTAATCGGCACCTATTTTTCAATCACAATTTGTTGTTCTGCATGCGTTCCGTCGGCATACAGGATTTGAACGAGGTAAATACCGGAAGTAAACTGGTCGGTATAAATTGACTCAGTATACGAACCGGCTTCAAGCATTTTTGTATCATGCCATACGATACGTCCGGTGAGGTCGGTTATCTGAAATGCAATTTGTCCCGCTTCTGCAATTTCATATTGCATTAAAAATGATGTTGAAGCGGGATTCGGGGCAAGTTGAAATGCATTTACATCTTCACCCGTTCTGCATGGATTCACCAATAATAGTTTCGATGCTCTGGTGCAACCGTCTTTGGTGATCAGACAATAGAATTTTCCTATTGTTGTAGTTGTATACGTATTTGAAACAGCGCCCGGAATAATTGTATTATTCTGATACCATTGATACGTACTTCCCGGGTAAACAGCAACACTCATCATGAGTGAAGGGCCGCATAAACTTGCAGTACCTGCAGGTGTTACAACTACACGGTCGGCATTTTTAATTTTAATGGTATTGGAAATTGTTGAACAAGTTCCGTTTGATGCAACGCATGTATATCTTCCATTGATTGTTGCGGAATATGTTGCATTGGTTGCACCTGGAATATCAACTCCTTCGAGTTGCCACTGTAATGAAGTGCCATCTGTAGTTGCTGTAATATCTACACTTCCTTCATAACAAAGAATGGGTGTAACCGCACTGATTGAAACAACAGGAGCAACATCAATATTTACATCAATGGTTGATGATGTTGCAGAGCATCCGTTATCTGTAACCTCAACAGAATAACTTCCATCCATTGTAACATTGATTGAAGAAGTAGTTTCACCATTGCTCCATAAATAACTATCGTACCCTGCAGTTGCATTTATATTCACACTGCCTCCAACACAAAATTCCGTCGGACCATCTGCTGAAATTGTTGCGTCGGGATTTTCATTTACAGTTACAGAAATAATATCAGAAGTTGCTGAACATCCGTTATCTGTAATTTCAACTGAATAACTTCCATCCGAGGTAACATTGATTGAAGAAGTGGTTTCACCATTGCTCCATAAATAACCATCATATCCGGCAATTGCATTTATATTCACGCTGCCGCCATCACAAAATTCTGTAGCGCCATCCGCTGAAATTGTTGCATCCGGATTTGCATTTACAAGTACAGAAATAATATTGGAAGTATTTACACCATTCATGCAATAATAATCTCCGCTTGTTGTAACAAGAATAGATTGTGTTGTTTCTCCGGTACTCCAGATATTTCCTGTTAATTCGGATGAAGTAAGTGTTACACTTCCGCCGTCGCAAAATTCTGTCGGCCCGTCTGCAGAAATTGTAACAGATCCGCATGCTTCAACAGAAACGGAAATAATATCTGATAAATCTGAACATCCTTCGGCGCTGTATACGGTTACTGAATAATCACCGCTGGTTGTAACATTAATGGATGAGGAAGTTGCACCGGTACTCCAGAGATACGACGCACCGCCGGTTCCCATTAAATTCACAGAACCACCGCTGCAAAAAGTTGTTGGCCCGTCGGCAGAAATTCCTGCAACAGGATTTGCATTTTCAGTTACACTTGTAATTGAAGACATATCTGAACAACCATTTGCATCAGTAATAGTTACTGAATAATCGCCACTTCCATCTGCAATTATTGATGCAGTTGTTTCTCCACTACTCCATAAATAAGATTCGGATGTTGTTGCAGTTAATTCAACACTACCACCTTCACAAAATTCAGTTGCACCATCAGGAGTAATGGTTGCAACAGGATTTGGATTTACGGTAATATGTATTGGGTCGGAGATAGCAGAGCAACCATTTTTTGAAAGTAATACATCATAATCACCTGTTGTGCTAACTGTTATGGTTGGTGTTGTTTCACCGGTGCTCCATAAATAAGTATCAGGTGTGATTGGTACGGATAAAGTAGCATCTCCGCCATCACAAAATTCTGTCGGTCCGTCTGCTTCAATTATTGCTACAGGTAAAGGAGTTGATTCGGTTGAAATTGTATTTGATGTTCTGATACAACCGCCACCGTTATCGATGGTTAAAGAATAATCTCCGGTTAATGTAACTGCATCTGTTTCTGTTGTTGAACCGTCACTCCATAAATAACTTAAATGATGATCAGGTGTACTTAATACAACAGATTCGCCCTCACAAAATGTTGTTTCTCCTTCAGCAACAATTGTAATTGCATCAGGGCAGAAATTATTTGTAAGGCTATAAGCACTGAAGTGTGTTGAAGAATAATAATATACGTTCAGAAAATAAGTGCCGGCGGCAAGATTTGTTCGTGTAAATGAATTTCCACCATATCCTTCTGCGCTGTTTAATACACTCACACCATCGGTGTTATATAAATAAATTCTATTGTATGCACCATTTGTATTAGCAAGTGTGATGGTAATATCACCTTCTGAACTTGTTGTAAATTTATAATAATCACTTGCATCATAATCACCACCGTTCCAACGATAACCAATATGGCCATAAGCCGTTGAATTTGTAAGCATATCCATTGATGTTAAATACGTGTCATTTGCTTCAACATCATTTACATAATCAGCAGGTGTAACTGTATTTGTTAAAGTGTAGCCGGTGTAATATGATGTGTTGTAATAATAAACACGTGCATAATAGGTGCCGGCGGCAAGCCCGTTTTTTGTAAATGTATTTCCGTAATAACCCTCTGCTGATCCGAATGAAGTTGTGCCATCCGAATCATATAAATAAATCCGGTTATATGCTCCTGTAGTATTTGAAAGACTGAGACTGATCTGTCCGTCTGAACTTGTCGTAAATACATACCAATCGCTCATATCATAAGCGCCGCCATTATACCTGTAACCAATATGTCCGTTTACGGAAGTATTTTCCGACATAGGAACTGCCAGATCATATGTATCATTTATTTCGAGATCATTTGCATATTCTGCAGGTGTAACTGTATTTGTTAAAGTATATCCTGCAAAATAAGATGTGTTGTAGTAATAAACACGTGCATAATACGTACCAGCGGCAAGTCCGTTTTTTGTAAAAGTGTTTCCGCCATAACCCTCCGCACTTCCAAATGAAGTTGTGCCGTCGGCATCATATAAATAAATTCTGTTATATGCACCTGTAGCGTTGGAAAGTGCCAGGCTTATCTGTCCGTCGGAACTTGTATTAAAAACATACCAGTCGCTTTCATCATAAGTACCCCCATTTCTTCGATAACCGATATGTCCGGAAACGGTTGAATTTTCATCCATTGAAGATGCTGTTACTGCTAAATCATTCGGCTCGGCATCATCTGCATAAGCAACGCCTGATATAATATTTTTTAATTTATAACCGCTGTAATAAGATGTGTTGTAATAATACACACGTGCATAATACGTACCTGCAGCAAGACCGTTTTTTGTAAATGTATTTCCACCATATCCTTCCGACGATCCAAATGATGTGGTTCCATCGGCATCATAAAGATATATTCTGTTAAAAGCTCCTGTTTCATTTGAAAGAACGAGACTTATATTTCCATCATAACTTGTATTAAAAACATACCAGTCGCTTTGATCATAAGCTCCGCCGTTATATCTGTGTCCGATATGTCCGTAAACAGAATCATTTTCCGCCATTGGCAATGCTAAAGAATAGGTATCATTTATTTCCGTATCATTTGCATAATTTGTTGGCGCAATAACACTCGTTAAAGTATAGCCGGTAAAATAGGATGTGTTGTAGTAATACACACGTGCATAATAAGTACCGGCGGCAAGACCGTTTTTTGTAAATGTATTTCCACCATATCCCTCTGCTGATCCAAATGAAGTAGCACCGTCTGAATCATAAAGATAAATTCGATTGTAAGCACCGGAGGTATTTGATAATACAAGACTTATATTACCATCATTTGTAGTGGTGAATTTATACCAATCTTCCGTATCATAACTTCCGCCGTTATTTTTATAACCGATATGGCCGGTTACACTTGTATTTTCATTAATTGTAGTTGCAGTTGCGAATGTATTGTTGGGTTCGATATCATTGGGTTCAACGGGTGATGTTACGGCAACTGAAATTGTATAATTTGAAAGCGAACTGGTATTATAAGCTTTAATGGCAATATAATAAGTACCTGCCGCCCTGCCGGTTTCAGAAACTGAATAGGTGCCCGGGGCTAGTTGCAACGTGGATGCTAATTCGGTTGTTCCGTCGCTGTCGTAAATCTTGAGATAAAAATTTCCAACGCCGGTGAGTATCATGGTTCCTGAAATAGTACCGTCGTCGGCAGTTGTAAACTGATAATAATCTGCGGCATCTGCAACTGTATTTCCGGATGATCCCGTTACATCGGTTCCGACAGTCAAGGCATCGGCGCCCGTATAACTGTTGTTGGTGGGCTCAGTATCGGCCCATGCCCGCATACTCATACAAGCCATAACCGACAGGCAGAGTAGTAATTTGTTTGCTTTCATAATAAAGATTTTAGTGATTGAAAATTTAAAAACAAATCTATGGGAGAGCATTTGTGGCCGCAACCGCAAATATTAGCAGGTATGAGCCACTATTCAATAGCCGGCAGGATTGGGAAGAAATTATAAATAATGCTTCAAACAATACTTTCGCGGATTGCTTTTGCAACCGCTTCGCTCACGCTGTGCACGTGTAATTTTTTGTAGATATTGCGGATATGAAAATTTACGGTATGGTAGCTTATTTTTTGTTTATCAGCAATCATTTTATAACTCAATCCTTCAACGAGTGCAGAAAGTATTTCCTTTTCTTTTTCAGATAATAATTTTTCATTCGTTATTTTTTTCTCTTCTTTCGTTTTGAAAAATGAGAGCACTTTAATTGCAATTTCGGGTGTCATGGGTGCACCACCTTCATAAATTTCCCTGATCGCTTCAAGCAATTTTGCCGGTGGTGTTTTTTTCAGCATATATCCCGTAGCACCTGCAAGAATACTTTGAAATACTTTTTCATCATGATCAAAAACGGTTTGCATCATTACCGGCAGATCGGGGAAATTTTCTTTGCTTATTTTAACGGCATCAATTCCATTAATTCCCGGCATGTCAATATCCATCAGCACCACATGCGGGTCACAACTCAATATATTTTCCACCAGATTGTTGCAATCTTCAAAAGTGCCGGCACATTCAAATCCTTCGGAATTATCCAAAAGGAGTTTTATGCCGTCACGGCGAATTGCATTGTCGTCAAATAAAGCGATGCGAATATTCATTTTATATTACAAAAATAAGTTTTCTGTTCATCATGGCAACCGCAAAATATAGCGGGTAGATTAAATTTTAAAACGCAGGAAGACATTCGTTCCCTTTCCGTCTTCTGAAACTATTTCCAATATACCCTTTAATTGTTTGGCTCTTTCCTGCATGGTATGTAATCCGTTTCCGCTAAAAGTGGTGGCCGTGTCAAAACCTTTACCATTGTCGGATAGCGTCATATGTAATTCATTATTTATTTTTTGAAAATGAATTTTCACCTCTGAACAGTTTGCATATTTAATAATATTGTGGATCACCTCTTTAAAAATCAGGAACAGTTCTTTTCGTTTGTCGGCTGAAATTTTGAGCTCGTTTAATTTTTCATCCACGAGGAATTCGGTAATTATATTTTTTGACTGCAGATTTTCCAAAGCAAACGATTTCATACGCAGCATCATCTGATCAAAATTATCGTTGCGGGGCTGCAGGCTCCAGACAATATGATTCATATTTTCCTGCATTTCAATACTGGTAACCGATATTTTGTTGAGGATGTTTTGAATATCATTATTTTCGGTATCTGATTTCATTTTTGCAACTTCACTGTATAAATTGATGGTGCTGAGTGCGCTGCCGACATCGTCGTGCAGATCGTTTGCTATTTTGTTTCGCATTGCATATAACTTCTTCAATTGCTTTTCGCGAAACTTAATGATCGCATAAACGATAAGAATGATCGTTAATCCGCACAATAAATAAAACCACCATTGTTGCCAGTACGGATACAGGATGGTGAATTCAACGAGTTGCATTGCCGGGCTCCATTCGCCCTGCGGGTTTGTAACTTTTACATATAATGCATAATGGCCCGGCGGTAAACTGGTGAAGCTGATCTTTCTTGCATTTCCCGTTTCGATCCATTCGTTATTGAGTCCTGCAAGCTGATATTTGTATTTCACTGTGCCGGGTTGAGATAATTGCAGACTGGAAAGTTCAACCGAAATAAAATTATCACCATGTTTGAAACTGAGATTTTCGAACGCCGCTGTTTGGAAAATTTGCTTTTCAAAAACTGAAAAACCGGTGATATAAATTTTCGGAAATGCAGTTTCAAAATAATATGTATCAGGATTAAATTGAATGAGATAATTACCTGCACCATAATACCATGCATCATTTGATTTCTGGTATATTTTCGCAGGATTTTTCAGTGCCCACGCAGCATTTGGCAGAGCAACAAACCGAAATGTTTCCGAATCGAGATTGAATACTTCAAAACCGCCCCGAACGGCTGTCCATAAATTATGATGCTGATCGGCATAAATGCCGTACATTTGATTTAATCCCGAAACTGAATTCTTATAACGGATAAATTTATTTCCATCTAATTTATTTAATCCGTTCCCTGTGGTAATCCAAAGTTGTTTTTTTTCATCCTGATATATGCCGGTTATAATATTGTTGGATATGGAGCTTGTATCATTATTTATATGCATATATTTTTGAAATACATTTTTAACCGGAAGTGATTTATTCCATTTGTTTAAACCCTCGGAAGTACCTACCCAGATATTTTTATCAGCATCTTTAAAAATAACGCGAACAAAATTATTACTGATGGACACGGAATCACCGCCGCGGCATAAATCATAATAAATATTTCCGGCTTCATCGTAAATGCCCAGCCCCCAGCCAATGGTTGCGAAAATATGAATTGGATTTCCACTGATTGTGTCAAATATGGTATTGTAAACCTGGTAACTTCCTTTTTTGAACGGGTTGCTGCTTGTAAAAACCTTTGCCGCAGGATTATAATCGGTTTTCGGCAACAGTAAGTTTATTTTGTTTGACAACGGATCAAAATAAAACGTACCGGATTCGGTATTCAGATAATACTTGTTGTTTCCCAATGGAATGATGCCGGTTGGATTCACCCTGATTTTTTCATAATAAAATTCCATTAATTCAAAATCATTTCTTCCCAAAACGTTTTTATAAATTCCGTTGGAAGTGCATATACCAATGGCAGAATCATTATATGCAAAAATGGAAAAATGAATCAGGTCCTTTTCAAAATTGCTGTTTAATTCATAGGCGGTAAATTGCCATTGTACCGGGTTGTATTTTGAAATACCTGCTGTTGTTCCGATCCAGACAATTCCTCTGCTGTCTTTCAAAATGCAATTGATCCTGTTTGAAGCGATACTGTAATTATTTCCCCTGTCGTGTGAGAGTTTATGTAATGCATGCGTTTGTTTATGTATCATAAACAAACCGGACGTTTTTGTGCCGGCCAGTAAAATTTGATTATTCAGTGATTTAACTATTTGTATCTCATCTTCAATTCCACTGATTTTTGTTTGTTCAATCACTGCTCCCTGTTTGCAATAAGCCGGATTTTTCTCAGCATATAACCCGCTGGTCCAGGTAGAGAACCAGATAGAATCATCTTCAACAAAAAAATTACGGACACTGCCCATAGCCGCTTTGTAAACCTGCTTTTGTTTTGTGTTTTTATTATATATTTCAATTAATGAGGATCCGAGTTTTGAAAAATAAATATATTGCCCGTCACTTTTAAAACATTGAATCCATGTCCCGCGATCCGGTTTGTTTTTTCCGGAACGGGGATCGATAACAGAATAAGTAGAATCTAAAACAGAGGAATAAGTTATTTTATAATTATGTTTATTCACAAATCCGATCATCATGTTTTCACTGCTGATCATGATATAATCTTCATTCAGTTCCATCAGCGCCGTCATCCGGTTTGAAACTATAGAACCGTCGTCGGCAGGATCGTTTTTAAATTGTGTAAATTGTTTATCGCGGCTTTCTGCCGGGTCGTACCGGGTGAGGCCGCCATCACGTGTGGCTATCCAGAAAATACCCTGACTATCTTCAATTAAATCAATAATATTATTGCCGGATAATGAATTGGCATTGCCGTCTTCATTATAAAAAGTCTGAAAATAATTACCATCGTATTTATTTAATCCATACGAAGTGCCAATCCATAAAAATCCTTTTTTATCCTCGTACAAACAGGTAATAATATTGTCGCTGAGTCCATTTGCGGTTGTAATGTTTTCAAAATTCAATTGCGGAAATTGCGCAGAAATTATTTCAATCCTGCAGAATTGAAAAAAGAAGAAGAGGATAAATAAATATGTTCGTGTGTGTATAATGATTCAATGCTTTGCTTTGCTAATATAGAAATAAATTTTTACCCAAAGGTTTTGTTTTCTGATATAAAGTAGCAAGAAACGAAATATGGTTTAATTATTTCTGCCGGTTTGAAATGTTTTGCTCAGGCCAACTGAATAAAATAAAATACCCGTCTGAAAATAATCATTTTCAATATTTGAAATTACAATTGCCTGCCAGGATGCGGAAGCAAACACCCTGAAGGATCCGGTCCCGCCGTATATGGAAAAATACGGTTGAGCAAGAAATGCACGGGCATTTTGCTGATCGTAAATCGTGTAACTCAGTAATGAATCTGTTCCGCTGTCAATAATTTCCTCCGATACATTAAAATCAGGATAATCCACCCACGTATTTTTTATGCCGAAATTGAATTGCAAATGTTTTCCATTGTAAATCAAATAGGGTTGCGCAATCAATTTCTGATTTGTAAATGTTCCGTAACGATGCCGTCTTGTATAATCCGTTTCATCGTAATATCCCCACCGAAAAACATCACAATCTCCACCAGCGTAGCGACAACTATGATCAAGGTCAATTGTTGTATTTCCATAAGCGCCCAACACTCCAACCTGCAATTCAGGATTGATATCCGTATAGAATGCCAGCCCCGCTTCATAACCGATATTTAAATGTATTAATCCGCTGTTTGCACTTGCAGCGAATGAAATATGATCAATGGGCGAATAGGATAATTGTAATGCAGCCAGATCGGGAATTTCTGCCCAGGTAAATTCCATTTTTCCTTTTTCTGAAACAGGAGTTTGCGGTGTTTGAGGAATATAAGTTAATGGCCTGCAGGATGCGAGAAATAATATTGTGAGAAATAAAATAAAATTAAACGTGGGATTTAATTTCATGGTGTCAGGTATCAGGTATCAAGTATCTAGTATCTAGTATAAAGATAGTTTATGAATACCAAACTGCACTACAGAAGGATGCGGACTGCCAACTGTAGACTGAAGACTGCGGACTGCGGACTGCGGACTGACTACCGCGAACCGCGGACTATTTCAAAGTCAATTGCTGGAACACATCTTCCAGACTTTGTTTTTCGATATTTAAATTGAGCAATGTCAATTTATTTTCAACTGCAAAGCGGAATAATTTTTCACGCATATCTTCCGCACCGGCATATTCGATGAGCCATTTATTTGTTCCGTTTGGTTTTACACTTGTAACGCCTTTTATTTTTTCGAATACGGATTTATCGATTGTTTCTTTTAATTCGATCTGAATGAGTGTGATGCCTTTTTGTTTTGTCTGGAGTGCATCAACGGTATCATCTGCAACCAGTTTTCCTTTATTGATGATGATCACGCGGTTACAGATTGCAGTTACTTCCTGCATAATATGCGTGGAGAGGATCACTGTTTTTTCTTTACCGATATTTTTAATCAGTGCACGCACTTCCGATAATTGATTCGGATCGAGGCCGCTGGTGGGTTCATCCATGATCAGCACTTTCGGATCGTGCAGCATTGCCTGCGCCAAACCAACCCTTTGCCGGTACCCTTTACTTAACTGCCCGATCTTTTTTTTCCGTTCAACCGTTAAACCCGTGATTCCGATCATTTCCTCAATGCGTTTATCCGCCTGTTTCATCCCGTTGAGGCGGGCGGCAAATTCGAGATATTCTTTCACATACATTTCGGTGTAAAGCGGATTATGCTCCGGGAGGTAACCCACATTTTTCCGCACTTCGATCGATTGCGTGCTCACATCAGATCCGCAGACTTTTGCATTTCCCGACGATTGCGGTATAAAGCAGGTAAGGATTTTCATCGTAGTAGATTTCCCTGCTCCGTTGGGTCCGAGGAAACCAAGAATTTCTCCCGGCTTTACTTCAAACGAAATATCGTTTACGGCTTTCTGTTCGCCGTATAATTTTGTGAGATGCTCTACTGAAACGGACATGTGCGGGCAAAAATACAGATTGTAACGCTGTTCGCAGTCCATTGCTTATAAGCGGGATGATTTTTTAACAAAAGCAATTAATAACTGCAAAAAGCGGTGCTGCAATACGGGTTTGCCTGTAAATTAGCCGCATTTATATTTTCCGGCCTTTCGGATTTTGAATTTGAAGAAATTTTGTTAATATCTTTGCGCAGTATAAATGCATCCCCGCTTTTTGAAGCAACCCTGAAATTTAGTTGCTCGTCTTGCCGGATGGATTAATCAACACACACGAATTAATTTTAAACACACACATAAACCCATTCCTCTTGCTCAATAGGTGCTCCTTTTTTCTAAACGCTTAAGCCAATTTATGAAAACGAATTCTACTTTCCGCAATGCTATCCGTATGTCTTACAGGGCATTTCTCCTTTCTGCAATTTTATTGATCTCAAATGCTGCGTGGTCGCAGGCATCCGGTGATTACAGATCCGTTGCAACGGGAAACTGGAATGCAATTGCAACATGGGAGCGATTTAATGGAGCCAGCTGGGTAGCAGCTGCGGCAACGCCAACATCAACTGATGGTGTTATTACAATTCAAAGCCCGAATGTTGTAACTGTTACAGCCGGGGTTACCGTTGATCAGGTTGTAATTAATAGCGGAGCTCAGGTAACTGTGAATTCCGGTATTACCTGGACTATTGCAAACGGTGCTGCTGCAATTGATTGTGATGTGACTGGTACTGTAAGGAATGCCGGAACAATCACCACCACAGGCAATATGACATTTAAAAGTGGTGGAAAATATCAACATAATTTTACCACTTCAGCTGGAACGGTTCCAAGTTCAACATGGAACACAGGTTCACTATGCGAATTCATTGGGTATACAACTAATACGAATGCGCCTGCAGGAATTAATCAAAGTTTTCATCATTTTACCTGGAATTGTCCTTCTCAAACCGGAAATATTAATTTTTCAGGTGCACTGACAACTGTAAATGGTGATTTTATAATAACTACAACGAATACAGGAGAATTAAGGCTTACCGGCAATACAGCTATGACATTAAATATCGCAGGAAATATGACTATTTCTGCGGGTATTTTGGTAGTTTCCAACGGTAGTGCAAATCCTACAATTAACCTAACAGGAAATTTCAGCCAGACGGGTGGAACCTTTTACGGGCATGTAAGCAATAATGAAACAGCAACTTTAAATTCTTCTGGTAACTGGTCTCACACAGGAGGAACAATAACTGTTGGAGGTAATCCAAACACTAATTTTCAAATTGTATTTAAAAAATCAGGCTCTCAAACATTTACTGCCTCCGGAAATACGGTTTCTGGCAATGTTGATTTTACCGTAAACAGCGGATCAACACTCATAATGGGAACAAATGTATTAACCGGCCGGGCCTTTACACTTTCATCGGGTGGTGGCATGCAACTTGGTTCAACTGCTGGTATCACCTCAAGCGGTTCGACAGGAAATGTTCAAACAACTACTACAAGATCATTTTCAACCGGCGCCAGCTACACATATAACAACGGAGCTGCTGCACAGGTAACCGGAAGCGGTTTACCTGCATCGGTAAATAATCTGACAATTGATAATTCACCCGGTTTAACCTTAACCAACGGTGTTACGGTTACAAGCACGCTCACTTTCACAAACGGAATTATCACAACAAGCACAAATACGCTTACAATCGGAACATCGGGTTCGGTTTCGGGTGCGGGAACAGGAAAATATGTAAATGGAAATTTATCGAAAGTAATTGCAGCGGCAACCGCATCAAAAACATTTGAAATTGGTGATGCTTCAAATTATACACCCGTATTAATTGCTTTCACGGGAACAACAAATGCAGGTGGAAATATCACGGCAAAAACGACTGCAACTGATCACCCGAATATCTCCACATCATTAATCCAGCCTTCGAAATCAGTAAACAGATATTATACTTTAACAAATTCGGGAGTTACCGGATTTACAGGTTATACCGGCACCTTCAATTTTGTTGCAGGTGATGTTGATGCAGGAGCAAATACAGCTTCATTTATTGTAAAAAGATATAGTGGAACAACTTGGAACAGCACAACAACCGGCACATTAACAGCAACGAGTTCGCAGGGAACGGTTTCAGGTACTTCATTCGGCGATTTTCAGATCGGTGAATCATGTTCGGCTCCGTCACTTTCAACTGCAATTACAAACGTGAATTGTTTTGGTGAAGCGAATGGCGCCATCAATTTAACTACAAGCGGAGGCACAGGGTCACTTACTTATTTATGGTCGCCGGGCGGACAAACGACAGAAGATATCAGCGGCCTCACCGCGGGTACATATAAAGTTGTTGTCACCGCAGCAGGTGGTTGCAAAGATTCAGTTACTGTTTCTGTAACGCAACCTGCAGTTCTTGCTGCAACTGAAACCCATGTGAATGCAAGCTGCAGTACATTAAGTGATGGATCGATTGATCTTTCCGTTTCCGGAGGAACCGCCCCTTATACATATTTATGGTCACCGGGCGGCGCCACCACACAGGATATTTCAGGATTAGCTGCCGGTTCCTATTCGGTGACTGTAACAGACAGCCATGGATGCACAACTTCAAAATCAGTAACTATAACAAACCTTGCAATTGCAACAACATGGTATGCAGATGCGGATGGTGATACGTATGGAAATAATGCTGTTACTGCACTTGCCTGTTCGGCACCTGTTGGGTATGTTGCCAACAATACAGATTGTAATGATGGCAATGCAGCTATTCATCCGGGTGCAACAGAAATTTGTAATGGTATTGATGACGATTGTGCGGGTGGAATTGATAACGGACTTATATTTTTAAATTACTACACGGATGCAGATGGCGATGGATTTGGCGATAGCGGGGCATCACCTGTAAATTCGTGTTCCGCAGTTGCAGGATCTGTAACAAACAATACTGATTGTAATGATGGTAATGCTGCGGTTCATCCGGGTGCAACTGAAACATGCAATAGTATTGATGATGATTGCGATGGATTAACAGATAATGATGACCCAGGATTTGTAGATATCACTGCACCGGTTGCGCCGACATTAGCAGATGCAACAGGTGAGTGTTCAGTTGATGTGACTGCCCCAACTGCAGAAGATAATTGCGAAGGAACAATAACAGGTACAACTACTGATCCTACAAGTTATTCTGAACAAGGTACATTTATTATTACATGGACATTCGATGATGGAAATGGAAATACATCTTCAACAACACAAAATGTAATTGTTGATGATATTACTGCTCCTGTTGTTCCGATAATCGCAGATGCAACCGGTGAATGCAGTGTTACAGTTTCTGCACCAACCACAACAGATAATTGCGAAGGAACAATTACAGGTACAACAACAGATCCAACTTCATATACTGAACAAGGTACATTTATTATTACATGGACCTTCGATGACGGAAATGGAAATACATCTTCAACAACACAAAACGTAATTGTTGATGATATTACTGCACCTGTTGTTCCAATATTAGCTGATGCAACGGGTGAATGTTCGGTAACTGTAACAGCACCGACAACAACTGACAACTGCGAAGGAACAATTACAGGAACTACAACAGATCCTACAAGTTATTCTGAGCAAGGTACTTTCGTAATCACTTGGACATTCGATGACGGAAATGGAAATACATCATCAACAACACAAAATGTAATTG
>CAYXBK010000021.1:0-89217 GCA_964463165.1 uncultured Chitinophagales bacterium
ATATTTACGCAATTCCGGTAACATATGAAGTTTGTTTATCGGTTGATGCCGACGTTTCTGATTATGAATATTGTAATAACGTTGCAGTTGTTTTCTGCAATGCGGTTGAGAACATTGATGACTTAAGTTCATTTAATATGTTCCCGAATCCAGCAACAGATGTTCTGAATTTGGATCTGGTTTTCACAACTCCGCAAGATGCTTCGATTTCAATTTTAAACATTGACGGAACAGTTGTGAAAGAAATAAAACCGGGAATGGTTTCAAGCTTTACAACTTCAGTAAATATTTCTGATTTACCTGCAGGTGTTTATATGGCACGTGTTTCAAGTGGTAATCGTGCAACAACGAAAAACTTTGTAATAGGCGAATAATATTTATCTTGCCATTGAAGCTAAAATCCTGTCGTTCCCGCGACAGGATTTTTTTATGTACTTATGCGATTTGAAATTTAATTTTGTTTCATGCTTTCTGTTTTATCACGGAATATTTTATTCAGATTATTGTTCATCGGCACATTCATGCAGTGTACTTATTTAATTGCGCAGACTGCAAACGGATTAGAAATCACTCACCTCACAGGCGATTTTTATATGTATACAACTTATCAGAATCTAAACGGCTCTCCTTTTCCTTCAAACAGCATGTATCTTGTAACTTCAAAAGGTGTTGTATTATTCGATACGCCCTGGGACAGCCTGCAATTCAAACCTCTCCTCGACAGTATTCAAACAAAACATAACCTCACTGCGGTAATGTGTATTTCAACACATTTTCATGCCGACAGGACTGCAGGTATCAATTATTATAAATCGCTGGGCATCCCGACTTTTTCATCAAAGCAAACATTTGAACTCTGCGCATTGCATGATGAAAATCAACCGGCTTATTATTTTTCCAACGATACAGTCTTTACGATCGGCGATCATTCTTTTTCAACATTTTATCCGGGTGCCGGGCATTCACCTGATAATATTGTTATCTGGTTTGAAGATGAGAAAATACTTTACGGCGGCTGTCTGGTGAAAAGCACGGAAGTAAATAATCTCGGCAATCTTTCAGATGCTGATATTGCATCCTGGAAAACCGCCATTGAAAAATTAATTAAAAAATATCCTGATGCTGAATTTATTATCCCGGGGCATTTCGGATGGAACAGTAAAAAATCGCTGCAACATACATTCAGATTATTAAGAAAGTATGAAAAAAACAACTGACCATATCGCTGATGGAAACATTAATTTTTGATTCGGATACGCATATCAAAAAACTGGAAGAGAACGGGTTTACGATAATTGACGGAATATATACCAGCAGTGAATCAAATGCTATTCTGCAAGCCATTGCATCAGCCGCACTACCATCCCGATATGTTGTTGATTCAAAGGAATTATTTGCAATACGGCAATTTTTAAAAAGAATACCCGGAATTAAAAGCTTGTTGCTTAATAAAACAATTCTCGGTTTGATCCGGGAATTATTTGGCAATGATTATTTTATCGTAAAATCAATTTATTTCAATAAACCGGAAAAATCAAATTGGTTTGTAGCATATCATCAGGATCTTACAATTTCAGTAAAAGAAAAAGCAGATGTCCCGGGCTTTTTAAATCGCACCAGCAAAGAAGGTCATTTTACAGTACAACTTCCTGTCGCATTGCTGGAAAAGAATTTTACAATCCGTATTCATCTCGATGATACAAATGCAGAAAACGGAGCATTAAAAGTGATTCCCGGATCACATAAAAAGGAAATAATCAAGCAGAATGGATTTCCGGCAATTAAAAAGGAAGAAATAATTTGTGCTGTCCGGCAAGGAGGAATAATGATTATGCGGCCATTGTTGTTGCACGCCTCGTCGCGAACTCAAAACGGCAAAGAAAGAAAAGTGATCCATATTGAATGCAGCAATTCTGCCTTGCCGGAGAATTTATCTTGGAGTGAATACGAACCGCTGTCGGCGCCGGAATAAAAAAAGCCCCGGCATGAACCGGAGCTTTTATTTATTTGATTTAACCTTTTATTTAAATAACAATGAGTTTTTTACTTGTAACGGTTCCATTCACTTCGAAACTTACGAAATAAGTCCCAGGCAAGAGGTCTTTAACATCGATCACGATATTATAAACCCCCGCTGCGAAATGCGACGTTCCTACTACTTTTACAAGGCTTCCCGACATATTATAAATACTTGTATTAACGGTAGCGCTTTCGTTTAAAGTAATATTTGCTGTTGTGATCACGTCGGCCGGATTCGGACTAAGAATAATTCCTGCAATAATTTCTTCCTGAATAGGCCCTGCACTTACAGTTGTGAAATCGCATCCGCCTTCAGATAAAGTTGTTGTTCTGTAATAACCGTTTCCGTGTGTTCCGATATAGATCGCATGACAATTTGTATCGCGGATCCAGTCTTCACGAATTTCAAATACAGGGACATTACCTGGTCCGACACCGCCATCTGCACCTACGCTTTCCTGTGTCCAGCTGCCACCGGCAGAAATTGAATAACTCCAAACGCCAAATTCGGTAGCAATTAATAATTTATCGAGATCGGTAACATGCATTAAAATATCATACACAGGAATATTTGGTAAGGCGCCTCCATCGGAAACACAATCCCAAACTGCAGCATCTCCATCCAATGCATTATCAGAATACCAAACATTCTGGTCAACACCAAAGCCGGCAATACTGATCGCTACTTTATTCGGGTCGTTGCGGTCGATACTGATGCCTGTTATATCGTTTGAAAATGCAGTTGCATATGTAAATGTTGTGATGCCTGCATCAGCAGCTGTAAATACCCCTGCTGTTCCGGGATCTCCGTCAACATCCACGTATTCGAAATTTGCAGTCAGCAATCCGTCGAGACGGTATAATTTACCATTAGCAGTTCCAATATAAACTGTATTACCGTCATTCGAATATTCGATTGCTGTTACTGTTCCGCTGGCTGTAAGTAATTTAAACCAAACAGGTGCTTCTGTAGAATTGAATAGTGCTCCTGTTGTTACCCATAAAGCACTTTTTGCTGCATGGTAAAGTCTTGACTCAGATAAGCCTGATCTGTCGAGAACGATATCTCTTCCTTCATAATTTACAACATCACCTTGTGAGTACATATCTCCTGATCCCACAGGATATTCAATTGTATCTCCTTCAAGCACCGGCGCAAATGTTTTATACAAATCATAATTTTCCCATAATGCAAATTGTGTGACGAAATCTGTTCCTCCGTCAATCAATCCATCCTGCAGGCAAAGAGCCAAACCACCATCGATATTACAATCGTAAATGGAAGCCATACTTGCTCCGGCATTTACCGAACGTCTGAGAACCGCACCTGATCCATTAGCTGTTACGCTGAAAAATGTTCCAAACAAATATTCTGGTCTGATACGTGAAACCGCTGTTTTACCACCATCACCTCCTAACACCTCAACAGCCTGTAATTCGCTGTTCAGGTCAAAATTTACATATTGCGTTCCATTGTCCTGTGATCCACCCATTGCCTCACCATTAATTCCGAACGCAATTCCATGTGCCTGATAAAAATTCAGACCCTTATTGAGCGTTCCGAAATCAGGATATGCTGCCGATGCATTTATTGATCTGGATATACCACCATCAGAACCGAAATACATCATATCGTTTGTTACCGGATCATAATCGGCAGGGAAAACGATCCAATGCTGGTCTGCATGCAGATATTTTGTATACCAGGTTGGATATCCTGAATTTGACATTGGAACCCAGCTGATCGTATTTCCATTCCAAGTCCATGCTTCAATTTGTCCGCCGATATAAATTCTTTGCGGATCTGCAGGGTTTACTGCAATACACATGTTCCATGTAATATTTGCACCTGTGCCGTTCGGGTTGAAAAATGCACTTGCTTCTTCGGTTATTTTGGTAAATGATTCACCGTGGTTTGTAGACTGGAAAACACCCTGACAGCCGAAGGTCGAGGATTTTGCAGAATAGATATAAACGAAATTCGGATCAGAAGGTGAAACAGCCAATACTCTTCTGATGCTTCCGGAAAGTAATCCATCTGAATATTCGGTTAAAGCACCCGGATCGTCTGAAGACATTGATCTGTAATATTTTCTGGTTGCACTGCTGATCGCATGTAAAAAGCCATCTTTATCGAAAACGCAATCATCAGAAATTGTGGAAAGCGGAGAACCGTCTCCTTCACAATTGTCCCATGATGTACCACCGTCAGAAGATATTTTAAGTCCTGAATTCGTTGCCGCAACCAGTATGGATGCATTTGTCGGGTGACAGGCGATCCTGTTTACATAACCCCAGGTGGCACCAGAACTTGATCCGATCTCACCTGGTGTAGGGATGGTAGAAGTAAGTTGTGTGAAAACAGGTAAATCAGTTCCTGTAACCGCAGGTGCCATAAAAATTCCGTCGCCTGTAAAACCATGTGTATAGCTACCCAGGCTTGCATCGTAATAATCAGCCCAGTATTCACCAGTACCGAAATAGAGATCACCATTTGCTGCCTGCGCAATGGAGGATATGATAAGTGTTGAAAATTCATCGTTCTGCGGATGCGGATACCATTGCAATCCGCCATTATCTGTATAAAATAGTCCGCCGCTGGCACCGCCTGCATAAATTCTGCTTGTATTAGTGCGGTCAACCAATATTGCCCTTGTTCTACCGCCCACATTGTTCGGTCCGAAACTTTCCCATTGCAACCCAAGCAAACCACCGTCTCTTTGTCCGGCATGATCTGCATAATAAGCTCTCATTTGTTCACGGGCTGCGAGCACATCTGCAACTTCAACTTGTCCGGTAACCGGATTTGAACGCACATCATTCAACCACTCCCGGTATGCCTGAACCGTAGCCTGCTCCTGGAGCTCTTCCTGAGCCTCTGAGGATAATTCCGAACTGCTATCCGTAAACTTTTTCTCACTGTTGCAGGCAAAAAATGCGATTGCAGAGATCGCGATGAGTGAGAATCCGAAAATTGTAAACCTTCTCTTCATTTAAGAACTTATTTGTGGTAAAAATATAAAATAAAAATAAGAAAATTAATCCGCAGAATTTTTATGACTGACAGATTACAGAGCAATTAAAAAACATGTCGCTCGGCGTGGTAGGAAGATCTTACCAGCGGGCCGCTTTCAACATATTTAAATCCTTTAGCCAGGCCGATTTCTTTATAATGTGCGAACATTTCAGGTGTTACAAATTCTTTCACTTCCAGATGCATTTTTGTTGGCTGCAAATACTGGCCGAGTGTGAGAATATCGCATCCATTCCGAACCAGGTCATCCATGATCTCATAAACTTCTTCTTTTGTTTCTCCGAGGCCGAGCATCACACCTGATTTTGTTCTTTTTCCGAATGCTTTTGTTCTTGCGATTTGTTCGAGGCTTCGTGTATATTTTGCTTGTGGTCTTACAAGACGGTATAAACGCTGCACGGTTTCCATATTATGTGAAACCACTTCCTGGCCGGCTGAAATCATCAGTTCGAGTGCTTCCCAGTTTGCTTTCACATCAGGGATCAGTGTTTCGATTGTAGTATGCGGATTTAATTTTTTGATTTCTCTGACGGTAGCGTTCCACACAGATGCGCCTCTGTCGGCAAGTTCATCGCGGTTTACCGAAGTGATCACAGCATGTTTCACTTTCATAAGCTGAATTGCTTCGGCAACACGAAATGGTTCATCAAGATCGAGTTCAGAAGGTTTGCCGGTGGCAACAGCGCAAAAAGAACAGGAACGGGTGCAAATATTTCCCAGGATCATAAACGTTGCCGTTCCCTCACCCCAGCATTCACCCATATTCGGGCAATTGCCGCTTTCACAAATTGTATGGAGTTTGAATTCGTCGACAAGATGCCGGACGTGGCGGTAATTTTCGCCTGTAGGTAATTTCACTTTCAGCCAGGAAGGCTTTTTTGGATGTTTAACAGATTGATCTGCCAACGGTAGTTCTAACATGCCTTTGTCCTCTCTTTACCATTTTTTTCCAAGCTGCAAACTTAGATATAAATACACAAAATAGGGCTTGTTGTTTTCGAGTATCATGATCGGGATATCCTGCAGATATAATTCAGCGCCGATACCGGTTTCGAGGGATTTTACGAAATCATCGTATGTTGCCCAGTCGAAATTCAGGCCGGCCTTGCCGAAAGCTCCCGGTGTAAATTTTATTTCGTTAAATCCGATGCTGAATCCCGATGCACCATAAATGCTGGTGGCGTCGAGAAACAGTGATTCTGTTTCGTCAGAATATTTTATGGATTTTGTCACACCACCTTCTTCGTCCGTATTGTATACGTCGAGGTAATATGGTTTTACAAATCCGGCAGAAATACCGCCTGCATAATTGAATAATACCTGAAAGCCGCTCTTTTCAGCTTTTTCGCCGATCAGCAATTTTTCTCCGATTGCAGCTTTTAAATTGAAGAATGTATTTTGTTTTCCGTAAACAAACGGTTTAGGTGAATCATAACCGATTGTAAATTCATTTACTCTCTTGGTTTCTTTCGGATTTTTGAGAAATTCCATCTCGAAATAATACACACGTTTTTTGTCGTAATTGATGTCTTTTGTATAATCTCCGAAAATGCCCCAGCCGGACGTTGCAAGTTTAATTCCCATGCTGAATTCATATTCGTAACTGATGCCTTTTGTTTTGGTAGAAATGCCGTGATTCAAAACAACCGGTTTGGATTTCGTGCTTTCACGGGTAACAGAGGTGGTGTCCTGAGAGAGGGCAATACCGGTTGATAAAATTGAGAGCAGAAAAATCCAAAAAAATTTCATCGCATAATATTACGAATTTTACAACGAATAAGTTGTTCATAAATTAAATTATTTGTCATGAATATTTCAAAAGTTGTATATCTCGGAGATCTCCGCACAGAAGCAGTGCATTTACCTTCAGGGACCGTTGTAAGGTCGGATGCGCCCCGCGACAACCATGGAAAAGGTGAATTATTTTCTCCAACCGATCTCGTCGCTACGGCTGCTGCAAGTTGCATGCTTACCACAATGGGAATTGTTGCGCAGAAAAATAATCTGCTGATGGAAGGAACGGAAGCGGATGTTGTGAAAGTGATGGCAAATAACCCGAGAAGAATTGCCGAAATTCATACGCATCTGAAAATACCTGCGGGAATTTTAACCGAAGAGGATAAGAAAAAACTGGAAAATGCAGCTGCTACATGCCCGGTTGTTGTGAGCTTGTCACCTGAGATCAGGAAACTGATCACATTCGAATACGTTTGATCACGTATTGTCGCCCACGTTCAGAACACCTGTTTGTGTGATCTTGTTGGGACAACCTTCTTTGCTGTGGCAAGACGTAAGTGATACTGCGAGGAGTGATACAACTGCCAGAGATAAAAACAATTTTCTGAATGACATTTTCATAATTCTAAATTTGTTACCGGTTAAAATCGTTTCCTGATAAATAAAGTTCAATCACCGATCTAAGCCATGAAACGCTAAGTTCTGAAAAATTATTTCAAATTCTGCATACAAAAATGAAACATTTCCACAGGCCACAAAAGGATTTTAATATCTTCGGGCGCATTATATGACGAAGATTCACCTGATCGCAATTGGCGGGGCTGTTATGCATAATCTTGCCATTGCACTGAAAAATAAAGGCTTTGAAGTGAGCGGTTCGGATGATGAACTCTTTGAACCTTCTTTATCCAGATTAAAAAAACATGAAATAGCACCACCCGAAAAAGGCTGGTTTCCGGAAAAAATTCACGCAAAACTGGATGCGGTGATCCTCGGCATGCATGCAAGAGCCGATAATCCTGAATTGCTGCGTGCCATGGAGTTGAACTTACCTGTTTTCAGTTTCCCGCAATATATTTTCAATCAGTCTGAAAATAAAATTCGTGTCGCAATTTGCGGAAGCCATGGCAAAACAACAATTACTTCCATGGTAATGCATGTGCTAAAAGAACAAGGTAAGCAATTCGATTACCTGGTAGGTGCACAACTGGAAGGATTTGAAACAATGGTGCAATTAAGCGACGCACCGGTAATAATTATTGAAGGCGATGAATATTTCGCTTCACCTCTCGACCGCAAACCAAAATTTTTACATTATCATGCGCAAATAAATCTGATCAGCGGTATTGCATGGGATCATTTTAATGTGTTTCCAACATTTGAAGATTATGTTTCGCAATTCAAACAATTAATTCAATCACTGCAACCCACCGACCTGTTGATTGCAAATGCTGAAGATGAAATTATAACGATATTGATTTCCGAAAAAGAAAATATCAATGTTGTGCAATACAACACTCCGGATTATACTTTACATGAAAATAAATTGCATATGCATAACGGTGATAGCGATTATGCATTTGAAATTTTCGGAAGACATAATATGCAAAACATGGAAGGTGCCCGCATTATTTGTGCGCAACTCGGAATCAATAAAAATGATTTTTATGCTGCGATGCAAACATTTAAAGGTGCAGCAAAACGATTGGAGATTTTCAAACAAACTCCTGATCATTTTATTTTCCGTGATTTTGCACATGCACCATCAAAAGTGCGGGCAACAGTTGATGCGGTGAAAGAACAATACCCGGGCAAAAACCTGGTTGCCGTCCTCGAGCTGCATACTTTCAGCAGTTTGAACCAATCATTCTTACCGCAATACGCTAATACGATGGAAAAGGCAGACCACAGCATCGTATATATCAATCCGCATGCATTGGAATTAAAAAAATTACCTCCTTTGCCGGTTGCAGAAGTAAAAAACTATTTTAACGATCAGGATCTGATCGTAATAAATGATTCGAATGAATTAATGCAATTGATCAAAAACTTAAATACTGTTAATACAAATATCCTGCTGATGAGTTCGGGTAATTTTGACAACCTTGATTTTACTATTTTAACATAATTTTGCGCCATGCTGAAACTCGACAAACCCCTCGCTTTTATTGATCTTGAAACAACCGGTATCAATCTGGGTGTTGACCGTATCGTTGAAATAAGTATTTTGAAAATTTCACCGAACGGAAGTCAGGATACAAAAACATTGCGTATCAATCCTGAAATGCATATTCCCGAAGCAGCATCAAATGTGCATGGAATTTTTGATGCGGATGTGAAAAATGCGCCTACATTTAAACAGGTTTCAAATGAAATCCGCGACTTCCTCGACAATTGTGATATTGCGGGATACAATTCAAATAAATTCGATGTGCCCATGCTGATCGAAGAATTTTTGCGTGCCGATACAGGATTTGATGAAAACCGTCGTTATATTGACGTGATGCGCATTTTCACCCTCATGGAAAAAAGAACGCTTGAAGCTGCCTATAAATATTTCTGCAATAAAGAATTGGTAAATGCCCATTCTGCCGAAGGCGATGTAATTGCAACATATGAAGTACTGGTTGCACAACTCGATCGTTATAAAGAAGATTTAAAAAATGATGTGCAGGCATTGCATGAATTTACCAAGGATGGTGATTTTGTGGATTTCGGCAGGAGAATGATTTTAAAAGACGGTGTTGAATATTTCAATTTCGGAAAATATAACGGGCAATCCTGCGAAGAGGTATATAAACGTGAACCGCAATATTTCGACTGGATTTACAGAAGTGATTTTCCACGGCATACGAAATTGAAATTAAAAATGATCGAATTCAGAATTAAAAATCAACGCACACATTCATAGAAATTATTTTGGCAGCTGCACTTGTAGTCATACCAACTTTTAACGAACAGGCAAATATTGCCCGGATGATTCATGCGGTTATGCAGTTGCAGGATCAATTTGACCTGCTCATCATTGATGATAATTCTCCGGACGGTACGGCACAGGAAGTGCGCAATCTGCAAACACAATATCCCGGCAGATTATTTCTGCAGGAACGTCCAGGAAAACTCGGTTTAGGAACTGCATATATTCACGGATTTAAATGGGCCCTGCAAAATAATTATGCATTTATTATTGAAATGGATGCTGATTTTTCACACGACCCGCACGATTTACACCGCCTGCTCGAAGCATGTAAAGGTGAAGCCGATGTGGTTGTGGGTTCGCGTTATGTGACGAATGGAAAAGTTGTAAACTGGCCTGCCGACAGGATCATATTATCGAAAGGTGCATCGCTGTATGTGCGGATGATTACCTGGATACCCGTGAAAGATACAACCGCAGGTTTTGTTTGTTATAAAAGAAAAGTGCTTGAATCGATCGACCTTGATGCAATTCGTTTTATTGGTTATGCATTTCAGATCGAATTAAAATATGCCGCATGGAAATGCGGATTTAAAATCGTTGAAATTCCAATTGTGTTTAAAGACCGTGAAGCCGGGATTTCAAAAATGAGCAAGGGTATTTTCAAAGAGGCTGTATTGGGAGTATTGAAAATGAAATGGAAAAGCATGTTCACCACTTACCGGAAACCAGCATGAAAAAAGAGCCTGAAATAAATCCGAACAAATACAGGATCGTACCGCGGGAAAGAAAAAAATCAGGGCTCCCGCCGGGCACACTTGTTTATACCGGGCAAAAAACAAATGAACCTACCGGTATTACCGTACTTATTTACGATGAAAATAATTTTGAAGAAAAAACATTTACGGAAAAAGATGATTATCTGAATTTTGATGCGAATGGAAAACTGGTCTGGATCAACGTAAATGGTTTGAACCATATTGATGTCATTGAAAAGATCAGCAAACATTTTCAATTACACCCGCTCATTTCTGAAGATATTTTAAATGTATACCAGGTTCCGAAAATTGATGAATACCCCGAAAATGACCTGATCTATATTACCTTAAATGAATTTTATTTTGAGATCGGTTCACTCGATCATGATCAGATCAGCATCATTCTCGGAAATAATTTTGTCCTTTCGTTTCAGGAAGAAGAAGGGGATTATTTCGGCGTACTTCGTGAAAGGCTGCGCAACGGAAAAGGGAATATCCGGAAACGCGGGCCAGATTATCTCGCTTATGCTTTAATTGACGGCGTGCTCGACAGTTATTATGAAATTGTTGACCGCTATTCGGATGAACTTGAAAAAATTGAAAACGATATATTTAAATACAAAAACAAAAGCCATCTGCACCGCATTCATCATGTAAATAAGGCATTGATTTATTTGCGCAGAACGATCAATCCTCTGAAGGAAATGTGTTTCAAACTGCTCAAGGAAGACATGATCCTGATCGATGAAAAAACAAAGCCTTTTTTAAAAGACCTGCAGGATCATGTGAACCAGATCGTGAATCAGATTGATGTGGACCGGGAATATTTATCAGACCTGATTCAAACTAATACAGCCAATATGAACTCCCATTTGAATGAGATCATTAAAGTACTAACACTGGTTTCCTCTATTTTCATTCCTCTCACATTTATTGTCGGAGTTTACGGCATGAACTTTGACAATTTGCCGGAGTTGCATACCCAAAACGGTTACTATATTGTTTGGGGAATAATGATCATAATTGCCATCGTGCAGTTTATCATCTTTAAGATCAAAAAATGGCTATAATTTTAATGAACATACATAAAACAAACAGCTATGCGAATTACTTTACTTCTCTTGTCGGCATTCCTCACCATCAGTACAATTTCTGAAGCGCAGCAAAGGGCGAATACATCCAACGCATTTTATTTCGGGCTCGGTTTTGATATCGGCATACCCAAAAATGATTTCAGCGAGATCAATGATAATGTTGCTTTCGGAGGCGGCTTCGATTTTTTCTATCAGCCTTCTGTAAAAATTCCGATCCTCATCGGTGCTGATTTTGCTTTTATGAACAACGGTTATAAAATGGACAGACAAACATTAACTGCCGATATTGTTGCAGGCGGCACCGTGATTCAAACACTTTATTTCCCGATGCGTATCGAAACTTCAAATTCGATCAATACCGGCCACCTCGACCTCAGGTTTTTATCTCCTACAAAATTTTTCAAACCCTATCTCGATGCATTTATCGGGTTCAATAATTTTTCAACCAATACGGAAGTGTGGGATGAATCGGAAGAATATTATTTAAGCGAAGAAGATAATCCGCTTATCACCAGAGCAAATCAAAATTCATCATGGACATATAATTATGGCGGCGCTGTCGGCTTAATGGTTGAAGTAAATCCAAGCATCCTGATAAATGCACGGGTTGCATATCAACTCGGCGGCGAAGCAGAATATTATGTGAAAGACGATATCGAAGAATGGGAGCTCGTATTTAATACGGTTCCAATCAGCCAGGATGATGTGAGCGGAGATGATATTGATATTGCTGCTGTTCCCAAAGAATCAAAAACCGATATGATACTCGGCACATTGGGTGTCACATTCAAATTTTAAAATACAAGAATTAGAAATACCGTTTAGCCAGGTTCCTAACCTGGCTTTTTTATTTATTGCTGGTCTCAACTAAACCCACACTAACTTTAAGATGCATTCCGTTTTAACTTTCAGGCAAAATGATCACACCGCGGCATCCGGTATTTAAAAATCTACATTTCGGCTACTGGCTGATCGTGATCTTATGCCTTGTTCTTACCTGGTTTATGCTGCGCTGGTTTGATGTTATTCCATCTTCGAATAAATATGCATTTGCGATCGGCACCGCCATCGATTCGATAAATGGTGTTGAAGTTTTTTTTAATGGTGAATTAGGACATGTGAAAGAAAAAAATATTGCTGCCGACGGATATAATATCGGTTTAAAATGGCAATGCGTTGAATTTGTTAAACGCTATTACCTCGAACATTTCAATCACGAAATGCCGGATGCTTTCGGCAATGCAAAAGATTTTTTTGATGATAAGCTTCCTGATGCATCCTACAATGAACAAAGAGCACTCGTGCAATATGCAAATCCCAGTTTAAAAAAACCCCGGGAAGACGACATCATAGTTTTTGACGGGCATATCGGAAATAAATACGGGCATATTGCAATTATTTCAAAAGTGTATGAAGATAAAATTGAAATCATTCAGCAAAACCCCGGGCCTGATGACCCGTCGAGAGAAGAATTAAAATTGATTTTTGAAAACAACCATTGGAAAGTAGATCAGAAAAGATGTTTGGGCTGGTTGAGAATTGAGTGATGGGAATTGCGAATTTCGGATTGTGAATTGCGAATTCACAACCGAGTTCCGAAAAATATTTTTTGATAGTTCAGGTAATTTATTTCCGTTAAGATTTGATTTTTCTAACTCTTGATTCTAGCTGCTACCTGATACTTTATACCTGATACTTTATACCTGATACCTAAAACAAAAGCCCGCAGACACTCCTGACTGCGGGCGTGGAAGCTTGAAAGCTTCGGCCTATGAATTTGTTTGACTATTAATCGATCATGTCTGTATAATTTCCGACGAGGTTACTGATATCTTCCGGACTGATCCTGCAATTCATTTTTAAATAAACGTATGTTTCATCTTTTTCGTCTACGATCACCACCATGCGTTTTATTTTTCCTTTCTTATTTACTTTGATGCTGATATTTACTTTCTCTTCTGCTGTATAAACGGAAACCAATTCTTTATAATCTTTTTTCTCCAGCCTGTTTAATTTTCTTGTTACTTTTTTATCCGTCCTCTCAGAATAATATTCTCCTTCCCTGATGCAGATATTCATATTGCCGATCTTGTGAATAAAATCTACCGCCATTGCATCTTCACCATCTACATGATCTTCTGCTATTCCTGCCGCCATTTTAATTAAGAAACCCGGTATCCAGAGATTTAATTTTGTATCATCTCCACTTGTTTCGGCAGGGCCTTCTGCGAATGCTGCAGTTGAAAGCAGCAGGATGATCATGGTTATAAGGCTTAATTTGATTTTCATATATCAGCTTTTAAAGAATAGGAAATTATTTGTTTTCAATTTTTTCGAGTTCATCCAGATGATCAATTCCCATCTCGGATAATTTTGAAATATTTTTCATATCGATAATTCCATTGATCCATACGAGCACGAATTCTTCTTCATCCTGCACCAGTAAAATCATTTCTTCAATCACAGAATCAGATGCAGTTTTACCAAGCATGATCACCTGCTCACCATCCGAATTCACGGTCATCAGTTCTTCATATTTCCCTGATGGCAATAATTTTTGTGCTTCCGCAAATAATTCTTTTGACTTAACATTTCCTTCCGAATTTTCGAATGCGAGTATTTTCACTCCCTTTATTCCTTCAACAAGTTCTTTCACATCAGCCTGATCGACCGGTGTTGCGGAAGCTGCAAGTGCAAATAATTTTTCTGATACGTTCACGCTTGTGAAACCCGTTTTACCTTCATATTTTTCGAAGAACATGGTTAATGCATCTACCTGTGAAAAGGCGATACTTGTAGCTGCAAAGAAACTTGCAAATAAGATGATCTTTTTCATAGTCAATTTTTTTAGTTGTTTTGAAATTTGAACATAAGGCGATGAGGGGGAGGAAAAAGTTACAATTCCGCAAAAAAAATTGAGGAATCTGCCCAAAAATCCTGTCATTGCAAGCCTGACATTCAATCTGCTAAAGTGAAGATGCCGGGTCAGGCCCGGCATGACAATTCGTAGGATTGGGAATATAAGTCACGAGCGGATTACTCTAAATAACAACAATGTCATTTAGAAAATTGAACTTACATTGGAGGCTTGAAGCGCAATCTGAAGTCAAAACATATCGGTTCTTTATGATTTTGATATAAAAATCACCAACAGCAATAATTGGAAGAATAAATTATCCAGTCTTACATTGAGATTAATGGGAGCAGATTTAAGATCGGTATAAAGCAAAGGGAGATTTTTAACATCCTTGATCTTACCTTCAATGCTGTAAACAAATCTTTTTACATCCCAGCCGATATATTTTTCCTGGCGCTTATTTAAAATATATTTTTCGGGCAATTTGGGATGGCCTTCAATGAGTTTATTGAAATTATAATTTTTCTGATAGGCGGCATCAATGGATGCAAGGCTGATTTTTTCAATCAATGTGATGAGATTCACCTGTTCTTTATCTCTGTGTTCTAATAATTTGAGATTATCCCGAAATTCACGGAGCAGATCATTTTTAATAATATCCTTCGATTTCGACCTTTCGGTGAGCCATGTAAATAAATCCTTTACGCTGTCGACACCAAGATTCAGATAATCTGCCATTGCTATGGGAGTTGAATTAGTTATGCAAGATACTATAAAAGCCAGTTTCTTTGAAACGGATCATTTGCTGCCAATCACTCTTCGCACTTCCAAAAACCGTTTATAATAATATGTCTCACCAAATTCATTGCTGATCCGCACACCGCCTGATGCTTCCGATGAAGTATGTATAAATGTAAATCCGTTTTTCTCATCATACGATAAAACAATTCCAACATGTCCCGGATCTCCTCCAAATGCTTCACGGCCGGTAAATAAGATCAGGTCACCCGGCTGCGCCTCATTATATGCCACGGGTTTACCTGCATCAAATTGCAGATCGGATGTGCGTGGTAAATCAACACCATATTTTTTATAGACATAACAAATAAATCCCGAGCAGTCGAAACCAATATGCGGATCGGTGCCACCCCACACATAGGGCACGCCTATAAATGTTTTTGCATATTGAATAATACTATCGGCAATGGCATTCCTTTCCAATTCGGAAGAATCGATCGTTGTTTGTTCAAGCCACCATGGGTTTAACTGTGCGTATGTGATTTGTGAGCAGAAGAAAAAACATATACTGATGATATATGCTTTAATATGCATTACGGATGCTGCTTTTTATTTTTGGCTTTTATTTTTTCACGTTCCCACCAAACAGGCGTTGCATCATCAGGATCGAGATTATAATTTACGGTGATCTCCTCCCCTGCTTTAATATCGCGGTGAGCTTCAAATTCGAGTACGTTCAGTGTGAAGTCCGGATTATATTTTGCATTAGGCGTATAACTGTGATTGTATAACGACCCGAAGCCAAGCGCTAGTGCACCTTTTCTGCCCCGGTCGCCCCATTCGAAATAATATTCATACAGAAAGGTATCATTTATCACAAGCCTGTCTTTTTCGCTGAATACGATCATGGGTGCCACTTCTATCACAGTGCCTTTTTTGATATTCTTGGAAGTGAATACGCCCCTTCCCCGGTCGGGTGTTCTGGCAACAAAAATATGATTCGGTAAAAAAGGTGTGAGGTTTTTAATTGTGTTGGTTGACCTTGTGACTTTGTGAATTTTTTTCCCCTTGCTCATTTTTGAAATTAATTTTTATTGCCTGTGATTGTAATGATCTCTTTTTTCAGGCGGGCAAATATATCATTAAAATATTTTTTTCTCGGGATGATTTTATCCAGTGTCCGCTCTTTGTTCACTTCCGGAATAAGCGTTTCATATACCCCGATGAGGTCATCAATTTTTTGCCTTACAATTTTTTCATCTGTACCCTCGAGTGCTGAAAGAGAAACCAGGTCGATCGCATCGGCGATCCGGTATTGCATATATTTTTTTGCAGAACGCTTATTCATTATTCGGCAAAGGTAAGAATTCAGGTATCTTTGCACAAACAACCCTGCAATTTATGTTCGACATGAAGAAAGCCATGGAGATGAAAAAGAAAATGGACGAGATTCAATCGAGGCTCGAAACCATTACCGTTGATGGCGAATCAGGCGATGGCAAATATAAAGTTACAGCGACCGTTACCGCCACAAAAAAAGTGAAGAATATTTCCATCAGCGACGAATTAATGCAAAGTGGCGATAAAGAGCATCTCGAAGATTTAATTCTCATTGCCATCGAACGTGCGATGGAACAGGCACAAAATGTTGCAGAAGCCGAAACGAGATCCATTGCGATGACAGGTGGATTAGGTGGTTTGTTTGGGATGTAGAGTATTCCCACGAAGGCACGAAGAAAGAATGCATAAAAGTTGAAGCCACTCTCCCCCTCAATACAGAAATAAGGGAGGCAAATAATAATTTATTTATACCCTATTATTCTTTTAATGCGAAAAGGAAGATTTATTGCAGGGAATTTTTTATTGATATTTTGTGCGTGCTTGTTTTATTTTTTACAGCTGGACAGCGCTTATTCAACAACCGTATTTGATTATCTGTTCTATTGTTTTGCTATTATCGTTTTTTTTGTCTCGCTATTTTTAATTATACATCATTCCGGGATTAAATGGAGAAGAAAATATAGTTTGCTCTTTGCATCAGTCGTAACGGCTCTTATTATTTCCATTTCATCAATCATTCAAAGTGAGAAATTAATGAACGCTGAAATTCTTTTTGAAGCAGTTGACAATGGTGATGGCATGGGTGGCGTAATCATCGTACTGAGAACTGATTCGACATATAAAATTGAAGACCTCGGCATGCTTGGCAATGATTATTATTATGGCAGCTACAAAATTTTGAAAGACACATTAGTTTTAAACCCTCCCTCACCCAACGATTTGTTTGCAAGCGGCCGGTTTTTAATTACTACGGATACACTCTTCGAATTTGGTAACGAAGGCCAGTTAATTACAATTCCGGACTACACTTATGAAATTTTTTCAGGTGGTTCCAAGGATTGATATTTTGTTTATTTCCCACAAAGGCACTCAGAAAAATTGACTTTGCGTCTTTGCGGGAAACCAATTATTTTATTTTGAAAATCGCAGTCTTCACTCTCTTCCCCGCCTCATCTTCCAAAATTAATTTCTTCGCGGCATCCATCTCAAATAATTCCTTCATATTTCTGATGAGCCCGACGGGGATTTTATTTTTATTGCAGAGATCCATAAATTCCTCGCCGTTTAAATTTTCAGACTTTTCTTTAATTATGTCGAATAATTCTTTGCGATTGATGACCCGGTTTTTATTTGAAGAAAATTTATCATCTCCCGCCAATTCTTCGCATTGCAATATTTTACACAGGCCGGCGAATTGTTTATCTGTTCCGATTGCAAGAACAATATATTTGTTATCGTTGAATTGCAATACTTCCCCATAAGGCGCAATATTCGGATGCAATGATCCGGAAGGCTGCGGAATTGCACCTGTCATTAAATAATTGCTCGCCTGATTTGCAAGCGATGCAACAGCCGCATCAAATAAGGATACACTCACTTCGCTTCCTTCACCTGTTTTTAATTTATGAATATATGCAGCCAAAATTCCTTCCTTCATCTGATGCGCTGCAAACAGATCAACAATTGCAACCGGGATTTTCAACGGGCCAGAATTTTCATCTCCATTCATAAACATCCAGCCTGTTTCTGCCTGCAAAACAACATCATAAGCAACTCTCTCGTCATCAAATCCGGTTAGCCGGGCATAGATCAGATCAGGTTTTAATTTTTTCAGATCTGCATATGTCAGTTTGAATTTTTCCGCATCGCCATCTTTCCAGTTTGCAATTAAAATATCTGTGGTTTTTATGATCTCGTGTAATTGTCTGATTGCATCTGAATCTCCGATATCCAGAAACAAATGCTGCTTGCCCCAGTTTGCGGATGCAAAATAAGATGAACCCGGATGCGCAGGATCTTCACCTGATAATTTCCAATGACGTGTCATATCCCCTCCGGTATGCGGATTTTCAATCTTGATCACCTGTGCACCCAATTCAGCAAAAAACATCCCGACGGCAGGGCCGGCAAGCACGCCGGCAAGTTCTATCACTTTCAGATTCTGAAACATCAGACAAAAATAAACATGCAAAAAACAATATCCTGCACTCTTATTCGTCGAAACTTTTTATTCACCAGTTTGTTTCACGATCATGCATTCAAGAGTATTCTTTTTTTTCGCCTTTGTATTTGGAATTGAGTTATATGCATTTCAGGCATTCGCAACAATCACCGGAAATGCACCGTTGCTGGCACCGGTATATTTTGCAATTACAGGGATCATCGTACTGAGCGTAATTATTTATTTTAATTTCAATTTACGGGAAAGACTGCGCATTCCGAGGCAATTATTAATGGCGAATTTCTTTCTTTTATTTATTCCAAAATTTTTTATCGGTCTGTTTTTATTGATTGAAGATATTGTCCGCCTGCTAAAAACTGCTATCAATTTGATTGGAGGTGATGCGGTGCATTTCGGCCTTGCCCGTTCAATTACCTGGGACTGGATTGCGGTTGGCTTCACCGGATTCATAATGATCGTATTTGTATACGGTGCATTATTCAACGTATATAATTATAAATTGCGCAAAGTGCATCTCAAACTCGTAAAATTACCGAAGGCATTCAATGGATTAAAAGTGGTGCAGATCTCTGACATTCATTCAGGAAGTTTATCAGATAAAAAAGCGGTGCAGAAAGCAGTTGATCAAATAAATAAAACAGCACCGGATCTGATATTTTTTACCGGCGACCTGGTAAATAATATTGCAGTTGAAGCGCTTGAGTTTGTAGATATTTTTGCGCAATTGAAAGCAAAGCATGGCGTTTATTCAATTCTCGGCAACCATGATTACGGTGACTATATGCTCTGGAACAATGAGGAAGAAAAAATAAAAAATCTCGATCATTTAAAATCATTGCATCAGAAAATGGGATGGCGCTTATTATTAAATGAGCATGTGCAAATTGAACAGGATGGTGAAAAAATAATTGTTGCCGGTGTAGAGAACTGGAGCGCCCGCGGCAGATTTCATTCCTATGGTAAACTGGAAAATGCTTTGCACGGCATTCAGGATGCATTTACGGTTTTATTATTATCACACGACCCTTCACATTGGGAAGCGGAAATTCTTGAACATCCGTCTAAAGTGGATATCACGTTTTCCGGACATACACATGGAATGCAGTTTGGTTTTGAATTCTGGAAATTAAAATGGAGCCCGGTAAAATATTTTTATAAACAATGGGCAGGTTTATATGAAAACGCAGGTCAATTTCTTTATGTGAACAGAGGTTTTGGTGTGATCGGTTATCCCGGAAGAGTCGGAATATTGCCTGAGATCACATTATTTACTTTGCTTTCGGATGAAGCATAAATTATCTTCACCTCCATATGCTACCTGAATTACAAACTGCATTTTCAAAACTTGAATTACATATAACAGAACTGATCAGTACCACCGCTAAACTGCAAGCCGCCGATTTTAACTGTTCACCCGGAAAAGGTAAATGGAGCTGCGGTCAGATTATGGAACATCTGCACCTCTCATTTTCCGGAACAAATCGCTATCTCCAAAAAAAATTGCAGTATCCTGAAACCTTCACGCAAAACAGGATTATGGCATTCCTCAGATCCAAAACACTCACGTTTTTTCTCTTATCCGATATCAAACTGAAAGCGCCCGAACGTCTGGAAGTAAAGCAGGAAATTATTGATTTCCGGTTAGTTTCCGAACAATTAAAGGAACAGACAGCCATACTGAAAAACATCCTTGACGGGTTTCCCCCTGCACTCAGGCACAAGAATGTTTTCCGCCACCCGATTGTTGGACTGCTTACAATCAGGCAAACCGTGCAATTTATGGATGTACATCTTGTGCACCATGGCAAGCAGATCGATGCGATCATAAAAAATATGCAGCTTTCCTACCAACCGCAGTAAAAACACATAACTTTGCAATCGTTTAAAAAAGTCTTTTCGTAAATTTTAGAAATAACATGAGCATCCTGATCTTGTTTTTTATTATTCACTGGTATTTATCTCTTTTTTGTCAGACATTTTTTCTTCATCGTTATGCCGCTCACGGCATGTTTACGATGAACAAGGGATGGGAGAAATTCTTTTATATTTTCACATGGATCACACAGGGATCATCTTATTTGAGCCCGTATGCATACGGTGTACTCCATCGCTTGCACCATGCATTTGCAGATACGGAGAAGGATCCGCATTCACCGAAATATTCAAACGGATTATTTCCGCTGATGGTGAAAACAAAAAAGATTTATGCAGATATCAATAATGAAACTGCTCAGGTAGATCCTAAATTCATGAAGAATTTACCATTCTGGCGTTCCTTCGATCATTTTGCAAGCAGTTATGCTGTGCGCATTATGTGGGGTGTTTTATATTTTATTTTTTATCTCGCATTTGCAACACAATGGTGGATGTGGATCTTATTTCCGATCACCTGTTTAATGGGCCCGGTACATGGTGCGATCATAAATTATTTTGCGCATAAATACGGTTACCGCAATTTTGAAATGGAAGATACTTCTAAAAACTTTCTGCCGGTTGATGTATTAATGATGGGAGAAAGTTATCATAATAATCATCATAAATTATTATCACGTCCGAATTTTGGTGTGCGCTGGTTTGAATTTGACCCGACGTATCCCGTCATTCAATTTCTCAACTGGACAAAAGTGATACGCCTTCGCAAAGAGCCGTTGATAATCGGATAAACCTGTAAAAAAGTGATTGTCATCCCTGGTCAGATCCGGGATCTTTATTGATGCTCCATCAACCTCCGGCACAAGAACTGTCTGCATTTAAGCGTTTCCTGTGTACCGCTTAACTTTACAAAAAAACAGGGGCCTTATTTCAGTCTGCAAGTATAAAATACTATTGCCGTTCATCTGTTTTCTTTCATCGCTCTCTCTGCATGCTCAAAGCAGTAATGAAAGAATTCGCTCCATTATTCTGAAAAATGATTCAACACAAATTGATACACTCAGTATTATTCCGAATTCGGAAATTCTGATCGCATATGCAAATGGTTCGGTGGTGTATTACCTCGTGAAGCCATATGAAATGCGCTATTTCGATGCTCTGCTTTTATGGAGGGGTGCATTTCCCGATTCAGTTGTTATATCTTACAAAGTATTTCCTGTTCAGCTTACAAAAGCATATTATAATAAAGATCCGGATAAATACGACAGCGCCGCAATAAATCTGGCACCTTATACAATTCAGGCGGGTACAAAAAATCCATACCTTGATTTCGACGGACTGGATTATTCAGGAAGTTTTGCGAGAGGGATCACATTCGGAAATAATCAGGATGTGGTTGTGAATTCAACATTTAATTTGCAGATGAGCGGCAAATTGCAAAACGATGTGGAAGTGAGTGCCTCTATCACCGATAATAATATCCCGATTCAGCCGGAAGGCAATACACAGCAATTGCAGGAATTTGATAAAATATTTATCCGTTTATCTAAAGGCGGTCAGTCGTTAACGATGGGAGATTTTGAAATTTACCGGCCCGATTCTTATTTCATGAATTTCTACAAAAAATTGCAGGGAGGAAGTTATGCCGGCTCATTTGATCTGCCGGGAAATACGGTATTTAAAACCGGATTGAGCCTTGCATCTGCAAAAGGAATTTATGCCAAACAAAATCTCGCCGTTCTGGAAGGGAATCAGGGGCCTTATAAATTAAAAGGAAATAACGGAGAAACATTTATTATCATTCTTGCAGGCACCGAACGTGTTTATATTGATGGTGAATTATTGGTACGCGGCGCAGAAAATGATTATGTGATCGATTACAATGCCAGCGAGATCACTTTCATGCCAGACCGCCTTATCACAAAAGACAAACGTGTTTCGATTGAATTTGAATATTCGGATAAAAATTATTTCCGCACGCTCGCATATACGAATAATCAATTCATAAGTGCGGATGAAAAACTGAAACTTTCTCTCAATATTTATTCAGAACAGGACAGCAAAAATCAACCGATCGATCAGACTTTGACAGGAGAAGAAAGAAATATTTTAATTGCTGCAGGCGATTCGGTGCAGGATGCATTTACCTCGGGAATTGATACAATTGCTTTTGATGCCGGCAGGATCATGTACAAAATGGTCGACAGCCTTGGTTTTGATTCCGTATTTGTTTATTCAACCAGTCCTGATTCGGCAAAATATGTTTTATCCTTTACCGAGCTTGGATTAAATAAAGGAAATTATGTACAGAGCGCAACACTTGCAAACGGCAGAGTTTATAAATGGGTTGCACCTGTTGACGGCATTTTGCAGGGAACCGCAGAGCCCGTTATTTTACTTGCGGCTCCGAAAAAAAATCAACTGATCACATTGGGAGGAGATTATACATTCAAAGAAAATCAAATCCTGCATTCGGAAATTGCACTTTCAAATAATGATATCAATACATTTTCAGAAAATGGAAATGCAGATAATGACGGCATTGCTGTGAGAAATGCCTATATCGCAAATTTTACATTAAACGACAGCAATACCATCTCCACAAATATAAATTATGAATTCGCCGGCATGCATTTTTTACCGCTTGAACGTTATCGTCCGGTGGAATTCAACCGCGACTGGAACATCTTATCACTTGAAAAAACAAATGAACATTATGCATCTGCGGGATTTATTTTTGATGCAGATAATAAATGGAATATTGCGGTGCAGTCATCAGCATTTATCAGAGAGAATTATTACCAGGGATTTAAACAGGATATCACAACAAAATTTCAAACGGCGAATTGGGTGCTGCTTGCAGGCGGAAGTTATTTAAATTCGGATGCAGATACGATCGGCAGTAATTTCTTTCGGCCGAAGGCAGAAATCACGAAAATATTTCCTGCATTAAAAGGATGGAAAACCGGAATACAATATGAAGGTGAGCATAATCAGCTGTTTCAAACAAATGATTCTTTGATTACAGGAAGTTTCTATTATGACCAGTTCAAATATTTTCTTGGAAGTGCAGATACATCATCTAACCATTTTAATTTTGATATTTCACAGCGCAACGATCTCTTACCTTTGGAGGGAGTTTTCAGAAATGCAACAAAAGGAATTACCTATAATGCCGGTGGCGGTTTAACAAAGCATCCGAATAACAGGCTCACCTGGCAGGCAACTTACCGCACACTCGAAATTATTGATACTTCTCTCACAATCCTCGAACCGGAAAAATCATTATTGAGCAGAATCCAGCACGGGCTTGTAATTAAAAAGGGACTCATCACATCAGATATTTTTTATGAACTCGGTACAGGCCAGGAACCGAAAAAAGAATATACATTCGTGCAGGTGGAGCCGGGCCTCGGTGTGTATACCTGGAATGATTACAACGCAAACGGCATTCAGGAATTAAATGAATTTGAAGTTTCGGTATTTGCAGATGAAGCAGATTTTATTCAGGTATTTGTTCCGACCGATGAATATATTCAATCCAATCTCACCAATTTTAACTATTCGGTTGCACTGAATCCGAAAGTGATCTGGTATGATAAAAAAGGGCTCGAAGGGTTTTTGGGGAAATTTGCCGGCCAGTCTTCTTTACAACTCGGGAAAAAAGTGATCGATGATAAATCGTTTGATGCTTATAATCCATTTGCCAAAATTGACGACAGCCTGCTGGTAAGTTCGAATGTATATTTTTTAAATACGGTGTTCTTCAATCGTTCTTCTTCTGTGTTTGGCGTGGATCTCAGTTATCTTGAAAATTTCAGTAAACAGGTAATAACAGTTGGTCCTGAAAGCCGTGGCAAAAACGAATATAAAATTGCAGGAAGATATAAGGTCATCAACCCGATTACCATAAATATGAATTATGTGAACGGAAGAAAATATCTTGTTTCGGAAGCCTTTGCAGATAAAAATTATACGCTTCCCTATTTTTCAATTGAACCGAAAATAAATTTTGTAAAGGGATCGGTATTTAAATTTTCAGGCTCCTACCAGTTTTTAAAAAGCAAAAATACGGAGGGAACGGAAGCACTCACAAATCATGAATTCACAACCGACATTCGATATAATGTATTATCGAAAAGCACCTTAAGTTCTAAAATTTCGTATATCAAAATAAATTTTACCGGTGTTGAAGATTCACCTGTCGGTTATGCCATGCTCGAAGGTTTGCAGAATGGAAATAATATTCTGTGGAATCTGAATTATGATAAAAAATTATCGCAGGTATTACAGCTTACAATTACATATGAAGGAAGAAAAACCGGCGATGCTCCTTTAACACATGTTGGGAAATTACAGATGCGGGCGTTGTTTTGAATGCAATTCCAGGTTTAATAATTTTAATAACCCTTTTGTCATACTGAGCCTGCCGAAGGGCATCTTTCCTAAGTAAAAAATCGGGCGCATAAATGCGGTTCGACAAGCTCACCGTGACTTTGCCGGCGGGGTGAAAAACGAACTGCTTACCATATCTCTTATTCTTATTTTTACATAATATGAACTTACTACAATTCTTCCAACTCTTTCACAATCTCAGTGAAGAAGATTATCATTTGATAACAGAAAATTTTGAATCAAGGTCTTTTAAAAAAAATGATTTTATCACCATACCCGGTCAGGTACAGAAAGAAATTTATTTTGTGGAGAAAGGCACGCAGATGTCGTATTTTGAAAATGAGGATAAAATTCATGTGATCGCTTTTACCTATCCGCCGAATATATCTGCAATACCCGATTCATTCTATTTTCAATCGCCTTCAAACTACTATTTAAAATGCCTAACCGATTCGGAAATGCAATACCTGCATTTTGATACGATCAATAAATTATTTGATCAATCGCAGGAAATTGAAAGATTGTTTCGCAAAATGACGGAAGCAGTGCTTGCGGGAATAATCAACCGCCACACCGAATTGCAAACACTGAGTATGGAAGAGCGCTTTAAATCATTTTGTAAACGCAGTCCGCAATTATTGCAGCTTGTGCCGCATAAATATATTGCCTCTTACCTCGGCATTGATTCAACCAATTTCAGCAAACTCTTTAATTCGGTGAAGATCTGAAATTCAGTCAATACCAAAATAAATTTGGTATAGACCAAGAATTGATATTCTTCAGGGCCGTTGCTTTGCATTAAAATTTACTGCAATGAAAAACAACTGGCTCAATAAAACAGAATATCCCTTTGCTCCGCATTATTTTCACGTAAACGGGCAGCAAGTACATTATATCGATGAAGGTAAAGGAGATGTGCTCTTATTTGTGCATGGAACACCTTCCTGGAGTTTCGATTTCAGGCACATCATTCAGAAACTCAAAACACAATACCGGTGCATTGCGATCGACCATATCGGTTTCGGACTTTCATCAAAACCTGAACAGTATGATTATTCAACCATAAATCACAGCCATACACTTGAAAAATTCATTGCTGAACTCAACTTAACAAATATCAATCTTGTTGTTCATGATTTCGGCGGACCGATCGGCTTGCATTTTGCAGAAACGCACCCGGAAAAAATAAAAAAAATAATTGTTTTGAATTCCTGGCTCAGGAGCAGTAAAACAGATCCCGCTTATTTGAAATTGCGGAAAATATTAAAAAGCCCGCTCCTGCCCTTTTTATATAAACAATTGAATTTTTCTCCCCGCTTTATTTTACCTGCTTCGTTCGGAAATAAAAAACTGAAAAAAGGATTGCGGTCGCAATACACAAAACCATTTTCAAAACCATCGGAAAGAAATGGTGCTCTTGCTTTTGCAAAATCGTTGTTGAATGACCAGGATTGGTTTGAGGAATTGTGGAAAAATAAAACAGCACTTTCACAGAAACCTTTTTTATTTATCTGGGGCATGCAGGATAAAATCATCACCCCGCAATATCTTGAAAAATTTACCGCATCTTTTACAAATAATACAATATGCAAAATTGAAACAGCGGGGCATTTCCCGCAGGAAGAAGAGCCGGAAATTACATGCAAAGCAATTGCAGAATTCCTGAAACAAGGCTGACAAATAAATTATGTAGTTTTGTTTAGGATTCAAATCAATCATGAAATCAAAAATCTTAACCCTTCTCTGCATATGTTTATCAGTTGCAGTAAAAAGTCAAACCACCTGGAACCAGGATATTGCGCCGATCATATTTGCACATTGCACAACTTGTCACCACGACGGCGGCATTGCGCCCACATCTTATTTGACCTATGATAATGCCGTGGACGACGGGTTTGATATAAGAAATAATGTACTCGACGGAATTATGCCACCCTGGCCCCCGGATCCGGAATATGTGCATTTTAAAAATGAAAAAGTTTTATCTGCTGATGAAATAGATAAAATCGTTGCATGGGCAAGTGACGGCTTTCAGGAAGGAACCGGTTCGGCTCCGCCTGCACCAGTTTACACCGACGATATTCTGATGCCTGATTATGATCTTGCAATTGAACTTCCTGAATTTACAGTGACAAGCGATGAAGATGTGTACCGCACATTTGTTATACACTCCGGACTTGAAAGCACAAAATATATCAATGCGTCAGAATTTATTCCTGATAATTCCAAGATCATTCATCATATGCTGATTTATGCAGACACGTCTGATTATTCGTGGGATGCAGATCAGGCTGATCCGGGCCCCGGATATGCAAGCAACGGCACAACTACTTCGAGCCCCTATGCAGTTTTGATCGGCGCATGGGCGCCGGGAGATAATATTTATCAATTGCCTGTCGGGATGGGAATTGAAGTACCGGCAGGATCTGATTTTGCAGTTGAAATTCATTTTGCGCCGGACAACAGCGGAGAAAGTGCTGCACCGGAATTACATTTGAAATGGAGTGAAGCTGCATTTACAAGACCAGTTTGGGTAAATCCGATTCTGTATCATTTTCATCCCGTATTTCAGGAGCCGTTATTTTATATACCGGCCAATACAGTGCAGACATTCCATGAAATTTATTCGGATGATGCTAGTTTAAATATTGATCTCTCCTTTATTTCCGTCGCACCACATATGCATTATCTCGGGCAAACATATCAGGCATATGCAAAAACAACGGATAATGATTCCATTCCATTGATTTATGTAGATAATTGGGATTTTCACTGGCAATATTCCTATACCTATCAAAAATTAGTAAAGATCCCCGCTTTTACAGATCTGTATGGAATTGCAACGTACGACAATACTTCTGCAAATGAAGATAATCCGAATGATCCGCCGCAGGATGTGTGGCTCGGTGAACAAACAACTGATGAAATGATGCTTTGTTTCTTTGCATATACTTTTTATTTACCGGGTGATGAATATATGGTGCTCGACAGTTCTATTCTTGAGACATCAATTATACAGCCTGAAAATCAATTGTATTTTTCTGTCTATCCAAATCCGGCAACCGATGTCCTTCAAATTGTAAATCAAAATCCGGAAGGAAAAAATTATCAGATTGAAATAATGGATCTTTTCGGAAGAATTATTCTGAAAGATGCAATGCAATTTCAAACCGTAAAACAAATTCAATTGCAGGACCTTGCCAGTGGTATTTATATCATTACCGTTTCTGATGGTGATAAAATCTACACGGAAAAAATAATGAAGGAATAAGGAATAACCCTTCAGGACGTGCAGGGTTCCCTTGCCTCTGAATAGCTCTTCCACGCCAAATAAATTCAGGTGAGCCCGCCTGCCGCAGCATATGCTTTGGCGCCGGCGGGCAGGCCTGTCGAACCATGGTGAGCCCGCCTGCCGCAGCGCATGCTTTGGCGCCGGCGGGCAGGCCTGCCGAACCATCATTTTTTTATCATTTAATTTTTTATTAACAGTTGGGTTGTCTAATAATGATAATTTCGTTCGTCATTCACTACATAAAAAGTAAACAATGAAAGCAAATGCGAACTCAATCAATTGGTTTGAAATATCTGTAGCAGATATTAACCGTGCAACAAAATTTTATGAAGCGATCTTCAATATCAAAATGGAAATGATGGAAATGATGGGCATGCAAATGTCTTTTTTTCCTTCTGAGCCGGGAAGCGGCAAAGCAAACGGAGGATTATGCAAGGGTGATATGCATAAACCGAGTGCTGATGGAGTGAAGATCTATTTGAATTGTGATCCTGATCTGCAGATTGTATTGGACAGAGTGGAACATGCGGGCGGTAAAATAATTATGCCGAAAACGGATATCGGCGAAAACGGATTTATGGCATTTATGATCGATACGGAAGGAAACGTAATTGGTTTGCATTCCAACGGTTAAAAAAATTGTCCGTGATTTGAGTCCCCGGACAATTATGTAAATACCTGATGGTTGAATAAACTATCAGGTTTTTTATTTCATGAGATCAGAAAGAAATACCGAGTGTAATTCCGGGCCATGAAGGCACGGCATAAGCGGTATATTCTCCTTCTCCGATATAAGGATCAGATTTTATTGCACCGATCACGAACGGCACACCTGCCATAAATACAATACCACCGTCGGATGGCTGTGCCCTGAAACCAACATACAAACATGCAGCAACCGGGAAACTTGCAGCGTCCATTAATAAAGGGCCGCCGCTGCTGCCGCCGGCAATTGCACCGAAACCTGTTTCAAAATAATTCCCGCGTTTTCCGATCAGGCAATTCACAATAACAGGTACTGCAAATGCGTAGGAATTCTCAACGGCATAGCCGCCTGCACCAAACCGCATCCCCCAGCCACCGGGTGTTTCCTTATTGAATCGAAAATCATAATTAAAGGAATAATAAAAACTCGGGCCGCCTAATTCCAGATATGCCGCCCTTGTTGTGGGATTATTGTCAACATCCGTTTGCGCCTGTACTTGCGCAAGACTTAAAAGAAAGCAGGCACAGATTAATAAAATGGTTTTCATAAATCAGGTTATTTTGCTTTGTTCAAATTTAAAAAGAATTCTGTTCCAAAGCGGAAATATTAATCATCCATACATGTGAAATACACTTTTCACACATTAAATCTGAAATGCATCACATCACCATCTTCCACCACATAATCTTTTCCTTCCACATTTAATTTACCGGCTTCTTTACAGGCAGCTTCCGAACCATAATGAATAAAATCTTTGTATTTAATTACTTCGGCCCTGATAAATCCTTTTTCAAAATCCGAATGGATCACACCGGCTGCCTGTGGCGCCAGCATACCGTTGGTAATTGTCCATGCACGCACTTCTTTTTCTCCCGCAGTGAAATAGGTAATTAAATTCAGCAATTTATATCCGGCACGGATCAGAATATTTAATCCGCTTTCAGATAGGCCCAGATCTGCAAGAAATAATTGTTTATCCTCATAACTATCCAACTGCGCAATTTCACTTTCAATATTTGCACTTACAATGATCACTTCTGCATCTTCATCTTTCACAGCATCCTTTAATTTTTTAACAAAATCATTTTCCGATTTAATTTCTTTTTCATCCACATTGCAGACATAAATGACAGGTTTTATTGTAAGCAGAAAAAGATCTTCTGCAAGTTTTTTATCGTCTTTACCGAGCTGCAGGCTTCTTGCACTTTTTCCCTGTTCCAGGTGATGTTTCAATGCAACCAAAACATCGGCAAGTTTTTTTGCATCCTTATCGCCGATACTTGCCGCACGCTGCGTTTTTAATAATCGGGTTTCTATCGTTTCCAGATCCTTTAACTGCAATTCATAATCGATGATCTCTTTATCGCGGATCGGATCAACATTCCCGTGCACATGCACAATATTCGGATCATCGAAACAACGCACCACATGAATGATCGCATCTGTTTCGCGGATATTCGCAAGGAATTTATTTCCAAGCCCCTCTCCTTTTGATGCACCTTTTACCAAGCCGGCAATGTCAACAAATTCGATTGTTGTCGGGACAAGGTTTTGCGGATTTACCAGTTCTGCAAGTTTGTTTAAACGCGGATCAGGCACCGTCACCACACCAACATTTGGTTCTATCGTGCAGAACGGAAAATTCGCCGCCTGTGCTTTTGCACTCGATAAAGCATTAAATAATGTTGATTTTCCTACATTCGGCAAGCCGACAATACCACATTTTAGTCCCATGTATTATTTTTTGAAGGCGCAAATATAGGGAAGAAATGCAGATGGCTGCTAGCTAGTAGCTACTAGCTGCTAGCTACTAGCTACTAGATACTAGCCGCTAGCTACTAGCCTGGCGAATTGCCAGTGGCCAGCAGCCAGCAGCCAGCAACCAGAAGCTATTGTATTACAAAAGTTTTTACCCCTGTCAAATTATTTTGCATGATCTCAACAACATAAATACCGGCTGCGAGATTTGAAATATTGATCGGTTGTGAAATATCATTTCCCTGCAATACAATTTCGCCGAGATTATTCATGATCGACCAATTTGTTTTCACCGCATTTTCCGTTTCAACCACAATATAATTTGTTGCGGGATTCGGATATATCGAACTGATCATTTGTTTTGCATCATCTATTGTTGTTATTGCAAGTACGATACAATTATCATCACTTCCCATTGCATTTGTTGCAGTGAGGCAAACAGTATAATCACCATAATTACTGTATGCATGTGAAGGATTTTGCAAAGCACTTGTTGTTCCGTCTCCAAAATTCCAAAGCCAGCTCACCGGTAAATTCGCAGATACATCCGTAAATGATACTGTGAGTCCTGAAACGGAATAAGTGAAATCAGCAATCGGTATTTGCGGTGTGAGAGAAATATTTACCGTTTTACAATTTGTTGAACTGCCTACTGCATTTGTTGCTGTGAGGCAAACATTAAAACTACCGTTATCGGTATATGTATGAACCGGATTTTGAACAGTACTCACTGCACCATCTCCAAATTCCCATTCCCATGAAGTCGGAAAATTTGTTGAGAGATCAGTAAATGTTGTAACAGGATCTCCACTAAATCCAAAATCCGCAACTGGTGTTGCGTACACATCAATTGTAATAATACTGCAATACACATCGCTGCCAACTACATTGGATGCTGTGAGGCACACATTGAAATCGCCGTTTGTAAGAAATGTATGTAATGGATTTTGCAATGTTGATGTTCCGCCATCGCCGAAATTCCATGCCCATGCTGTTGGTGTATTTGTAGATAAATCTGTAAATGCGATTGCTGGTTCTGCTCCGGCATCATAAGAATATAATGCGGATGGTGCACCTTCAATTGCGGAAGTGATCGCACGGAAATGTATATCGCCGAATAAAGACGACCAGCCAAATGCAGTTTCAACATAACTGCGGTTTTCAATTCCTGTATTTGCATAGGAGATCCATGCTACGCCTCCCGGTACATCATAACCGATAAATACATCACCTGTAATTCCTTCCAGTTCGGGAATACCACGCAGGTCAACCCAGGTTCCTTTATTCGGTTCGAGTAAAGTTGGAGAAGGTGTTACATAAAACGGAGTGATGATATCCGAACCCGGAAAACCTGCATCATCATTCCAGATATGAATGAGGATATCATCGTTCGGCCGCATATAATCCGTATAATTCTGAATTACAATTCCAACAAGATCCGTTGTGCCGACGAGTGAAACTTTTACCGCAGCAGAAATATATCCGGTGGTAGATAAATCACCCACATCTGCCACCACATCGATGATCGGATCATCATATAAAATATAATTGCCGGCTACATAACTGAACGTATCCGTTTGCGTTGAATTCGGAATTACATAATCATCACTTGCAGTGAGAAAATAATTTACCCATGCACCAGGCTCCTGTTCAGGAATTGTATAAAGATATTCATCGCCGAATGTAGGTATTCCTTCAATGGAAGTATAAGCACCTCCATCCACACTGTATGCAAGTTTGGTAATTGAAATTCCCGACGGATCGATCAGTTCTGCAGTGATCGGATTATCACCGAGTGTTCCTTCGTACAAATGTGAAGGCGTGTGTAAAATAAGTGGTGGTGTATTGTCAATATTGTAAGTTGTAATTACAAAATCATCGATATAGATTCCATCAACAAAATACGCTGCATCGCTTACAAACCGGAATTTAAGGCGGACATCACTGTTGCCTACAAAAGCGCCGAGCGGAATGGTTTGCAATTCCCAGGAAAAAAATCCTTCACCGTTGAATGTTGCAATATTGAGCCATGAACCGCCCCCATCGGTAGAGACATCGAGATACACATAATCAAAGCCGGTTTCAAGATCTATCTGCGCATAAAATTGCACGTCGGCATCCAGGGCAGTTGAAAGATCTGCACCTGTATTCATAGTTGCTTCCGATTCGGTCATATCGGGATATAAAGCCCCCGGGCTGTCGGTAAATGAATGTGTAGGGCTGTTTGAAATAGTTGTTGTTGTGCCCCAGGTTCCAGTCACGTCCCAATTTGAAAGGCCGGATTCGAAATCATCGCTGAAGACAACAATTTGCGCATTTGCCGCTATCGCGAGAAACACGAATAAGAGAGAGGAGTAAATATTTCGTTTCATAAATACCTGATTTTTTTAGAACAGAACTAAGTTAAGCCTTTTTTTGTACTCGCCATGCGGGAAAGCTAATTTCAGCCCGGAACGGATTGAATTTAGGCAGGAAAATTGATAACTTGCAGCGAAATATTGGAAGGATATTATGAAGAAATTTTGTCTTATTTTATTGATCGGAATACAGTCGGTGCTGCAAGCACAAACCGCACAGGAATGGTTCAATACCGCATTCGACAAATATCAGAATTTTGATTTTACAGGCGCACTGCACGATTATACCGAATGTATTAAACTTGACCCTGCAAATTATGAAGCGTATTATAATCGCGGATTAACAAATTATAATCTCGGATATTTTGAATCGGCAATTTTTGATTTTGATCAGGTAACCAAATTAAGCCCGGGATATTACCAGGCATATTTCTGGAAGGGATTTTCATTGTATGACAACGGCAAACCGGAAGAAGCGATCACGGCATATTCAAATGCATTGTATTATAATCCGGATTATGCGACCGCATTATTTGAACGCGGTTATACAAGATATGAATTGAACAGATATAAAGAAGCGATAGAAGATTTTAATAAAGTAGTTGAGCTTGAACCGGACAATGGCGATGCATATTATAACCGTGGTTTATGTTATTATGATATGGAAAATAAAACAGCGGCCATGTTTGATTTTCAGAAAGCGGTACAAATCAATCCTGCAGATGCAGATTCATGGTATCAGATCGGATTTATTCACAACGACAACAGCAATTATAATGATGCTGTTTCTGCATATACTAAAGTGATCGAATTGCAGCCCGAAGCTGTTGATGCGTATTATGAGCGGGGACTTGCCTATTATAATTTATATTTAGATGAAAGTGCCTGCGCCGATTGGAGAACTGCAGCAGGAATGGGTGATCAGCAAAGCAAAGATGCGATAGTTGCACATTGTAATCGGTGATGAGTGGTGAGTCAATTTTGCTGATAATTAAACAATTTTTCAAAGCCGCAACTTCTTTTATCTCAAATCTCAATCTCACTACTCAATACTAATTATTACAATAGGTAGCTAAAACCGCAGGTGCATTTTCGTAACCGAGTTCATCTGCTTTTTGGAGATAGTGACAAGCGGAAGAAAAATCACCTTTCTGCAATAATAAAATTCCGTAATTATAATTTCCCATCGGAAATGCCGGATCATACTGGAGCATGATCACAAAATCGGTTTCTGCTTTTTCATAATCACCGAGCATTGCTTTACATAAGCCCCGTTGGTTGTAGATATCTTTATTTCTCGGGTCGAAAGCAGATGCATTGTCGAATGTTGCCAGCGCATCCGCATAATTTTCCTGGAAATACTGGGAGAGCCCGAGATTATATAATATTTCAGGGTTTTGAAGATCGTATAACAATGCCACCCGAAATTTCGATTCGGCGCTTTTATAATCAGCGCTTTCAGCAGCTTCAATGCCCTGTGCAAAATAATAATTGGCCATATCGGAATTAGCGATGGAAGTTACCGCACCGTCTACAATGAACCGGATACTGTCGTTATCACTAACTACCTGAATTTTATCAGCGTCTACCTGTGCAAACATTGCAGAGGTGATGCATGTAATACATAAGAGGATGAGTGCCTGTTTCATGATCTATTTTTAAATGAATGTTCAAAAACGGTAATTGGGCGCTCTTTATTATTTTTAGGGTATAATGCTGCGTAAAAATAAATCAATTTCCACAACTGATAAATTAAAGAGGGGGATTTCCCGCCTCTGGATGAAAGAAATTCAGGCATTATATATTCAGGGAGATATCTGTTCGGAGTCACATTTTAAGGCAGAATTTTTTTCATTGCTGCGGAAAAAATTCCCCACAAGAAATTTTTATCAAATATGGATGGAAGCGATCCTGCCCGAATTAGACGGCATCACCATTAATTTTCTTGTTACCTGTCAGCAACTTATTATCGGTGCGATTGAATTAAAATATATTCCGTACGGCTTCCCCAGATACGAAAACAATTTTCTGAAATTTGAAAAAATAAAAACAAACCCGGGCATTGCTGTTTATTTAAAAACAAATCCTGTTTCGGGGCAATCCGACAAAACCGTTTCCTACACATTCGACGAGAACTGCGTTTTTGTTTTTGCTGCAATTGCCAGATATAATTCCGATGCATTTCATGATAAAACCTGGGAGCAATTAACCGGAAATAAACTCATGCTCATCGGCAAAGTGGACAGCCCGGATGCAAAATTATTTGAAGTGAGTCCGGAGTTTGGGAAGAGGTGAAATGGAGTTTGCAATTTGCAGTTGGCAGTCGCAGTTGGTGCGGTGAAAAATTAATATATAAGCCTTTTATCAAATCCGATTTCTCTCCATTCTCCATCATATTTTTTCAACGCAATGAAACCTTCATAGCCGCAAAGGCCGCCACAGTGATAATCAAAGTGAAACATCGCACTTGTTTTATCTGAATTAAAATATGGATCTGAAAATGCAATCCATCCGATAAAGCAAATATTTGAATCAATGATCGCAGTTTTATTTTTAAATACGGCATAATTAGATACCAAGCTTTCAGGTTTAATTTTCTTTACCGAATTGAAATCAGAAATCATCAATGCAGTGTCAATATCTCCAAACAGATTAAATACACTATCCGGAAAATTTATTTTTTGCAAAATGCCTTTTCTTTCATAGCCAAATCCCGGTAATCGCGATGAATCAACGTAAATCAAACAAACATTCTCAGGATGCTCAATGAATTCTCTCCTGATTTTTTCAGCAGATTTTTGATAAGTGCTATCCGTGATTTTTTTATCCATCCACTTCTGATCGAGTTCATCCAGTGTTTCTTTACATGAAAAATAAAACAATCTGTTGACGATCAACTGATCAATTGCCTGGCTGTACAATTGACTCTCATCGGAAGTATAAACAAGCAAGGGTAATTCCTGCTTTTTATTACAGGAAATAAATAAAAATGCAAAGATTAAAAGCAAAAACCTTATAACCGCCTTTTTAATTTCCATTTACTTTTCTGTGTGCCAATGATTGTATTTTGATCTGCCGCAGCATGCAATTCCGAAATTAAATCAGAAGCTATGAATGCTGCGATCATTTCTGCTTCTCTGTTTTCTGAATCAAGCATTTCTGGTTTGAAATAATTCTCAATAAATTTTGTATCGAAATTGCCGGATAAAAATGCCTCGTGCTGCATCACGAATTTTCCGAACGGCAATGTGGTTGCAGCGCCGGTAATTTTATAATCATCAATTGCACGAATCATTTTTTTACATGCAAGTTCACGAGTGGCGGCATGCACAATTAACTTCGCAAGCAGCGGATCATAATAAATCGGAATTTCCATTCCTTCTTCATAACCATCATCCACACGCACACCGTGCCCCTGCGGGCGGCGGTAGGTAATTAATTTTCCGATATCGGGAAGGAAATTATTGGTGGGGTCCTCAGCTGTCACCCGCAATTCAATTGCATGGCCGTGTATTTTTAAATCTTCCTGTTTGTATTTTAATTCCTCTCCTTCTGCAACTAAAATCTGTTCACGCACGAGATCCAATCCTGTTATAAATTCTGTTACGGGATGTTCGACCTGCAAACGTGTATTCATTTCGAGAAAATAATAATTCAATTCATGGTCCACTAAAAATTCAACTGTTCCTGCACCCACATAATTACACGCACGGGCAACTTTTACTGCATCTTCACCCATTCTTTTTCTTAATTCTGGATTTACAACAGAACTCGGTGCTTCTTCCACCAATTTCTGATGTCTTCTCTGAATTGAACATTCACGTTCAAATAAATAAATAATATTTCCATGCCTGTCTGCGAGAATCTGTATTTCAATATGCCGCGGAGATGTGACGAATTTTTCAATAAAAACAGAATCATCGCCGAAAGCACTTTTTGCTTCACTCATGGCACGGTGCATTTGTTCATCGAGTTCTTCTTCATTATTCACCACACGCATTCCTTTACCTCCCCCGCCTGCACTTGCTTTAATTAAAATCGGATAGCCCGCTTTTTTTGCAACTGCTTTTGCTTCTTCCAGATCGGTGATTGCATGATCTGTTCCCGGCACCATCGGAATATTAAATTTTGAAGCCGCCTGTTTAGCTGCAAGTTTGCTTCCCATCATATCGATGCTTTCCGGATCAGGACCAATAAATATGATTCCTGCATCCTGTACTTTTTTCGCGAAGACGGCATTCTCGCTTAAAAATCCATAACCCGGATGAATTGCATCCGATCCCGATTTTTTTGCGACATCGATGATCACATCCATCAGTAAATAACTTTGATTCGAAGGCGGCGGGCCAATGAGGTATGCTTCATCTGCAAATTGCGTATGTAATGCAGTGCGGTCGGCTTCCGAATAAACGGCAACGGTTTTAATTCCCATTTCACTGGCCGTGCGCATTACACGCAGTGCAATTTCGCCGCGGTTGGCGATCAGGATCTTTTGAATTTTCATTAAGGCAAAGGTGGGAAAGGTTGGCAATGTTTGCAAGGAGATACATTTATATGATGCAGGTTTATTTCAGGCTGAGGCCGCCGATTTGCAGAGCACGCAGAAGGGAATCAATTTTTTCTTTCGTATTTATTCACCTTGTGAAATTTTGATAAATTCTTTTACCACAGATTACCCGGATTTATACTGATTCATTTCTCCGCTTCCATTGCTCCTCTGTTTTCTCTGTGTGAAATTTCAGAAAATTAATTCATCTCTGATTGCATAGATTTACGCAGATTAATTTCTCTGTTTCCTCTGCCTGCCCAAAAGTCTCAATAAAACAGATCTGAAAACTTAAAATTAAGTTGTATAATTAAACTTATTTAAACCCGATTCTTTTGCGTTCTTTATGCGCTTTGTCGAGTTTATCTTTATTCAGTAAATAATTGATTGCTTCATAAATATCATTGAAATGTTTGTTAAACCTTATTTCAAGTTCCCGTAATTTATTTGTCAAATCTTTATGTGTAAGTGCAAATTCCCGCATCATCACAAATGCCCGCATAATCGCAATATTCGCTTTAATTGCTTTATCAGAATTTAAAACGCCGCTCAACATTGCCAAACCCTGCTCCGTAAATGCAAAAGGCAAATATCTTGTTCCACCTCTGCCTTTCGAATCAGAATTTTCCTCTTTGTTGCCGTTTGAGGTTTCAATTTGAAACCTCAAAGATTCCCACTCAGATTTCTTTAAACGAAACATGAAATCCCGTGGAAATCGTTTTAAATTGCGTTTAACTGCAAGATTTAAACTTTTAGTCGGCACCTCATATAATTCTGCAAGATCAAAATCGAGCATTATTTTTTGCCCTCTGATTTCATATATCCTGGTTTCTATTTTTTTCAGTTGCATCGTTATTGAATTTAGGATCAAATAATATTTATTGTTATGGAAATCTTCTAAATTCAAAAATAAATGAGGAAGTTTTATGTAGTGTAATTTAAATGGAAAATAAGTATTTAAGTTTATTTCTCAGTCTTCGAGAGCGCATGCAGAGATTTTGGCGTATCAAAGTGCGCAATGAAAATTCTTTTGTTGTCCCGCGTTAAAAAAAACACTGAACGACACAGAGTTTAATTTAAATTGTATTCTTTGATTCCTCTCCGTCAACAATTTTGCAGTCTGTTCAAATGACTGTGCCGGCCATACGTGAAAACGATCACGAAAACAAACTCAGTTGTTTCGGTTTATGCGAAAGCGCCTTCGGTGGAAATGAATTTTTATTTTGTGTTTCAACGATAAATAATTCGGATACTGCATCACGGCTGGCAACCACAATATTGATTGCACCGGCATAATTTTTAAAAAGTGACAATGCCTCTTCAGGCGTATTATTATTTCGGGAGAGATGCGAGAGAATCAGCAATTGCAAATGCGCAGGTTTATGGCGCATGAATAATTCCAACGCCTGTGAATTACTTAAATGTCCTTTTTTACTGCGGATGCGTTTTTTCAATACTTCCGGATAATTACCTGCATCAAGCATTTCTTCGGAATAATTTGTTTCGAGAAATACGGCATCACATTGCCGGAAACAATTGATCACATCAACACATGCATGCCCAATATCCGTTATCACACCGATATTCACACCATCGCCGCTCACCATAAAACTATGCGGATCGAATGCGTCATGATGTTTGCTGAAAGGCAGAATACGCAAAGCACCGATGTCAACAAATACATCGGCATTGAATGAAAATATCAATTCTCTTTTAAGTTTAACCGAACTATTGCTTTGTGTTTTTTCGGTGATATATACAGGGAGATTTAATTTCCTGGACAATTGTTCCAGGCCGTTGATATGATCCGAATGTTCATGTGAAATAAAAACCGCTTTCAATTGCCCGGGATCAAGGCCCAGCTGATCCATCCGTTTTATCGTTTCTTTAAAGCTCAGTCCGGCATCAATTAAAACCGCTTCGGTTTCATTGCCGATATAATAGCAATTGCCATTGGAACCACTGTTGAGCGATGCGATACGGAGAGGCATGGGGCAAAGTTAATGTGTTGTATTTTTATAGGTAGAATTATTTTTAAAGGCAGACATGCAATTTCATGCGATGTTAAAATATGCTATCATACTGCTTACAACATTCATATTAATTTCTTGTAATTCAGGAAACGAAAGAATAATAAATATTGGTTATAATTTAATTGAGTTAAAAAATGTAGATTCAATTGGTAAGAATCCAAATTATGCAGTTTATGATGTCGAAAATGTGGGAATTGGCTTATTTGGCAAATTGAAGAAATGTCAATTTGAAAAGAGCACAGTTAGTTTCAAGATCATGAAGGGGGATGCAGAATATCCAATTGGAGACGGAAGTGCAACAAATCTGCTTAAAATTTCCGATACTAATAATTCGGTTACAATACGGTTAAAGTACAATAAAGAACTTAATTCATACCAGATATTGGGCTATTATTAAATTATCAAATTAAGATACTGTTCATTCAAATATTAATTTCTTACTGGAGAATTCATATTTGATCTCTTTGTCAACGTACCAAATATCGATTCTCAATGAATCAAAGGGGTCCTTCAATCAATTTCGACTGACCATTCACAATTAATTTTAAGTTTTGGGTTTTAGAGGGCAGTTTTAGGGAAGAGATATATGCCTTACCCGTTGAATAATTTGTTTGTCCGCGGTTGGTGTCCTCACCAATCCGCATCAAAATCCCAAACGGATCATAATCTTTTTCACTAAAATTATATTTTACTAAACCTTTCATTTATGATTAAATATATCAAATTATGTCAAACAGGTTTAATTGAATAAACTTTTCAAAATGTAATTTGGATTATCCCATCCTCCAAACGGCACTCCCGACTGCCACTGCCAACTGCCAACTCCCTATCTTTGTCCCATGACCTTCTGGCCATCCGTATTCGCACTCTTTAAAAAAGACCTCACCATGGAGTGGCGTCAGAAATACGCCATCAGCGGAATATTATTGTATATGCTCAGCATTGTATTTATTATTTTTTTTACGTTTGAAGAAATGCGTGGGCCGGTCTGGGTTGTGCTGTTCTGGATCATTATTTTATTCACCGCAGTGAATGCGGTGGCAAAAAGTTTTATGCAGGAAAGCGCCGGGCGGTTGCTCTATTATTATACTTTGGCTAGTCCGCAGGCCATCATCACCGCAAAAATATTTTACAATATCTGCATCATGCTTTTTATGGCGGTTGTTGCTTTATTGTTTTACAGCATTGTTGCTGGATTTCCGGTAGTGGATAATCTTTCATTTATTTCAGCCCTGTTTCTCGGCGCCGTTGCATTCGCCTCCACATTTTCCATGATTTCGGCAATTGCCTCCAAAGCATCCAACAACGGAACATTAATGGCCATCCTCTCCTTCCCGATTTTAATTCCCGTCATCAAAATACTTATCCGCATTTCACTCAATGCAATTCAGGAAAATAATTTCAGCCTGAATGCGCAGGACATACTGTATTTACTCGCACTCAACATCTTTATTATCGTGCTGGCACTTATTTTATTTCCGTATCTTTGGCGGGATTAAATATGCTGAAACAATTGCATAAAAAGTGGTGGAAGATACTCTGTGTGGTGCTTCTGGTATATACCTTTTCATTCGGATTATTAGTTGAGGTGCCCGTGCTTGCGGTTTTATATGAAACGATCCGCAACCTTTTTTTCCATGTATCCTGCTGGTTTGCAATGCTCCTCCTCTTTTTCGTTTCGCTCTGGAACGGGATCGTGTATTTGCGCAAAGGAAGATTTTACAATGATATCGTCGCTGCAGAAACAGCCCGTGTGGGTCTTGTTTTTGGTTGCCTCGGTTTTATCACCGGTATGCTTTGGGGGAATTTCACATGGGGAAATTTATCGTCATGGCTCACACAGGATTATAAAATTCTGGGAGCGTTTATCGGGCTGCTGATCTATTTTGCATATTTCGTATTGCGGGGAAGTATAGATGATGAAGAAAAAAGAGCAAAGGTTTCAGCCGTGTATTCGGTTTTCGCTTTTGTTTTACTCAATGTGTTTATCATGGTTTTGCCGCGGTTGAAAGATTCATTACACCCGGGCAACGGAGGAAATTCTTCCTTTACGGTTTACGATCTTGATAATACACTCCGCCTGGTTTTTTATCCTGCGGTTTTAGGCTATTTCCTCCTTGGGTTCTGGATCTCCACCCTTTTGATCCGGATCAAATTTTTACATTATAAGATCAATAATATCTCTGTACATGATGCATAAAAATGTGGGAATAAAATTTTTCTTCTTCCTTTTCATCTTCACCTCAAATCTTACCTTTGCAGCCGCCGGAGAAAATGGCGATAACAATCTGGTTGCAACAGATAATTATTCCTCCACTGCGGCCGAAGTAAATTCAAATCAAATGGGAGACCTTTTAAGAAGTAACGGAATGATCTATGTTGTGGTTGGTGTGATACTGATCGTGCTGACCGGATTGATCCTGTATCTGATAAGTGTAGACCGGAAATTGAGTAAACTGGAGAAAGAGGTGCGGGAGAAAAGTCAGAAGTGAGAAGGAAGAAAGGAGAAGAATAACGAATATCGAACAAGGAATATTGAACAAGGAAGGTTGCTGATGCGAGATATTGAACACATTACACTTAACTCAGAACCCTGAACTCAGAACCCTGAACCCAGAACTCTGAACCCTGAACCCTAAACTCTGAAACCATAACATCAAACGACCCGAACACACGAACACACGAACACCTGAGCCTGCCGGCCGACGCAAGGCGCATGTGCTTCTGGCAGGCGGGCACACGAACACATTAAAAAAACAAACAAAACAATATGAGTCACAGTAGTTTCTTTGAAAGTGTTGAAAAGAATTTTGAGAAAGCAGCACAAATAACCGGTCACCCTCGCGGTCTCCTCGACCAGATCAGAGTATGTAACAGCGTGTATCATATGAAATTTCCCGTAAAAGTGCACGGAGAATTTCGTGTGATCGAAGCATGGCGTGTGCAGCACAGCCATCACCGCACACCAACAAAAGGCGGTATCCGTTACGATTCAATGGTGAATGAAGATGAAGTAATGGCATTGGCAAGTTTAATGACCTATAAATGCGCAATTGTGGATGTGCCGTTTGGCGGAGCAAAAGGTGGAATCAGGATCAATCCGAAAGAATTTACAACCGAAGAACTCGAAAGAGTTACCCGCCGCTATGCTGCCGAACTTTGCAAAAAACAAATGCTCGGCCCCGGACTCGATGTTCCCGCTCCTGATTATGGAACCGGCGAACGTGAAATGAGTTGGATCGTGGATACATATATGGCTTTAAATCCGGGCAGCGTGGACGGATACGGTTGTGTTACCGGAAAACCCGTTACACAGCATGGCATTAACGGCAGACGTGAAGCAACCGGCCTTGGCGTATTTTATGGCGTGCGTGAAGCCTGCAGTTTCGAGGAAGATATGAAACCGCTCGGACTGACAGCAGGACTGGAAGGTAAAAAAGTAGTTGTGCAGGGATTGGGAAATGTGGGATATTATTCTGCAAAATTCTTCCAGGACGGTGGTGCCATTATCGTTGGTATCGGCGAATATGAAGGTGCGATCTATAATGCAAACGGGCTGGATGTGGATGCAGTTTTCAACCACAGAAAATCCACAGGAAGTATTTTGAATTTTCCGGGCGCAACAAATCTTGCTGAAACAACAATGATCCTTGAGCAGCCATGTGATATTTTAATTCCGGCTGCCTTGGAAAATGTAATTCACGATGGAAATGCATCCCGCATTAAAGCAAAAATTATCGGTGAAGCAGCTAACGGACCTGTTACTGCAGAAGCGGATGATATATTAACGGAAATGGGTGTGATGATCGTGCCGGATATGTATTTAAATGCAGGCGGCGTAACCGTCAGTTATTTCGAATGGCTGAAGAATTTATCGCACGTGCGTTTCGGCCGTTTGCAAAAACGATTTGAACAGGGAAGTAATATGCGGATAGTTGATACAATTGAAGAATTAACGGGAAAGAAATTATCTGATGTTGAAGTGGACAGAATTATCAAAGGGCCGGATGAAATTGATCTTGTGAGAAGTGGTCTTGAAGAAACAATGATCAATTCATATCATTCCATCCGCAATGAATGGAAAGCAAATACAAAATGCAATAATTTAAGAACAGCAGCTTTTGTTGTTGCCATTAATAAAATTGCAAGCGATTATCTCGCACTGGGTATTTTCCCTTAATGCGTATTCAAACTAATTGAAAATCCCTTCTTTTCCGGAGGGATTTTTTTTTGCCCTCTGAATGCGCCGGATGAAAAATCAGGCATGATATTTCCCGCTGTTTTATGAAATGATTTACAATGAAAAATCAAGATCCGAAAAACAAAGAAAAATTCCCCGCATATCCGCATTATGATGCAAAGGAGGATATATTCAATAAGGACGCAGAACTTATTGAAGAACCGGATGAGATATTACATTCTGTTCCGGAAAAAAACGAGGCAGTTTTAAATACTTCAGAATTGATCATGGAATTGCCTGTACCGGAAAACAGCCTGGATATAGATGATGCAATGGATGATGAGGAAGAAACGGAGCAGAATGAGAACGATATTACCGATGAAGAATTTGAACTGCTCGATGAATCGGACGAAGAATTTGATCAGGATGAATCATCGGGTGGTAAAAGAATTTATCCGGTGGATTTTTCCGGTGATGATCTTGATATTCCGGGTGCAGAAGATGACGATGCGGACGAAGAGATCGGTGAAGGTGATGAAGAAAATAATTTATTCAGCCTCCCCGATTAATAAGGCCTTACTTGTTTAATATATAATTTTCCATTCGCATCAAATTTAAATTCCACATCCAATGCAAAATCATAATAAGATGCAATGGTAAGATTTGAATAGAAATAATGATTCTTGATCGCAAGAAGGGCCTGATATAATTTTCCAGTCTGATAATCATTCAAAACAGGTTCGCCATTATTCTGATTCGACATTGTTATATAATCGGTTAAAATCGTCGTATCCTCCGATCCATCGATATCACCTTTATAAAATACAACGAACTGATCGCAAACAATTCCCGCTTCAGGGGATACAACACTTATTTCTCCTTTCTGCACATTTACCGTAAAACCGGGAAAATAAGATCTGTATAAATTTGTTGTAACAGCAACTCCGTTTGCAATTTCATCAGGAAATGAGCGGTGTACTAAAATACCCATATATACTGTGCTCTGATTAATTCCAAAAGCCGCTCTTTCTTTATATGCCTGATATGAATAGATGCTGGCCCACACTGCCTTAATTGCTGATTCAACTGATTTTAAACTATCGCCCGGAATACCGGTTTTTGAATCATATAATCCTGCTCCGTTAAATCCTTTTATGTCTTCCGCATTTGTTGAAGAACGGAAACGATACCTGCTGCCTGCATTTCCGCTTTTAATTTTATTTTCCACTTCCTTCAATAAACTCTGATCTATCGGTGCATCTTTTATTGCCTTTCTTATTTTTTTTAATTGCGCAGAAAGTAATTCATTGTCTGTTTGAAATTGCGGATTCGTTTGCAGAACATGTATCAATGAATCTATTTCCTTTTGATGCACATGTTTGAAATAATAATAAAAAGGAATTACGAAACCACCTTCGGGCACGTTGAATTGTTTGCTGCTTGAAGCAAGGCGGTTCAGCTCTCCGAAATTTGCAGCTTTACTTCCGGCAAAAATTGCCGAATGCTTCGAAATATATTGTATATCGGTAATGCGTTTATACGTAATATCAGATTTCGGTGCGCTTGTCGATTGGTGAAAAGCTTTTGCTGCATATTTGCGCACTTCTTCATCTGTTGCAGGGGTAATGGAAAAGGAATCAACCGAAACAAATAATTTAACTGGTTGATTTAAATAAGAATCAATGAATGCATTCTCCCAACCGTTTACAAGCACCATGCAAGGTGTGCCTCTGTTATGCACCAAAATATTGATATGGCTGAGCGGTGTTTGATTGATCGTTGTAATAATTCCCGCACATAATGGCAACTGATCCGGATTTTCATGAATCAAAAGAATATCGGTTTTCTCAACACTGTCCATATTGTGTTGCAGATCGTCAAAGCGCCGCAAATACCCGTATGCTGTTCCTTCGCTTACACCCTGGTAGGTTTGACCGCCGAATAAAACATCCGGATAAATTAAGGGCAGATCCTGTAATGTGTATTTCAGCATCAGGAGATTTGAAGAATTCACCAGCAGCTTCAATTCATTCCCGAAAAATGTATGCTTCTTCACTTCATCAAATAATAATCTGATATCAACCGAATTACTGATATCCAAACCACTGAATTCAAGCACATATAATCCGGCCTTTGAAAAATAATCAAGCGTGCCGATCAAATACTGACGGCCTGCGCCGGAAGCATAATTTATCGTATTGAATGTGCCGAGATCGTATCCATAATGCAGCACTTCCGAACAAAATGCATAATGGAACATATATTTTTCAGATTGAATGAAATATAGTTTTTTCGCCCTGATATCATAAATAATTTTTATTGCTTCATCGTCGGCATATTTATCATCAAGCGGAGCACCCTTTAAAGCGTCAAATTCTTCTCTTGTTTTAATTTCTTCCAAATAATTGATATTGGAAGGCAGCTCCGGTTTTTTTACCGGTGGTTTATTTGATGAACATGCGATGAATAATATAAAAACGGTGATTAACCACCGAACAGGTGCAGCAGAAAAAGGAAAAGCATTTTTTACACGGGGATGCGTTGCCATGTTGTAAAAATAATCAGTGTGTTTGTGGCTTTTTGATGAACCGGATAATTTGAAATCCATATGACAAACGATGCAAATTCCGGCTTATTTCACAAATCTGCTGCGGGCATCTGATTTATTTCAAACTGCCTTATTCATTGGTCCTGCTCCACAACCTGCATTCGCTTTCAATCAGCGATAATTCGATTTTGATGGATTCTTCCTCAAGATGTTCAGGCTTGCAGTAATCAGCCAAGGCCCTGTTGTAAATATTCGATTCTTTATAGATCCGGCTGCCGAAATAGCGGTAAAAAAATACCTGCTCCGCATTTTGAATAAAAGAAGGCAATGCAGAATTTTTTAAAGGTACGGAAGATAATATTTCACGTATTTGAGCATAATTCAACCAGCAAACAGCATCCTCCTTTCCGCCAATTTCTCCGGCGGGTGCTATTGCAAGAATGCGGTATTCTCCGGTTTTTCGCCGGGCATCAAACAGAAACACTTCTTTTATATGCAAGGCATTTATCGCCGTTACATTCAATGCACCCACCTGACTGGCCGACATGGGAACATTTAAATCATCATTTGTATAAGCCGTTATTTGTCCGGCATTCAATGCTTGTATGATCGCTTCGAGGATTGCCTGATCACGGAATAAAAGCGTGTTCAAATTTGAATTCTCAATTGTCCGCCAAATCTCTTTCTGAAATAAAATGTCTTTTGGATTTAAATCCGGAATGGGTTGCAACACGGTGCCGGGTAATAAAAAATTATTCTCTTTGGGTGTTGTATTTTGCAAAGGAAATTCGCCTTCGGTATAGCAAAAATTATTTTTATACGACCTTGCGGCGACGTGTGCACCGTTTTCATTCCATACATTCCAGTCGCCGGTTTTCTGATTGTTGTTGAAATTCCCTTCAATCATTTTATTACCGTTTTCATAATAGGCAATAAAATGGCCGGTTAAAATGCCGTTCGCCGAATTAAATTCAAAATGTTTTTGCCCGTTTGTATAATTAATAAATTGTGCTTGCTGAAAGGAAGTGCACATAATGATAATTAAAACAAAACCGGAGAATAGTAATTTTCGCATGATAAAGTTTTCAAATGTAAAATCAGAAATTCAAATTCAGCAGGGCAATTCAAAATTAAACCATGGAACCTGAAAATAAAAAAGACATATCGGCTTAAACTTACCACAGGAGATAAAATGCCCCTAAAAAATCAGCTGCATCTGTTTAATGCTCAAGTTCTTTCTCCCATTTGCTCACGGCAACAGTAGCAATTGCATTGCCGATCACATTTGTTGCACTGCGGCCCATATCGAGGAAGGTGTCAATACCAAGCAATAAAACCAGTCCCGCCTGCGGAATATCAAATAAGGCAATTGTTCCCGCAATTACCACCAGACTTGCCCGCGGCACCCCTGCGATCCCTTTACTCGTGATCATAAGTGTAAGCAGCATTGTTACCTGTTCGGCCGTGGAAAGATCGATGCCATAACATTGTGCAATAAATAAACTTGCAAAGGTCATATACATCATACTGCCGTCGAGATTAAATGAATAACCTAAAGGCAAAACAAAACTTACGATTTTATTATTGCAGCCAAACCGTTCAAGTTCTTCTATCATTTTCGGGAATGCGGCTTCACTGCTCGAAGTGGAGAATGCAATTAAAAACGGTTCTTTTATTCTGCGCATTAAAGTAACAACACGCTGCCTGATGAGTAAAAATCCTGCAAGAAATAAAATGCCCCACAGCAACAATAATCCGAAATAAAATTCTCCCATAAATAATCCGTATGTGATCAGTACCTCCCAGCCTTTTACCGTAATTACGGAAGCCATTGCAGCAAAAACCGCAAAGGGTGCAAAATTCATTACATAAGAAGTGATCTTCAGCATAATATGGCCCACTGCATCCAGCGCTTTAATTACAGGTGCACTTTTTTCTCCGATTGCAGCACATGCAACACCGAAAAAAATACTGAAGACAACAATTTGCAGGATTTCATTGGATGCCATCGCCTGAAAAACACTGGTTGGAAAAATATGTGTGATGAAATTTTCAAGCGTCATCGCATCTTTCGCAACACCACTCTCTGCATTTTCTGCGGGTAAAGGCAAATGCATATGCGCCCCGGGTTGAAATAAATTTACCAGCAACATGCCGAGTGTCAGAGAAATTAACGATGCAGAAATAAACCAGATCAGCGATTTACCGCCAATGCGCCCTACTGCTTTCAGGTCGCCGAGTTTCGCAATACCAACGATGAGGGTTGACAATACGAGCGGTGCAATGATCATTTTAATCAAATTGAGAAAAACCGTCGTGACGATAGAAAAATTTTTCGCAATTTTTGACAACTCATCCGTATTGCTGACCGAACCGTGGATCAATATACCTGTGAGTATACCAAGCGCCATTGCAATCAGAATAAACATTGTCAATTTATTGGATCGGGTCATGCAGTAAATTTTGTTTGCAATATAACCAGTTTTTTTGAGAGTAGATTTGTAACAAAAAAACAGTTTCAAACGACACAGGAAAAAGTATGATGCGTTATTGTTTTTTAATCTTATTGATTTTCATTTCCGGACATATCTTTTCCCAAACCTTTTCGGGAATTATTTACGACGCCGCTACGAATCAACCGCTCCCCTATGTGAGCATCGGCGTACTCAACAGAGGAACAGGAACAGTTGCACAACCCGGCGGTGAATTTATGATTGTATTGCCTGATGTTTTAAACAACGATACGGTGAAATTATCCATGATCGGCTACCAGCCGCAATTTTATAAAGTTTCCGATTTTAAAGAATTATGTGCAGCCGGAAAAAATTTCTATCTCTCTGAAAATATAAATGAATTTGCTGAAGTAATTATCAGGCCCCGCGATACAAAAACAATTCGGATCGGAAATGCATTCAACAGCCCGAATATCAGTGCAGGATTTACATCAGATGATCTTGGTTCCGAATTGGGAACGGTTATGAAAGTGAAACACGGCAGAACTTATTTTTTAAAAACGGTGGTATTCAATATTGCCAAATGTAATTATGATTCAATTTTATTCAGAGTGAATATTTACGATTTTGAAGATGGGAAACCAGGTGCAATTTTGCAATCCATTCCATTGTATGTAAAAGTGATACGTGATCAGAAACAGATCATACTTGATCTCAAACCTTATGATATTTCCGTTGATCACGATTTTATTATTTCACTCGAATGGATCCTCGAACTACCGGAAAAAGAAAAAAACTTTTTGTTTTGTGCCGGATTGATCGGCAACCGCATTTTCTACAGAAAAACAAGTCAGGACAGCTGGAGCACATTACCACTCGGCATCGGTAATTATTGTGAAGCTGAATATGAAAAATAAATGCATTGTTTATTATTTCAAATTGCACCACTTTTCTTCAATTATTGCATTGCTGCAAACTACTTTAACATATTGAAGCAATATTTTAACAATAGCCCTTATTAATTTTAGAATGTTTGAACCATCTGCCTCTTTCATTGCTTAATGAAATACCGGGATGAAAAAATGGTTGCTGATATGTATTTGCGCATCTTGCGCCTGTTGCCCTGATCATAAAATTTATGCGCAGGCCGAACTTGTTCCGAATAATGGATTTGAAACAATTGCAGTCTGCCCGGTTGGCTTTTCACAATTTGAAGATTTTGTTTCAACATGGGTTGATCCGAACACGGCATCACCTGATTATATGAATGCTTGTGCAAATCCTTTTCCTGCAGGAGTACCTAAAAACGGAACCGGTTATCAGTCGCCGCACAGTGGTGATGCATATGCCGGCATTTATACATTTTCAGGAACACTCTATCGTGAATTTATTCAAGTGCAATTAGTTTCTCCATTGACCGCAGGAACAAATTATGCATTTTCGATGTACGTTGTTTTGCATAATAAATCGAATACTGCCATTGATGATCTCGGTGTTTATTTTTCAGCAACTGCTCCAACGGCTGCAGGAACCGGCATGCTTGCAGGTGCACCTTTGCCGCAAATTGCAAATCCCTTTGGATCGGTAATTTCAGATACACTCAACTGGACTTTCATTTCAGGAACATACACTGCAACAGGTGGTGAACAATATCTCACAATCGGTCATTTAAAACCTGATGCAGCCACTACATATCAACCGGTTCCATTCGGATCGCAGGGTGCGTATTATTATATCGATGATGTTTCGCTGAAAGAAATGGATTTATTGCCGGTTACACTTTACAATTTCAGCGCAGCAATAATACATGAACAAAATACAGTATCAACTCAAATCAAATGGTCGACAGCCACAGAATTTAATAATTGTTGCTTTTATGTAGAAAGAAGTGAAAATGGATATGCTTTCAGTGATATCGGCATCGTTCAGGGTTCGGGTTACAGTACCATGAATCACGATTATGTATTTTATGATCCCAGACCTGCTCCCGGAATAAATTATTACCGTTTGCGTCAGCAGGATATCAACGGATACGAAGCTTTATCTGAAATAATTTCCGTACATAATAATGCCGTGGAACCCGGATTATCTTTTGTGCAATCCGGCCATACACTTCTATTTAATTCAGATTACGAAGAAGCACAGGTTGGAATTTACAATTTAGCTGGGCAGGAAATTTCAGAATTTAAAATCCCGGAAGGAAACCTAACGTATTATGTGCCGGCAAATTTACAGGGGATGTTTATTGTGAGAATGTATGATCTTCATTTTCCGGAACTGGCCCAATCTCAAAAAATAATAGTCAATTAATTATTTTAAGTGCGCTTAAGGCGGAGCTGAATTTGGAAGGAGTAAGGACTCACTCAGCAGGTTTTTATTTTCATTTACAAATCGCAGTATTTTTTATCTCGCTATGGCAATATAATTTACGGTTGAGCGAATTGCTTCATTCAACGAATTCTGGAGTGCTTCAATGGCGGTTGCTTCATTAAATGTATTCACCATATTCACTGTTTTATTAATCGGAACCGAGCGGGCTTCATTATTCTGATAACATGTAATGGTAATTTTTGTCCGGGCATTACAATAATCATTTTCACACCAGGCCTCGTATTCTTCAATATCCAATGTATAGTAAGTCTGCAATACGTCGGTTAGCCCTTCTTTTAATAAGATTACATTATAATTTGTATTCAGGCAACTCACCAATGCATCTTTTAATTCATCCGAATATTCCTTATTCTCACGTTTGTCGTAAATGATCAGATAAATATCATCTGCAACCGGCGATGCAAGTGTGTAGCAATCCATCACGACCGGTTTGAAAACCATCGTTGAACTGCAGGAAGTAAATATGAATCCGGGAATAAGTGCAAGTAAAAATATTTTCATCCGTGGCTTTTGTATGCTGAGCCGCAAGAAATATGCGCTAAAAGCGGGATGGCTTAATCCATCTCTATTCAGTTCGGTTTCAGGCGTTTATTCCCATGCACCTGTTTCGCTTACAATGAAAATTGAGTAAAGATTTACACGGATAGTACAGACTGTGGATTATTATACGAATGCTTAATTTTGAAACAAAGTGATAAAATGAAAAGAATGCCTTCCGTCATCGTTACACTCTTGTTGGTTGTTGCAATGTCCTGCAAAAATAAAAGCGTGGATACCACCTCAACATCTGCAGAAGATACTGTAATTACAACAACCGATACAATTCAGGATATCCAAAAAGAAAATCCCAAAGAAAATATTCCGGTACCGCCTGACAAAATTCCTATGATGGAGGGAACTGTGATGATGAAAGGTGAAGCCTGGATCATTCACGGCACAAATCAATTAAGTGAAATGAAGGATTATTTTCCAAGCAATTTATCTGCGGAATTCAGGGTGGAGGGAATTCGTGTGGAATTTAAAGGTGTGATTTCTGAAATACCGCCGAATGTAAGAATGGTTGGCGTGCCGATTACGCTGACAGAAATTGAAAGGATTAAATAAAAATTATTCAGGCAAAGAAGGAAAGAAAATAAGAAATGCTTTTAGGCAGATTTTCTCTCCATGCAAACCTGTGATAAACAAATATCCGTATGACAGGCCCTGTTGATCAAAGTATTTCTCTCATCTCATTCGGAAATGATTTTTTACAATCAGGTGAATTATTTAAATTCTATCCTGAAAATCTGGCATTCCAATTTTGCAACAATGTATTATTTTCTGAAGAACAACTGCAAAACCAAACAGGTAATCCAAATAAAAAATTATATGCGGCGAACCCGGTCGAATGGTTGCAGCAATTAAAAAAAAATAATTGCAAAAAGCTTCGGCTCTATTATGCACCGTCAGAAAAACAAACGCTTGCAAAAGATTTTCAGTCTGCAGCATTTGTCGGCGGTGGCGGCACCTGGATGATCGAAACGATATTTGAAAATACATCCGATTTCTGGAGCAACAATTGGAAGGTGACAAATAAAAATGATCCGGACAGAAAAATCTGGACCGTGTATTATATAAGATCAGAAATGCAGACTACAATAATAAATCTGCAATTTGATCCGGTTGAAATAAAAGGGAAATTGCATGCTGCACTTCACGATATCAAAACATTTGCGCTATCGCAAAAATTAGATTTCTGGGCCGACTGGTTTGAACGGGCAATCCGCACTCTGGATGCGCAAAATCCGGAAGCATTATTTCATCGTCGGGATATGCTCGTACAAAAAAATCACCCACTCATCGCTCGTCAATTGCTCTATGGTGCCGGTAATGCATTTGTTTTCGGCGGCATGGGCTCATGGAATGATATCGGATTTAAGGAAGAAGGAATAAGAAAGGAATACGACCGGCTTTCTTCGAATTTATATGACCGCATGAACCAGGCAATCATATGCGGGATCAATTTCGAAAACCATGATTCACCAGGAAGAGCAATAAATGATATTACTTTTAAAAATTAATTTTATGTTGTTTCTCAAAATGATTACAGCAAAGACGGGAAATCGCAAAGGCACCAATAATACTTACGGGTTTTTAGTCGCCTGCTTTTCGCATTGATCTATTCACCTCAAAGGCAGTAATTTGAAAATTCATGTTTTTAATTATAACTCCTTTTTGCGTCTTCCGGCTTTGCGGTTAAAAATGCTTGTCATAATAAAAATTTGTTCGAAATTGAATTGTTTTTTTTACCGCATCACACTAAATCTCTTCACACCTGCCTCACCATTTTCACCTATGCATTTCAATATATAATTCCCCTCCGGTAAATCGGAAACTGAAATTTTAGTGATCCCTGAACCGAATGTTTTTAATTGCCTTCCGGTGAAGTCGTAAATATTTATCTGAGAGATATTTATTTCTGCATCCGGCTGAATGATTAAATAATCATTAGCAGGATTCGGCGACAATTGAAATTGATGCAAATTATTTTCAGGAATACCGCTTTCGAAAAATAAATTTTTGCAGGTCGTATTTTCGCCGCCTTCGTTTGCAGCCGTGAGACAAACCGTATGCACACCTGCTTCCTCATACACATGCACGGGATTTTGTTCTGTTGAATTATTTCCATCTCCAAAATCCCAATACCATTCCACCGGATCATTTAATGAAATATCTACAAATGCACATTCGAGTCCGTTGATTAAATAAGTAAATTCCACAACAGGTGGCGGGACCGCCAGAACAATTTCCACGTCTTCACAAACCGTATTTGAACCACCGCCGTTTGCGGCAGTTAAACAAACATTGAATATTCCGTTTGTTAAAAATAAATGCACCGGATTTTGCAAAATGCTCGTATCGCCGTCATCAAAATCCCAAAACCATTCAAATGGTGATAGCGTAGAAAGATCCGTAAATGTAACGAGCGGATCGCCGGAAAATTCAAACAAGGCAACCGGCGGCATATAACTGCTGATCGCAACCAGTTTACATGTATAACTCGTGCCGCCCGGATTATTTGCAGAAAGGCAAACCGAATAAAGTCCGTTTTCCAGATAAGTATGAACAGGGTTTTCTTCAGAAGATGTTTCGCCGTCGCCGAAAAACCAATCCCAACTTGTTGGATAATTCGTTGTAAGATCAGTGAACATAACTGTCGGGTCACCGCTGAAACTAAAATCTGCACCGGGTGCATAATAAGTATTTATCGTATCGCAAAAAGTATCGGAGCCAAAATCATTTGTTGTTGTGAGGCAAACGATGAACAATCCCGGCTCTGCATAAGCATGCACGGGATTTAATTCTGTTGAAGTGCCGCCATCGCCAAAATCCCAGAAATATGTTTCGCCGTCTGTGCTTTCATTTAAAAAATACACTTCAGCACCTGCACCTATAAATTCGATATAATAAGAATAATCCGCAACAGGCGGGTCGCCACCTGCAGGAATTGCATATACATTCATGGAAAATAAAACAATAAAGAGGAGGAGCATTTGTTTCATACTATAAATTTAGGAAATAGTAGTGAGTATTGAGTAGTGAGTATTGAGTATGGAGACGAGGCGATATCACTTATCACTCCTTTCTCCTTCTAATCAATAAATCAACTAATCTGCTAATCGTCAAATCCGCTCATCAATTTTTTATCTTTGCGCCATGAATCCAAAAGAATCGAGAGCGGAAAAAATTGCGGCATTTCATGCCAGCGGTGTGGGTGTGGCGAATAACCAGATGTTTGGCCTGCCGTTTAATTATGAAGAATCGGAACTGGTGCTTGTGCAGGTGCCCTGGGAAGTGACAGTTTCCTATCGTGCCGGAACTGCAAAAGGGCCGGATGCAATTATGAAAGCATCCACGCAAATTGATCTATACGATAATGATAACCCGACAGGCTGGCAACAGGGAATTTTTACGAAAAAAATATCTTCTTCCTTAAAGAAAAAAAGTGCGGAAGCCCGCAAGCTGGCCGAACAACATATTAAAGCGCTTGAAAAAGGAAAAGAAAATGAAAAGGGCCTCGATGAAATAAATAAAGCAAGCGAACAATTAAATCAATTCGTGTATAAAGAAACAATTGCTGCATTAAACGACAACAAACTGGTCGGACTTGTGGGTGGCGATCACAGCACACCGCTCGGATATATGCAGGCACTTGCAGAAAAACACGGCGGCTTCGGCATTTTACAAATTGATGCGCATGCCGATTTGCGTGATGCTTATGAAGGATTTACCTATTCGCATGCAAGCATTATGTTCAATGCATTGAAAATTGAAAATGTAAAAAAACTCGTGCAGGTGGGTGTAAGAGATATTTGTGATGATGAAATAAATGTGATTGATAATTCAAATCGCCGTATTGTAACTTATTTCGATCAGGAATTAAAGCACGGTCAATACAATAATATTTCATGGCAGCAGATCTGCGCTCAAATTGTATCTCAATTGCCCGAAAAAGTATATATCAGTTTTGATATCGACGGGTTGGATCCGAAATTATGTCCTGATACCGGCACCCCGGTTCCGGGCGGACTCGAATTTGAACAGGCAGTTTATTTAATTAATGAATTGATCCGGTCAGACAGAAAAATAATCGGCTTCGATCTGGTGGAAGTGGCACCGGGAAAAACAGAATGGAATGCGATTGTTGGTGCACGTATGTTGTACAAATTATGCAACCTGATCTTAAAAAGTAATGGCTTGTAAATGAAATTTATTTCTTGCATGGTGCTTATCCTTCTTTTTACTTCCTGTGAAAAGAAAAATATCTACACCGTGAAACTGACTTACCCGAATGGAGAAATTTATGAGCAAAACAAAATAAAGGAGGATGAATATCTGCTCATTTTCTTTTTATCACCGCAATGCCCGCTGAGTGAAAATTATACAAAGACAATAAATGAGATCACGCAACACCTGGATTCCGTAAATCATAAAATCAGAAATTTTGTTGTGATACCGAAATCGAATTTCGGCAGGCTGGATATAGTTGAGTTCATTGATCAATATAAAATCCATCCGCAGGTTTATGTTGATGCGAAAAATGATCTCGCTGAATTACTCGGTGCAACGGCTACGCCGGAAGTATTTTTATTGAATGCAAAAAATGAGATCCTGTATTCCGGTGCCATCGATAATTGGGCAGTGGATCTCGGGCAAAAAAGGCAGGTGATAACGGAACATTATTTATTGGATGCCTTAAATGCCGTGGAGAATCATATTCCGGTTCCGGTGAAAAAAACAACGGCGGTGGGCTGTTTTATTGAGTATTGAAAATTTCATGCAAAGAAACCAAGCAAGTTAAAGTCGCAGAAAAAAATGAATTACAATCTGTGCAAATCCGTGTAATCTGTGGTGTAAAAACCAGGTGTTTCACACATTGAAAAGAAAGTTGAACAGCTTCAATTATGCAGGAATACATTATTTTCGCAATATGCATTTTGGAAATGGCAGGATAAATTATCAACGTGCAGTTCTTATTTGTTTAGGACTGCTGATTATTATTTCCTGCGATAAAAAAGCAAAAGAATCCGAATCAGAATTACCGGAGCAAATTACTTTCACGGAACACATCTTACCGATTATTTATACAAATTGCACACCTTGTCACCGGCCGGGTTCTGCAGGGCCATTCTCCTTTACAAATTATGAAGAGATCGTGCGCAAGGCAAAAACATTAAAAAAAGTTACGCAGAGCAGATTTATGCCACCCTGGCCGGCCGATCCTGCATATGTGCATTTTGCAGGTGAGCGCATATTATCACAAATGGAAATTGATATGATCGGAAAATGGGTGGATGATAAATGCCCGTATGGTGATTCATTATATGTATTGCCACCGCCCGTTTATGCAAGCGGCATTGCAACCGGTTCACAGATTGGTGAACCGGATCTGGTAATTGATTTTCCGGATATTGAATTAACGGGTGATAATAAAGATCATTTTTTTCTGGTGAAAGTGCCTTATGAAATTCCGGAAGATAAATTTGTAAAAACAATTGAATTTATTCCCGGTAATAAAAAACTTACGCATCATATGAATGCAAATCTGATCGAATATCAACCCGGAAAAAAGAAAGATGTATTTGCAGGAAATAAAATCATACCGACAAATCTTGCGGAAGATGCAATGCAGGTGCAAAAAGAAATGAATAATCTGAACGACGACGGTTCCGTTCCATCACTTGTGCCATTGGTATGCAATTATTTACCGGGTGTTTCACCGTCAATATATCCTTCCGGTATCGGCGGATTTCGTATGAGTAAACAAGGTGCATTTTTTATCAACGACCTGCATTTCGGCCCAAGTGCAGTTGATACATTTGATCATGATGCACATTTCAATATTTTTTTCATGCATGCTGCACCTGAAAGGCCAACCTATGAAATATTACTCGGCTCATTAGGCGTAGCACCGGTGAAACCGAATCTTGTGATACCCGCAAATGAAATAAAAACATTTACAATCGATTATGTTGTGCAGGAAGATATGAGTGTGCTCACCGTAAATCCGCATATGCATTTACTCGGAAAATCATTCCTCGCTTATGCGATCACACCCTTACAGGATACAATTCCGATGATCAGAATAAATCATTGGGATTTCAGATGGCAATATTTTTATACGTACAAAAATGTTTTGAAAATTCCCGGTGGTTCGGTAATTCATGTGGAAGGAACTTTTGATAATACCGAATCAAATCCGAACAACCCGTATTTTCCGCCGCAGGTAATTATTGATCGCGGCAAACAATTCGACAGTATGAAAACAACGAATGAAATGCTGCAATTTATCGTCACCTATATGCCTTACAAACCGGGTGATGAAAAAATAAGCCTGGAAAATATTAAATTGCAGAAATAATTTGTCGTTGAGAAGATATTTCCCTTATATCACCAGACCCATTCTTGTTTTAAGCCTTGTCAGTTTATTTACAGACATGGCGAGTGAAATGTTGTATCCCATCATGCCGGTCTATTTAAAAACAATCGGCTTTTCCGTTTTATTAATTGGTTTGCTCGAAGGATTTGCAGAAATGATCGCTGGATTAAGCAAAGGCTATTTCGGTCAATTATCAGATGTGCAGCAGAAGCGTTTGCCATTTGTTCGTCTTGGATATTTTCTAAGTGCGATTTCCAAACCGATGATGGCACTGTTCACCTATCCTGTCTGGGTATTTTTTTCACGCACCATCGACAGATTTGGAAAAGGGTTGCGCACGGCTCCGAGAGATGCATTATTATCTTCCCAAACAAATAAAGAAAATAAAGCAAGGGTATTCGGCTTTCATCGCAGTCTCGATACATTCGGTGCAGTACTCGGCCCATCCATCGCGTTATTATTTTTATATTTTTATCCCGGCGATTACCGCAATCTATTTCTGATCGCATTTATTCCGGGAATCATTGCGGTATTATTTACATTTTATGTAAAGGAGAAAAAAATACAACCGCAAAACAAAAAGATCCATTTCTTTACATTTTTACATTATGCATTTGGCAAAAATAAATCCGGAGTTTCAGGTGAAATACTTCCTCTTTCTGCAGCAGATAAAAATTACCGCCGCTTATTGATCGGTTTACTCGTTTTTGCACTGGTAAACAGTTCAGATGTTCTGCTCTTATTAAAAATGAAAGAAGCGGGTATTTCAGATACCGTTGTGATCACAATATATATATTTTACAATCTTGCTTATGCGCTTTTTTCGATACCGGCTGGTATGCTTGCAGATAAATTCGGGATCAGAAAAATATTTATTACCGGTTTGATTTTATTCGGAATCGTTTACACCGGATTTGCGATAAATTCCGAACCCTTCATTTACTGGATTCTCTTTTTGATTTACGGATTATACGCAGCCTGCACCGAAGGAATTGCAAAAGCATGGATATCTAACCTTGTTGTGCCCGGGGAAACAGGCACGGCAATCGGGACCTACGCCGCCTTATCGAGTGTATGTGCCCTGGTGGCGAGCACGATGGCGGGTTTTTTATGGTATACATGCGGGGCAGGATATGCATTCGGACTCACTGCAACGGTTGTTGCCGTTTTGATCATCTATTTCAGCAGATTAGGAACAAAGGGAATGATGTAATTTTACCCCCTTGAAAAACCCAATGAAAACAACAGCCGCTCTGCTCCAGATATGAAGTCGACCTCAGCAAAATTTTTATCCGGAATAAAAAAACCTTTTACGAGCGGCAACGAGGTTACTTCAATCAATTTATTTATCCGCGGACTTACACTTGGCGGAAAATTCTTTTTCATCATTTTTCTCGGCAAACATCTCACTGATGCGCAAATGGGTGAATGGGGGATTTTTACAACAAGTATTTCACTTTCCCTCTATCTCGTAGGATTGGATTTTTATACGTATTCAACACGCACCATACTGGATTATCCGATTGAAAACAGAAAACCATTTTTACGGGATCAATTTGTTTTTTATCTTATCAGCTATGCGATTTTATTTCCGCTGCTCTACTTATTATTTGCATTTCGGGTGATGGAACCGAAACTTGCAGTGTTTTTTTATATTATTTTATTATTTGAACATTTAGCGCAGGAAACCTACCGCACTTTTGTGTTATTCAAAAGGCCGATCGCTGCGAATGTGATTTTATTTCTGCGGACCGGCCTCTGGTCGTACGTTTTACTCACTGCCTGGTTTTTGCATTTTGATGAATTGAAATCATTTAAAAGCACTTTGGTGTTTTGGATCTGCGGCGGCGCAAGTGCCGTTATTACCGCTGTGATCTTATTGTCAAGGATTCATTTTAAATCAGCAAAAGGAATTCCCGTAAACTGGGACTGGATCAAAAAAGGGATCAAGGTCAGCCTGATTTATTTTGTCGCCACCATCAGTTTCAAAATTATTGAAATGGCCGACAGGTATTTCATCGCTTATTATCATTCAAAAGATATGGTGGGTATTTATACCTTCTATGCGAGTATGGCGAATATGATTGAAATTTTTGTGCATACCACTACGATCATCATCTTCTCACCTATTTTAATTGATACATTTCACAAAAACAATATTGAATATCAGACAACGATAAACAGGTTTGCAAAAAGTATTTTGATTTATAATGTTTTCGCTGTTTTGATCCTGGGTGCCATCATGTATCCGGTACTCGAATTTGTGATCAATAAAGAATCTTATCTCGTCCATTTATCATCTTTCATTTTACTTGTCGCTGCAGAAATGGTATTCAACGTATCTCTTATTTTCCACTATATTTTATACGTTCGCAAAAACGATTTTGCAGTTGTTAAAGCAACCATCCTGACTGCCTTCACCAATATTCTTTTCAATTTTATTCTAATTCCTGATTTCGGAATCAATGGAGCGGCACTCGCAACATTTTTGAGCTTCATTATGCTTGTGGTGCTCAAAGCATATTATTCAAGAAATCTCTACGAAGGAAGAAAGATCATATCATTGCGTTTTCTCAGAAAGAACAGAAAGAATGGTCACCGGCAGAACCCGCTGAATAACTAAGGCTGCGATATGTTTTGTTTCAATTAATTTTGCGCACATCCAATGATCAGGCGATTTAAAAATTTTCTGAAATCTGATGCCGGTGCACGGAAATATTTTTTGAATACTTCATGGCTGCTCGGTGCCCGCGGTGTGCAAATGATCGTTGCATTATTTGTGGGTGCATTAATGGCCCGTTACATGGGGCCCGCTGATTATGGGATTTATAATTATGTGATCAGTTATATCGGTATTTTCCTCGCAATTTCTTCTTTGGGTATCGGCACCATCATGGTAAAAGATATTCTGGATAAATCGCAAACCGAAAATATTATCATGGGCTCGGGATTGTGGTTACGGGTTGCAGGTTCGGTTGTTGCATGCTTTGTTGTTGTATTGCTTGCGTGGGTTACAGGTGAAGATGAACATGTGCGTTTCTTCCTGTTTATAGCATCGTTGCAACCGATAGCAAGATCGTTTGAAGTTGTGAGTTTTTATTTTCAGGCGAAAGTTGTTTCGAAATTTACGGTGATCGCTCAATTAATTTCTCTGCTGATCATTTCTGTTTTAAAACTGGTATTCATAGCACTTAATTATCCGCTCGTTTGGTTTTTTTATTTGATGATATTGGATTCTTCCATCGTAGCGATCATCATGATCATCGAATACCGTTATTTGAAGCAATCCGTTTTTAAGTGGAAATTCAATTTAAAATATTCGAAGGCATTATTAAATGAATCGTGGCCTTTGATTTTTTCCGGAATGCTGGTTACAATTTATCTCAAGATCGACCAGGTGATCATTAATTATATGATGGATGATGCGGCAACCGGCTTGTATGCAGCTGCCGTGAAATTATCGGAAGCATGGGTTTCCATTCCGTGGATCATCGGCGGCTCCTTATATCCGGCCTTGGTGAATTCGTATAAAGAAAATATACAGGCATTTCAAACAAGAGTAAGCCAGACTTATATTTTGCTGATCGCTGTTGCCGCGGTGATAATTTTACCAATTGTATTATTCGCCCATCCCATAACACATTTTGTTTTTGGCGCCGAATATGTTGATTCAGCTGTGGTGCTGCAATTGCATATCGGTAGTTTGCTGTTTATATTTTTGGGTTCCGTTGCAAACAGGTGGCTGATCATTGAAGGAATTCAAAAATACTGGATGATCAATTCTGCAATCGGCGCAGTTTCAAATATTATTTTAAATATTGTGTTGATCCCGGTAATGGGAATAAACGGTTCTGCACTTGCAACATTATTAAGTTATGCATTTGCCTATCATTTTGCCTATGCATTTGTGAAACGGACACGCAATGTATTTCATGAACAAAATAAAAGCATGCTGCGTGTCATCATGATATTTCCTGCCATCAGGCTTGTGCGGCAGGTGAAATCCAGATAAGCGATGGTGGATGTACTCATTGTAACATACGGCAACCGGTGGAAATACCTTGAACAGGTATTGAGAGGATTATTATCTGAATCGCTGCTCCGGCAAATAACCATTGTAAATAATAACAGCGACTATAATGTAAAACAGCAAATCAATTCATTTCAATCTGATAAAATTGTTGTGCTCGACCTGGAAAAGAATTTTGGATCTGCCTATGGTTTTCATTTCGGATTCAGTTATTTATTAAATCAGCCGCGTGCAAATTTGCTTATGTTGCTGGATGATGATAATCTGCCTGAAAAAGGATGCATGGAAAAAATGTATGCATATTGGAACACAATCGAAGGGAAAGAAAAAGAATCGCATACAATGCTTTTGGCAATGCGCCCGAACCGCTCCTATTTGAAAAATGCAGCGAAAGGGTTGCGGACAAATTTATTTTTCCCGCTGAACAATCATTTTCTCGGATTTAATTTATTCAGGCCGGATATCTGGTTATCGAAAAAAATATTTCCACGCACATTAAAAAATAAACCCGACAGGGAATTTGTTTCAATTCCCTGTGCACCCTATGGTGGTTTGTTTTTTCACAAAAAACTTTTGTTCAAGAACGGTATGCCCGACAAGCGTTTCTTTACGTATGCCGATGATTTTGATTTCAGCTACCGGAACGTTAAACATAACGGCAATATACTGTTGCTTCCCGGATGTATCGTGCAAGATTTGGATATCCCGTTTGTAAATAAACGAAGTACAGGAATCGGCAACGCTAAATTCCTGAGAATGGACAGATTCAGATTATTTTATCTGATGCGCAATACAATGTTTTTTACACAGCAATATTTTATCACCAGCCGTTTTATATTTGCAGTAAACAGGTTCGTGTATACCGGCTATCTTTTTATACTAGCAATTATGTACGGGAAACTCAAAACGTTCCTGCTTTTCAATTCTGCCGTGAGCAAGGGCTTACAAGGCGATTTTGAAAACGAACCTGCATCACTTCAAAAAATCATATCAAATAATAAAACCGAAAACCAAAATGGGATTTAAATCTGAATATCATAATTTAAAAAGGCTTTTTTACAGAAAATTATATTTGAGTTCGAAAAAAGAAAAATCGATTGTCGATCAGTTTCATATCATGTATTATGATTCTTTCCTGTTTGGGAAAACCTGGGCCGAATCCACTTTTATGGGAACGCATATTAAAAAATTTCCTTTCGATACCTGGATTTATCAGGAAATGCTTTATGAATTAAAACCCGATCTGATCATCGAATGCGGAACATATAAAGGTGGCAATGCATTATATCTTTCCTGCCTTTTGGATTTCATGAATAAAGGAGAGATCATTTCAATTGATATTGTTGATTATGAAAATAAACCCAAACACCCCCGCATTACATATCTTACCGGCTCAACAGTTGCACCTGAAATTTTAGCCGTTCTTGATGAAAGAAGTAAAAACAAGGAGAGTGTTCTCGTAATTTTGGATGATGACCATACCCGCGATCATGTTTTAAATGAAATGAAGATCTACTCAAAATATGTAACGAAGGGAAATTACATGATCGTGGAAGACAGCAATGTGAACGGACACCCGGTATTTCCGGAATTCGGCCCCGGCCCGTATGAAGCAATAGAGGACTTCATGAAAATAAACAGCGAATTCGAAATTGATAAATCAAGGGAGAAATTTTATATGACGGCCAATCCGAATGGCTATCTGAAAAAGAAATAGATCCGGCACATTTGCATATTCCCTGCATTACCTCCCGTCGGGTGCATATTGTATATTTGCCTTAAAGCATTCTTAAACTGCAATAACGTGGACAAACTCTATTACCAGGAAATTCACTGGTACGATTTTCTGATCTATCTCGTTTATAATATTATTTTATCATTTCTTATTTTAAGGATCAGTGATGCGGGCTTTAATTTGAGTAAAAAGACACGATTTCTTGTTTTACTGCAATTTCAGCTTTTATTTATCACAGTAATACTGGATACCCAATTTAATTTTTTACCTCATGCGCACGACAGCTCGATTTACAGCAGCATGATTCAAAGCGGGCAATACCCGCAGGAAAGCAAAGAAAATATTCTTCCTTTTTATTACGCCACGATTTTGATCAATATGATCAGCCTCAACAGTGTGGTGATATTCATGTTTATCTCTTTTCTTATCTTTTCAATGTCGATGCTATTTTTTGCAGACAGTATTAAATTGCTCTTTCCGCAAAGTGACCGGGCCGTCCAGGTGTTTTTTATTTTCAATCTTTTATATCCTGCCATTTATTTATTCTTTACATCCCCGTCGAGGGATATTTATGTACTGTTTGCTTTCAGCATTTTTATCCATGCACTTGTGAAATTCAGGCTGGGTAAAAAGATCTATCCTGTTATCGCATGGGGTATTGTGCTTTGCCTGCTTTCCTTTGCATTTATTCCGTTTTTTATTTTAGCGATGCTGTATATTCTGCTGTTGCGATTTTCTGTGCGGAAACGCATGTATATTCTTGCCGGAACATTTCTTATTTTATGCATTTCTTTGTTTGTGTTGCACAGTCGCAATATAAATGCAGAATATTTTGCCGGCTTGCGCAATGAAACTCTGTTTGATACGGGCAATTATACATACGGCCGGGTGGAATGGAACAATTATGCGGAAATGTTCCGCGATGAAGGCTTACTTGCGGCCCAATTTCTGCTCGCACCGTTACCCGTATTCAGCGGCTATGCACTCACAGATAATTTGGATCTGCTTGCAGATTTAATCGTAATTGGTATTCTCATTTTACTGCTTGCTTTGAATTTGCATAAATTAAAATCAAAATATATCTGGCTGGCAGTTCTTGCAATTCTATTTCTGTTTTATTTCGGGTCGGTGGAAAAGGACCTTGAAACAGCAGTCCGGCATCGCATACCCGGTATTGAATTAATTTTGATATTAGTCGCAGGATTGATCGCTGTCAGACCACATGCAAATGAACAATAAGATCGGACTTGTCATATCGACTTTAAATGAAGGTATTTTTAATTTGAAAAATACTTTGCCTGTGGAAGCTGATGAAATAATTATTGTGCACCAGGTTGTGCCGGAAAACAAATCTGATTATTCTGGTATCTACAACGAATTCTATGCACGTGGTTGTAAAATCATCCCTCTCCCAACCAAAGGATTAAGTTTAAGCCGCAATACGGGCTTATATGCAGCAATTTCCGACTATGTTCTGATATGCGATGATGATGGTGTGTTTGAAAAAAATCTTTTCGAAATATTGCGCAATGCAATTCAAAAATTCCCGGATGCAGAAATATTTTCATTTCAGACAAAAACACCCGACGGCCTCCCTTACAAAAAATACCCGCCAACAAGTTATCAGCATTCAAAAAGATCAGCGGCAAAGGTGAGCTCAATTGAGATTTTGATCAAACGGTCCTGGTTGCTGCAAACAAAATTAAAATTCGATGAACGATTTGGGCTTGGCAGTAATTTTCCGACCGGTGAAGAATTTATTTTTTTATCGGAGGCTATTAATTCGGGAGCAAAAGTGTTGTTCATCCCGGAATATATTGTTACGCATGCGGCACATAGTTCGGGCAAACATTTTACGGATACATTAATAAAAAGTAAAGGGGCTTTATTTGCAAGAACATACGGCTGGAAATACCCGTTTGTCAACCTGATTTTTGCTTTAAAAAAATATGATCACTATAAAAATGAAGTATCATTTTTTAAATTTCTCAAATTGATTTTTGCTGGGAGCAGTGAATTTCGAAGATTATGACAGAGCCATTGGTATCCATAATAACACCTGTTTATAATTCAGAAAAATACCTGGAGGGCACTATTCATTCGGTGTTGCAGCAAACTTATAAGAATTGGGAATTATGGCTGATCAACGATTGCTCCTCCGATAATTCAGATAAAATAATGCAATCTTTTGCAGCGGGAGATGAGCGCATACATGCTGTAACTCTTGACAAAAACAGCGGCCCGGCTGTTGCAAGAAATAAAGGAATTGAAATGGCCTCCGGGAGATTTATTGCATTTCTGGACGCCGATGATATCTGGAAACCTGAAAAACTTTCTGTACAGATACCTTTCATGCTTGAAAATAATTATGCTTTGAGCTATTCACATTATGATGTGATAGATCAGAATGGAAAATTAACCGGCAGGACGATTTTTTGCCCGCCGGTAATTACATACAAAAAATTATTGATCGAAAATCAGATCGGTTGTCTCACAGGTGTATATGATACGGAAAAAACCGGTAAGCTATTTATGCCGCTTATTTATAAAAGGCAGGATTACGGATTGTGGCTGAATATTCTCAAAACCGGAATTACAGGCCATGGAATTCAGCAAAGCCTTGCATGCTACAGAAAATATGCATCTTCACTCTCCGGTAATAAATGGGGTGTTTTAAAATACAACTGGCTTCTCCTGCGCAAATATCAGGGAATGAATTTTATCAGTGCTTCGTATTATTTTTTCAGATTTCTGTTGCATAAAGGGATAAAATTTATAGCAAAATTTTTCATGCCTGTTCGATGACAATTCCCGGACAAACAAATCTTATAAAAAATTTGGCTGCTGCTGCGGGTTTTTCTTTCTGCGGAATTTCAAAGGCGGAAAAATTGGAAGAGGAGGCACATTTACTTGAAAACTGGCTGCATCAAAACCGCCATGGGAAAATGCAGTATATGGAAAATCATTTCGACAAGCGTATAGATCCCACTCTGTTAATGCCGGGCGCGAAATCGGTGATCAGTTTAATGTATAATTATTTTACGGAGGAAAAACAACATCAGGACGCAGCTTTTAAAATTTCAAAATACGCATTTGGTGAGGATTACCATGATGTGATCAAAATGAAATTGAAAGAATTAATTTCCGGATTACAAAATGAGATCGGTAATTTTCAAGCGAGAATTTTTGTTGATTCAGCACCTGTTCTGGAGAAAGCCTGGGCAAAAAAAAGCGGCCTGGGATGGCAGGGGAAAAATACAAATATCATCAACCCGAAAGCCGGTTCATTTTTCTTTCTTGCAGAAATAATCTGTGATCTTGAATTTGATTACGATGGCCCCATAAAAGATTATTGCGGGACCTGCACTGCCTGTATCGATGCCTGCCCGACAGATGCTTTGCACGACCCCTACTTTATCGACGCATCAAAATGCATTTCTTATCTCACCATTGAATTGAAAGATGCTTTAATTCCTGAAACATTTAAAAACAAAATGGATAATTGGATATTCGGATGCGATATTTGTCAGGATGTTTGCCCCTGGAACCGGTTTTCAAAACAACATGCCGAACAAAAATTTAAACCTTCCAGTGAATTGATGCATTTAAATAATAATGGGTGGATGGAAATGACGGAGGAAATATTTAAAGAATTATTTAAAAATTCAGCGGTGAAAAGAACAAAGTTTGATGGGCTGAAGAGGAATATTCATTTTGTATCAGGTAACAAGTATTAAGGATAAAGCAACTGCGACTGCCCACTGCCAACTGCTGACCGGTTTCAATGCATCCTCTCTCCTTTCACTTCGAGTCTATTCATTACATCCGCCTCATACTCCAGCCATTCACTCCAGCGTGTTTTTGTTTTTTCCTTTCCGAGATATGCATTTGCAAGATCAATAAACATCCTGTAATGACCCGCTTCACTCACCATAAATTCGTGATAGAATTTTCGAAGATCATTGTCTTCCAATCCTTCACTTAATAGTCTGAATCGTTCGCAGCTTCTTGCTTCAATTAAAGCCGCCATTAATAATCGTTCGAGTAATTGCTGATCGCGGCTGCCGCCTTTCTTCTGAAATTTTATTAATTCATTTACGTACTGATCAGGCCGCTGACGGCCCAATTTTAAATTTCTTCTTTTTAATTCTTTAAGCACCATCCGGAAATGTCCCCATTCCTCTGTCACCACTGGTGCCACTTCTTCAACCAAACGTTCATTTTCAGGAAATAGCTGTATCAGCGAAATACAGGAAGATGCCGCCTTTTGCTCGCAATATGCATGATCGGTAAGAATTTCTGCAAGGCTTTTTTCTGCAAGATTCACCCAGCGTGGATCGGTTGGCAATTTTAATCCTAACATTTCAGATATTTGAGGCAAATTTACGAATGCCCAAAAAGATTTTAATACTGCGGTTCAGTTCCATCGGTGATATCGTTCTTACAACACCTGTGCTGCGTTGTATTAAAACACAATTTCCCGAAACGGAAATTCATTATGCCACAAAAAAACAATACGCTTCCATTTTATCAGCCAATCCGTATATCACAAAATTGCATGTATTTGAAGATAAAAAATTGCCGGTGCTGATGGATGCTCTTGCAAAAGAAAAATTCGATCTTGTAATTGACCTGCACCATAACCTGCGCACATTCCTGATTAAAAACAATCTGAATATTCCATCCTCCTCATTCAAAAAAATAAATTTTCAAAAATGGCTGATGGTGCAATTAAAGATCAACCGCCTTCCTGAAAAACATATTGTGGACCGCTATCTGGATGCTGCAAACGAATTAGGAATTGTGAATGATGGAAAAGGTCTTGATTATTTTATTCCCGCAAATGAAATTGCAGATGTTTCTGCATTGCCCGTTTCTTTTCAAAATGGTTTTACTGCCGTTGTGATCGGAGCATTGCACTACACTAAAAAACTTCCGAATGAAAAACTGATTGAATTATGCAGTAAAATCAACCGGCCGATTTTGCTGATCGGCGGAAAAGAAGATTTTCAAAACGGAGAAATTATTGCGGCGTCCAAACAAACAATTTTAAATACCTGCGGAAAATATTCCATCAATCAATCCGCATCATTAATTGAAAAGGCAGAGAAAATATATACACACGATACAGGAATGATGCATATCGCAGCTGCATTAAAAAAAGACATCATTTCCATTTGGGGGAATACAATTCCTGAATTCGGGATGTATCCGTATTTCGGAAATACAGCATCTCTGCAGCAACAACGCAGTGCTCATAAAATACTTGAAATAAACGGCCTCAGCTGCCGGCCTTGTTCGAAAATCGGTTTCGAGAAATGTCCGAAGGGCCATTTCAAATGCATGCGTGAAATACGGTTTGATACAATCAACTGAATTTTATACGTCTCATAAACTTGCACACAGCAAGGGATCCGGCGCTTTCTTGATTATTCGTTAAATTTGTAAAAAAATAAACATGAACGAAACAGAGCTGCTGAGCATATCTCCTGTTGACGGCCGCTATAAGTCGAAAGTAAGCGAGTTAGATAATTATTTTTCAGAATATGCCCTTATGAAATTCAGGGTGTATGTGGAAGTTGAATATTTTATTGCTCTCACCGAATTACCAATCGAACAATTACGTGATTTTGATCCTGATAACGTCGGGAAGTTGCGGCTGATCTACAAGCGCTTTAATATCGATGAATGCAAGATCATTAAAAATTATGAATCAAAAATAAATCACGATGTAAAAGCTGTTGAGTATTATTTAAAAGATAAATTTGATGAAGCCGGTTTTACAAAATGGAAAGAATTTATTCATTTCGGTTTAACATCGCAGGATATTAATAATACGGCAATACCGATCTCTTTCCGCGATGCATTAATTGATGTATATGCACCTATCCTTGAAGAACTGATCAATCAATTAAGTGAACTTGCGGTGCAATGGACAAAAATACCGATGCTCGCACGCACACACGGCCAACCGGCATCACCTACCATGCTCGGTAAAGAAATCAGAGTATTTATTGAAAGACTCGGCAAACAAAGAAATTTATTCAACACGATTCCATTCAGTGCAAAATTTGGCGGTGCCACCGGAAATTTCAATGCACATTATGTAGCCTATCCTGAAATCGACTGGATATTATTTGCAGATCAATTCGTATCCGGCCGTCTCGGACTCGAACGCTGCAGGTATACAACACAAATTGAACATTATGATAATATGGCAGCTGCATTCGACGGATTAAAAAGAATTAATACAATTCTGATCGACCTGAGCCGCGATATCTGGACATATATTTCAATGGATTATTTTAAACAGAAGATCAATAAAGATGAAGTAGGTTCATCTGCGATGCCGCATAAAGTAAACCCGATTGATTTTGAAAATGCAGAGGGAAACCTGGGAATCGCAAATGCCTTGTATGAACATTTTTCATCGAAATTACCCGTTTCCAGATTGCAGCGTGATTTGACCGACTCAACCGTTTTAAGAAATATCGGTGTACCCGTTGCACATTCTGTTTTGGCGATGAAATCAATTATCCGCGGTCTGAAAAAATTAATTGTGAACGAACAGAAAATTCACGACGACCTCAATCAAAACTGGGCGGTTATTGCAGAAGGAATTCAAACTATTTTGCGCCGTGAAGGTTATCCGCAACCGTATGAAGCCTTGAAAGAACTTACTCGAAATGGCCAGGCAATAAATAAGGAAACAATATTACAGTTCATCAATGCACTTTCCGTTTCTGAAGATGTGAAAGAACAATTGAGAAATATTACGCCGTTTAATTATACCGGGTACAGGTTTATTTGAAATCAGAATCAGGAGTCAAGAGCCAGGAGTCAGGATTGCTGACGCAACTATTTCTGCATTGAAAGACCTGAACACACGAATACATGAACACATGAACATTTATGCTCACCGAAGGAATAGATTATTATTTTAATGCGGAAGGATTAATGGTGCTCACCGAAAAATATTTGCTCGGGCGTGGGTATTGCTGCGGGAATGGATGCCTGCATTGCCCTTATACAAATAAGAAACCAGAAGAGAAGAAAAAAGATGAGAAGAAATGAGTTGGTGGTTGGAAGTAGAGTTGGCAGTTGGCAGTCGCAGTTGGCAGTAACAAAAAACCAGTGGTCAGTAGCTGGCAGCCAGTAGCTAGTAGCTAGTGGCAAGTAGCTAGCAGCCATCAGCCAGCATCTAGTTAAAAACAATCGCTTTTATCGGTTTTATTTTCGCAACGAAGAATGATGGAATAATTAAAAATAAGATCGACACGATGAATGTGCCGGCATTTAATCCAAGCACCCACCATAAATTGATATCTACCGGAGCAACCGAAACATAATATGATTCTTCCGGCAACCGTATTAATCCGAATTGTTGCTGCAAAACACATAAACCAATGCCGATCACATTTCCCCAAACCATTCCCCAGAGAATAATATTTGAAGCATGAATCAAAAATATTTTTTGAATTGATTTATTGGATGATCCGAGCGATTTCAGAACGCCTATCATGTTTGTCCGCTCGAGAATTAATATCAATAGTGAAGTAACCATATTGATCAATGCAACGAGCAGCATCAAAATCAAAATGATCCATTCATTTACTTTTTGCAAATTGAGCCAGTCGAAAACACTGGGAATGATCTGCTGGATATTTTGCACATCCCAAAACGGGTCTGCCGCCTTATCCACCTTATCTTCGATCTCAAATAATTTATCGGGGTCATTAATAAAAACTTCATAGCCTCCGATCTGATCTTTTGTCCATCCGTTCAGGTCCTGCACATGACGGATATCAAGTAATGCAAATAATTTATCAAATTCTTCCAAACCTGTATTATAAATTCCGTCGAGCCGCAATTTTTTATAACGTTGTCTGTAATCACCATTTACATCCTGATCAATAAAATGCAACAGCACACTATCGCCTACTGTAAATTTCAATCTGTCTGCAGTTGATTTTGATAAGATGATCCCTCGCGACGGAACCGAATCTCTAAGCTGAATTCCTTCACCTGAAATAATATATTTATTAAAATGCTCCCAGTTAAAATCGCTCCCGATACCCTTGATAATAATTCCCTCAATATCATTTTTTGTTTTGATGATACCGGCTTTTCTCGCATACACCTGCACACTGTTCACACCTTCAATATCTGCAACCTGTTTCACAAAATCATCCTTGCGGTAAATCGGTTCATCGTCAAATGAATTCCGCAAACTTTCCTTTGAAATATTAATATGCCCCCAGAAACCGTATATCTTACCTGAAATGGTTGAGCGAAATCCGTTCACAAGTGATGTGGAAATGATCATTACGATCAGACTCAGGGCAATTGCCACACGTGCGATCCGGATGATCATTTTTGAAAATGACCTTTCTCCGTTTTTAATAATTCTTTTTGTTATAAAATATTCAAACCACATCAACGAATCCTGTTAATTTTGTTTTCAATGTCCTGTACCGGGCATTTAATTTGTAACATTGTGCACATGCTCAACCTTATCTCCATCCTGCTGCTAACATTCGGAACAACCGGCTGTAAAAATAAGGATTCAAATATTCATTCGGCGCAGGAAGAATTCATTTCCTCTCCTGATACGGTTGCCTTATATAAATCCACAATTCTTACAGGAGCTGATCAGCTGGATGCATATTTTCCGATTCTGAAGGACAAATATGTTTCGCTCGTCGTAAATCAGACCTCGGTTATCGGGAATTCGCATCTTGTTGATACACTGCTGAAGCTTGGTGTGAAGATCAATAATATTTTTGCTCCCGAACATGGATTCCGAGGAACGGAAGATGCAGGTGCTACAATTTTAAATGCAAAAGATCTTACAACAGGCCTTCCTGTTATTTCATTGTACGGAGATAAAAAGAAACCATCCTGGCAGGATCTTGCAGATGCAGATATCGTTGTATTCGACATTCAGGATGTGGGTGCAAGATTTTATACATATATTTCTACGCTGCATTATGTGATGGAAGCATGTGCAGAAAATAAAAAACAATTGATTGTTCTCGACCGTCCGAATCCGAACGGGTTTTATGTTGACGGGCCTGTTTTGGAAAAAGAATTTGCATCTTTTATCGGAATGGATCCTGTTCCCGTGGTACACGGAATGACGATCGGTGAATATGCACAAATGATTAACGGAGAAAAATGGTTGCCAAACGGATTGCAATGCGACCTGACAATTATTCCATGTAAAAATTATTCCCATGCAGATTATTATGAAGTAAAAATTCCACCGTCACCGAATTTAAAAACGATGGAGGCAATTTATTTATATCCAACGCTTTGTTTTTTCGAGGGGACAAATGTGAGTGTGGGAAGAGGGACTTCAACACCTTTTGAAATGATCGGTTCACCTTATATGAATCCACCCGAACCGATTTATACATTCACTCCCAAATCAGGACCGGGCGCTAAACAACCGCCGTTTATGAACCAGGAATGTTACGGAATGAATTTTAGTGAAGTTGATATTTTTACTTTAAGGGCTTACCATATTCATATGCAATTGATCCTCGAAGCAAATAATTATTTTTATGCAAATAAGGATAAATTTTTCCTTGCAAATAATTTTTTTAATAAACTTGCAGGCAGCGATGAGTTGATGGAACAAATTAAAGCGGGATTAACTGCTGATGAAATAAAATTGAGCTGGCAGGATGATATTGCGGCATTTAAACAAATAAGGAAAAAATATTTATTGTATCCTGATTTCGAGTAATTACTTTATTCCTGACACTTTATACCTGATTCTTTATACCTGATACTTGATACCTGATACTTGATACCATCTTCCAACATACGAATCATATTCATGGGCACGCCGGAATTTGCCGTGCAGAGTTTAAAAATTCTGGTGGAACATCATTTTAATATCGTAGCCGTAGTTACCGCACCTGATAAACCATCCGGGCGAGGATTGCAATTACATCCATCTCCCGTAAAACAATTTGCACAGGAAAACGGAATTCCGGTTTTACAACCTTTGAAATTAAAATCACCAGAATTTATTGAAGAATTAAAATCATATAAAGCCGATCTGCAAATTGTTGTTGCATTCAGAATGCTGCCGGAAATTGTGTGGGATATGCCGCGGCTCGGAACCATTAATCTGCACGCATCCCTGCTTCCTGATTACCGCGGTGCCGCTCCAATTAATCGGGCAATCATGAATGGTGAAAAGGAAACAGGTATCACAACATTTTATCTGAAACACGAAATTGATACCGGCGATATGCTCCTGCAAGAAAAAATCCCGATTGCAGAAAATGATACGGCGGGATCATTGCACGATAAATTAATGATAAGGGGAGCGAAATTGATTTTAAAAACTGTGGAAATGGTGGCTGAAGGAAATTACACTCCGGTTCCGCAAACAACATCTTCAAACAAAACAGCTCCGAAAATATTTAAAGAAAATTGCCGGATCAATTGGGATCAGGATGCGGAAACAATCAGAAATTTTGTTCGCGGATTATCGCCCTACCCTGCCGCTTATACTTTTCTGGAAAATAAATTATTAAAAATATTTGATGTATCTGTTGAATTGGCACAACAATCAATTAATCCCGGCACTGTTGTAACAGATAATAAAACTTATTTAAAATTTGCTGCAAAAAACGGATTTGTTTTAGTGCATGATCTGCAGATGGAAGGAAAAAAACGAATGCCGGTAAAAGAATTTTTAAAGGGAAATCAGGTCAAAACCACCTGATCCTCCTGAACAGCCAGTAAAGCATTAAGGAAAGCACCAGCGAAAGTATCATGATGATAAAGAACCCGCTTGATTTATCTTCAAGTGGAAGCGATTCAAAGTTCATTCCGTAAAAACTTGCAATAAGCGTCGGCACCATTAAAATGATGGTGATGGAAGTAAGGCGCTTCATCACGATGTTCAGATTATTTGAAATGATGGAACCGAAGAAGTCCATTGTACCGTTTAAGATATTGGAATAAACGTTCGCCATTTCAAGCGCCTGGCTGCTGTCGATAATAATATCTCCCAGATAATCATTTTTCTCTTCATCGTTTTTAATGCCGAGAAAATTTGTGCGCTGGATCTTCATCATCAGCAATTCATTTGCACGCAGGTCCGTTACAAAATACACAAGCGATTTCTGGATATTGAGCAATTTCGCCAATTCGGTATTTCTGCTCGAATCCATTAATTCTTTTTCAACCAGATAACGGCGCTTATTTATTTCATTGAGATATTGCGTGAAATAAAATACGTTCTTCTCAAAAATTTTCATTACGATCATCGCCTTTTCATTTGCAGGCAAATGTTTGATGGCAATGGAAAAAAACCAGTCGATCACTTTATTCTGCGTCGAACTGATGATGATATTATAATCATTCGTTAAAATAATGCCGATCGGGATGGTGATATAAAATGCATCATTGTCGATCGAATTTTCCATATCATTCTCAATCGGCGTATTGATCACGATGAGTTTTACATTATCGTCCTGCTCGAAGCGTGAACGCTCATTGATGTCAATCGAGTCAAGCAAATAATCAATCGGGATATCAATCGCATCGCTGAGGGTAGCAAGATGCTTATGGTCGAAGGGAGGGTATACGTTTATCCAACAGTCTTTTTCAGGCTTGTCAATTTCTACAATTGCATTATCTATTTTTTTGTAGTATTTGATCATCGCTTTCCATCTACCGGGTCAACCATTTTTTGGACGTGCGAAGATAAGCCTTTTTATCCGTTTATCGCAAGGATGGAATGAAGTTTTTCTGACCTCCTTTCACCGGGCATCCGATATAAGAAGGCGGATTTCCAGGAGCGTTGCATCAACAGATATATGCGAAGCCGAAACCGTCAATTCAATTTATAGGAAACAAGGCCGTGATAATCGCCATAGGAGGAGGTTGTGAGTATGAGGCCGATATTGTTTGCATAATAATATTGCGTCAGAAAATTCAATGACATGATATTGCCGTTCATATTCATTTTGCTGTCGCCTTCAATAAAAACAACATCACTGTATGCAGTTCCTTCCACTTCTTTTGAAATACCTGCTTCTTTTACCGTCATCACAAGAATACTCTGAATACCATTCGCGGTAAATTTTATTTCCCATGTATCGCCTGCTTTCAAATTATCCTTCAATAAGATCTGAAAATTATTCGGTTCAAATGCATCAGTCAGATAATTATCGCCTTCCTTTTTTGTGATGGTTGATTTATTTGCAGCTGAATTATGCATGGTATATTCAGAGCCGTTTGCTGCGGTAACAGTATTCGACCAGGTATTTCCGTCTTTTTGTTTATATGTCCAGGCATTGCCTTGTGCGAGTGGATAATGGGCCATAATGTTTTTTTTCAAAGATAAATATTGAGGAGCACAAGTTAAAAATTGTTAATTGAGATCTGCCTGTATGGAAAAACTACAGAAACAGAATCATGGGATAGTCAACTCATTCATACCGAGAAAATCGGCATGATCACTCAAATCCTAACGCTATGAAAAAAAGACAAATTTTATTTCTTGCCTTCCTGCTGCTATTAATTTCAGCATCGATGGTAATGGCAATTTCATTTTCAGGAAATATCAGTTCATCCCGAAATGAAATCGTAATTGATCCTGAACCGCAGGACACAACAATGGTTCACGAAGAAAGCGGCTGCGTTTTCAAAACAGTATTTGAAGGGCAGTTTAATTTCGACAGTTTAAAATATGAAACGCCGCAACAGGTGCGCAGTTCACTTGAAAAAGCACTCGGCTGGCTGATGGCCTCACAGCACAACGACGGCGGATGGGGTGCGGGCAGCCATTATCACCAGGATGTTGTTGATCCTGCCGCTGTTCCTTCCGATCCCGCAACTACTGCCATGGTTTCGATGTCGCTGCTGCGCTGTGAAAACACGCCTGCTTCCGGAAAATACCATCAGCAATTAAATAAAGCAATTGATTTTTTACTGACTGCAGTTGAAACTTCAAAAAATGAAAGCCTGACAATTACTGCATTGGAAAATACACAGCCGCAAATTAAACTCGGACAAAATATTGATGTGGTTCTTACATCTCAATTTCTTACCAATTTACTTGATCATATTTCCAATGATCCAAAACTTGAACATCGCATTAAAGAAGCGGTACGTGTATGCGTTTCGAAAATTGAAGCAGCACAATCGGCCAATGGAAGTTTTTCAGGTGGGTCGTGGGCGGGTGTTTTGCAATCATCGTTTGCTACAACTGCTCTGGAAAGTGCGGAAAGTAAAGGTATTGAGGTAGACACGGTTGTATTGAATAATGCAAGAAATTATCAAAGCGGAAATTATGATGCAAGTACCGGAACAGTTAAAACAGATGAAGCAGCCGGCGTGATGCTGTATTCCATTTCAAGCACGAGCAGAAGCACTGCACAGGATGCAAACACTGCGAAAATGGAAATTAAAAAAGCAAAAGAAGAAGGTAAGCTGGATAAGGATGCAGAAATAACAACCGAGAATTTAAAAAAAGCAGGCATGAGTGAAGCGGAGGCAATGAAAGTTGTTTCGGCATATGAAATAAATACAGCTGCGAAATCCCAGGCAATGAGTAACGATGTGATGACGGGATTCGGAAATAACGGCGGAGAAGAATTTCTCAGTTTTTTACAAACCGGTGAAGGTATGATTGTAGGAAATGATAATACATGGAAAAAATGGTATGATAACGTGAGTGTTACTTTATTAAATATTCAGGAACCGGATGGTAACTGGAGCGGGCATCACTGTATTACCAGTCCGGTATTTTGCACGGCGACTGCAGTATTAATTCTCTCGATTAATAATGATGTGGAAGAATTAGCATTAATAGGTCATAAATAATTTCCAATTTGAATATGGTAGGTACGGCCTGTCGCAAAATAAAATTTGCGGCAGGTTTTTTAATTGTTCTTTAAATAATATTTAGAATTTTTCTTTCTTGTCTTGATACGTGAAAGAAACAAAGAAAATCAAGCCCGCCTGCTCGCAGCACATGCGCCTTGCTTCGGCCGGCAGAGCTGCAAAATGCCATTTTGAATTTTAATAACTGCTTTTATTTCCGGGTAAAACGGTGCCCGCAATTGTTTCTTTGCGTCAGCCCTTCAATATTCATGATTCCTTGTTCATTATTCATTATTCCTTCCCACTTCAATCTCCCCTTCAAAAACAAATTCCCCCGGTCCGATGAGCCAGATATTTTTAAACTGATGATCGTTTATTTTTTCAAAACGCACTTTTAATTCGCCGCCCATTGTTTGGAGAGATAATTCATGATTCCCGTTTGGTAATTTTTGATGAAGGGAAATAATTAATGCGGAAGCGGTAACACCTGTTCCGCAACTTAAAGTTTCATCTTCCACACCACGTTCATAGGTGCGAATAAAATTTTCATCTCCAACAATTTCCAAAAAATTAATATTAATACCGTCTGCTTTAAATTTATCACTATAACGAATTGCTGCCCCTGCTTTTTTTACATCGAGTTGTTTCAGGTTGGAAGCGAATGTTACATAATGTGGTGAGCCTGTATCCAGAATATAATGATCATCTTCCCGGACAATTTCATTTACATCATTCATTTTCAGATAAACAATTTCTCCTTCCTGATTTGCCTCATGCATTCCGTCAACTGCAAGAAATTTATAATTGTCTTTTCTGATGCCGAGTTGTCTTGCGAAATTCACGATGCATCTGCCGCCGTTTCCGCACATACTGCTTTCACAGCCATCGGCATTGAAATACACCATTTCAAAATCCGCTTCATCGTGGTTTTGTAAAAGCATTACGCCATCTGCCCCGATCCCGAACCGCCGGTCGCAAAGCTTTGCAAAGAGTGCAGTCTCATCTCCTTTCAAAACCATCGCTCTGTTATCGAACAGAATAAAGTCGTTGCCGGCCCCCTGATATTTGTAAAATTTCAATTTCACTAAAACAAAATTACGGATTGAATCGTCAATGCAGATATGCCCCGGGAAGTTCGGTTACAGAATGATTTTTAAACAGCAGATGTATAGTTCTGTAAACGTAGTCGGATGGGAATAAAAAATATGTCAGTTTTCACGGAAACCGAAACAACCAAAAGGGTAAATTTTGCGTTAATTCATTTTAAATCGGTTAAATTTTGTTAACCGGCATACGACAAAAATTCAGAGAGCGTTTCATGCATGAAATTTGTTAACAAGTGAACAAATCACATCAAAAAAATTGAATCGTATGAAAACGAGGACCGTACTTCTTACCATGGTGATTGCAATTCTCAGCTCAGTCACCTCTTTATTCGTGTATGAAAATTATTTCGACAACAATGGAAATTTAAATGGCAATGGTTTATCGCCGTTTAAATTCGCAAACGCTTCTTTTCCGGTTGCGCCTTCGGGAATGGCACCGGTAGATTTCACTTATGCTGCGGCACTCACAACCCCGTCTGTTGTGCACGTAAAAACAACTTATAAAGCAACCACTTCTTCTTACGGCGGAAATAATGATCTGCTTCGCCAGTTTTTCGGCGACCAGTTTTATTACGACAGCCCGCAGCCGCAGCAGGCATCCGGTTCGGGAGTTATAGTAAGCTCCGACGGTTATATCGCAACAAATTATCACGTTGTTAAAAATGCAGACGAAATTCGGGTAGTATTTTATGATAAGCACAGTGTCGTTGCCACGTTGGTTGCAACCGATCCTTCAACGGATGTCGCCTTATTAAAAGTAGATATGCAGGATCTTCCCGCAATACAATTGGGAAATTCCGATTCTGTGCGTGTGGGTGATTGGGTGATGGCTGTCGGAAACCCGTTTGATTTGACATCAACGGTAACAGCCGGAATCGTGAGTGCAAAAGGAAGGAAGATAGATATATTGGGAGAAAATGCATCCACACCGATTGAATCATTTATTCAAACGGATGCTGCGGTAAACCCGGGGAACAGCGGTGGCGCACTCGTAAATTTAAAAGGTGAACTGATCGGAATTAATACCGCCATTGCCACACCAACCGGAACATATGCAGGTTATTCATTTGCCGTGCCGGTGAATATTGTGAAGAAAGTAATCAGGGACTTGAAAACTTACGGCGTTGTGCAAAGGGCATATCTGGGAGTTGAAGTGGATATTACCAAAGATGATATTGGAGGAGTGTATGTTTCGAATGTTGTGGATGGATCAGGTGCTGATGAAGCCGGCATCAAGATTGGGGACATAATTACACATATTAATAATGCACCGATCACATCTTTTCCCGAACTGCAGGAGCAATTAAGTAATTATGGCCCGGGTGAAAAAATTAATGTGAGCATTACGAGAGAGAAAGACAGAAAAAATATTATCGTTCTTTTAAAGAATCAAAAAGGAAATACTGAAATTATAAAACGTGAAACCAACGCTGTAATAAGCAGTCTGGGCATTGAGACGGAAGAACTGAGCAGCCAGGAATCAAATTATTACCAGGTAAACGGCGGTGTAAAGATCACCGGAATTAAAAGCGGAAAGGTTGCACAGCAAACCAGAATAAGGGAAGGATTCGTAATTACTGCAATTGATGACACAGAAATTACAAATTTTAATGATTTGGCAAAACTTTTGAATGATAAAAGTGGAAAGAATATAATAATTGAAGGATTTTACCCATCGTTACCGAACAAAATCTATAATTATGGGTTAAGCTTATAAGGGTAATTGGGTTTTCAAATGTGAGCCCCGCCACGGTTAATTCCAGCGGGGCTTTTTTATTTTCTGGAATTGAGATAAAGGAAATCAACCTGATCCTGCTTCCGAACAGTTTCTCAGAACCTGTATCTTAGCATAAAACCACCCGAATGTATTTCATATCAAGGTTTTCATTGCTTTTTACTTTAAGTATTCTTTTCATAAACTGCTCAGGGAAGCCTGCAGATGAATCAACAGGTACATCACTGGTTTTACAAACCAATAATTTACAGATTATTTCGGGGGAGAATGACGACATTGTTCCTCTCTGCCAGCGGTCTGCACATTTAGAGGAATTGCTGAAAAATACATCCGAAAATACCGAATTGCTGCAAAGAAAAATTTTAAGTGAAAAAGATTTCACTTCATTAACTGCAAAGGAATATTTTATCTACGCAATGTCTTATCCGGAAAGATATTACCAATCGTGCTCCATGTATTTTCAGGAAGCAGACGCAGATCAATATATACACGCATATCTCCCAAAGCAGGGCGAAGGTTTTGTGATCAGTGAAAGACAAAGGGATGCATTAGTAAAAAACAGGGATTCAGTCGTATTTTATTTGAATCAATGCCTGTCGGAAATAAACAGTGTCCCTCTAAACTATAAAAGGGAAATTATCCTTCTGAATGCATACGAATGTATACCGGATTTGATACGCATTTATAAAGCCGGCGGATATAAAGATTATTATATGCTTACCGTTTTCCTTAACCTGATGATGGATACGGATTTTACTCAATTCAGATCAACAGATTTATATTTTGCTCTGTATAGTGATTTCGACAGAGACGCAAAAATTTCCTTTACTGAATCAGACAAAAATGCAATCCTGGATCTCATTGATCAGTATCATGAATTTAAAATGAAGTCAGAATAATGTTCATGGCAATTTGCATATTCCTTCTTTCAATTTTGCAAAACAAAACTGTTGATGTTAGGATAGATTTTGCAGAAGTGCCCGGAGGTGAATATGAGCTGGGATATCTAAATAATCGTTTCAATCTCCCGCATACGATAACTGTAGATACTTTTCTCATTTCTTCAACAGAAATTACGAACAGGCAATTTGAAGAATTTATTTCTGCAACCGCTTATATCACCACTGCTGAGAGATTTCAAAATGCGATGGTATTTTATCCGGGGCTGGATGAATTTGAATGGGTTGAAGATTCAACTGCTAACTGGAAATATCCGAATGGAATTACCCGCGGATCAATCGAGGATAAAATGGATCATCCCGTAGCAACAATCAGTTATTACGATGCGATCGCATATTGCGAATGGGCGGGTGTGAGACTTCCCACTGTTGATGAATGGGAAATCGCAAGTCGCGGAAAAACAAATTCAATTTTTTTCTGGGGAAATGATACTGCTTCAATAACAACCTATGCGAATATCTGGACAGCATTAGATCACCGCATGGAGGACAAAGCAGATAAATTCATTTATACTTCTCCTGTGGCAACCTATAAGCCCAATCAATTCGGGCTGTATGATATGTATGGAAATGTGTTTGAGTTCTGTGCTGATCTTCCAGTCGCTTTTGAAAAAACAGATCATATTGCATGTACACGAGGAGGATCGTGGTGGTGTTCTGTAAATTCATGCTCTTCATTTAATTCTGTATTTGTCGGGAGAGTTGAAAAAGAAGCATCATTTTCAAACCAGGGATTCAGAGTTGTGAAAGATGAATGAATAAGGATGAAGTAATAAATAATACACGGGCAATATCCGAAATTTCGTTCGGCAAGCTCCCTTCGGCAGGCTCAGGGTGACAATTCGTTCTGCAAGCTTGTATTAAAAATTCAAATACTGATTGTATTGTCTAACTTCAATTCGCTCCCGATAGCTATCGGGATTGCTCAATCCGAAATTCGCAATTTTCTGCAACTAGCGCCGTGAACGCCTGAACACACGAAAACGTACGCACTCATTTATACATTACTTCCTTCACAACCTGGATCACTTTTGCAGGATCGGGTAAATAGGCTGCAACCAAATTAGGTGCATAATGCATATTTGTATCGGCGCCATTTACACGACGCACCGGTGCATCGAGATAATCAAATGCATCCTTTTGCAACTGGTAAGCAATTTCTGAACTGATACCGCCATATGGCCACGATTCATCCACCACAACAATACGGTTTGTTTTTTTCACCGACGCAACAATAGTTTGAATATCGAGAGGCCGGATTGTGCGCAGATCTATCACTTCCGCATGTATATTCTCTTTTTCCAATTCTTCAGCAGCCTTTAATGCCACTTTCATCATTTTATTAAACGAAACGATCGTTACATCCGTGCCTTGTTTTTTCACATCCGCTTTTCCGATAGGAATATAATATTCTTCTTCCGGTACATTTCCCATATCAGAATACATCATTTCACTCTCCATAAAAACAACCGGATCATTATCAATAATTGCAGATTTTAAAAGTCCTTTCGCATCGTAGGGATTAGAAGGAGAAATCACTTTCAGACCCGGCACATTTGCATACCAGTTTTCAAACGACTGGCTGTGCTGTGCTCCTAATTGACCCGCCGAACCGGAAGGCCCGCGAAATACGATCGGACATTGAAACTGTCCCGCACTCATCGACAACATTTTAGCCGCCGAGTTAACGATCTGGTCAATTGCCAGCAAAGCAAAATTAAAAGTCATGAATTCTACGATCGGGCGCAATCCATTCATTGCTGCACCCACCCCGATTCCTGCAAACCCAAGTTCTGCGATCGGCGTATCGATCACCCTTTTCGCACCAAATTCATCCAGCATTCCCTGGCTCACTTTATAGGCACCATTATATTCGGCAACTTCCTCGCCCATCAGGAAAATATTTCCGTCTTTACGCATTTCCTCTACCATTGCTTCCCGAAGTGCTTCCCGAAATCTGATCTCTCGCATGATTCAAAATTTTGGCAAAAATAGCTAATTCAGTTGTTTAATGGAGCGAAGGGGTGAGCAGTGAGGGGTGAGCGGTGAGTTGCTACGCCGGCTGCTTTTGTATCGGCCGGCAGGTTGCTGCGCCAGCTACATATGCATAAGCATCCTGATTCTTGATATCTGATTCCTGATACCAACACAGTTAAAACTTGTTAACTGACATTCAAATGATATTTAAACTGCGTATTGCATGTTAATTTGAAATCAAAATGCGACATCATGAGAAAACATTTACAAGCACTTTCCATTTTATTTATTCCCGTTACAATACATGCGCAGTATTTTTCTAAAATCGAAGATGGCCCCATCGCCACAGCGATCACTGACGGAAGAAGTTGCAACTGGATTGATTTTGACAACGACGGCTGGCTTGACGTGCAGATAACAAACGGTAATGCCGATGGTGATGATAATTTTTTATTTAAGAATAACGGAGATGGTACATTTACAAAGATCGTATCCGGTGCAATTGTAAATGATGATAAACCATCTGATGGTGCAACGTGGGGAGATTATGATAATGATGGTGATCCGGATTGTTTTGTCGTGAACTGGTACGGAATAGATAATTTATTTTATGAGAATAACGGCGATGGTACATTTACACAAATTCTCGACGAAAATTTTGTGACCGATGGCGGTTATTCTGAAACCGCAAGCTGGGGAGATTATAATAATGATGGATTTCTTGATTTATTTGTTACAAACTCCGGCGGTACACTGAAGAATTTTCTCTACCGGAATAACGGTGATAAAACATTTACAAAAATAACAGGCGGCACCGTTGTGAATGATGCATTTACATCGCGTTCGGTAAATTGGGTGGACATGAATAATGACGGTAATATCGATTTATTTGTTTCCAACGAAGCCGGTGAAAATGAAAATATTTATCAAAACAATGGTGATGCAACATTTACAAAGATCACAACCGGCACATTGGTGAACGACCATGGAAAAACAATGAGCAGCAGTTGGGGAGATATTGATAATGACGGCGATATGGATGTATTTCTTGCAAACGATCAGGCGAACGATGCATTATTCAGAAACGATGGTGATGGTGTATTTACAAAACTTGCTGATGATATCGTTTGCAATAACGGAGGAAATTCGTTCGGAAGCAATTTTGCCGATATTGATAATGATGGTGATCTCGATTTATTTGTAACCAATTCGTTCTGGGGATCGGAATGGAATAATTTCTTATACATAAATAATGGCGACGGAACATTTGCACAAAATACATCAGATATTACCACAACAGATCTCGGTTGGAGTTATGGAAATGCATTTGGAGATTATGACAAAGACGGCGATCTGGATCTTGTTGTTGCGAATTGTTATAATGAGGGAGAGGCACAATCATTTTATAAAAATGAAGGTACCGGAAATAACTGGATCGTGATCAATTGCGAAGGTGTTGTTTCAAATCGTTCGGCAATTGGTGCAAAAGTAAAAGTGAAAGCAGTGATCAACGGGAACCCTGTCTGGCAAATGCGAGAGATCTCTGCACAAAGCGGATACTGCGGACAAAATATGCTGCCTGCGCATTTTGGTTTGGGAGATGCGTTACTAATTGATTCAATTATTATTTCATGGCCTTCGGGTATCACAGATATTTTTTCAGATATTCCTGTTAATGCATATAAACATGTACTGGAAGGTGAAGCTGCTTCATCTGCATTGAATTTATCAGGGAACTTACATTTCACGGTGGCGCCTAATCCTTCAAACGGAGAAGTTGAAATTGCATTCAGCTTAAATAATTCAATGCATATCGAAATACAAATTTTTGATATGGGTGGAAATAAAATAATTTCCCAACCCGACACGATTTATCCGGCAGGGAATCATGCGATTCATATCCGCCCGGGAGAAACGCTTGTCACACCATCACAGGGCACATACCTGCTTTACCTGAAAGCAGATCAAAAATTGTATACACAAAAAATTCTCATCATTAAATAACGAAGTTATGCGCTTTCATAAAAAATATCAGATCCGGACTTTAGCGGGTGGAATTTTATTTCTTTCCGCAATGCAAAGTTTTGCAGCGCAAATTCATGTGCCCGGAGATCAGCCTGCAATTCAATCAGGCATCGATGCGGCAGTTGACGGTGATACGGTAATTGTTGATCCCGGTGAATATTTTGAGAATATCAATTTGCACGGAAAAAATATTTTACTGACAAGCCATTTTTATGAAACAATGGATTATACCCAAATTGAAAATACAATTATAAACGGAAGCACACCCGCTGATCCTGATTCTGCATCCGTGATTTTAATAATTTCAGGAGAAGGGCCCGGTTGTATCATTCAGGGATTTACAATTGCAGGAGGAGCAGGAACAAAATGGCTCGATGAACATGGTGCAGGAATGTATCGTGAAGGTGGCGGCATATTAATGCAATATTCTTCACCAACAATCCGGTATAATTATATCATGAATAATATTGTAACTAATTATGACGGCGTTTTAAGTACGGGTGGTGGTGCAATGCGTTGTGGTGACAGTAACCCGTTAATTCAAAATAATGTGATCATCAATAATGAAGCAGCGGGTTATGGCGGCGGATTGGTATTTAATTATTGTGATCATGCCGTTGTAAAAAATAATATTATCGCATTTAATTCAGGTGGAAACGATTATGGCGGAGGCGGTGTCTGGGCAACCGGTGAAAATGCAAGTCAGTCTGTTGATTTAATTAATAATACCCTCGTGCGGAATACTGCAACAGGCGGAGGCGGTTATGGCGGTAAAGGCGGCGGGGTATTTATTTTTACAGTTACGGCAAATATTACAAATTCAATAGTTTGGGCAAATGTTCAAACCACTATGGGGCCTTTGTATACAATTGGCGGGGTTATTTCAACAAATTATTCCGATATTGAAGGAGGATATGCTGGTGATGGAAATATAAATGCAGATCCATTATTTGCTGATACGATCATGTGCTATTTATTAGATACTTTATCACCTTGTATTGATGCCGGAAATCCGGATAATGCTTTTGCAGATATCGCGAGTGATTTAATTCCTGAAACAGCAGCATATCCTTCACGGGGAAATTTAACCAATGATATGGGTGTCAATGGCGGACCGGATGTATTGCTGATAGGTGAATGTGTAACTGCAGAACCCACAGGAATTCCCGCTTCCTATTTGAACAATTTTCATTTATACCCGAATCCTGCAAATGACTTTTTAATTTCAGACATGAACGGGAATTATTTGTTTGAGTTGATAAGTGTTGCAGGAAATAAAATGCTGTCTCTAGTTGCTGATGGAAAAGAAATCATCGATATCAGCCGCTTCGATTCAGGTATGTATTTTTACAAAATCACAAGTCAGGATCAGGAAATCCGTTCCGGCAAATTGCTCATTAAATAAATCATTTATTCGAATTGCCTTTATCTTTTCTATTTTTACATAAAATAAAAAATGGAAAATAAAACGGTTCAGCGCAATCCCGCAGTTGAAATCTTCAAAAAAATTGCAATTTGCGAAGGTATTTCCTATCTGCTGCTTTTAGGTATTGCAATGCCTTTGAAATATGTTTTTAATATTCCCGAAGCTGTAATAATTGTCGGCTGGTTGCATGGACTGTTGTTTATTCTTTATATCGGTTCCTTATTAAATGTACAATTCAGGTGTAAATGGTCTTTCAAATTATTTCTTCTCGCCGGTTTCGCATCAATTCTTCCGTTCGGACCCTTTATTTTCGATCGCAAATATCTGAACTGAACTTTCCCGGCAGTTAACTGATTATTCAAATGATGATGAAAATTGAAATCTGGAGCGATGTCATGTGCCCATTCTGTTATATCGGAAAACGCCGGATTGAACAGGCGCTCGAGCAAACGCAATTAAACGATCAGGTGGTTATTGAATGGAAAAGTTTTCAATTAAACCCGCAGATGAAAACCGATCCTTCAAAAAATATCAACCAATATCTTGCAGATATAAAAGGAATTTCTCTTTCACAGGCGGAACAAATGAATGCCCGTGTAACTGCAATGGCAAAGGAAACCGGCCTGGAATATCATTTTGAAAAGGCAGTTGTCGCCAATTCATTTGATGCACACAGGTTTTCACATCTCGCAAAAAAACACGGCCTGCAGCATGCTGCTGAAGAGCAATTATTCAAAGCCTATTTCACCGATGGGAAAAATACAGCTGACCATGATACATTAATAAATCTTGGAAATGAAATTGGTCTGGATGCTGATGATTTGAAAAATGTACTGGCAGGAGATGATTTTGGAGATGATGTAAGAAATGATATCCGCGAAGCAGAAGAACTCGGGATCCGTGGTGTTCCGTTTTTTGTATTTGACAGGAAATATGCAATTTCGGGAGCGCAACCACTCGAAGTTTTTACGAGCACTCTCCTGGAGGTTTTTGAAAAGGCCGGACATACTTTATAGAAATCCAATCCAAATAAAAATAGTAGTGATATCCCGCAGTTGAATGGATCGTATTAAATCGCGAATTACAAATTTAAGCTTGTTTCGGCGGGCAGATTTGAAATCTGGTATATCACTCCGGCTTAGATAAATTTCAATTTTTCTCTGCAATTGATTCAAGATTATCAAGAAATAATTTACAGTAATTTTCAAGATTAAATGCATGGGTGGAGCTCAGGGCATTTCTGCTCATCTCCTTGTATTCTTCCGGATTCATTTCACGAATTTTTTTTATGTAAAAAGCGAACTCTTGTTTGTCTCTGCAGAAAAAACCGTTATACCCATTCGTGAGAAAATTTTCATTTTCACCCACAGGGCTTGCAAGTACCGGAACACCGCAAGAAAGGTATTGTTTCATTTTGAATGCTGATTTTGCAGCATTGATCGGCGTATTGTTCAAAGGCGCAACACCAATATCAAAATGTGCGATCTGCAACTGAATGGATTTATCATTCTGCCAGTTGAGATGAAGTGGGATTTCCAGTTCTACATGTCTGAAAGCTTCGAAATACTGCCTTATTTCTGCAGCATGATTTTCCGTTGTTACGCCGAGTAAATACAGCCGGACAGGAAATTCAAGGCCTGTCAGGGCGGGAAATAAATTTTCAAAAAGGCTTTCGCGATGCGCATTGTAGAAACCTATCCACCCGATTTGCAATACATCATTTTTACCTGTTTTTAAAAACGCAGATTCTTTAACCGGTGATGTAAGGAGAAAATTGTTTTTATTAAAGGGACTGATATAATCAAGAATTGTTTTGCTGCCTGCAAAACAGTAAGTACAATTTTTCAGAAAGTAGTGGATCACGGCAGGATTGTATTTTAAATAATCTGCATCATCAATATCATATAAAGTATCGGTTCTGGTATAACGGACTAAAAATATAAGGAGGTGCCCGTATATTTTATTCGTATGCACTTTCTGAATTACGATAAGTGCCCCGGTCTTTCTCCGGAATAAAATATGAAAATACACATTCAGAAAATTCAGGATCTCGTTGAAACGATAGCCCGGATAAACAAAATCATAATGAATATTTTTATGCTTCCGTAAATAAGCAAGCGGCATCAAACAACGATACCGGACACTAATACAACCACATACCATAACACAACGCCACAATCACATCCTCAACTCACCACACCTTCACCCACATCACACCAGCCAACACCCACACCGCAACCTCA
>CAYXBK010000022.1:0-80702 GCA_964463165.1 uncultured Chitinophagales bacterium
CTCCGCCGTACGGCGGATCCACCCTCTCTGCTGCGCAGGAGAGGGATGCTGTCGCCAGATTACGGGAAGCGATAAATTCTTTTTTTAATTAATTGCTGCTCTTTCAGCTCATGCGTAAGCCCCTTCTCTATGGAATAGAGAAGGTGTCAGCCGCTAGCGGCTGACGGATGAGTTGACTCTCCCGTCTCCGCCGTACGGCGGATCCACCCTCTCTGCTGCGCAGGAGAGGGATGCTGTCGCGAGATTACCTGAAACGATAAATTCTTTTTTTTTAATTAATTGCTGCTCTTTCAGCTCATGCGTAAGCCCCTTCTCTATGAAATAGAGAAGGTGGCAGCCGCTGGCGGCTGACGGATGAGTCGCAGCGTCAATACACCTGAAACTTCAGATTATAATTCTCACCTTCTGATTTAAAATGCATCAAATAATTTCCCTCGGGGAATTGTGAAATATGTAAATGATATCCTGATTGAAAATTATTTATTATTTGAGAAAATACAATCTGCCCCAATTCATTTATGATTTCAATCGTAACAATTCCGGAAATATGATCAGCTGAAACAGAAATTTCATCTCCTGCCGGATTGGGATAAATAACCGGAAGATGTAAATCTGGTGAATGAATTGCCTCATTAATTGTATCGGGAATTTCAATTGTATCTATCACGATTGTTTGTGACCAGGATATAAGGCAAACGGTATCACCCGCATTATAACTCACATAATTTGTAATTGTAAATGTACCTTCTTCCCCGTAATTATATGTTTCAGGGAAGGTGCCGGTTGTATATCCGTTGCCCATATCCCACCAGCTCGAATCGTATGTTCCCGTAATTGCAAAATCGCTTATTGTAACTTTAAATGTATCACTGAGAGCAGCAGTAAAATAGGTGGACGGCACTTCATAAGGATGTAAATAAAATTCCTGCATGTTAAATGCTTCGTATTTTCCGCTTGCATTATTATAAACACTTAAATAAAATACGATTTTATCCTCTGCATCAAATACTGCTTCCGGAATGAACGTCATGGGAAATTCAATTTCCGTTCCGCCAAATTCATCTGCAGTTAAATTATTTGTCCATTTAAAAATATGTTCAGGTTCCGGCACCGGAATAAAAATGCCCGATGTATCATACAATTGCGCCGATAAAAATAAAGTATCGGTATATTGAATAGAACAGAGATCCGAATTATCAATAATTAAATCCGTAAATGCTTTGTCAAAAAAATTGGCACTGTCTGGTAGCCAGTTGCATAAAAAATCAATTAACGGACGATATGTTGAATCATTAATTAAATTATTCCACTCATTCGGATCTGTTTCAAAATTTTCACCCACGTCATATAATTCTTCTTCGGGATAACTTGATGCGAGGTTGCAGCCCGATTCACCAACACCTGCATTGGATGCATAGCGGATATAATGAAAACGGTTATTGCGGATTGAATTTTGTGTCCAGCATTCATCGCTGAACATCGAATTTCTTATTTGTGTATTCGATGGCCGCTCCCAATATAAATCCGGGTCGTTCATCAAAGGCAATAAACTGGAGCCCTGCAAATATTTTGTACCATCCGGATTTGTTGGATATCCGATTCCTGCATAATCGCAAAATGTCGGAAACAGATCAATCAGGCTTACCGATTTAGTACATGTTTGTTGATTGATATTGCGCAGATCAACAATTACCATCGGCACACGAATATCTGTTTCCCAGAGATTTGATTTTCCCCAGTGTTTTTTTTCACCCATGCTGAAACCATGATCACTTGTGTAAACGATAATTGTATTATTAAATAATTCGGGATGTGCCGACAATGCTTCCATTAATCTGCCTACCTGCTGATCTCCAAAATGAATTCCTGCGAGATAGGCCATCACTGCATTTGCTCTTTTTGATTGCGCCAATATTGAATCACGTTCTGTATCTGTTAATCCCGGATCAATTACAGGTTCGCTTGCAAGTGTGGATGGCCATTCCATAAATTGTTCATGCGACTGTTGGTTTGTTTGTTCCTGAGCAAGCGGGCCGAGTGCATCCATATCGCTCCACCAGACAGGCGGTTGAGGAGGCATCACGATTCCGTTGTATGGGAATGTATCTGCAGGATGATTATATGGAATTTGATATGGCTCTGCATAAAAATCACTTAAATAAAAATCATTAAAATATTGTTCGGGGATATATAAATTCGAATGCGGTAAATGAATTCCCCATGCAAGAAAAAACGGGCGGTCGCAATAATTTTCAGGATGTGCCGCATAATCATTTATAAATGCAATTGCACTGTCTGCTCCATGCCAGTCGGCCATGCCTTCCGTAAACTGGCTGTCGATAGCGGCCCATTTAAAGCGCATAATTCCTTCCGGATAAGCCTGACCAATATTTTGAATCGTATCATCCTGTTCGCATATCAATGCTTTATTCCAGGATAATTGTTTTTCGCATGGATCTGCAGTTGCCATATCATAATCCGGTGGTGTATCGTTGCAGTGAAATATTTTATTAATACCCATTGTAAAATAATTACCCGAATCTTTCAAATATTCAGGCATAGTGATCAAGGTAAGATCGTCCGGAAAATTGCCGCGGAAACTGCTGCAGTCTACATCATTTGTATATACGCCGTGATAATCGCATGATTTGCCGAGTAAAAAGCAGGTGCGTGAAGCAGCGCATAAAGTGGCTCCCGTATTTGCATTTAAAAAAGTGGTGCCCATTTGTTCAAGCGCATATACGTTTGGTGTAATGGTTTGCGGATGGCCGTTAAATCCTTCCACCCAGTCGTTTAAATCGTCGCAGACAATAAAAATAATATTCGGCTGCACCTGCGCAAAAATGCTGTTGCAGAGAATGACACATTGCAGCGTAAGAATTGTGATAAGGGATTTATGCATGATCTGGAAATTGGAATTTAAATATAGGTAAAATTTGGTTGCTGGATACTGGCTGCTGGCTACTAGCGGCTAGCTACGAGCAGCTGGCTACTGGCTTCCAGTGAGTAAAAAATTCAACATTTAATTATAAAGCATTTATTTAAATACCTATGAATAACATAAATTTTTTTAAGAATTGTATAATATAAAAAATTCATTAATGGAAGACTTTTATCCCTCATTAATTATTCTAACATTTAAACAATACAAAATATGAAAAAAATTCTAACACTGGCGGGCGTCTGCTGTGTCGCATCAATTGCTATTGCACAGGTAACGCTGCCACAATTAAAAGTTGAGGATTTCATGGAAGGATTTACACAACCACTTGGAATTGAAAATTGCGGGGATTCAAGATTATTCATCGTAGAACAGGGTGGTAAGATCTGGATCACAAATCCGGCAGGAGAAAAATTAGCAATTCCTTATCTCGACATTTCGAATAAAGTTTATACGGAAGGTGGTGAGCAGGGTTTGCTTGGATTAACATTCGATCCGGATTATGCAACAAACGGATATTTTTATGTGAATTACACATCTAAAACAAAAGGCAATACATGTATTTCCCGATTTACAGTAAATGCCATGAATGCGAACAGGGCTGATAAAAGCAGTGAACTTGTTTTATTAAGAGTGAAACAACCTTTCGAAAATCATAATGGTGGCCAGTTGCGTTTCGGACCTGACGGATATTTATATATTGGCCTCGGTGATGGTGGTGATGCAGGGGATCCTTACATGAACGCACAAAATCCGGGCGTGTTATTGGGAAAAATGTTGCGTATTGATGTGCATGGCGGAATGCCTTATGCTATTCCTGATTCAAATCCTTATAAATACACAGCAGGATATCTTCCTGAAATTTATGCATTGGGTTTGCGCAATCCATGGCGTTTTAGTTTTGATGATCTTACAGGTGACCTTTGGCTTGCAGATGTTGGCCAGGATAAATATGAAGAAATTAATTATCAGGAAGGCATGACGGCAGGTGGCCAGAATTACGGATGGGATTGCAAAGAAGGCAAACATAAATTTGAACCGGCAAATTGTTCTCCGACAGATCAACTCACAAATCCGATTGTTGAATATCCGCATATGGGTGGCGATTGTACAGTTGTAGGAGGATTTGTTTATCGCGGAACGATGTATCCGAATATGATGGGTAATTATTTTTATGTTGATTATTGCAGTGGAAAATTCCGCATGGTTTATAAAACAGGCGATATGTGGCATAACGAACAATTATTGGAAGCCGACCCGTTCGAATATGTAACATTTGGTGAAGATATGTATGGTGAATTATATGTTGCCGATATAGTTGGCGGCGAAATATATAAATTAATCGATACTACAGTTGCGAGAATCGGGATCATATCAGATGATCCGAATACGGTTCTCGCACCAAATCCGGGCAACGGACAATTCAATTTAAAATGGATCGCTTCTGAAAATGGAACAAGCACAATCAGCATCATGAATAATGTCGGACAAATATTGTCAACAAATTCAGTTTCTGTTTCAACAGGTATGAATGAATGGACAAATACAAATACGAATCTTGCTTCAGGATCATATATTTTATTACTCACATCAAAACAAGGTGTAACAAGAAAACAATTTATCGTGAATTAATCAGGGTTTAATTTTTTTACAGATATAATAGCGGGGTGCGAAAGTGCTCCGCTATTTTTTTGGGAAAAGAAAACTTGATAATATCAGAAATTCAATCTTTTATTATTTTTTTAAATTGCAGTAATTTACCAGTTTCATCTTTTATCTCCACTAAATAAATACCCGCCGGGTAATTTTTAAAATAAATAGTTGACTGCTTCACAAATTTGCCACTTAAAATAATCTGCCCCTGAATTGTTTGAATAGTAAAACTTAATTCTGAATTATTGCTGCTAAGCAGAGTTAAATTATCTTTTACCGGATTTGGATAAACGGTTATTTTGTTTTCTTCTATTATATTATTAATTGCTGTGCCGAGTGTATCACATTCACTTCCTGCCAATGGGCCGAGATTGTAGTTGGGCATGTTGGGGAGATTGCCAATAGTTCGGCGTTCACCAAGGGATACTGTATTCGTATCAAAATCGCACAGAGGATATATTTCATTGGGATAATTAATTACACATAAGTTTTGATTTTTTGTATTAAAAACGTCATTTGGTAATTCGCTATAAAGTGTTGCTAAATAAATTTTCCCATCCGGACCAAGAAGTTGCTGTCCCTGGCAATAATTGCCGGAGGGGCCGTCATAAACGAGTTCTTTTGTAGAATCGATAGGTTCTCCATCACAGCTTAAACAAAATTGATATAATTTTTTTTCGCATGCACCATTCACATAAATTTTTGAACCATCAGGCGAAAATGAACATCCATAAGAAGCCATATCCAAGTTCTGTATGCGGATCAAATTTGATAACTCACCTGTACAACGATCAAAATCAAAAATGTTTAGTTCTGATTGTCGAGGAAATAACAGTTTACCTCCGTCCTGAGAAAAAACCATTTGACCCCAGCCTGTATCAAAATCTTCATCATAAGCCGGCCCAATATTTTGATAAAACGGACCTTCAATGCCTTCAGGAGTTATAAGAAATCGTACAAAATCAATATTTCTTAATTCGGCGGTAATTGTGTCAAACCTGCGCACATGCAACCACCAGTCTCTGCCATTGCCATGCTTTACTGCCTGCATTTTTTCTTCGGTGTAAATATCAAAAAAGCTTATATTTTTTTCTGTTACATTTCCTAAACCACCATCCAATGCCATGTCGACAAGTGAGTACTTTAAACCAATATCGTATAGCGATCCATAATTTTGCATCTGAATTATATAATAAATGCTTTTGTTATTTGGTTTTGGAATAATAATTACGCCCTGAGTGATGCTAGTTCCATAAGGTAGAAATAATCCGCCCAAATCGAGACTGTCCCCGTTTATCATTAATTCATTGTTTTTGTTCCAAACTAATTGGCCATTTGTATAAAATAACAAGTTACCTAAACTATCGCTTATTGAAGCTGATGCTTCATTGCAGAAAATTCCAGTGATTAAATTTTCTGGATTTCCTCCTTCAAAGGCTAAGCCGGCACTATCGCCAAACACCCAATTCTTTTGAAAATTTTGAGTAAAAGCGTTGCAACAAATTAATGTTGCAACGCATACAATTAAAAGTTTAACCATTGGCTATTTATTTGGTTTAAATATAACCAATTTGCCTATCGGTTGCTGTCTCACCAAACGAAACAACGCAATCTGAAATTCTTAATTATGTTTTTTAATAGTGTTTTGTTACCGAAAACTTCATCATAGCCAACGACTGCCTACTGCCAACTGAGACTGCCAACTACTTCACCTCCATAAACTTCTCCACCTTCAACCCCACATTCATAATATAAGGCAAAGGATTAATGCGCATATCCTGTTGAATTTGGAAAGTATATTTTCCTGATTTTTTGAAAGTGAAATTTTGCTGGATAGGAACAGAATTAAAACAAATTCCATCTGAGCAATTGCCCGTCCACTGGCCGCCTGCTTCTGAGAGAACAAGATTTACACGGCCTTCTTCTTCCGTGCTGTCTGGGAAAATTGTTTTAATGCGCAGCCACATATTATTGTAAGGATATTCATCGGTGTGACGAATATTTACAAACATATTATAAGTAACAGTTGTATCATTTATAAATACATCAAATGATTTTACATCTTCCCAATCCCAACCCGATTTTGAAGTGGAAATATTTTTATCGAATACACGTGATTCTTCACAGGAGGAGAATGAGAAAGCAGAGAGGAGGAAGGAGAAAAAAATTAATTTGATATGGAAACTACTCTTCAGCATCAGGATTTTTTATCGGGGTTTGGATTATCTTTTTTATTCGGATTGTTCTGATTATTCGGCCTGTTGCGTTGGTCCTGATTCCTGTTTCTGTTTTGATTCGGATTTGGTCTTCGTTGCTGATTGGGGTTGGGATTTTTTTGTTGATTGGGATTTGGATTTTTATGCTGGTTCTGATTCTGATTTGTCTGCTGACGATTTTGGTTGGAAACTGGTTTGCGATTTCCCTGTTGCGCTTTTTTGCGTTTATTATTGGCTGCATTTTCAATTGTGCGCAAACTCACCTGTGCAATTACATTTGCAAATTCTTCTTCTTTTTTAATTGGTTCCGGATCAAATGCCATTGCTTCCAGATGATCTGGTTTTTCACCCTTCTGATTCATGGCAACAACTTCCTTCACCTTCGGAATTTTCATCGGGTATTGTTTGCCACCGTCATTAAATTCATACACCATTAATTTTTTGAAAATATCCGTTTTAATTAATCGTGCATCGCCGAATTGTGTGCGCAATACATCCGCATTTCTCGGAAATTCTTCCAGTGCATCCACATAGGTGTCGAGTTCATAATTCAGACAACATTTTAATCTGCCGCATTGTCCGGATAATTTACTTTGATTAATACTTAAATTCTGATATCTCGCAGCAGTGGTGCCGACGGATTTAAAATCTGTCAACCATGTTGAGCAACATAATTCTCTTCCGCATGAACCGATGCCACCGATCTTTCCTGCTTCCTGCCGTGCACCGATCTGGCGCATTTCAATTTTTACTTTAAATTCTTTTGCGTAGAGTTTGATTAATTCACGAAAATCCACACGATCATCGGCGATATAATAAAATGTGGCTTTGCGTTTATCTCCCTGAAATTCCACATCACCCACTTTCATATCGAGATTTAATTCACGTGCAATTTTTCTTGCACGCAACATAACGGCACCTTCCATTGCACGTCCTTCCATCATTTTTTGCAGATCAAATTCAGATGCTTTCCGGATGATCGGAGCAAACTGCATTTCAGGGCTTACTTTTCTTTTTTTCATTTGCAGTTTTACCAATTCACCGCTTAATGAAACTCTGCCCACATCATAACCGCTGTCTGTTTCAACACAAACATGTTCGCCTGTATAAATATCAAATTGATTTTTATTTACGAAAAATCCTTTGCGGATCCCGTTTTTGAAGCTGATCTCATGCACATTGTATTTCTGGTCCATCGGAAGCGGAACAGATCTCAGCCAGTCGTATGTATTTAATTTATTGCAACCACCTGTTGCACAATGCCCGTTGCTTCTGCAACCGGCCGGTATTCCGCTTTTAGCTCCTATCGCACATCCCGCACAACTCATAGTATAAAATTTATATGTTCCATTTTTCGAAAAATGGCTGCTTGTTTGAAAAATTGTTTCTGTTGAACTGCTTCATCATACTGATCGAAATATAATTGATCAGGATCTTGGCGTTCGCATTCCTTTCAACAAAGTAAATGCTTTTATCCAATAACTCTATGATGGAGGTAATACGCTCTCTGCCCAAAACCTTACCCAGCCCTTCTGCCATTTTGGTTTCCGTGTCGTTGAGGCTTGTAAGTTGTTTCAATCCGAGTTCGGTCAATAAGATCTGCCGGTAAAAATGCAGGCAGTACTGGAAAAAACTTTTTTGATATTCACGGCCGAGTTTTACAAACTGCTCGTTCCATTTAAATAATTCTTTGATGTTCTGACGAAAACATGCTTCCATCCATTCACGCAATACAGCTGTATTTTCATCTTCATGCATTGCGGCAATTTTTTTTGCTTCATTGAAATTGCCATCACTTTGCGCTGCAATTTTTCTCGCCTGTATCGGATCAATTTGTAAATGTGTGGAAATGCCATACGCAAGATCGGGTTCACTTAATCTTGGGAATTTTACAATTTGTAACCTTGATAAAATTGTATTGATGATCCGTTCCTGATCATTCGCCACTAAAATAAAAATGGTGTTATCAGGTGGTTCTTCAATTATTTTTAATAAACGGTTGCCTTCCTTTTCCAGAAATTCGGGCAACCACATGATGAGAATTTTATAAGTGGATTCAAAAGATTTTAATGTGAGTTTACGGATAATATCTGCACATTCTTTTGCGGTAATATTGCCCTGTTTATTTTCGGCATCGAGTAAATCGATCCAGTCGTTATAATTTCCGTAAATATTCGTTTGCATGAATTCACGCCATTCGGGCATCCATTCGCCGCAGACATCTTTTTTATCTACGTTAATGATAGGAAATGTAAAATGAATATCGGGATGAATAAATTTTTGCGCTTTCGTGCAAGAGGGGCATTTGCCGCATGCATCATTTTCCGTTCTGTTTTCGCAATTGAGATATTGTGAAAGAGCGAGAGCCATGGCAAGATTTCCGCTTCCTTCCGGACCGAGAAATAATAAAGCATGGCTCACGCGATTCTGGTTGACAGAACGGATGAGCTGATCTTTAATTATTTGCTGACCAATTACCTCTGAAAAAAACATTTCATTTATGCAGGACTTTTTATACCGGCGATTTCGATCAGTTGATCGTTGATCGGGTCGGCTGCGGGCGGAAAAACTTCAATTAATTTTCCGTGTTCGTCGAGCAGAAATTTCTGAAAATTCCAGGAGATCTCTTTATTGAGTTTATTTTTTAAATCCTGTTTGGTGAGCCAGTTAAATATCGGGTTCGCATCTTTTCCCACCACATCACTTTTTGATGCAAGAGGAAATGTAACACCGTATTTATAAGAGCAGAAATTTTTAATTTCTTTATTTGTGCCCGGTTCCTGTTCTCCGAAATTATTCGAAGGAAATCCGATCACCATAATTTTATCACCATAATTTTCATACAATTCCTGCAACTGCATATACTGATCCGTATACATGCAATCGCTGGCGGTATTTACCACCAGTAATTTTTTCCCTTTGAACTCCGAAAAGTCAATTACACCTCCGTCGATTGATGGAAATGTAAACTCATGAATAGAACTTTCCTCACGCAACATCCTGTTTGCAAATTTAGCGAAAAAGGGGGAGAGGGGAAAATGCCTGGCAATTATGTGTTCTATCCAGCCTTTTTACAGGAAGACGCAACGCTGCGAAGCTTCTGTTTTATGGATTTTGACCGATTTGCAAACGTTGTGCATGCATTTGGGTTGCGAGGAAAAATAATGCAATCATAAAATCAATTTGGGTATTTACTTCGCGACTTCGCGTATTCCTGTGATTTTTTTCTGCTTCTTGGCGCCTCCCTGTTTATTTTTAATTTTCTTTAGCCTTTGCATATTCTGTGATTTTTCTCTGCGTCTCGGCGTCTCCCTGTTTATTTTAATTTTCTTCGTGTCTTGGCGCCTTCGTGTACAACATTTCTTTGTACCTTAGAACCATATATGAGAGCAGCAGTTTACAGACGAGCCACCTTCAATGCAGCGCACAGGCTTTACAATCCTAAATGGGATGATGCGACGAACGATAAAATTTTCGGGCTTTGCAATAACCCGAATTACCACGGGCATAATTATACATTAATTGTCCGCATCACAGGTGAGATCGATCCTGAAACCGGTTATGTAATGGATCTGAAAATATTGAATGATTTAATTAAAGAACTGGTGATCGAACCATTTGATCACAACAATTTAAATCTCGATGTGCCCGAATTTAAAAATCTCAATCCTACCGCAGAAAATATTGCAAAAGTGATTTTCGATAAATTCCGTGAACGGCTTGCTTCGGATGTGGATGTAAGAATTGAATTACATGAAACGGAGAATAATTATGTGGTGTATCCGATTTGAGGATTACCTTCGGCAATTGAATGCAGGGAACGCAGATTTAACGGATTGGGCGGATTGAAATTGATTTCACACCACAGATTGAACAGATTTTCACAGATAAATTTTTAGAATCCCGTTTTCTGTGAAACAACAAAATAAGTTGAAATACGATAATGAATATCTTTGTTTGAATTTTATTACGGCATGTTCAACCTCCTTGATAAAATAAAGGAAAACCCGGTTTATTATAATCAGCTGTCCATTGATGATCAGTTGATGACGAAATATAATTGCCCGCTTGAAACAGACCGGGAAACTGTGTGGACCCAGGAAAGTTATTTTGTGTATGTGCTGGAAGGAAAGAAGTTATGGCATATTCCCGGCCAGGCATTTGAACTCACCGCGGGCAAATGCATTTTCGTGAAAAAAGGAGCACATATTGTCGAACAATTTTTTGATACTTCTTTCTGCCTTGTATTATTCTTTTTATCGGATCAGTTTATAATTGATACGATGCGCAATCTGCCAAAAACAAAAAATAATAACCCGGAATCAAAATTCGATGCAGTGATTTTGGATGTGCATACCGATGATGCACTGCATGCTTTTTTCAATTCGGTAATTCCCTATTTTTTAAATCATGGTAAAGCGAATACAACACTGCTCGAGTTAAAATTCAAAGAACTGATTTTAAATGTTGTGCATAATCCCGCAAATAATCATATTGCAGCTTATTTTAATTCTTTAGCGGCTGATACAATATCAGACAGTATCAGGCGTATCATGGAAGAAAATTTTTATTATAATCTCGGCATTGATGAATTTGCAAGATTAAGCGGTTGCAGTTTATCCGTTTTTAAAAGAAGATTTGCGGATTATTTTAAAACTACTCCCGGCAAATGGCTGCTCGAAAGAAGGCTGCAGCATGCAAGAGTTTTAATACATACCACAAAAAAAACAGTTAGTGAGATCGCATTTGAATGCGGTTTTGAAAATGTTTCGCATTTCAGCCGTTCATTCAAAAAGCAATTTGGTAACGCACCTGCACACTACCGCGAAGGGGTTGAACTTTAAAGTCAGGAGATTGGACTTTTAAGAAAAGCCGCTGCGAAATTGGCAAAATACCTTTGCCAAAAAAAACAATTTATGCTTACTCAAACACCAGTTGCCTTTTCAGGCAATATTCCAAAAAATTATGATGCAGGCCTCGGGCCGATGTTTTTTGAACCATTTGCATTGGAAACTGCATACCGTGTCAATCGGATATCTCCCGAAAAAATACTAGAGCTCGCTGCGGGAACAGGAAGGCTTACAAAATTATTGCCCTCGGTTACGGCTAACGGCGCAACAATCATTGCATCAGATATTAATCCTGCAATGGTTGAATTCGGAAAACAAAAAACGCAACATGAATTAATTAACTGGCAAACAATTGATGCGATCACCTTGCCTTTCCCGGATCATACTTTTGATTGTGTGGTAGTGCAATTTGGCGTTATGTTTTACAGTGATCGGATCCAGGCTTTTAAAGAAACCTTCAGAGTGTTAAAGCCAGGCGGTACATTTATTTTTAATTGCTGGGATGAAATAAATAATAACCCGATGGCTGCAATTGTGAATGAAACACTGCAACATTTTTTCCCGGTAGATACACCTGCATTTTACAGTATTCCCTTTTCCTATTACGATGAAAAAATCATTCTGAGTGATTTGCATGCGGCGGGATTTGAAAAAATACATATTGAATTAATTCAACGGAAAGGTTACAGTAAATCTCCTGTTGCTGCTGCAAATGGTTTAATCAACGGCACACCAACGGTAACAGCGATTGAGGACCGTGATCCTGCGATGTTACCTGTTGTGTTGAAATATCTTGCAGAACAAATTGAAGAAAAATTCGGCGCATCAAATTTACAAGTACCACTACAGGCAAGAGTGGTAACCGTGCAAAAGAAAAAATAAAGTTTTTCAGTTCAAATCCAATGTGGTTTGTGGGAAGATTCTTCCCGCAAACACACATTGATCAATTGAATTATTAATTGGTAATTCAATAATTCTATAATGATTTCAAATATTCCACAAGGTCATTTTTTTCTGCATTGCTCAGTGCTAATTGTTTGAAATCGTTATAATGATTTACAACATCAAGGAGCGTTGCAAATCTTCCGTCGTGATAAAATCCACCTTTCATATGTGTCCATAATCCTGCCAGGCCCTGTGTTTCATAAGTACTGTCGGGTGAACGGTTTGCCTGAAATGCATCAATTCCGATATCGGTTGCTTTATGTGTATTCCAGCCTGGTTCAGTAAATAGCGGAGGTACATGACATGTTGCACATTTTGCTTTTCCATTGAATACGAGTTTACCTCTGTCGGCAGCATTTTTATTATACATGCTATCCGGTGATTTTGGTGCAGGGATCGATAATTGATAAAATTGTAATGCAGCAAGTTTATCTGTTACCAGATCAGGATCAGATCTTTTATTTCCGAATTTTGCTTTTGCTGCGACAGGATATTTTTTTGCATCATTTAATCTCGCATCATAAAAATTTCCCTGCCCGTTTAATTCAAGATTTGCAACATAAGCATTCCAATAAGTAATATCTCCCCAACCGCCTGTCCATGTATGTAAATTCTCACCTGCATGTCCGAATGCTTCCGGAATTAATGTTGCTGCTGATTTTCCATCCGGACGAAATGCTTTTCCGTCTAAATTCAATAATGCATCAAATTTTCCGGGACCCCAGCTCGTCAAAACTTTTTTTACTGTTGCCACATCAACACCCAATGCATCTGTAAGCGGACTTAAATCCGGGGCCATTGAAACAATTGCACCTACATTTAAATCGCGGTTTGCCCAACCATCTAAACGATGGCCAATGCCGGGTAAAAACGCATCATCAACTGTTGAATGACATAATGCACATGTGAGTCCGATTGCCTGCAGATTTTTTTTATCATCAAATGTGCCTTTTACTCCCACAACTGCATTTAATTGCAAAAGCGTGAGTGTTACGGCAGGATCATTCAGGTCCACTTTACCTGCTTTAATTGCTGCGGCAACCGCCGCGGGAATAACATCCATATCTACTTTTAATCCGGCAGCAAGTGCGGCATTGGGTGATAAGCCGGGGCCCACACCCCCATTCTTTTCTCCGGCAATTGCTTTATTCAGCTGCAGTGCATCGGTCCAGTATTTTTCATCGCCGAATGTTTCGAAGCGAAAAATGTTTTTTCCTTCTTCGAGCATTTTTTGTGCATTGGCAACAGTTTGATCTTCCGGCTCTTTTAAGGTGTTGGCTGCTTCACCGGCTTTTGATTTTGTGCATTGCGAAAGTGTTATACTTATAATAAACAGGGCTAATCCCAAAGAGGCAAGTTGTATAGAATATTTTTTCATGATTAACAGAGTTGAGTATCTCTAAAAATCCGTCATTTCAGAAAAAAAACCATTATACTATTCTCTGTAAAAATTATATAATTCTCACATTTCGTAAATAGGGATATATATTAAAACAATACGTGAAAGTAACCGTCAAATGTGTTCTCCTCGAAATAAATTTGGTTGATAAAAGCACGCTTACCTGAGGTATTGATGAATGAAGATGTTCTTATAAATTACCCGTGGGAAATTCACATAAACAATTGCTTAGATAATCCGCAGCCCGTTCATGTCATTTAATTTATGTTCCATTAAGCGGGCAATATTTTGTGCCCTGCCTTTCATGTGATCAGCATATTGCCCGGCAAACAATTCGTCGACTGTTTCATTGAATAATTGCAGCCAGCGCTCAAAATGTGCCGGAATTAATTTTATTTTATTATTCAATTCGAAATGCGGTGTCATTGCATTACGTAAGAATGTGCCTGTGCCCAATACCGTGAATTCCCAGAAATCATACATTACCGGTAAATGTGTTTCCCAATTCACTTTGGCAATATCGTTGAAAATAAAACCAATGACATCATCTTTACGCACCTTATCATAAAAATTGTTTACGACTGATTCGATGTCTTTTCTTGTTTCAATATCTTTCAATTGATATATATTTAGTTTATTATTTCAATTTAATCACAGGGCCGGTTAATGATTTTACTAAATTCCTGAATTCTTCTGCAGTTGTTTCGGTAAATGATTCTTTGGGTAATAAAACAGCTGAAAGTGTATTCTGATAAATCAGGAACCAGTTGTTGAGCTCTGTGATTTTATACATTTTGTTCCATATCAGTTCCGTGTAAAATGATTCTCCTTTTATTTTAATCAGATCAGGCGTAAAATGAATTTTCAGTTGCTCCTGTAAATGACTGCTTGAGCGATAGCTCCTCCGGATTGTTTGATAAATAAGCGCAGGTTGAACGATAAACACAAGCGTTAAAGTGACATAATGATAATAAACGGGCTGCGGCAGATCAACTCCTGCGAAGTAGGCAACAATCCAGCATAAAATCAGCAATCCGGCACTCACGATAACTTTCATGAAAGGTTTTCCATAAGTCAACCTGTAAATTACTTTTACATATTGCCGGAAGGATATAAATGTGTGAATTGTCAATTCATTAACTATTTAATTTGGTTGTTGATTAATTTCCCGATACATTTTTTATTTCATCGATCAGCCAGATATCATTTTGTTTTGAAAGTCTGTATTGCATTTTATATTGATATGGAAATTCAACCGTTACAGTTGCTTTATCTCCATCTAATGCTTCCAGTGTTTTTGCATTTTCAATTTCCGCGAGATCAAAATCCTGCGACCACATGATCAAGTCAAAATCAAACCCTTCAGGCGGGCCGTCGTACTGATGTGTTTTTTTAAACTGCTCGTCTGCTTTTTTAAAATAATCACGCCAATTATTCAGGTACGTGTCGGAAACCATCCCTGTTTTTTTCAGTTCTGATAGGAAGCGTTCCGTTTCTGAAAAATTTACCGAATAAAAATCCGTTGAGTCTTTCATGTCCTGATTTACAAATCCGATATTGATCATCATATCAAAATGATCGCGGTACCAGACGAGAAAATTATTGACAACTGCAGTTGGTTTGTCGACAGAACTTTCGTTTTCCTGTTTATTATTTGCGCATGAAAATAAAATAAACAGAAAACTGAGAGAGGTGATTGTTTTTTTCATATGCTTGCATTTGACAAATCCGGCATTAAAATTATTATACAATTTCTGTATGAATATTAATTGGATTTGAAAGTACTTTATGCACCGGGCATTTTTTTGAAACTAAAATCAGCCTTTCAACTGATGTTGCATCCAGTGTTTTTTCGAAGTGGATTTCCACATTGAAATCAGTATCATTTTCATTCATGATGCGGGTAACTTTAACGGTAATTTCTCCCGTATCCCAGCCTTTTTTATCGGCATACATTTGCAAGGTAATTGCTGAACAGGAAGCCAGGCTCATGCACATCAGTTCGCCGGGCCGCGGGCCCACATCCGTTCCGCCGTCTTCTTCCTCTTCATCAGCTACCAGGGAATGTTTTCTGGCAATAAGTTTTGTTTCATACCGGGTTGTACCCGTAACAGCTGTTGCACTTACAATTTTTGCCGCCATATCAGTGAATTAGGAGCATGAAAATACGAAACACAGCCGATTAACAATCTTTAACCTCTAATAATCCTTTTTTAACTTTGCCCACTGAATTTCTCAGAGGGATGCTCGTTTAAATTTGCATCCTCTTTTTTAACGCTCTATCAAATTGTGCAGTATGGAAACTTTATCTTCAACAGACATTAAAGAATTAAACGACAGGATTCACAACGAAAGCGCATTTATCGATTTACTCCGGCTCGAGACCTCAAAGGCAATTGTCGGTCAGAAATACATGATCGATCGGTTATTACTCGGCTTATTATCACAGGGTCATATACTTCTCGAAGGAGTTCCGGGTTTAGCAAAAACACTTGCGATCAAATCCATGTCGGCCGCCGTACATGGCAAATTTTCACGCATTCAGTTTACACCCGATCTTTTGCCTGCCGATCTTGTGGGGACATTAATCTACAATCAAAAAGAAAATGTATTCAGTGTGAAGAAGGGCCCCATCTTCGCAAATTTTATTCTTGCCGATGAAATCAACCGTGCTCCTGCAAAAGTGCAAAGTGCATTACTGGAAGCAATGCAGGAACGACAGGTAACGATTGGTGAAAAAACATATCCGCTTGAAGAACCGTTTTTAGTGCTTGCAACACAAAATCCGATCGAACAGGAAGGAACGTATCCATTGCCTGAAGCTCAAGTGGACAGATTTATGATGAAGGTTGTGATCACCTATCCGTCTAAAGAAGATGAAAAACTGATCATGCGTCAAAATGTAAATGAAAAAGAAAAATCCATTCAGCAGGTTGTGAAGCCGGAAGAAATTCTGAAAGCAAGAAATCTTGTACGGGAAGTATATATGGATGAAAAGATCGAGCAATATATTCTCGACATTGTTTTTGCAACACGCAAACCGGCGGATTATAAATTGGGGAAATTAAAACATTTAATTGCGTACGGTGGTTCACCACGTGCTTCCATTAATCTTGCACTGGCGAGCAAGGCATATGCTTTTATAAAACGCAGAGGTTATGTAATTCCGGAAGATGTGCGTGCAATTTGTCATGATGTATTGCGCCATCGTATCGGACTGACCTATGAAGCAGAAGCGGAAAATATTTCATCCGAAACAATTATCAGTGAAATCATAAATGTTGTGGAAGTGCCGTGATTAGCCGCTGGCCACCAGCCACTGGCTGCTTGCAAAAATTAGCAGGGCAGGCATTTAATTATAGAAAACAGGATTGGTTATTTAATTCGCAAATGACTCGGGCACACGAACACATGAACACTTGAACACGCGAACACCTTTATGGACAAAGCCACATTATTAAAAAAAGTCAGAAGCATTGAAATAAAAACGAAGGGTATTTCACAGAATATTTTTTCCGGTGAATATCACAGCGCTTTTAAAGGAAGGGGTATGAGTTTTAGTGAAGTGCGTGAATATACGTATGGAGATGATGTGCGGAATATTGAATGGAATGTAACCGCAAGAATGAATCATCCTTATATTAAAGTATTTGAAGAAGAAAGAGAATTGACGGTGATGTTATTAATTGATATAAGTCAGTCTTCTTTTTTCGGAACAGTGCATATGATGAAAAATGAACTCATCACCGAAATCGCAGCGGTTTTATCTTTTTCAGCAATTAATAATAATGATAAAGTGGGAGTGATCATGTTTTCTGATAAAATAGAAAAATTCATTCCGCCGAAAAAAGGAAAATCACATATCCTGCGCATCATCAGTGATCTGCTTGATTTCAGTCCTTCGGGCAGCGGCACGGATATTTCACTTGCGCTGCAATATTTCAGCAATGTGGTAAAGAAAAAAAGTATTGCATTTGTTTTCAGCGATTTTATGGCAACGGCATATGAAAAACCGCTGCGTGTTGCAGCGAGAACGCATGATGTGATCGGTGTGCATATTCACGATAAGCGGGAAGAAGAAATTGCAAATGTGGGATTATTGCGTATGATGGATGCCGAAACGAAAAAAGTTTTGTGGGTGGATACTGCAAGCCGGCAATTCAGAGAGGTGTATAAAAAAAATTATCTTGAGAATTTAGCATATTTCAAAACCACATTTTCAAAAAGCGGAGCAGATACAATCAGTATAAATAGTCAGAAACCCTATATCAACGAATTACACAACTTTTTCAGAAAAAGAATTCATATCAAGTAATGAAGTTGCGGCTGCAAATATGTATTTTATTTCTTTCCGTCATGCTGCACAGTGTATCTGCACAGGATGTGAAAGTATCTTCCAGAATTGACAAAGAGACGTACCTGATCGGAGATTATATCCGTTTGCAAATTCAGGCCACAACTGATTCTTCCAATCAATTGATCTGGCCGCAGGCAGAAAGTATTTCAACGTTCGATATTATTTCTGTTAACCCGATCGATACGATACGTCAGCAATCAGCATTTATTTTAAATCAGGAAATTGTATACAGTATTTACGATTCCGGAAATTATGCAATGCCGGCAATTCAGTTCCAGTATAAAAAAGCCGGCGACCAGCAAATGAACAGTGTGTTTACGGATTCAATCAATTTTAAAGTAGGAACAGTTCCTGTTGATACAACTTCCGCCATCAAACCCATTAAAGAAAATATTGATGTGCGGGTGCGCAATTTTTTATGGCTGTATATTTTGATCGGACTTGCAGTGCTGGGAATTATTTGTTTTGGATTATATCTGACATTCTTTTCTAAAAAGAGTATTAAACATATTTTGCCGAAAGCAAAACCAAAACCGCTTTACGAACGCACTCTTGAAAAACTTAAATTACTGGATGAGAAAAAACTCTGGCAGCAGGACGATATTAAAACATATTACAGTGAGTTGACGGATATTTTACGGGCATATATGGAAGAGCGGTATCAGATCAAGGCAATGGAGAGCACGAGTGATGAAATAATTTCTCAGCTTGCACAGTTGCAAACTGCACCTGAATTAATTGAAAAGATCTCCTATATACTGGATGTGGCCGATATGGCGAAATTCGCAAAATCGAAACCATTGCCGAATGAAAACACACTTGCCATGCAATATGCTGTGCAGTATGTTGAAGCAACAAAACCACCTGAAATCATAAACGAAGAAAAAAAATGATTGAAACGCTCCGGGATATCCGATTTGCAGATCCATGGTACTTTTTACTGCTCCTGGCGGTTCCGGTTTATATATGGTATGCGCTGAAGCAGAAAAAACGGAAATATGTTGAATTTAAAATATCCAATTTGTCGGCTGCACAAAAAATCAAAATGCCGGGAAGGGTAAAATGGATATCATCACTTCTTATTTTAAGAGTGCTGAGTTTTATATTTATTGTTGTTGCAATTGCAAGGCCGCAAACCGGTTTCAGCAATAAAAAAGTAACTTCAGAAGGAATTGATATTATGCTTGCAATTGATATTTCAAGCAGTATGTATGCAATAGATTTCAGGCCGAACAGAATGGTGGCTGCAAAAGAAGCTGCGAAAGAATTTGTGGATGCGAGGCCTTCCGACCGCATTGGTTTGGTGGTTTTTGCCGGAGAGGCATTTACACAATGTCCTGCAACGCTTGATCATGATTTATTAAAACGGCAGATCGATGATGCAGATAACTGGCAACTGGAAGACGGTACGGCATTGGGCGACGGATTATTTATGGCAGTTAGCCGCCTGAGTGATACAACGCATCTCTCCACCAAAGTAATTATTTTATTATCCGATGGTGTGCGCACTGCCGGAAAATTTTCTCCGATCGACGCCGCCAACGCCGCTAAACAATTAAATATGCGTGTTTATACGATCGGTGTCGGTTCAGAAACAAACCGCCCGATTCCGGTTGTAGATAAAAACGGGCGTGCAATTTATGAACTCGATCCGCGGATCTCATTCGATGAACCGACTTTAAAACAGGTTTCCGAATTAACAGGCGGGCAATATTTCAGAGTTACAACAAAGGAAAAGCTGAGCGATGTATATAAAGAAATAGATAAAATTGAAAAACAAAAAACCGAAGTTAATATCACAAAAAGATATGATGAGCAATTTTATTTCTTTGCACTGGCCGGTATTGTTTTATTATTGATGGAACTGATTTTAGCAAATACAATTTTCAGAAGTATCACCTGATGCAATTCGAGAATACAACATATTTATATTTACTCGCAGCGATTCCCGTAATTGCGGCCTTATTTTATATTTATATCGTCTGGCGCAAACGTGCAATTCAAAAACTCGGTGACGAACGGCTCATTCACCAGTTGATGGACCGCAATTCATTAAAACGGAAGATATTAAAAACGGCAATTTTGGCTTTGGCATTTTCGAGCCTCACGATCGGCATTGCGAATTTGCGCTCCGGATCAAAGAAAGAAAAAGCAAAAGGTGAGAGCTCTGAAATTATTATTTGTTTCGATGTTTCGAACAGTATGCTTGCAGAGGATGTAAAACCGGACAGGCTCACACAGGCAAAAATCACCGCATCGCAGATTATTGAGAAAATAGCCGGCAATAAAATCGGATTAATTGTATTCGCAGGGAAAAGCTATGTGCAAATGCCTTTATCAAATGATGCACGAGCCGCATTGATGTATCTCAATACAATTAATACCGGGATGGTGCCAACACAGGGAACCGCGATCGGAAATACAATTGAAACGGCAATCAATGAATTTGAAGAAGGCGGTGAAAATGATAATGATATCGGTAAATCCATAATCATTATCACTGATGGCGAAAGCCACGACGAAAATGCCATTGAAATGGCAAAAAAAGCTGCAGATGAAAATATTCAGATCATCACGATCGGCATCGGCACAACAACAGGTGCTCCCATTCCGTATAAAAGGGGAAATGTAACGCAGGGATTTAAAAAAGATAAACAGGGAAATATCGTTCTTACAAGATTGAATGAGAAAATGCTCGAAGAAATTGCAGAAAATACAAATGGATTTTATATTAATGCATCCAAAGGCAGGCAATTGATTCAGAAAGTAAACGATGCGGTTGAGAAACTGGATAAAACAGAAAATCAAACATTTGAATACACTGAATATGCAAATCATTTTCAGATATTTCTCATGTTCGGTTTAATTTTGATGACAGTTGAATTCTTTATCTCAGATAAAAAATCACTTTGGTTGAAAAAAATAAATTTATTCGGAACACCTTCAAATAAAGAAAAATGAAAATCAGAATTTTCGTCATACTCTGTTTGTTCTGGCTGCCGGTATTTTCGCAGGTAGAGAATAAAGATATTCAGGAAGGGAATGAAAAATACAAGCAGAACGATTACAGCGGCGCACAGCAAAGCTATCAGAATGCCCTGCAAAAAAATGCGGAGAGTGAAGCGGGTAATTATAATATGGGCAATACCTATTATCAGCAAAAAAATTACGAAGAAGCTGTAAATCAATATCAGAAAACCGTTCAAAGCACAAATGATCCGCAGGTGCGGGCACAGGCATATCACAATATGGGCAACGCATTTCTTGAGCAAAAGAAATATCAGGAAAGCATAGACGCATATAAGCAGGCATTACGGAATAATCCTTCTGATGCGGAAACAAAATATAATCTGGCATACGCACAAAAAATGTTGCAGCAACAACAGAAAAATCAAAACCAAAATCAGGATCAGAAAAATCAGAACCAGAATAAACAGGATCAGAATAAGCAAAACCAAAATAAAGATCAGCAAAACAAGGATCAGCAAAATCAAAACAGCCAGGATCAGCAGGATCAGGCAAAGAAGGATAAGCAGCAGCAACAGCAATCACAGCCAAAGCAATTTTCGAAAGATGAACTCGACCGGATCATGCAGGCATTGAATTCGGACGATAAAAATGTGCAGGATAAGATCAATGCACAAAAAGTAAAAGCGACAGATTTAGATATTGAAAAGGACTGGTAAAAAAATGAAGCGATTTATTTCCATTTTATTTCTTGCTTGCAGTTTGCATGTTTACGGACAAGCGAGCTTCAGTGCATCCGTAAGTAAATCGAAAGTTGCAACAAATGAAAGATTCCAGCTTGTATTCACTCTTGCAAACGGTGGAAGCTTCAAAGATTTTAAAGCACCTTCATTCAGCGATTTTATTATTGCAGGCGGACCGAGCCAGTCGAACAATTTTCAAAGCATTAATGGTCAGGTTACACAATCGGTGAGTTATTCTTATGTTTTGCAGCCACGCAATGCCGGTAAATTCACAATCGGAAGTGCATCGGTAAAAGTGGGAGATAAAACGCTTACATCACAACCGGTTGTTGTTGAAGTGTATGATAAACCGGTTACAAATTCAACTGCACCAAACGATCAGAATACAAGTAGCGGTGATGTGGATATAAACAGTTATCTCTCACAAAATGTATTTATTAAAACGGAAGTAACTGATCAGGAAATTTATAAAGGTGAAGATATTACAGTTACCATGAAGGTATGCGTAAAACGGAATTCTTCGATCTATGGATATAAAATTCTGCAGGCGGTGCAAACGCCGAAATACGACGGCTTCTATGTAAACGATATTCAGTTGCAGGATCAGCAAACAACTACAGAAACAATTAATGGCGAACAATACGACGTAAGCCTTGTCAAAAAAACAATTTTAACCGCACAGAAATCCGGCACACTCGAAATTGATCCGATTGTACTGGATGCAGTGTTTGGCGTGAAGGTGCAGAAACAAAAAAAGAAATCAGGTGATCCGTTTCAGGATATGTTTGATGATTTTTTTTCCGATCCGTTTAACAGCGGAAATAAGGAAGTGCGCTATTCAATTTCTTCCAGGCCGGTGAAAATTAAAGTAAACGATCTCCCCCCAAATCCGCCCGCAGATTTTAATGGCGCAGTCGGAAAATTTACAATGAAAACAGAATTAAATAATGCCACAACAAAAACAGACGAACCACTCACATACAGGGTCACTATTTCCGGAAACGGCAACCTGAGTTTATTTGAAGCACCTGACCTGTCGTTGCCTCCGGGATGGGAAACATATGATCCGAAAATGAATGAAAGCGGCGGATCAAAAATATTTGAATATTTATTGATACCGCGTTCACCGGGTGATTTTACAATTCCTGCGCATGCATGGAGTTATTTCGATCCTGCCAAAAAACAATATGTGCGTTTGAGTTCCGAATCGTATAATGTGCATGTTGATAAAGGCGAAGGATATAATGCCGCAACAAATAATTACGGGATAAATAAGGAAGATGTTGAAATGCTGGCAAAGGATATCCGTTATATCAATAAACATGAACCGTCGTTTGTAAAAAATGCTTCACCCTTTTTCGGCACACCTGCATTTTATATTTTATTTATTCTTCCCGTGCTGAGCGGTGCCGGTATTTTTATATTCACACAACGCAAAAGAAAACTGGAAGGTGATGTTCGTGGCATGAAAAACAAACGTGCAAATGCGGTTGCGAAAAAACGATTGTCGAAAGCATCGGGTTTCGTAAAAACAAATGATGCAAAATCATTTTACAACGAAACGATCAGGGCATTCTGGGGGTATCTCGGTGATAAACTTTCAATTGAACAAAGCGAATTATCAAAAGAAACAATTCACGGCCATCTTGTTTCGAAAGCCGTGCAGGCAGCAACAATTCATGAAGTGGTGGAAATATTAAATACCTGTGAGCTGGCTTTATTTGCACCGAATATGGTAAACAGTTCGCTGCAGCAAATTTATGATCAGGCAACATCTCTGATTGAAAAACTGGAAAACGAAATTAAATAATGAAACAATTCATTGTCTTCATAACAAGTTTTTTGATGCTCATTTCGGTGCATGCACAGGTGGATTCATCCAGTTATGTACTTGGAAATATTTTATACGAGCAGGGGAATTATACGGAAGCGATCAAAGTGTATCAGAATATCATCAACGATAAAGGATATAGCGCCGAATTGAATTATAACCTCGGAAATTGTTATTATAAAACAGGTGATATCGGCAATTGTATTTTAAATTATGAACGTGCTTTGCAGCTTGACCCCGGAAACGATGATATTCAATACAATCTCGATTTAGCCAACCTGCGCATCCGCGATAAATTATCGCCTGTGGAGGAAGTGATCCTCGCCATCTGGTGGCGCAATATCATTAATTTATTTACCACCCGCACCTGGGCTTTACTTGCCGTGTCTTTTGCATGGATATCGTTTATCGGGTTTTTCCTTTACCGCTTCAACAGAAAATTAATTATTCAAAAAACGGGATTTTATTTTTTTGCAGGATTTTTTATCTTATTTGCTTTTGCTATAGTGATCGCCTATTCTGCAAACAAATGGCATGAGCGGCATCAATATGCGATTGTAATGGAGCCGAGTTCAATTTTAAAAAGCGAGCCGAATGAAAGCAGTACGAATCTCACGCTGATACATGAGGGATTAAAAATTCAGGTACTGGATGTGCAGGACAACTGGACAGAAGTAAAAATGGCGGATGGAGAGGTTGGATGGTTGCTTTCAGAAACAATTGAAGATATTTGAAACCTGCTTCGTTTTAAAATTGAAAAATCGCATTTGCGATCATAAAACTTAAAAACCCCGATAAATAACCAAGATATACTTCCTGCTCAGAATGTGCTTTTAATGCGAGCCTTGCCGCACCGATGCAACCGGCAATCACAATGGCACCGAGAAACAGATAAAGCGAATTATAATACGTAAACGGTGAGAGCAGCATCACCATGGCAACAAGACCGCCGGCGCCTGTTGTATGCATGCTTATTTTTAATACAAGCAGGTTTATAATGAAATCCAGAAATACAGAAATTGCAGCACCTAATAAAATAAATGTGATCTGCGGATTGAAATTTTCTTTATAAAAAACATAAAATGCCCAGATATAAAAAAACATTGCAGCAATATAGGGTATCGCTCTTTCCTGCCGCTCGTAAATATTTACAGATTTAATAAATTTTAATCCTGCCAGTAATAAAATGGTAACTGAAGGCAGAAAAAATGTAAGTATCCCGACACGCATCAACATGAGTCCGTTTTCAGCCTGGTTGGGGAAATTGAACGGATTAAAAAATAAAATATAGCATGTGCCATACAACGGCAGCAATAATGGAATAAATAAAATTGAAAAAAAATGGCCGAATACTTTTTTCATCAGAGTTCCTTTCGTAACCGTGCAACGGGAATGTCGAGCTGTTCACGGTATTTTGCCACGGTGCGGCGTGCAATATTATAACCTCGTTGCTTCAGGTTTTCCATAAGCTCCTGATCGCTCAGCGGATTTTGTTTGTCTTCGAGTTCAATGAATTCAGATAATATCTTTTTCACTTCACGTGTAGAAACTTCTTCACCGGTATCGGTGGAAAGTGATTCGCTGAAAAAATATTTCAATGCATACGTTCCGAATTCCGTTTGTACATATTTGCTGTTCGCAACACGGCTCACGGTGGAAATATCCAGGCCTGTTTGTTCGGCAATATCTTTCAGGATCATCGGTTTCATCTGCGTTTCATCACCGGTCAAAAAGAACTGATATTGATGTTCCATGATCTGATTCATGGTGCTCCATAAAGTTTGCTGGCGCTGTTTGATTGCATCAATAAACCATTTGGCAGAATCTATTTTTTGTTTGATGAACATCACGGCTTCTTTTTGTTTCTTGTCTTTTTTGTCGCCGTGTTTATAGTCTATCATCATTTCCCTGAAATCCTGGCTCACTCTTAATTCGGGTGCATTGCGTGAATTTAATTTTAATTCAAGTTCACCGTTATTGTTTATGATCGTAAAATCAGGAATGATATATTGGTATAAATTATTATTATCTTCTTTTGCGCTGCCACCCGGTTTCGGATTTAGTTTTGTGATCTCGGCAATTGCATTTTTTAATTCATCACCTTCGAGCTTTAACTGGCGCTGTAATTTTTCGTAATGTTTTTTTGTAAACTCGTCGAAATATTCTTCGAGAATTGTAATTGCAAGTTTTACTGTTTTTGTATGTGCCTTTCTTTCCAGTTGGAGCAATAAACATTCTTTCAGGTCGCGGGCACCAACTCCGGGCGGGTCAAATCCCTGCACAAGATCGAGCACTTCAATTATTTCTTCTTCATCCGTTACCACATTCTGAGAAAATGCAAGATCATCAACAATTGCAGAAATTTCGCGGCGCAGATATCCGTCATCGTCAATACTGCCGATGATCTGTCTTGCGATCTTTTCTTTGCGTTCATCCAGATCGCACATGCCTAATTGCTTTGCAAGATTTTCATGAAATGTATCACTTACTGCATACGGAACAGTTTTTCTGTCTTCTTCATCATCGCCGTAATTATCATCGCGGGTTTTATAATCCGCATAATCTTCATCACCAATATAATCGTCGAGATCTAATTCATTGCTGGTTTCCGATTCACCCGCTTCTTCTTTGTATTCTTCTTCCTGTGATTCACCTTCTTTAAATATTTCTTCCGTAGAGCTCAATTCCTCCTCATCATTATCACCTTCTTCCAATGCGGGGTTCGACTCAAGCTCTTCTTTGATCCTTTGCTCGAGCTGATCAGTAGGCACCTGCAACAATTTCATCAACTGTATTTGCTGCGGTGATAATTTTTGTAATAGCTTTTGACTAAGTTTTTGCTTCAGCATTTCCCTGTTCCTTAAATCCCCTCAAATTTAATCCAATACTTTAAGTACAACAATCCTCAACGGGATAAGAATGAAAGAAATTATTTTACATCCGGTCACATTTATGCAGCTTTCATAACTTTGTAATTATGCCGGCGTATTTTCAGCTATATGCAAATGCACATAATCCCGTTCTGGGATAAATCAAGCGCTCAACAGAAGCCGTCAGTCATGTATGATTCATTCGGCTTGAAAGTTTAATTTTGCAACACTTTTAAAAGAAATTTTTATGAGAATTGAACAGTTTCAGTATATCGCTGAATTAAAAGATTTTGAAGGAAAAGAAGTAGAACTCAGGGGATGGGTGAGCAATAGCCGCGAAAGCAAAGGACTTGTATTCATTATTTTGCGTGATGGGACCGGCTTTGCACAATGTGTAGTGGATGAGAATAAGGTTGGTGATGTCATTTTTGCCGATGCCCGGAAACTCACACTTGAAAGCGCCGCGATTATCAGGGGCCATGTTGTGAAGGATGAAAAACAAATCGGTGGTTATGAAGTACAGGTATCGGATGTGCAGATCATTCAGGTCGCAATTGATTATCCGATCTCCAAAAAAGAACACGGCGTTGATTTTCTTATCGACAAACGACATTTATGGTTGCGCAGCCGCAAGCAATGGGCAATTATGCGTGTGCGCAATAAGATCATTTTTGCGATCCATTCTTATTTTCAGAAAAATAATTTCCTGCAAATGGATGCACCGATTTTTACGGGCAATGCAGTTGAAGGAACAACAACATTATTTGAAACCGATTTTTTCGGCCAGCCTGCCTATTTATCGCAAAGCGGTCAGTTATACGGCGAAGCCCTTGCCATGGCACATGGTAAGATTTATACTTTCGGGCCAACATTCAGGGCTGAGAAAAGTAAAACCCGCAGGCATCTTTCCGAATTCTGGATGATTGAACCTGAAATGGCATTTTACGATCTGGAAATGGATATGAATTTAATTGAAGATTTTATTAAAAATGTGGTGGGAGATGTACTGCAGGATTGTAAAATGGAATTGGAATTACTTGAGCGCAATACGGAATTTCTGCAAAATGCAGTTGATATTAAATTTCCGAGAATTCATTATGATGATGCCGTTAAAATTATCCGCGGCGAATTGGATGTAGATGGAAGAAACAGTATAAAAACTTTGGAAGCCGATCTGGAAGAATTGCGTTTATTGAAATTAAAAAACGAACAGGAAATTGCCGAACGCGAAACAAAAATTGCAGGAGGCACTTTGAAAAAAGGTGAAATTAATTTCAATCAGAATAAGATCGACACACTGAAAAACGACAACAAAGAAATTGACGAGAAGCTCACAAATATTCCGCAATGGCTTGCAAGTGCAAAACAATTTGAATGGGGTGGAGATTTGGGTGCGAGTGATGAAACTATCCTCACACGCTTATTCAACTGCCCGGTGATGGTTTACAATTGGCCGGCTCAGGTGAAAGCGTTTTATATGAAGCGTGATCCGAACGATCCGAAATATGTAAAAGGTGTTGACGTGCTGGCACCGGAGGGTTATGGCGAAATTGTGGGAGGGGCAGAAAGAGAAGATAATCTTGATATGCTGATCGAAAGGATCAACCATGAAGGCTTGCCTATGGAGGTTTTCGAATGGTATCTTGACCTGCGCCGTTTCGGATCGGTGCCGCATTCCGGTTTCGGACTTGGCCTCGAACGCATCGTAATGTGGATCACAGGCGTGCAGCATATTCGTGAATCGATACCATTTCCAAGGTTTTACGGTCGCCTCAATCCTTAACAGTTCCGGCCGGTTTCTGAAGAAGGATACTGATCGTTAGAGATTATTCACGAGGGTAACTGCGTCTTCTGTATTTTTATTTAATTTTGATCAGTAAGTTTGTCGAATCAAACCCTGACAAATGAATACCATACCTACCGTTGACTTATCCGATTTTTTATCCGGCGACCAGGCCAGAAAAAATAAATTCGTACAGGAATTAGGCAAAGCATATCAGACAGTTGGTTTCGTTGCCGTACAAAATCACGGGATCGAACAAAAACTGGTAAACGATTTTTATAAATCGGTTGAAGATTTTTTTGCATTGCCGCTGGAAACAAAATTAAAATATGAAGTAAGCGGACTTGCGGGACAAAGAGGTTATACATCTTTCGGAAAAGAACATGCGAAACACAGTCAGGCGGCAGATTTAAAAGAATTCTGGCAGATCGGTCAAACTGTTGAAGATGGAGAAGCATTGAAGGAGATCTATCCGGATAATGTAAACGTGGACGAGATAAAAAATTTTAATGAACTGGGGTATCGCTTATACAGAAGTTTTGAAAATTCAGGCAGGTCCTTATTACAATCATTGGCATTATTTCTCGGCCTCGATGAATATTATTTCGATCAGAAAATACATAACGGAAATTCCATTTTACGTGCAATTTATTATCCGCCCATCACGCATGAACCTGCATCTGCAATAAGAGCCGAGCAGCATGAAGATATTAATCTGATCACTCTTTTAGTTGGTGCAAGTGCAGATGGATTGGAGGTGATGGATAATAATGGAAATTGGGTTGCAGTAAAAACCGCTCCCGAAGAAATTGTTGTGAATGTAGGTGATATGCTCCAGCGTCTCACAAATAATGTATTGTGCTCCACCACCCACAGAGTTGTAAATCCCCCGAGAGAAAAATGGCATACACCACGGTATTCAATTCCATTTTTTCTCCATCCAAAATCCGATATGGACCTCACATGTTTATCCTCATGTATTACAAATGAAAACCCGCTTGCATACAGCCCCATTACTGCAGGAGAATATCTCGATGAACGATTGAGAGAAATAGGATTGAAAAAATAATTTCGAATCAGATGATGACAACATCAGCTGGTTAGAATGTATTTCATAGTTAATTGATCAAACCAGATTGAATTCATAAAACAATTTTTAAACTTTGCAGTATGAAAAAACAATTTTTACCCTTCATCCTTATGTTTATGATCAGCTCGGGCATACACGCACAAACTGGCCCGCAGGTTGGATTGAATTTAGGATTTAACAGTATCTGGATCGTAAATCAAAATAATTACGGTTACCAGGAACTTGATTATTCCCGCACCTTCGGCATGACCGGCGGATTGGGTTTCGGATATAATTTCGAAAACACATATGGTGCACGGATTGAAATCAATTTTGTTCAGATGGGACAGGATTATTTTGATGTTGCAAAAGATTTCGGCCCGCCTGATACGGTTGAAAACAAACAAACAAAAGTGGATACATACCGCTATATCACTTTAAATTATGTACAGGTTCCGCTCATGTTCAGGTATCAGACGAAGCGGGATAAAAAACATAATGAAATGATCTCTTTCCATTTTATGGGCGGACCAGTTCTCGGATTTTTAATGTCGGCTGATCAGTATTATGAAGCGGATACTGCGCATGATAAAAATCTGGTTATCCTCGACAATGATACAATTCCGGGAAATCAGATCCCGGCATTTGCTGCAACCAATGCAATTGAAGATGACAAAGCGTATTTTTCAGGATTTGAACTTGGTTTTCAAATTAATGTCGGTGTAGATCTTTATCTCACAAAGCAATTATATGTTGCACCTGCAGTGAAAGTATATTACGGCCTTACAGATCTGAATTCAAAACCAACACGTGATATTCCGGATTATAAAGGTGCATCGCACAATTTCACCGGCGGAATAAATATTGGTGTATTTTATAATTTAGGAGAAGAAAATAATTCAAAATAAAATATTCAATTCATAAAAAAAACCCTTCACGATTCCGTGAAGGGTTTTTTTTATATTGTTTAGCGGATTATTCTTTTACAATGTTCTTGCTTACAGAATTTCCGTCGGTTGTGATTTTCACCAGATAAACACCCGCAGCCTGATCGGCAATATTTACCGGGATATTTAATGCACCGCTGATATTTGAAATACGTGTAGTGAATAATTCCTGACCTGTAATATTTGTAACAGACACATTTAATTCATTTACTTTATTTGTATTTAATTCAACAGTAAAGTTTCCGTCAGTCGGATTCGGGAAAACATTAAATGTATTTAAATTGGATATATCGCCTATCGCATCACAAACTTTCGCTTCAACGGTAACTGGTGTGCGCACACTCGGGCAAGTAAATGTTGTTGATCCCGAAATGCGCCAGTCGTAAAAATAATACCAGCGTGTCATATCAAAGCTGGAGCCGGTAATGCTCACAACGCCGTCAATTGTGTAAGGATAATTCGTGCTCTCGTCACTGCGTTTTAATTTAGGTGATAAATCGCCGAATGTATCTTCATTTACAGCATCATTTGTTCCGAGGTGATAATTTGTTCCGGCAGGCACAACATAATTCAAATCAATTACGGTTGTTCCGCTTGGAATATCAACAACAGTTGACTGCAATACATTATCATCTGCATCTCTTAATTCTATTTCGCGAACTCCCGGATAATCTGTAAATACTTTCACTGAATTTAAAGTAAATTCACCGATTGCATCAAATGTTTCATATCCGTTATAAGGTGAACCTGTGCTGTAATCTGATCCCGCATGTTCTGCTTCACCAATTGCACGGTCTGTTAAAGTAATTGTAATGATATTTTCACTCTCTGCATAAAATGTTGTTGTTTCAAAAAGATCTGCAGTTGTAAACGGTGAACCGGAACCGAGTAATGTTCCGCCAGTAACTGCATCATACCAGTTGATCAATCCATCAGCTGTTGCATTTAAAGTTGCAGGTGATCCGGCGCAAATTTCATCAACAGGTTCTGTTACCGGTGATGGAGAATCAACCATTTCAACATGAATTGTATCGGTATTTAAATCACCGCATGTGCGTGTTACCAGGCAATAATAATCACCTGCTTCATTTACTGTTATTGAACTTGTTGTTGCGCCGTTCGACCATAAATAAGATGTTCCTACAAGCGGTGCTTCCAGCGTAACACCATCTGTTGCGCAAACTGTATATTGACCAACTTCATCTGAAATTCCACCAATTACTGTCAATGGAATAAAATCGATGTCTTCCGGTTGTTCGGTTAATGTAAATGGCATTGCTATCACATTATTATCATCGCTTTCTTCACTGTAATTATTATTCGGATCAATTTCAACTACGATATAATAATCGCCATTGCAAACTCCTGCAGGCACAAGAATTTCCATGCCGTCGAGATAATAATCGTAGATATCCAAATTTCCAACTGTAATTCCCTGGTTATTTACGCCGCAATTATAATTGCCACCGCCTAATCCATAATTTTCAATATCATCTGTAATTACAGTTCCGTCATCTTCACGGCAATAACCGTAATTTCCCGGGCTTGCACAATCTGCAAGGTCCATCAGGCAAAATCCCATTTTTGTTCCTGCACCAACAATTGGCCAAGCAGTAGGATCATCTTCACCGTCGATCGGAATACGCAAAGTGTAATTTCCCCAGTTGTCGGTATGAAAATGTCCATGTGTCGGGTGGTAGGTCATGGTTCCTGCATGCTTATCTGTATAAGTCATATCAGAACCATTCTTATGATAGATCCTCTGATTGATGATCTGATGTGGCGCCGATCCGTCCGGACAGGCATCTAAACCACCAGGGCTGTAGATCGTATCAACACCGCAGACATAATTATCAGTAGATAAAACACGCAATGGTCCGTGGCCGATATTCGGTGTTCCGACTGATAAAAGAATTTGTCCGGGATTTTCTATGGTTTCATCCGGTTCAGCCAATAAATCATAGGAAGCTGTGATATCCGGTAAAAGATCACATTCGGTGCTGCCATCCAAACAATGACAATCGGTTGCATTCGTTACATTGCATTGAGCCCAGATTGCACCAGGGGTAGCAGCCAGTAAAAGGAATAAAATTTTTTTCATAATTTGATTTTAAGGGTCTTTCGCTTTTGAAAATGAAAAGTGACGAAAGTTATGGGATTTTGGAATAAGAACCAAGAGTCAGCAGTCAGTCTACAGTCCACGGTCTTCAGTCTTCAGTCTGCAGTCTACGGTCTGCAGTATGTAGATGCTATGCCCGAAATAACTTTGTTTATAATAAATAATTATTTCAAAATAAATCATTTACCTATTTACAGGCAATTGCTACCATGCTCAATTAATGAATAAAGCTTATGCTATACCAGAATGCAAACTGCTGACTGCAGACCGCCCGACTGATTATCATGCTTTAATCTCCCAGGTCTCAGAACCTTTCAGCAATTTATCCAGATCACCTTCGCCTTTACCTTTTGCTTCATATAATTGTTCGGTCATCAGATCTTCGTACGTCGTTCTTTTATTTGTCGCATAGAATACGCCGAACGGACGAGGAAGATGATGTTCTTCGGAGGGTGCATCAAAAATGCGGGCAAGAATTTGTGCTTTATAAATATCTGTTTCATCATGGATCCACAGATCTTCTTTTGTAAATCCGTCTGCGAGATTTACAACAATCGGTGTGAAGCCATCAAGTTTAATTCCTTTATCATCTTTTTCACCAAATACGAGTGGTTGACCGTGACGCACAAATAAATCATTTTCTTTTTTTGTAGATTTTTCCGTGAACACTTCAAATGCACCGTCATTAAAAATATTACAGTTCTGATAAATTTCTAAAAAGGATGTTCCCTTATGCTGATTTGCACGAATTAATGTTTCCTGTAAATGTGCCGGATCGCGATCCATACTTCTTGCAACAAAAGTTGCATCAGCGCCTAAAGCAAGTGCAGCAGGATTAAACGGATGATCAATTGATCCCATCGGTGTTGATTTCGCAACTTTACCCAAAGGTGATGTGGGAGAATATTGTCCCTTTGTTAATCCGTAAATTTCGTTGTTGAATAATAATATATTGACATCAAAATTTCTTCTCAATAAATGGATCATATGATTTCCACCGATGGATAATCCGTCGCCGTCACCTGTTACGATCCACACACTTAATTCGGGGCGTGCTGCTTTTAATCCGGATGCAACCGCCGTTGCACGTCCGTGAATGCTGTGCATCCCGAATGTATTTGTATAATATGGAAAACGTGATGAACAGCCGATTCCGGATACAACAACAATATTTTCACGTGCAATACCTAATTGCGGTAATACCGTATGCACTTGTTTTAAAATTGAATAATCACCGCAACCCGGGCACCAGCGTACTTCCTGATCGGTTTGAAAATCTTTTGCCGTTAATTGAATTAATTCGCTCATATGAATTTCGAATTTTGGATTTTTAATTTCGAAATGAATTTAAAATCCAGTTTTTAATTTCTGTTTAATAATTTAAGTAATATAATTTTTATTCTCGCCTCGTCTCACTACTCACTACTATTATCTATTCACTCCGCCAATTCTTTCATGATCACATCAATTAATTCCCCGCTCGTAATTGGTGTTCCTTTTATTTTATTAAATGGAATTGCAGGGATCATATATTTATCTCTGATCACTTTTACCAGCTGGCCGTTATTAATTTCAGGAATAATTACTTTATCAAAACTGTAAAGTATTTCGCCCAGGTTTTTCGGGAATGGTTTTAAATAACGAATATGTGCATGTGCAACTTCATAGCCATCTGCCAGTAAATGATTTACCGCACTTTGAATGGCTCCATACGTGGATCCCCATCCGAGCACTAATATTTTTCCTTTTTCAGGGCCGGCTTCAATTTTTTGCAATGGAATATAATCTGCAATGCGCTCCACTTTTTCTTCACGCAGTTTCACCATGTATTCATGGTTTTCCGGATCGTATGAAATATTTCCGGTGATATTTTCTTTTTCCAAACCACCGATGCGGTGTTCCAGTCCTTTTGTTCCCGGAATTGCCCAAGGCCGACTCAGTTTTTCATCGCGGCTATATGGAAGATATTGAGAACCATCTTCGATTGGTTTTGCAAATTCCACTTTTATCTCCGGAAGATCTTTTGATTGAGGGAATTTCCAGGGTTCGGCACCGTTCGCAATATAACCGTCGCTCAAAAACATGATCGGTGTCATATGCTGCAACGCAATACGGCACGCTTCAAAAGCAACTTCGAAAGCATCTGAAGGTTTTGCTGCAGCGATTACCGGCATAGGGCATTCGCCGTTGCGGCCATATAATGCCTGCAGGAGATCGGCCTGTTCTGTTTTTGTAGGCATTCCTGTTGAAGGGCCTGCCCTTTGAATATTCACTACAACAAGCGGCATTTCAAGCATCACTGCTAATCCCATCGCTTCACCTTTCAATGCGATGCCCGGGCCTGATGTGGTTGTAAGTGCAAGATGACCGCCGAATGATGCGCCGATTGCGGTACAAATCGCGGCAATTTCATCTTCCGCCTGAAAAGTGCGCACACCAAAATTTTTATTTGCTGCAAGAAAATGCAATATATCAGATGCAGGTGTGATCGGATAAGATCCTAAAAACAAAGGCAAGCCTGATTTTTTTGAAGCGGCAATAAATCCCATTGAAGCAGCTTCATTTCCCATAATGCTGCGATAAATGCCGGGTTCCAGTTTTGCAGCTTCCACTTTATAGCGTGAAGAAAAAACTTCTGTTGTATCGGCATAATTATAACCGGCTTTTAAGGCCCGGATATTTGCTTCGAGTACATCGGGTTTTTTGCTGAATTTGGAATTGAGGAAACGCTCGGTTGATTCGAGTGTGCGGCTGTACATATAATATAAAAAGCCGAGCACGAACATATTCTTGCAGCGGTCCTTTTCTTTCACACCCATTTGAATATCGGCAAGTGCTTCGCGGGTAAGTTTGGTAACGTCAATTTTAATTACTTCATATCCGGTGAGTGATCCATCTTCCAAAGGGTTGGTTTCTGCATTTGCAAGGCGCATATTCCTTGTATCAAAACCATCTGTATTTGCAATGATGATGGCACCTTTTTTCAGGGCATGCATATTCACTTTTAATGCGGCCACATTCATGGCAACAAGCACATCGCAAGCATCACCGGGAGTATAAATCTTGCGGCTGCCGAAATGCAGCTGAAAACCGGAAACGCCTGGTAAAGTACCGATCGGTGCACGAATTTCGGCCGGGAAATCCGGGAAAGTCGCGAGGTCGGCACCCATTAAAGCTGTGTTTGTTGTGAATTGTCCGCCGGTGAGCTGCATTCCGTCTCCACTGTCTCCGGCAAATTTGATGACTACGTCTTCGAGCGTTTTAATATCCATAAGTCTGTAACATTATTTCATCCGGTTAGGTGCCGGAAGAAGCGATGGCAAAATTACGGAATTAGGTGAAGAAAAAGGGCAGAAGTATGAAGATAGAACAACGAAATGTCGGTGAATTTTATAAAAGATGAAGTGAGAAGACAGAAGTGAGAAATCGACGAAAATTCAGGTATAACAGAACTAAGATTTGTAACAGTATCCAAATGTTCCAATTCGTGAGGATTTCAAACTTCTTCTTTCTTCCATCTTCAATACGCCCTCACATCCTTCTTCTCAATAAAATTCATAAATGCTTTATTCGCCACTTTATTTCCGCCGGGAGTCGGATAGTCGCCTGTAAAATACCAGTCGCCGAGATTTTGCGGGCAGGCGAGATGTAAACTTTCAACCGATTGATAAATTACCTGCACTTCGGCGTTGATATGTTCCGCTTTTACAATTTGCGCAACTTTATGTGAGATCTGATCATCGGTAAACTGATTGTATAATTTTTTTACTGCATTGTAAGATTTATCATTCGGCAGTTTATCAATTTCTTTGCATTCATTATAAACTTCTTCCACCAAATGTTCTTTATTATTTTCTTTTAATAATTCCATCATTGCACGGAAAGCGACAAAATCTCCCATTTTGCTCATGTCAATTCCGTAACAATCCGGATAACGTATTTGCGGCGCAGAGGAAACAATTACAATTTTTTTCGGATGCAGGCGATCCAAAATTGCAATTATGCTGCGCTTTAATGTGGTGCCGCGAACAATACTGTCGTCGAGCAGAACAATTGTATCCTGATGATTTTTTACGAGGCCGTACGTTACGTCGTACACGTGGCTCACGAGATCGCCGCGGTCGTCGTCATTTGTTATAAATGTGCGGAGTTTCACATCTTTCAATGCAAGTTTTTCTACACGCGGCCGGAGATTTAAAATTTTATTTAATTCACCGGAATTCAGGTCGCCGTTTAATTTGGCGATCTGTTCGATTTTATAATTATTGAGATATTCTTCAATTCCTTTTATCATTCCGTAAAAAGCTGTCTCAGCCGTATTCGGAATAAATGAAAATATCGTATTGTCGAAATCATAATTTACTTCTTTCAATACTTTATCCGTCAGAAATTTTCCGAGATTTTTTCTTTCCTGATAAATTTCCTTATCACTTCCCCTGCTGAAATAAATTCTTTCAAACGAACATGCTTTTCTTTCTGCCGGCCTTCTGCATAATGCTTCTTTCCAGATTCCTTTTTTCTTGATGATTAATGCATGGCCGGGCGTTAATTCTTTTACATCTTCAAATGCAACATCAAAGGTTGTCATGATCGCAGGGCGTTCACTTGCTGCAACAACCACTTCATCATCTGCATAATAATATACCGGACGAATACCATTCGGATCACGCAATACAAATGCATCACCGTGCCCGAGCATGCCTGTCATTGCATATCCTCCTTCAAAATCTTTTGCAGCACGTGTAAGCACTCTTTGCACATCAAGATCACTTGCAATTAAATGGGAAAGTGTTTTATTGTCGTGATATTCTTTTTTCTCATCGAATAAATTCTGCACTTCATCATCAAGAAAATGCCCGATCTTTTCCATTACGGTTACCGTATCAACAAATTGCGTTGGTTGCTGACCGAGCTCAACCAATTGCTGGAATAATTCATCGTTGTTCACCATATTGAAATTTCCGGCAACAACTAAATTTCTTGTGGTCCAGTTGTTTTCACGCATAAACGGGTGGCAACTGTCTATATCATTTCTTCCGTATGTGCCGTATCGCAAATGGCCAAGTAAAACTTCACCGCAGAAAGGCATATTTTTTTTGAGCCAGTCGGTATCATTAAATAATTCAGGATTATTTTTCTGGATCTTCCTTGATTTCTTAAAAATATCTTCAAAAATTTCTTTGATTGCATTTGGAGAAATGCTTCTTTTTCTGTCGATAAACCGATAACCCGGCGGAAGATCAATTTTTATTGTTGCAATTCCTGCTCCGTCCTGTCCGCGGTTATGTTCTTTCTCCATGAGGAGATAGAGTTTTTTCAGCCCGTAGAGGGGCGTCCCATATTTTTGATGGTAGTAAGATAAAGGTTTTAGAAGCCGGATGAGTGCTATGCCGCACTCATGTTTTATTTGATCACTCAAGCAATTCTCCTGTCTTGAAATTCGCATCAAAATTAGCGAATCAAAATGAGAACCACCTGAAACCTGAAATGATTCCATTACCATGAAATTGCAGACCGGTTAAGTTTCTATCGGTATTCTTTTATATTTGTAAGAACAGAAAACTCAAAACTCTACTTATGGAAAATCAAAACCTCGACTCTCAATTCAACCAAAACCAACCGGTTCCGCATGCAACGGCAGTTTTAGTACTGGGAATCATCTCGATTGTGGGATGTTTTTGCTACGGGATTGTGGGTCTGGTATGCGGCATCATTGCACTTGTACTTGCATCGAAAGCAAGAGCAGCATATAACCAAAATCCCGGCATGTATTTGCATTCAAGCTATTCAAATATGAAAGCCGGAAGAGTTTGTGCAATTATCGGTACCAGTTTATCTGCTTTATATATGGCGGTGATGATAATTTACCTTGCATTCTTTGGTACATTTATCATGAATAACTGGCAGGAAATAATGAACCAGGCCGGAAATTAATTGCGATGTTCATTCATTGGCTTGAACAACATTTGTTGCCTTGCCCGGTAAAATCGATATTCGGAATTGAATGTCCGGGTTGCGGTATGCAGCGGTCATTTATTGCATTAATGCATGGAAATCTTACTGATAGTTTTTTGCTTTATCCTGCATTAATTCCAATATTGCTCATGATGGGATTATTGATAACACATCTGTTTTTCAAATTCAATAATGGAGGCGTCTGGCTGAAAAATATTTTTATTCTGAATGCCATTCTGATTTTCGGAAGTTATTTCGGCAGACTGCTGATAAGTACTATTTAAAAAAAATCCCGGCAGGTTGCCGGGATTTTTTTATAATAATTGTTTTATGATTTCATCTACACCGATTCCGTCTGCTTCGGCTTTATAATTTCGCACAATGCGGTGACGCAGCACGGGTAAAGCAACTGCTTTTACATCTTCAATATCAGGAGAATACTTTCCGGAAATTGCCGCATGGCATTTTGCACCGAGCACTAAATATTGCGATGCACGTGGTCCTGCACCCCAGCTTAAATATTGATTTGCATAGTCGTGGGCATTTTTTGTTTGCGGACGTGTTTTGGTTGCAAGTGTAACTGCATAATTCAAAACATTATCAGCGATCGGAATTCTGCGTATTAAATGCTGATAGAAAATTATTTCATCTGCTCCGATGATTTTATGTAATTCTGTTTTTGTATCTGTGGTTGTAGATTTTACCACATTAATCTCTTCATCAAAACTCGGATAATCGAGAATGATATTGAACATAAACCGGTCGAGCTGCGCTTCGGGCAGCGGATATGTTCCTTCCTGTTCGATCGGGTTTTGTGTTGCAAGTACAAAAAATGGTAAATCCAGTTTATGCAGCTGCCCGCCGATTGTAACATTTTTTTCCTGCATTGCCTCGAGTAAGGCAGCTTGTGTTTTTGGCGGTGTCCGGTTTATCTCATCTGCAAGAATAATATTTGCGAATACGGGTCCTTTAATAAATTTGAAATTTCTGTTTTCATCGAGAATTTCCGTACCTGTAATATCACTCGGCATCAGATCGGGTGTAAACTGAATGCGTTTAAACGACAGATGCAGTACATCTGCAATTGTTTTTATCAGCAATGTTTTTGCAAGTCCCGGCACACCAACCAGCAAACTATGGCCATCACCAAAAACACTCAGCAAAACGTATTTCACCACTTCATCCTGACCGACAATTATTTTGCCGATCTCATTCTTCAATAATTTATAATCGGCTGCCAGGGCATCGATCGCTTCAACATCGTTTTTAAATTCTTTCATGCTCTTAAATTGAGGATAAAAATCAGGTTGTCGGGAAATTATTTATTTTTTTAACAAAATCTAACAGAACTTAATTATTGGCTGTTTCAATCAGTGTATTGATATTTTCACAATCACTGTATGTCGGGTCGATCTTCAGATATACCTTTTTTATTTTTTCATCCACCCATTTACTTAATAATTCGCTTTGTTTTTTATTTAATGCAAATTGCTGCAGGCGTGCATAATCATCTTTAAGATTTAATACATGGGGTGTGGATTGTGATTTTAATAAGACAATGCGCACTGCTTTTTTGCCATCAGCAGTTGTATAAGGCAATACCTGCGAAATTTCGCCGGGGTTTAAATTTTCAATAGCATAATAATCATCCGGTGATAATTCGGAAACTTCAAAACTCACGTCACCGGTTTGCGCATTCACGATATCACCGCATGTTTTACTTGTGCCTGCATCATCCGAATATTTTGCAGCTGCGTTGCAGAAACTGATTTTACCGGACATGATTTCTGCACGGATACTGTCGAGCGATTTATTTGCAATCACCATATTGGTATTTGTAACCGGCGGCACAATAAGGATATGCCTGAGACATGCTTTATCACCCTGCCTGCTTGTCATCTGAATAATATGATAACCGAATTCCGTTTCAGTCACCTCCGATGTTTCACCCGGCTTCAATTTAAATGCAGCTGCTGAAAAATCGGTAACGTATGTTTCGCGGGTGGTGCAACCAAGATCTCCGCAATTATCTTTTGAACCCGGGTCCTGCGAATAGATTCCGGCAAGCACACAAAAATCTTCACCGTTTAAAATCCTTGCACGCAGATCGTCGGCTTTTTTTCTTGCAATTTGTTTTTGTTCTGCATTCGCTTTCGGAACTACCACGATCTGTGATAATTCTACCTGTGCATTAATTAAAGGCAGTGAATCTTTCGGAATAGAATTAAAAAATTCTTTTACTTCTGCAGGTGAAACATTTACGTCTCCGAAAATACTTGCCTGCATTTTTTGAATCATGAGGAGATTGTAAACGTCGTCGCGGAATTCTTCTTTGATTTCCTGAATTGATTTACCGTAAAATTCTTCCATTTTCTCTGCTGAGCCGAATAAAGATTGAAAATATCTGATCCTGTTATCGAGTGTTGCTTCCACTTCATCATCCGTTACCACCAGACTATCTTTTGCAGCCTGGATGAGCATGATTTTTTGGGTGATCAGTTCCTGCAGGATCGAACAGCGATAATCAGCAGGGAGATCCCTGTTTTGTAATTCCTGTAAATAAAAAGTTTCAATTTCGGATTTCATGATGATTTTATCATCTACCTGCGCCACAATTTTATCTACCAGCTGTGCATCCGCTTTGAACACTGAAAGTATGATTGCAAGAATTGTAAGAATTTTTTTCATTCTGTTGGTTTAATGATTTCTGCGTTATTGTGTTTTAACCCTTCCGTATAAATCTGCTGGTAAATATTTTTTACCATTTCACTTTTTCTTTTATGGATGATAATATCTTTCACCTGTTCCTGATAAAATTCAAATGGCCCAATCTCACCCGCCTTATAAAATTCATCAACTTTTACAAGATACCTGCTTTCTTCGTCCGACCATTCCACCACACCCTTTGTTCTGAATTTTCCGCCGGCGTACAAATCATACGGAAGTAAATTAAATAAATCATCTTCACTTAACCACCTCCCCGAATTAATGGAAAAGCCGGTGCAATTTCCCGAGCAATAACGCTCAATAGCAGACTGATATTTTTCAACGCCCTTTGCATACCAGTATTTAATTGAATCTGCCGATTTTACATTTTCAGGGACGATTGCGTATGAAAGTTTATAGATATCGCTTTTGAGAATAAAATCCTGCTGGTGCGCATCAAAATATTTCCGGATCGAATCAAATGCAACAACGGTATCGAGGTTTTGCCTGAGCCATTGACGCTCGTATGCTGATATAATAAGCGCCTCTTTCGAATCCTGCACCTGTTTGTTGATCTCATCCAGATGTCCCTGCACATTGTCTTCCGCAACTTTTAAAATCAGATTTCTGCGCAGCCAGTTATCTATAAAATCATCCACAATTTCCGCACTGTCTTCCGGTGAAATTCCCTCGTGCAGGAGGCCCTCTATATCCGAAACATAGAGGTATTTATCATACACTCTTGCCAGCGGTTCCTCGTTTTTATCAGGTTTATTTCTTTTACAGGCGGGAACCGCAAGGCATATTGCAAGTGCGATGAATATAAGTTTGACAGACAATTTATCTTATCATTGAATTAAATACGGCGTCGTTTACAGATACAGGATATTTCTTGTGTAATTCCACGATCCATTGTTTTTCAAGATAATCCTGGTAATTTGAAATAACATATCCTCTTGCTTCTTTCAATGTTTTTGGCGCAGGCGGAACTACCTTGTTGATCTTTACAAAGGTGACAGATCCGTCGGCATTTAAAATATCTTCACCCATTCCAACTTTTTTATTCAATTTATCTACATTGGAATTCTGTCCCTGTAAAAATAAATTGGAAGTAATTGTAACAACCGCAACCGAATCGGAATTGTATTTCGACATGATGTCTTTATCTGCAGTATTTTTTTCCGCAAGCTTTTTCACATCTTTTAAAATAGCTGGATCAGAAACGGTATACACGGAAGCATCAACCCTTTCGTCCCACATATATTCTGTTTTATGTGCGTCATAATATTTTTCCAATCCGACAGTATCCTTTGCAGCCATGCTCCAGACTTTTTGTTCGAGCAATGCGAACAACGGAATACCGTCTCTGTATTCCTGCATTAATCTTCTGAAATCAATATTTCTTGCTGCAAGATCATATTCAATTAAAGTTTGTTCAAGTGCCTGCGTATAGATTTTATCGAATTTTTGCTTCATGTCTTTTTCACGGGAGCTGCGCTGATTTAATTCGATATAAGAGGCGAGATCGTTTTGTGTGAAATTCACTTTATCGATGCTGAAAACAACTTTATTTAAACCGGCAGCTTTCGACATTGTCCAGTTGTTTTTTACAAAAGATGAATCGAGTGTTGCAAAGAATTCATTTTTCGCATCAGCATTTTCATTGAATTTATATGTTTTCTTCACACGGTTTACAAAATCGTTGCGCAAGGTTTTGTATTCTGGCGAGCGTTCAACTTTTCCCTTTAATTCATCTTTCATTTCATCGTAAGTGCCGATTGGTTTTTTCTCCATCAGGCGGATGATATGCCAGCCGTATGCAGTTTGCACGGGCGCTGAATAATCTCCGGGATTTTTCAATGCAAATGCAGCTTCCTGGAATGGCATTACCATTTTGCCTGTGCCGAACGGTTCGAGTTTACCGCCGTTATTTGCACTTCCTTTATCATCGGAATACTGAGCGGCGAGTTCTTCAAAATCAGCACCTTTTTTTACAAGGGCATAAATGCTGTCTGCTTTTAATTTTGCTTTTGCGATATCGGCAGCAGTTGCATTTTTTGGTGTTTTCACTAAAATATGTTCAACGGTAATCTGACCTTGAGCCGGACGTTCCTGCGTCACTTTTATAAAATGATATCCGAATTTTGTTTTAAATACCTGAGAAACATTTCCAACAGAGGTGCTGTACACCATATTTTCAAAATCGGCATCCGGAATTTGATTTGCGGTGATCCAGCCAACAAGGCCCGGATCTTTTTTATTGCTTGTATCCGTTGAAACCTCTGCGGCAACTTTTCCGAAATCTTCACCTTTCATAACCCGGTCGCGGGCCATATTTAATTTTTGCATGGTAGCAGCCGAATCTTTGGCCGCATCTGCTTTGATCATTACATGATAGACAAGCCTTTCTTTTTGAAGACGGTCGTACAGTTTTTTTGCAGCCGGATCCAGCACTTCTTTATCGAAATTGGATTTGATCAGCTGATCGCCGTATTTCTGTAATTCTTCACGCACTTTTTCTGTCGTGTCGATCTTCAGCGTTCTGGCTTCGGCAACTTTGAGTTTAAAATTAATGTAGAGGTCAAGGTATTCCTGAAGGCTTTCTTTCGAAAAATCGGTTTCTTTTCCGGGGTTGTTCTTTTTGTAAACATAAAGGAATTCTTCCTTGGAAACCGGCTGGCCGTTCACGGTGAATAAGGTTTCGTCTCCACCTTTAACATTGCCGTTTTGCGCATGCATGGAGGTAAATGATACAATGCTGATAAGCAACAGGAGTGATTTGAAAATATTCATTTTCATATGTAACTGGTTATTTTGAAGAGTTTCTATAAGATAAAAAGGACTGCAAAGCTAATTATTATTGGATTTTGAACAAGGTTGAACCCATACCCGAACAAATTTGACCTGCTCATCACGAGATCATTTTGTTTCAGACGGGCACTTTTGCAGCAAATATCATGCTTCGGATATTTAGAATATGGCTACCTTTATTCCTCTTAACAAAAATTATAAAATGACAATAGCAGCAAACAAAGTAGTGACCCTTACCTATGAATTACGTGAAAACGATAAGAATGGCGCTGTGATCGAAGTAGTAAATGAAGCGCAGCCCTTTGTATTTCTGTTCGGAGCCGGTGGTCTGCTCCCCGAATTTGAAACAAATCTTTCAGGAAAAGAGGCCGGAAATACATTTGAATTCGGCATACTTGCAGCAAATGCATATGGTGAATTTGACGACCAGGCAATGGAAAATGTGCCGAAAGAAATTTTTATGATCGACGGAAAACTTGCAGAAGACCTGCTAGAAATAGACAGAGTGATCAATTTACGCAACGCCGATGGACATCTTATACGGGCACGTGTGGTAGAGGTGGGTGAAGCCGAAGTGTTGCTGGACTTTAATCACCCTCTTGCCGGTGTGAACCTGTTTTTTACCGGATCTATCGTTGATGTAAGAGATGCATCTGCCGAAGAGATTGCGCACGGACATGTGCATGGCGAAGGCGGGCATCATCATTGAAATTGACTGCTGCCGGTCGAGTTTGAATGAAACGATAAATAGAATTTGTTCAATGGATCATAAAGCCGGTGTCCGGCCCCCGTCAACCGGGAGATTGATACCATTGATATAAGCGGCAGCCGGGCTTGCTAAAAATGCAATTGCATTGGCAATTTCAGATGCTTCACCAAACCTCCCGGCCGGAATTTCATCCAGCATGTGTTTTTCAATTTCAGCTGTTTCGGTATTTTGTTTTGCAGCATTATTCTGAATGATTGTTTTCAGGCGATCGGTTTTTGTTGCGCCCGGTAACACATTGTTTACAGTGATGCCAAATCTTCCGTTTTCATTTGCCATTGTTTTTGCCCAGCTCGCAACTGCTGCACGAACCGTATTGCTCACACCCAGATTTGAAAGCGGGGTTTTCACTGAAGTTGAAATAATATTTATAATGCGGCCGAATCCGGCTTCTTTCATTTTGGGCAGCAATGCCGTAGCGAGAATATGGTTACAGATTACATGCGCATTGAAAGCGGAAATAAATTGAGCTGTTTCTGCCTGCGAGATCAAACCCGCAGCAGGCCCGCCCGTATTATTCACTAAAATATGAATGGGTTTTTGATAGGTTGCCAGAAATTTTTCAAGGTTCATTTTTAATTGATCCGGCATTGAAAAATCAGCAACAAAACAAGTGTGGTTCTGATGATGATGAACGGATAATTCTTTTACAACTGCATCCATCTTTTCTGCATCGCGGGCTACAAGAATTACTTCTGCCCCCGCATGCGCCAATTCAATTGCTGCCGCTTTTCCTATCCCGCGGGTGCTGCCGCATACAATTGCAGATTTATTTTCGAGAGAAAGATTCATTTTCTAATTTTAGGCAATTAAAATTCAAATATATGCCAATAGCAGCACCTTTTAATCTGAAGCAATGGATCGATGAACACCGCCACCTGTTAAAACCACCCGTTGGCAACCAGCAGGTATATAAAGCAAATGAAGATTTTATTGTGATGGTGGTTGGCGGGCCGAATTCAAGAAAAGATTTTCATTTTGAAGACGGAGAAGAATTATTTTATCAGCTGGAAGGTGATATAACCGTTACGATCCAGGAAGACGGAAAAGCAAGAGATATTCATATTAAAGAAGGCGATATGTTTTTATTACCGCCGAATGTTCCGCATTCTCCGAAACGACCCGCAAATACGGTAGGTCTTGTAATTGAAAGATACCGCACGGAAAAAGAATTTGATTCCTGCATGTGGTTCTGCGAAAACTGCAACAATAAATTATACGAAGAAACATTTCCTTTAAAAGATATTGTTACGCAATTGCCGCAGGTGATGAATAAATTTTATGCGAACCAAGATCTGCGCACTTGTAAAAATTGCGGAACCGTGATGGAACCGCCGAAATAAATTGAATGAAATACCTGCCCGTAATTTTATTTCTGCTTATTCTTATATCAGGCTGCGTACTGGAAGAAGAAAAATGTTATGAATTAATCCCAACGGATGCATATAGCGCAGAAGGGCCTGATAGTGCCGGCGTAAATGAAACGGTAATTATTTCTGTTTCTTTTCCCTGCTGGAACGGATGCGGACATTACGGCACATTTGATATGATTGATGAAACTTCCAATTCAAAAACAATTCAGGTAAAAGCGGAATATACAGGCTGTGTATGTACCATGGTGGCATCAACACAAATTGCAGAATATTATTTCAATGAAACAATCCCCGGAAATTACGTTATTAATTTTGTTAGCGGTGATTCATTGATCTCACATCAAATAATTGTGAATTAATTTTTTTTTATTTTTTATTTAAATCCGAATCATTTTAAGCACAATCAGCCTCATCGGCATTCCTGTATTTAATTATGTTAAAAATCGACATTCACACCCATATCATCCCCGAACATTTTCCGAAGTGGAGCGAAAAATTTTTAGACACGAGATATATTCATCTCGATCATTATTGTCCGGGTTGTGCGAAAATGATGCAGGGAGATAAATTTTTCCGTGAAATAAAAAGTAATTGCTGGGATGCGGATGTGCGCATGAAAGATTCGGATGATACAGAAGTAAACGTGCAGGTATTAAGTGTAATTCCTGTGATGTTTCATTATTGGGGGCAGAAAGAACATGCACTTGAAACAAGCCGCTTTCAAAATGATTTTATTGCAGAAGTTGTGAGCCGTCATCCGAAAAGATTTATTGGATTGGGCACAGTTCCTCTTCAGGATCCCGAGCTTGCAATACATGAAATGGAAAGATGTGTGAAAGAATTAGGACTCGCAGGAATTGAAATCGGAACGCATGTGAACGACTGGGAACTCAACCGCCAGGAATTATTTTCTTTTTTTGAAGCGGCAGAAAGATTAAATGCATCCATTTTTGTGCATCCATGGGATATGATGGGAAAAGACAGGATGAATCGCTATTGGATGCCCTGGCTGGTAGGTATGCCTGCAGAAACTTCACTCGCAATTTGTTCCATGATATTCGGAGGAATATTTGAAGCTTTGCCAAATTTAAAAGTTGCATTTGCACATGGCGGCGGAAGTTTTCCGGCAACGATCGGCAGAATTGAACATGGATTTCATGTGCGCCCCGATCTTGTTGCAGTGGATAATCCGTTCAACCCGAAAAAATATCTTGATTATTTTTATCTCGATACGTTAGTGCACGATGAACGCATGCTCAATTATTTAATTGAATTATTCGGTGCAAATCAGTTGGCGCTGGGAAGTGATTATCCTTTTCCGCTCGGCGAACATCATCCTGGTAAATTAATTGAAGAAATGAAATTACCATTTGATGTGCAGGAAAGATTATTGCACGGCACTGCACTCGAATGGCTCAACAGGGCTAAAGAAAATTTTATCTGATGCGGGTGCTTATTTTGACTATAAGCTTTATTCTGATTTACATTCCCGCTTCCGCTCAATCGCGGCATTTCAAAAACAATTATTTACAGGAGCATGCAATAGCAATAAAAAACGATTATGCTGATTTTTCCTTTCTCAAGAAAGTTATCGGCGAAAAACAATTTGTATTTCTAAGTGATGGTCATCAAAGCGGGAGTTCAAAGATTTATTTTACACAACTCATTCAATATTTGCATGAAGAACTTGATTTTGATGTATTGCTTCTCGAATCCGGTATTTACGGAGCTGAATTGGCAAATAATAAAATGAATGCTGCACCTGCCGCATCAAATTTAATTTCACAAAAATATATTGCACATTTTATCAGTGCCTGCGACGCATCCGAACATTTATTTCATTATATAGGAGAAACAAAAGCAGGAATTGATCCGATGCAGCTCTCCGGTTTGGATATCAGTTTTAATCAGAATCAAAATTTATTGTTTCAAATGCTTGACTCTGCTTTCAGAAAACAAAATGACAAACTTCTTTCGGATAAAAATTACAGTTTATTTAAAAATTATTTTGATTCACTTGAAACAACATCTTCCCGCAATCAACTCGACAGTCTGCAGAAAAATTTCTTATTTCACTACGCCGATACCCTTGCGGATTTCATAAATACTTTAAAAGACTCAAACGGCTTTCTTCATTTGACAGGTGAAAATATAAGGGCATATGTGAAAGGAGGATTGTATAAAACGCCTGTGTATAATTCAAACAGCAGAAATGCTCAAATGTATTTGAACCTGAATTGGCTGATGGAAATGAAATATCCCGGCCGGAAAATCATCATCTGGGCCTCACCCGCACATCTAGCGGAAAATTTTATGGATGGTGAAACTTCACTGGCAACAGATTTTTATAAAAAATATAAAAGAACAGATGTATTTTATATCGCAGCTTCAAATTTTTCTACTGATGGAAAATCAACAGCGCCAAAAGAAAGTTTAAGTGCGGATATGCATCATGCACATTTAAAAACTGCAATGCTCTTATTTCATCAGCCCGGTGAAGAAAAGGCATTTATCAATCAAACAAATGACAGCCGTTTTTTTGATGCTGTTTTATTTTTTGATGATATGAAAAACTGTTCATGGGTTTATTGAGTTTGCGCAGCGAGGGAAACAATTACTGCCCGAATTTCTGCATAAGAAAAATCATCCCCGAGAATTATTTTTAACTCGGTTGAAAGCGCCGAAGGATTGGCTTCAATTACCGATGTTGCGATTTTTATTTTTTTCTCATCCATTATTTCATCCAGCCGGATCCCTCCTTTCGGAATGAAAGAAATCAAATGCGATTGAATTGTGCTGAGAGCGAGATTGCGCAGGCTTGCAATTTCTTCCATTGTTTTACCTTCTTTAAACAACAGTAAACTTTCCCTTTGGCTGCTCCCTTTTTCAGGTTTGCTTTTCGTTTTTTTAACGGCAACTGTCTTTACGGGGATATATTTTTTATATGCCGACTGATCATCACAAAAAATCAGATCTCCATAACGCACTGAAAATAATTTTTTAAGATGTAATTCGATAGCCGTAAGCAAATCGGCTAAATATTGCCTGTACTTCCGCACTTTTGCCGCATGCTGAATTTTTACAAAATGATCGAGCAGCGGATCCAGAATTTCTTCCTGCGTTTGCATGCCGAACCAATGCAGTGCTTTTGAAATTCTATCCTGCAATTGTTCCGAATTCTGCAATTCATGACTTTCAAGAATCTGCGGCAGCGATTGCTTGAATTTTTCAGCTACTTCCATTTGTTTTTTTGCTGCAATATGCAGGTTGTTTGCCATTGCAACAATTTTCTGTTTTTCGGGAATTGATTTTTCAGTGAGCACTTCTTTATAAACAGAAAAAAGATCAACAAATTTTTGAAAATGAAATCCATCGATCAATTTTTCTTTCAGGTATTGAATGCGCTCACGGGCGAGAATCTCTTCAAGTTCATTTTCTTCCGCTTCCCGGTTTGCAAATTCAATAATTCGCGGATCGGTGCCGATCACCCGCGGTGAAATTTTAGATAAGAGCACCATGCCATCCAAAGTGGTGCAGCGGCTGAGCGCAACATACACCTGCCCGGCCGCAAACGACTGACCTGCATCGATCACAACTTTGTCGAACGTAAGCCCCTGGCTTTTATGTATTGTAATAGCCCATGCCAGCCTGATCGGATATTGTTTAAAACTGCCAAGCGTTTCTTCCTGTATTCCGCCACTTTCTTTATTCAAGGTATAACGCACATTGCCCCATTCCTCTTTTTCCATTTTTAATTCTGTTCCCTCTTCATTCATTTTTACAATGATCTCATCTTTTGATACAGAAATGATTGTTGCAAGTTTTCCGTTATAATATTTTCTTGCCTCGCCCGTATCATTTTTAATAAACATGATCTGTGCATCCTGTTTTAAAATTAAATGCAGTTCCGTAGGCAGCATATGATCCGGAAAATCGCCGGTAATTTCACCTTTGAAAATATATTCCGGACCACTCAATAAGCGTAATTCTTCCTGGTTGATGGCATCCGCTTTATAATTATGCGTTGTGATCGTAATAAATTTATCTTCCGTTTCAGGTTTAAACAACGGATTGTACCTGCTGTGCAATAATTCAAAATCAATTTCTTCCACTTCATTATTTCTGATATTATTGAGCAGATTTATAAACTGCTGATCTTTCTGGCGGTAGATTTTCTTTAATTCGATATAAAGAGGGTGATTGTTTTCAACTGCTTTTGAATGAAAGAAAAAAGGGCCTTCGTAATATTCTTTTAAGATCTGCCATTCTTCCTCTTTAATTACAGGCGGCAACTGATACATATCTCCGATAAATAATATCTGCACACCGCCAAATGCTTCATGATATCTTCTGCGCACGCCTCTTAAAATAGTATCGATTGCATCGAGCTGATCACAGCGCACCATGCTCACTTCATCAATAATTAATAATTCGAGTTCCTGCATTACTTCACGCTTATTTCTGTTCAATTGCAGTTTTCCGAATAAATTATTCTGATTTGCGGTTTGCGACTGGAGGCTTCCGCGAACAGGAAGAAAAGGCTCAAAAGGCAATTGAAAAAATGAATGCATGGTAACACCGCCGGCATTGATCGCTGCTACTCCGGTTGGTGCAACAACAGCACAGTTTTTATGTGTTGTTTCCCTGATATACTTCAAAAAAGTTGTCTTCCCGCTGCCGGCTTTTCCGGTGAGGAAAATATTTCTGGATGTATTGTTGATCAGTTCGGCTGCCAGCCTGAAATACTGATTCGAGAGATCGGGGTTAAACATCCGGTGAAGATAAAAGAATTGAAATGGATTTGAAAGATTCAGACACGAACTAACTGTTTCTGAATTATTTCATACACGACTATTTTGCAACGGAAGATAAATTCCCTTTTTACCTTTGTGTTATGAATCAAGCACCGATATCTGCTTCAGAAATGGATATACAGGATCCGTTGAAGGAATACCGCAACCGGTTTTATTTTCCGCAGCTCAACGGGCGGGATGTCAATTATTTATGCGGAAATTCGCTTGGCCTTCAGCCAAAAACTACGAAATTTTTTATTGAACAGGAATTACATGATTGGGCGGCATTGGGTGTTGAAGGACATTTGCATGCAAAAAATCCGTGGTTGTATTATCATCATTTTCTCGAAGAACAAACTGCAAGGCTGGTTGGTGCTAAGCCGGCTGAAGTGGTTGTGATGAATACGCTGACTGTCAATCTCAATTTATTGATGATCAGTTTTTACCGCCCGTCCAAAACAAGATTTAAAGTGATGATGGAATATATGGCATTTCCATCCGATCAGTATGCAGTTGAAAACCAGGTGAAATATCACGGCTATGATCCGCATGATGCAATTATCGAATTAACACCGCGTGAAGGTGAATTCACATTGCGCACGGTAGATATATTTCAAAAAATAGAGGAGCATAAAAATGAACTTGCACTCATCATGATCGGCGGTGTGAATTATTATACCGGCCAGTTATTTGAAATGGAAAAAATAACGGCATATGCTAAAAAATGTTCCTCTGAAATTACCGTTGGTTTTGATCTTGCACATGCAGCCGGAAATGCAGAATTATTTTTGCACGACTGGAATATTGATTTTGGCGTATGGTGTTCGTATAAATATTTAAACAGCGGCCCCGGCGGAACAAGCGGTGTATTTATTCACGAAAAGCATTGTGAAAATTATTTGCTGCCGCGTTTCAGCGGTTGGTGGGGAAATGATGAATCAACACGTTTTTTAATGCGCAAAGGATTTCATCCGCAACCCGGGGCAGCAGGATGGCAGATGAGCAATGCACAAATTTTACCTATGGCGGCACACCGTGCATCACTTGAAATATTTGATGAAGTGGGCATGAAAAAATTGAGAGAAAAAAGTGTGTTGCTTACAAATTATCTCGAATATTTATTGCTGAACGGAAAAAGAAAAGATTTTAAAATCATCACACCTTCTGATGTAAATCAACGTGGATGTCAATTGTCAATTGTAATGGATGCAGACGGAAAAAAAACATTTGATGTTTTAACTGAACAGGGCATTATTGCCGACTGGCGTGAGCCGGATGTAATTCGTGTTGCACCGGTGCCGCTGTATAATTCGTTTGAAGACGTCCGGAAATTTGCAGAAATATTTCATCAGGCATAGTATAATTCATGCATTAAAAAAAGCCATCAGGTTTTCTGATGGCTTTTTTATTTTGCAGGTATTTATTATCACATTGGTGCGGGTGGCTGATACGCAGGTACCACATTATCTACCGGAGGTATTGTTCTCAGGAAAGCAAAAATACTTTTCAGATCATCGTCTGTCATATTTTTTATTTCCTGCCATGGCATCGGCGGCATGATCGGCCGCTGATTATCCATACCCATATGCTTGCCGTTTTTAATTGCATTTAAAAATTGTTCTTCCGTCCAATTGCCTGTACCGCTTTCAGATGGAGTTAGATTGGCAGAATAACTTATTCCCCAGGGGCCCACACATGCGGTGAGGTCGGGGCTGAATAAAATCCACGCACCAACCATTTTCGGATCATATGGCGGAAGTGTTGAACCCGACGGATGGCCCGACAGCATTTTACTCATGTCAGGTTCCATTCCTTTTTCTGAGAATAATTTAGGTGTATGGCAATCGTTGCAGCCCGATGTGGAAACAATGTATTTTCCACGGGCAACCATTTCGTCGTTTGTCATAGCTTTCATTTCTTCTGTATTTTCTTCGGTTGTTTTTTCTTTGCCCGAACAACTGTAAATAAAAATACCAAGACTGAGGATCATTAAAAGGTAAAAGGTTTTCTTTCTCATATGCTTGTTTTGGTGTCTAAGTTAATATATTAAATATAATTTCAAAGAGTAACATGCATCATCTTGAATTAAAATACTTGCATTGTAAATTTGCGTTATGCGTGTAAAATCTATTGCAATTATAGGCGCCGGGCTTGTCGGCAGCCTGTTAAGTATTTATCTGAAAAGAAAGGGATATGATGTGATCGTTTATGAGCGCAGGCCCGATTTGCGCTTAACAGGTGCCGCCGGCGGGCGATCCATCAATCTTGCCATCAGCGAACGCGGATGGAAAGCACTTGCCGGCGTAGGTCTGGAAGAGCAGATCCGTGAAATGGCTATCCCGATGCATGGAAGGGAAGTACATACACTGCATGGTGAAATATCCTTTCAACCATACGGCAAACCCGGGCAGTTTATTAATTCGGTAAGCCGCGGCGGATTAAATATTGCGCTTCTGCATGCTGCAGAAAAAGAAGGGATTAATTTTTTATTTGATCAGCGTATTGTTGAAACCGATATGGCGGGCAATATTGCTTTAATGGAAGATTTGAAAAATCATGAAACATATAAGATCGAACCGGATTTAATTATTGGCGCCGATGGTGCATTCAGTTTATTGCGCTATGCAATGATGCGCATCGATAAATTTAATTATGCGCAGCAATATGAAGAACATTCGTATAAAGAATTGAGTATTCCTGCTGATGAAAATACCGGCGAACATATACTCGAAAAAAATGCATTGCATATCTGGCCGCGAAAAAGTTTTATGCTCATTGCATTGCCGAATGAAGACGGCAGTTTTACATGTACTTTATTTCATTATACAAAAGGTGAAAATTCATTTGAAAAAATTACCAATGAAAAGGAATTAATGGAGTTTTTCAAACAATATTTCCCCGATGTTCTTCCAATCATGCCAACATTGAGTTATGATTTTTTTCATAATCCGACAGGCTCATTAATGACGGTGAAATGTTTTCCATGGACAAATGGAAGAAGTATGCTGATCGGCGATGCAGCACATGCGATCATTCCGTTTTACGGCCAGGGCATGAATTGCGGTTTTGAAGATTGCACGATATTAAATGAATTAATCGATTATTGCGATCATGATTGGGATAAGATCATGCCGATGTTTGAAGCAGCTCGCAAACCAAACAGCGATGCAATTGCTGATCTCGCAAAATTAAATTTTATTGAAATGCGTGATCTGGTTACTGATCCGCAATTTCAGTTTAAAAAGAAAATTGCGGCAAAAGTTGCTGAAGTATATCCCGATAAATTTATTCCCGTCTATTCGATGGTTTCATTTTCTCATTTACCATATAGCGAAGCATTAAAAGAATATCGCCGGCAGGATGCAGTTTTATCTGAAACAATTTTATTGCCCGATATTCAAGAGAAATGGGACAATCAATATTTTGAAATGATTGCTTCCAGATTATTCAACCAATAAAAAACCCCGGCAATTTACCGGGGCGTTTATTTTTTCTTTCAAATTAATTTCCACCTGGTTTTTTCTTCACAGGCACATCAGATTTTAAAACAGGTTTAGTTTTAACGCCTGTTGAAGTTGTTGCTGCAGGCATATTGTCCATTGCATTTTGCATTGAGTCAAGCATCATTTGCATTGAATCAACTTTACCCTGCATCATGGTCATACCTGCAGTGCATGTGCTGTCAGCTTTTTTCATGTCAGCTTCCATTTGTGCCATTTTTGCTTCTGCTTCTTTGTCGGTACATCCGGCTAAAGCTAAACCAGCACCTAAAACGAGTAACGAGATTTTGATTTTCATATAGTTTGATTTGGTTTAAGGAATAGTATACGGCACAAAGGTAGATATTCTAAAAAACACGTACCTTCATTCTGTAAAAAAATATATTATAATTTCTGTTTATGATGCGGGACCAGGCTATGAGATTCATGTATTGCTGGCTGTTTGCAAGCCTTTTAGTGGCTTGCAAAAAAAAGGATATGAATGCGCCGCTGATAATAATTGAGGGAGAGAATCCTTTATTTATTGAACTTGGAGGAACATGGGTGCTACCCGCTTATTCCGCTTCAGATATTGAAGATGGTGACCTGACGGCAGATGTGCAAATTGCGAATGCTGAAATCAATACAGGTCAGATAGCCGCCTGGGAAGTGGTTTTCAGTGTATCTGATCAGGATGGCAATAAAGCATTTGATACGCTTTTTGTAAATATCGGAATGGGAGCGACTGCATACACCGGTGATTATTCGGTTAATGAAATACGGGATGTGGATGGTGACGGAATTTTAGGCGAAGCAGATGTTACCGACGAAGTGGCCGCCTATACAATATCTATTTCAGCCGGCCCGGAAGAAAATGCTTTGATTATCGATAATCTCGGTGATTATGGAAAAGGGGTTGAAACGATCGTTTATTTCAACGGTGAACTAAACGAACAACTTTCGCTGGATACATTTATTCCCGACGAAGACGGCATTCATCTCGAAGGCACGGGTGAGGTTGTGACAGGCACCTCAGAATCTGTAATCATTCAATTCGATTATGAAGCTGAGGATGGAGACATTACGGTGCCATGTGAGGCAGAATTCATAAAACTTTAATCTCACAATTAAAAAATTTACCTCATTTCATGGCGGCTGTATTCTGTTTAGAGTTTTCTATTTTTGCCCGAATGATTTACAAACCGGCGGCCATTATTTTTCTTATTTGCTTAGTCTCTTCCTGTAAAAGAAATGATGAAATCGGCCCCGTTGTATTTTTAAATTCCGATACGGTTGAAGTGCATTATCGCGGTTTACCCTATTATGATCCGGGCATTGATGCAGCTGATAATTATACCTGTGATCTCACAAATATTGAAGTGATCAATTCCGTTGATACTGCCTCCTATGGTTCTTATACAATTATTTACCGGGTGACTGATGATGCAGGGAATATGACGGAAATTACAAGAGATGTAGATATTGTTTTGCCTGTTTCCGATTATTATTCACTCGATTATGATGCTTTCGATACCTGCACCAGCAATACTTATTTCTACACAGGACTTATTCAGGATTGCACTTGCGAGGGTTCTGTAATTACGGTTGCCAATATCAGCAATTTCGGACTTTCTGCTGTGTTTAATCTCCCCTTGTCGGGCCAGTATTTTGAATATGTGACGCTTGATACCGTGAAAGCCGGGGTGCATTTTGAAGGCTTCGGGATTATGACACCCGGCGCCGATTCTATTAAATGGGAATACGTTATTTCCGATTCCGTTTCAACGGATGTTTGCAGATCCACCTGGATCAAACAATAAAAAAAGGCCGGTTCTTTTCAGAACCAGCCTTGAGTTATGTCTCTGTTTATTATAACCCGCCACCTGAATTGGAGGATTTCCCTTTTGTTTTCATGTCTACAGGTTCTTCAGATTTTCCCTTTGTTTTCATATCAGTACTTCCTGATTTTCCTTTTGTAGTCATTACATCACCTTTTTTAGGTTCTTCAGGTGTGGTGGTTTTTGTTGATGTGGATTTTGATCCGGTGTAATTTTTAACCGGGTGCAACAGCGAATCAATTGTTGCATTCAGGCTCGTAATAATTGAGTCTTTCATCATTTTATCAGCCATACAAATACTGTCGGCTTGCAACATTTGTGTTTTCAGGGCTTCAAGCTCCTCGGCAGCTTTTTTATCAGTACAACCTGCAATTAAAAACCCAGTCAGGCAAACCAATGCGAGAATTTTCATTTTCATTTCTTGTCGTTTTTTAGTTTGGAATAGTATTTGAACAAAGTTATGCATTCAAATTGTATTCCGTATTTTTACAAACCCTAAATTAAAATTAAAATTTATGAAAAAAAGAAACATTCTGATTGGTATTACTGCGTGTGGTTTATTGTTCACGGGCCTTGTCGGCTGTGGAACTGACGACCTCTCCACTCCGGTGATCGTGCTGAACGGCGACACTGAAGTATTTGTAAAATTAGGCGATTCCTACACCGATGCAGGCGCAACTGCTACCGATGATGAGGATGGTGATATCTCAACAAATATTGTTGTTGATGAAAGCGATGTAAACACTGATGATATTGGTGAATACGTTGTAACCTATAGTGTTGCAGATGCGGCAGGAAATACTGCAATCGAAGAACGTACAGTTTATGTTTACGCTGCGAATACAAGTTATGCAGGTACCTATTCTGTAAATGAAACGTATACCGATGATCTCGGCAATACCGATAATATCACGTATACCGTTACCATCACAGCTTCAGGTGTTGATCCTGATCTGATTCTGATTGAAAACCTTGGTGATTATGATCCTCCGGTAACTGTTGAAGCAACTATCAGCGGCAACCTCGGCGACCAGCTCGACATTAATGACCTGCAGGGCGGTATCCAGTTCGACGGATCCGGTTCAGTTACACTCGGATCAATTACAAGCTTCATTTTTGATTTGAATTATACGCAGGATGGTACTTTATTTTATACCAGCGAAGCAACATTCACAAAATTGTAAGATTCTGGTTTAAACATATTAAAGGCTCCGGATTTTCCGGGGCCTTTTTTATTTTGAGCACCGGCAGACAGGAACGCAGCGTGCCGATTTAATTGTTAATTTTATACGGAGAAAATAAGAATGTTCAGGAGATTTGCCACAATTGCTTTCATCTGCATTTACACGACAAATTTGTTTTCACAAACAAATCAGACTGTAAAAGGGGAAATAATTCTACAATTATTTAAAGGTAATGATATTGAATACGCAATACAGTCGGCAGAAAAACAATTCAATGTTACGCTTGAAGCAAAAAAAGCACTTTCAGCATCACTGAATATCTGGCTGGTGCAATTTGATCCCGAACATATTTCGGGTGAGCAGCTTGTTGAAATGTTGATCCGTCAGCCGGAAATCGCAAATGTGCAGCTGAATCATTTCGTTCAAAACCGGTCTATTCCCGATGATACTTTTTTTTCCGAACAATGGAATATGCTGAATGACGGGTCCGACGGCGGCATTGCCGATGCAGATATTGATGCAGACGATGCCTGGAATATTTCTACCGGCGGTTTAACAATTGCAGGCGATACGATTGTAATTGCAATTGTTGATGATGGTTTTTTTCTCGCACATGAAGATTTATCTTTTTTTAAAAATTATAATGAGATCCCTGGAAATTTAATTGATGATGACGCAAATGGTTACGTGGATGATTTCGACGGATGGAACAGTACGGATCTGAACGGAACAATTTTATCTAAAAATCACGGCACACATGTTTCAGGAATTGCGGGTGCAATTGGCGATAATGGAATCGGTGTTGCAGGCGTAAACTGGCATGTGAAATTATTGCCGGTAAAATGCGATGTGATCGAATCGGAAGTGATCGCATCGTACGCATATATTTATGATATGCGTGCATTATATAATACTTCTGATGGTGCTAAAGGCGCATTTATCGTTGCAACTAATTCATCCTTCGGAATTGATTTTGTTTCCGCTGGAGATTTTCCTGTTTGGTGTGCCATGTACGATTCACTCGGCACACTCGGAATTTTAAGCGCAGCTGCAACGAATAATTCGGTTGTAAATATCGATGTGGTGGGAGATATGCCAACCGGTTGTTCAAGTGATTTTCTCATCGCCGTTACAAATACCGATCAGGCGGATAATTTAAAAGCGGGATACGGCGCAGTTGCAGTTGATCTCGGTGCACCCGGAAATATGATTGAATCAACCTATCCGGATAATACATATGGCAAATTGCCCGGCACTTCAATGGCTTCGCCGCATGTTGCAGGAACGGTTGCATTGATGTTTTCCGCAGCATGCGAAAAATTCATGAATGATTATGCATACGATCCGGCCGCTATGGCCTTGCTTGTTAAAGATTATATTTTAACAGGCACGGATTTTTGCGGCGACCTGAATGGTATTTCGGTAAGCAACGGGAGATTGAATGTAAATAATGCCATGCTGAAACTGGTAAATGGATATTGCTCGGATGCAATTGATTCTGAAATACCGGAGAGCAGTAACCTGGTCTTATTTCCAAATCCCGCCGGTACAATTCTCAACATACATTCCGCAATTCACGCACATCATGAATTGAAAATTATGGTGTATGATGAATTAATGCGTCCCTGTTTTTTTTCAGATTTAAAAATAAATACTTCATTGCCGGAAATAAATGTTTCAGATTTTTTAAACGGGATTTACTTTCTTAAACTTGCAGATAAAACCACCGGCACCATATATACTTCAACGTTTGTGGTACAGCATTAACCGGAGAAATTTAAGGCATGGAGAAAAGATGGGTACTTAAACCGGCAAATGAAGAAAAGATCATTGCACTGCAAAAAGAATTACAGGTGCATCCTGTAATCTGCAGGCTGCTTGTTCAGAGGGGTATTACAACATTCGAAGAAGCAAAACAATTTTTCAGGCCTTCACTTGATGATCTCCACGATCCGTACCTGATGAAAGGAATGCAACCTGCGATCGAACGCATCAACCTTGCACTTGAAAAAAATGAACGCATTCTTATTTATGGAGATTATGATGTTGACGGCACCACTTCTGTTGCGCTTGCATATTCTTTTTTTAAAAATATTTATTACAATATCGACTATTATATTCCTGACAGATATAGTGAGGGATATGGAATTTCATTCAAAGGAATTGACTATGCAAAAAATACAAATTGCAAATTAGTCATTGCACTCGACTGCGGAATAAAAGCGAATGATAAAATCGATTATGCGAATCAGGCTGCAATTGATTTTATCATTTGTGATCATCACCTTCCCGGCGATGAAATTCCAAAAGCAATTGCAGTGCTCGATCCGAAACAATCTGATTGTCCATATCCATATAAAGAATTATCGGGTTGTGGCATCGGCTTTAAATTAATTCAGGCATTTGCGCAATATCACGATATGCCTTTCGAATCGGTTACGCATTTTTTGGATCTTGTTGCAATCAGTATTGCAAGTGATATTGTTCCCATGACTGGTGAAAACAGAATTCTTGCATATTATGGACTGGAGATATTAAATAAGGATCCGCGTCCCGGCCTGAAAGCCTTAATTGCAACAACAGGATTTGAAGGCCCTTTAAGTATTTCAAATATTGTTTTCGGAATCGGTCCACGCATAAATGCGGCCGGCCGGCTGGACGATGCAAAAAATGCGGTCCGCATGTTGATTTCCCAAACCGAGGAACATGCTAAAAACGGCGCTGATATTTTGCATGGAAAAAATACCGACCGGAAAGAAATTGATAAACAAATTACACTTGCCGCTCTCAATATGCTGGAAGATGATCCAAGCGAAAAAAATAAAGTCACTACTGTTTTATTTCATAAAGACTGGCATAAAGGTGTAATCGGAATTGTCGCATCACGATTAATCGATCGTTATTACCGGCCTACAATCCTGCTTGCACAATCCAACGGATTGATCAGTGGAAGTGCACGGTCGGTAAAAGGATTTGATATTTATGAGGCAATTAAACAATGCAGTGATCTGCTCGAACAATTCGGCGGGCATATGTATGCAGCCGGACTTTCACTACTGCCGGAAAATCTGGAGAAATTTAAAAACAGATTTGAAGATGTTGTGCGGGAATTGATCCTGCCCGAACAATTAATTCCCGAAATTGAAGTGGATGCAATTATAAAACTGAAAGATATTTCACCGTCATTTTATAATATCATCAAACAATTTTCACCATTCGGCCCGCAAAATATGCATCCGGTTTTTATGACACAGCAATTATGGAATAATGGCCGTTCGAAAATTGTGGGTGATAATCATTTAAAACTTGGTCTGAAGGATACTGATTTATTTAATGCAGATGCCATCGCTTTTCAAAAAGGCGATTTTTATAACGCAATTTCAGAAGGTAATACATTTGATATTTGTTATGCCCTTGAAGAAAATTATTTTAATGATCTGAAAACAATTCAACTGAATGTGAAAGAGATCAGAATGAATTAAAAATATGATATTACAAGCAGATAAATTAACCAAGAAATATAAGCAGCGAACTGTTGTAAATGAAGTTACTTTTCGTGTAAACCAGGGAGAAATTGTCGGCCTGCTCGGACCGAACGGCGCCGGAAAAACAACTTCTTTTTATATGGTTGTCGGACTTATTAAACCTGTATCGGGCAATGTATTTCTCGACACCACAGATATCACACAGCTGCCGATGTATAAAAGAGCCCAATTGGGAATCGGTTATTTACCGCAGGAAGCATCTGTGTTCCGGAAAATGAGCGTAGAGAATAATATCGCATCGGTACTGCAAATGACGAAACTCACAAAACAGGAACAAAAGAAAAAACTTGAAACACTCATTCAGGAATTTGGCCTGGAGAATGTCCGGAAAAGTAACGGAGATGTATTAAGTGGCGGTGAACGCAGAAGAACTGAAATTGCAAGGGCACTCGCAACTGACCCGAAATTTATTTTACTCGATGAACCTTTCGCCGGAATTGATCCGATTGCCGTCGAAGACATTCAGAATATCGTTGTGAAACTGAAATATAAAAATATCGGCGTACTCATCACCGATCACAATGTGCAGGAAACACTTTCAATTACCGACAGAGCCTACCTGCTCTTTGAAGGAAAGATTTTGAAACAGGGTACAGCAGAGGAACTTGCAGATGACCCTCAGGTAAGAAAGGTGTATCTTGGGCAAAATTTCATTCTGCGGAAGAAAAATCTCAGGGAAGAAGAAATTACAGATGGAATAAATAAATAATCGAATTACCAATTCAGCAACGTGGCACTGATCCAAAATATCACTGCAAGAATTTTTAAAACAAATGTAGCCCGTATCCAGAGGGTGACTAGTGATCCCGTACAATATCAGCAAAAAACGTTTGATAATCTAATTCAGCTTTCAAAAAATACAGAATGGGGAAAGAAGTATGGCTATGCAGATATTAAAACTGTAGATGATTTTAAAAACAGATTTCCCGTGCAGGAATATGATACACTCAAACCATTTATCGATCGTATCATGCATGGCGAACAAAATATTTTATGGCCTTCAACCATCTCATGGTTCGCAAAATCATCCGGCACTACAAGTGATAAAAGTAAATTCATTCCGGTTACGGAAATGGCATTAAAGGAATGTCATTATAAAGCAGGACGAGATGTTGTGGGGATGTACCTGTTGAATAATCCCGCATCAAAATTATTTACCGGCAAAACATTATTGATGGGCGGCAGCCATCAGATCAATAATTTAAATCATTATTCAAAATTCGGCGATGTAAGTGCAGTGATGATGCAGAATATGCCGGTATTCGGACGTTATGCAATGACGCCATCGTTGAAAATTGCACTCATGGACGAATGGGAAAGCAAAATTGAGGCGATGGCAAATTATACATTACATCAAAATGTAACTTCCATTGCAGGTGTTCCAACCTGGACAATTGTTTTGATCCGGCGCCTTTTTGAAATGACGGGAAAAAATAATCTGACGGATATCTGGCCGCATCTCGAATTATATATTCATGGAGGTGTGAGTTTCAAACCATATAAAACACAATTTAATGAATTGATCAGGGGTGATGGTATGCATTATGTTGAAACCTATAATGCAAGCGAGGGATTTTTTGCTTTCCAGGATCAACTGAACAGCGATGAATTATTGCTGATGCCTGATTACGGAATATTTTATGAATTTATTCCGATGGAGGAATTTGACAGCGAAAATCCGAAAACGATCACATTGGGCGAAGTGGAAACCGGAAAAAATTATGCAGTGGTTATTTCAACGAATGCGGGTTTATGGAGATACAAGATCGGTGATACCATTAAATTCACATCTGTCAAACCATATCGCATTCATATATCCGGAAGGGTGAAACATTTTATCAATGCATTCGGTGAAGAACTTATTGTCGATAACAGTGATCATGCAATTGCAGAAGCATCACGACAAACAAATGCAAAAGTTACAGACTATACAGCCGGACCGGTATATATCGAGGGAAATGAAAAAGGTTGTCATGAATGGATCATTGAATTTGATGCTTTGCCCGCCGATATAAAATTATTTACAAATATTCTCGATCAGACTTTGCAATCATTAAACAGTGATTACGAAGCAAAGCGTCATAAAGACCTTGCTCTGAAATTACCGGTTGTGCATATCGCACCGAAAGGCACATTTTATGAATGGCTGAAATCAAAAGGGAAATTAGGCGGACAACATAAAATTCCACGGCTGAGCAACGACCGGAAATATCTGGAAGAAATTATGAAATTTGTAAAATAAACCTGCATGCGAAAGTACACAGCACTAATTATTGATGACGAGGAACCGGGAAGAAAAAATCTCGCCCTGATGCTCGGAAAATATTGCCCTGAAATTGAAATACTGGGAGATGCGGCAAGTGCAGTGGAAGGCAAAGAAAAACTTCTGCAGTTAAATCCGGATTTATTATTCCTCGATGTTCAAATGCCCGAAATCGACGGCTTTGATTTACTCGATTCACTTACGAAGAAAAATTTTGCAACCGTTATTGTTACCGCACATGCCGAATACGGAATTAAAGCAGTAAAGGCCGGTGCACTTGACTATATTCTCAAACCGATCGTGATAAAGGAATTGCAACAGGCTATAAAAAAAGTTGCCGAATATTACGACAGCAAATCAGAACAAAATACCGACGCACAAAAACCTGAACGCCTCACCTTATCACATACCGGTGGATTTACCGTGGTTGAAATAAAAGATATTACAAGGCTGGAAGCTGATAATAATTACACGAAAGTATTTACCACCGATAAAAAAATGTATTATGTTTCAAAACCATTGAAGGTGTTTGAAGATAATTTGAAAGACATCATTTTTTTCAGAGTACACCGGTCATTTATTATCAATCTCAATCATGTAAAAGAATTTTTACGTGAAGACGGCGGCACAATCGTAATGATGGATGATACAAAAATTCAATTGCCTAAAACGCGGACGAGTGATTTTATGGAAGCTGTGAAAAAACTTTCAATCTCAATTTAGTGCGCACCCTATTCATTACCAGCCGGCTCGTTTTAATTGCATTTCTATTCTGCAGCGGAAATGCGTTTGCTCAGATCTTCCCTTACAGGCAGTATACCACAACTGATGAATTATCCAGCTCAAACGTGAATGATATCATGCACGATGCAAAGGGTTATCTCTGGTTTGCAACAGACAGGGGTGTGAGCAGGTTTGAAGGATTCAAATTCAACAATTATTTATTTAAAGAAGGACTCCCTGCTGCGAAAATTACTTCGTTTGTTCAAAACAACACACAGGCGGTGATCGCAGCCACACCGTATAAAGGTGCCAGTTTATTTACAAATAATTTTCATGCTTATTTTCCTGGAGATGAAATTTCTGTAAATGACCAGTCGATAGATGCAGGAGATTATTTTTATTCGCTGAAAAAAGGTGAATATGTTTCTGTTACTTCAAAGGCGGATCACAAACCTTCAAAAATAATTTTATCAGCCGCACCAAATGCAATTTTATTAAATGGAACAAACGAAATACTGATTGCAACAAATTCGGGAATTCTAAAACTAAAAGGAACTGCAGCGCCCACACCTTATTTGATTTCAGGAAAACCGGTTTATTCTTTATACAAAAAAAACGACTCTTATATTGCCGGTGGTGAAGGTGTGATCTATCGGGTTGCGCAGGGTAAAATAACATCCCTTGAAGCCGGAGCGGTAAAAGGCAATATCACGAATGTAATATGCAGCAGCAAAGGTGATTTTTGGTTTACAACGACAGAGAACAACGGACTGTATTTAATTCAGCCGGGAAAACCGATGATTGAAATTTCATCCAAATTGCGGATTGAAAGTACACCCATTCATAAAATATTTGAAGATAATGAAGGTGATATCTGGATTGCAACGAAAGGAAAGGGATTATTCTGCATCAACCATTTTTATAATACGAATTATACAAAACTCGACGGGCTTTCCAATGAATTTATCACTGCAATCGAGACGGATGAAAACGGGCATATATTTATCGGCACTCCTTCCGGATTATTTGCATTTAAAGACCATGCTTTTGTAAATGTAGCAGGCGAAAAACAATATAATGTACATCAGCTGAAAATGTCGGGCGACACCTTGTATGTAAATGCAGATCTTCAAATGCCGTATCCTGAAATTAAATTTGACAATACAACAATTCTTTTTGCCGATCACTCGAATGCACTTACTTCCTACAAAAATTCGCCGCCGGCAATCGCTACCATAAATGATATTTTTGAAGACAAAGAACGCAATGTGTGGATTGCGGGGACAAACGGACTATCTGTAATTTCTCCGAAAAACATTGAGATACCTGATACAGCTTTTTTAAAAACAAATATTACCTGTATTGTACCTGAAAAAAACGGAACTATTTATTTCGGTTCGGAAGTGGGCCTTGTAAAATATAATAAGGGGAAATGGAAACTGATCGGGCAGTTGAGCGGAAAGTTAATTGAAAGTATTACCTCGCTCGAAATTGATACGAAAAACAGATTGTGGATCGGCACGCTCACCGGGTTGTATATGTGGGATAATGAAAGGCTTGTGCAATTCGATACAAAGAATATTTTACTTTCAGATGAGATCAATGCATTGTGCTATGATGCAAAAAATAATCAAATTTGGGCCGGCACGTCTTCCGGATTATCATGTATTGATATTGCGCAATACGATACTACTAAAATTTTTGCACCGGCTGCACTTTTTAAAAATCTGAGAACGGCAGATTCATTTTACAGAGAATCGGATTTGCAGAAGGATCTTGTTTTACCGTACAATGCAGCTAATTTCACTTTGCGGTTTACGGCGATTTATTTTTCAACCCCGGCAGGTGTTCGGTTTTTATATAAATATGATGATGCCGAATGGCTGCCTGCAATCGGAAGACAAATCGAATTTGCATCCATGCCGTATGGCAAACATGTTTTTCAAATCAAAGCAATTGGTGATCGCGATACCGAAGGCCCGGTTGCAAAAATTTTCATTACGGTTAAAACACCATTCTGGGCAACAACCTGGTTTAAAATTGTTGCAGGAATATGCATTGCAGTTCTCGCGTATTCCGTGATCAGGCTGCGGTTTAATTCAATTAAAAAGAAACAACAGGAACGACTCGAACTACAGGCGAAAATTGCAGAGTTACGGCATCAGGCTCTTGCTGCGAGTATGAATCCGCATTTTATTTTCAACGCATTAAATTCAATTCAGCAATTTATTAATTTACATGAAACGGATGAGGCGAGTGAATTTCTTGGAAAATTTGCAAGATTGATCAGGATCATGCTGAATTCAGGCGGGAAAACATATATTACATTAAGTGAAGAACTGGAACGGTTGAAATATTATCTCGATCTGGAAAAAATACGGTTTGGAAATAAACTCACCTATCAGATTCAGGTGGACGAAAATATTCATGCGGCACAAACTGAAATTCCGAATATGGTTATTCAGCCTATTGTTGAAAACGCATTATGGCACGGGCTTCTTACAAATAAACAGGATGGCCGTTTGCATATTCATTTTTCAAGATCCGGCAAAGGAATAAAAGTGCTTGTGGATGATAATGGAATCGGTATCAACGAAAGCCGTAAAAGAAAAAAATCAGATCATACTTCACTCGGACTCCAGATGATCGAAGAGCGCCTCGGCCTCCTGAAAAAATTGAATGGTTATGAAGCGACAATTTCTGTGAAAGACAAATCAGAAATGCATCCCGATGACCACGGAACGATCGTGGAGATCTTCCTATCATAATACTTTCTCAGCTCTTCCCTTCACTCTTCATTTTTCGATCGTCGGTCATCAGTTATCACCACTCCTTACTGCGACTGCAAACTGCCTGCTTCCAAACTCAATCCTTCCCTAACCCAAACAATGGTTTCACACAGCTGGAAGTATGCTTCACTCATTATGGGTTGTGGTATCAGGAAATTAAGAGTCTATTTGATCCATCTCTTTGAAACATACCAACTGTGAGACACAAAGCTTCATGAAAACACAGACTCTGAAGCGCCCATGAAAGCAACATCTGCAGATCAGATTGCGCAGTGACCGCCATACTCGATAATCTGTATACAGGTGACAGTTTGAAACCGGTGATGTTCCCCATCACCTTATGTATTAACCGGCTGCATCCCCATGCAGCCTTTTTTTATCCGATTTTATTTCAGCAGAATGAAATAAATATCCCTCATCAATATTTCCGATTCACTTTCACGCTGCGAAAAATTGGTGCTCCATTTTTTTTATTTCTGTTTAATTAAGTATTACTTTTCTGATATGAAAGCCATTAATTTATCCCGGCATAAATTTGCACGTGTGCAAACCGGTTGCTCACCCGAATGCGGTATACCCGGGGTGATTTACCAAATTTAATTTTACCGGAAAATAGAAATAACCGATTATGAAAATAAAAATCACTTTCCTTGCAATGGTTTTATGTGTTGCGTTCAATATAAGTTTTGGGCAATATACTAAACTGATGGACTTTGAATCTATAGCAAACGGAATTTATCCCGAATACGGAGCCTTGATTTCTGACGGCACCTATTTGTACGGTACCACATCAAACGGGGGAGATGAAAGTGACGGTGTGTTGTTTAAAATTAAACGGGATGGTACTGATTATCAAAAAATATATGACTTTACGGATGACATTTCGAATGTTCCTGAAAGCGGAGTCATATTAGTTGACGGGTATTTGTACGGAACAACAAAATATGGTGGTGCATTCGGATTCGGAACGGTGTATAAAATAAAAACCGACGGTACTGATTTTTCTATTATTGCAAATTTTGACCGTGAGGTAAATGGATCCGATCTTATTGGAAGTTTGTATTATGACGGCGCTTTTTTTTATGGTATGGCACCAACAGGCGGCGTAAATAATGGCGGAACAATTTATAAATTATCGGCAGACGGAAGTTATTTCACTACAATTATGGATTTTAATATTTCAGAGGAACAAGGGAATTCACCAAATGGACATTTAATTTCTGACGGAACATATTTATATGGCATGACCGTAGGCGGCGGCTCAATCAATCAGGGAACGGTATTTAAAATTAAGCCGGATGGAACAGGTTATGAATTAATGATGTCGTTTACCGATGATCCCAATGGTTCATGGGGATATGGATCATTGGTTTATGATGGATCCACTTATTTATATGCAATGACAAATAACGGCGGAGAATATAACCGGGGAACAATTTTTAAAATAAAAACAGATGGAACCGGTTATGAAAAATTGCTGGATATGAATAATACCGATGGAGCCCAGCCTTTGGGTTCATTGGTGCTTGTCGGTTCTACTTTATACGGACTTACAGAACTTGGTTCTGAAGATTTTGATGCGAAGGGAAATATGTATTCAATAGAAACTGATGGTTCAAATTTTCAGACATTGATTGATTTTGACGGCGACAACGGAGCTTATCCTTACGGTACTTTATTATATGAAGATGGTGCATTTTTCGGTTTTACGAAGGAGGGCGGAACAAATAATTACGGCGTTATTTTCAGATATGGCGATATAATTGAAAGTGTTGAAGAAATAAATTTATCCGGCATCAGTATTTATCCGAATCCTGCACATGGAAAATTTAATATCAAATTAAATGAATTGAATTCGGGTGAGGAGATTGCAGTTGAAATTTATAATGCAGCAGGAGAAAAAATTTATACAGGTACACTGCAGTCTGATAATGCAGAAATAGCCACTGAAAATTTAGCAACAGGTATTTATTTCGTTAAAATTATTTGCGGTGAAAAAACGTATACCGACAGAGTGGTAATGGAGTAAAATAAAATTGATGGATAGTAAACGATTCACCTGATCAATTCGATCAGAGTGTCCGTTTCACTTCCACTTCTTCGTATCCTTCTAGAATATCACCCACTTCAATATCATTAAAATTGTTGATCGTAAGACCGCATTCCATTCCGGACGGAATTTCTTTTGCATCGTCTTTAAAACGTTTTAACGAACTGAGGGTGCCTGTATGAATAACGATACCATCACGCAGCACACGAATTTTTGTTTGACGTGTAATTTTTCCTTCCGTAACATAACATCCTGCAACAGTACCAATCTTGGAAATTTTAAATGCTTCGCGAATTTCAACCGTGCATGTAATTTTTTCTTCCATTTTCGGTGCGAGCATTCCTTCCATTGCGGCTTTGATTTCTTCGATCGCATTGTAAATAATACTGTATAAGCGAATCTCCACACCTTCTTTTTCTGCTAATTTTCTTACAGAGCTGGAAGGGCGCACCTGGAATCCGACGATTACTGCATCGGATGCTGAAGCGAGCATAATATCGCTTTCGGTGATCTGACCAACGCTTTTGAAGATCACATTCACCTGAACTTCTTTTGTAGATAATTTTAATAAACTGTCGGTGAGTGCTTCGGCAGATCCATCCACATCGGCTTTGATAATAATATTTAATTCGCGGAATGTGCCGAGTGCTTTTCTTCTTCCGATCTCTTCGAGTGTAATATGTTTTTTCGTGCGGATACCCTGTTCACGTAAAATCTGACTGCGTTTATTTGCTACAGCTTTTGCTTCGGCTTCATCTTCATATACCTTGAATTTTTCACCAGCCTGCGGAGCACCGTTCAATCCTAAAACAAGTACCGGTATGGATGGCCCTGCCTGATCAACACGCTGGCTCCTTTCGTTGAACATTGCTTTTACTTTTCCGAAATAAGGTCCGGCAACCATCATATCACCCACACTTAATGTTCCTTCCTGCACCATGATATTGCTCACATAACCGCGGCCTTTATCAAGTGATGCTTCGATAATTGTTCCGATTGCTTCTTTATCCGGATTTGCTTTGAGGTCGAGAATTTCTGCTTCGAGCAATATTTTTTCCAATAAGGTTTCAACACCCAAACCTGATTTTGCTGAAATTTCCTGGCTCTGGAATTTTCCTCCCCAGTCTTCAACAAGAATATTTAATTGAGATAATTGCTCTTTTATTTTATCAATGTTTGCACCCGGTTTATCAATTTTATTAATTGCAAAAACCATCGGCACACCTGCTGCCTGCGCATGGCTGATCGCCTCTTTTGTTTGCGGCATTACCTGATCGTCGGCAGCAATTACAATGACAGCAATATCGGTGAGTTTTGCACCACGTGCACGCATGGCGGTAAATGCTTCGTGACCAGGCGTATCGAGAAATGCAATGCGTTTTCCGTTTGGAAGATCTACTTCGTATGCGCCGATATGTTGTGTGATACCACCTTTTTCGCCGGCAACCACATTTGTTTCGCGGATATAATCAAGTAAAGATGTTTTACCATGATCAACGTGACCCATAATTGTTACGATCGGCGGACGGTGTGTTAATGAATCCGGATCATCTTCATATTCTTCTTCTTCCAGATCATCTTCAGTCGCATTGATGAATTGTACTTTATATCCATTTTCTTCCGCAAGCAATTCGATAATTTCAGCATCAAGTCTTTGATTAATGGAAACCATCATTCCAAGATTGAAACAACTTTGCACCAATGCAGGAGGAGAAACATTCATCAAACTTGCGAGTTCGGCAAGTGTTGTAAATTCCGCCACCTGAATCAGGTTGCTGTCAACAGCATCTGCTGCTTCCTGTTCTGCAGCTTCTCTTTTTTCACGTTTTAATTGTTTGGCAACTTTTGAACCGCGGCCTTTTTGTTGGGTGCCGGTACTCAGTTTTGCAAGAGTATTTCTGATCTGTTCCTGAATCTGCCGCTCAGCAGTTTCTGCATCCACTTCAGGTTTTTTTACAAAACGGCTTGTTGTGCCGCGTTCACGTTCACGGTTTTCTTTTTGTTTTTCTTCTTCTTTAACCTTATCGACATTTATACGCTCATGCTTTTTAATGCGCTTGCGTTTTTTCTTGCGTTCACCCTGAATTTCTGCCTGATATTTCTTTTCCGGTTTTTTCTCTTCACGAATTTCTATTCTGCCAACGATCTTCGGACCTTCAAGTGTTACCTTTTTGGTTTCGATCATTTCCCTTTCTCCTTTTTCTTCAATAACCGGCGATTCTGATTTCTTTAATTCTACAACCTCTTCAATTTTTTCTTCGGTAACCGGTTCTTCAATTTTTACCTCTTCCTGTTTTTCTGTTTTTACTTTTGTCTTTTCTTCACTTTCCTCTACCGGTGATTCCGTTTGTTTTTTTGTTTTCTTTTTGCCGAGATCAATTTTTCCTACAACTTTAAATTCTTCAACTTTTTCTTTTCTCGCTTTTATTACATCAGAAGGTGTTTCAACCTCAGCTTCTTTCACTTCTTTTTCTTTCACCGGCTTTTCAACTTTCGCAACAATTTCCTCTTCCTGTTTTTTCACAACGGGTGCTTCCGCTTCTTCCGCTTTTTCTTTTTCGAGTTTACGGCCAATACCAATGCTCAGCTGATCGGCTTTTTCCTTCATGCCCTTATCCTTGCTGAATTCCTTCAGCAGCACATTGTACATTTCTTCTGAAAGTTTGGTTGTAGGTTTTACATCAATGGTAAAACCTTTCCCGTTCAGCAAGTCGACAATGTGTGAGATTGCAACGTTGAATTCACTGGCAGCTTTCGCTAATCGTATTGATTTTTCTTCTGACATTCGTTGTTTTTACCGGCTTGCGCCACAAATATACTCTTCGTATCCTTCAGATAGGAAGGAATCATCAATCCTCTTCAAATTCGGATTGTAATATTTTCCTGATCTCCAGAATTGTTTCTTCTTCAAGATCTGTGCGGCGAACTAATTCATCAGTACTCAGTTCCAATACACTCTTCGCTGTATCGCAACCGATTGTTTTTAATTCGTCGATGATCCATTCGTCGATCTCATCTGTAAATTCATCCAGGTCGATATCCATTTCTTCTTCTTCCGTATCGCGGAATACATCAATATCATATCCTGTTAACTGGCAGGCAAGTTTAATATTTAAACCGCCTTTACCAATTGCGAGTGACACCTGATCCTGTCCGAGATAAACCGCTGCTTTTTTCCGGTCATTATCCAATTCAATGGTCGAAATTTTTGCAGGGCTTAAAGCACGCTGAATTAATAATTGATTATTATTTGTATAATTAATGATATCGATATTTTCATTGCGGAGTTCACGTACAATTCCGTGAATTCTTGAACCTTTCATACCAACACATGCGCCAACCGGATCGATCCGGTCGTCGTAAGATTCAACTGCAACTTTTGCACGTTCACCCGGTGCACGCACAATTTTTTTAATGACAATTAATCCGTCGAATACTTCCGGCACTTCCTGCTCAAGTAATTTTGCAAGGAATTTCGGATCTGTTCTCGAAACAATTACAACCGGGTTGCTGTTGCGGAAATCCACTTTCTTCACAACCGCTCTTAATGTTTCACCTTTTTTATAATTATCGGCACCGATCATTTCGTTTTTCGGAAGAATCAATTCATTGCCATCATCATCGAGCAATAAAATTTCTTTTTTCCAAACCTGGTAAACTTCACCTGTGATGATTTCTCCTTCACGGTCTTTATATTTTTTATAAACCTCGTCTTTTTCCAATTCCATAATGCGTTGCACCAATGCCTGACGGGCTGCAAGAATAGAGCGGCGGCCAAAACTTTCGATGCTCACATTTTCATACGTTTCTTCACCCACAGAAAAATCGGGTTCGATATTTAATGCATCCGACAATGAAATTTGTGTAACCGGATTTTCAACCGTTCCATCTTCCACAATTGTGCGGCGATGCCAGATTTCAAGGTCACCCTTTTCTGTGTTTACGATAATATCGAAGTTTTCATCGCTCTCATATTTTTTGCGCAGGAGCGTGCGGAAGATGTCTTCCAACACCTTCATGAGTGTAGGACGGTCAATGTTTTTTATGTCCTTAAACTCCGAGAATGAATCGACTAATTCTACGCTGTTCATAGTATTCTGTTTTTAATTGTTTCCCGCAAAGGCACATAGAGTAATTCTAAAATGCGGTTGCGGATATTTGATTTTTCTGATTAATTTTTCAATTTAAAAATGTGCTTTGTATTTTAGTGGGAATTCAAAACGTTATTTTTTTTGATGTACTTTTAATTTCTTTCATCGGGATGATTTCTTCCGTAATTTTTGGTTTCATCCCTTTTTTTACCGGGGGATGATGCACCGCCAGTTTCATTTCATCTTCATTTACTTCTTCCAGAACGCCTTCTTTTTTCACACCGCTCAGCATCACCACTTCTACCATCTTGCCCACACTTTTTAAATATTGCCGCATCACTTTAAAGGGGTTATCCATGCCCGGGCTCGAAACATCGAGACTGTATTTTTCCGGAAATGAAGGGTCGTTATCCATGCTGAAAGCCAGGTAACGGCTGATCTTCTCACAAACCTGGATGGTTACCCCTTCGTCGTTGTCGATAAACACTTCATATTTATTGAGCGACGGATTCACTTTCACATCCACCATAAAACAGCCGAACTCATCGAGTTTCGGTTGTACCAGCTCTATGATCTTCTCTCTGTTGGCCATATCCGGGAAACAAAAGAGGGGACTTTTTACTGTCCCCTCTTCCGAAGTTGTTGCAAATATAGTTACAATAATTCAATGTTGAAAGTTCCGGGGAGAGAGTTCGGGGTTTAGGTTTTAAAGTTCTGAGTTCAGAGTTCTGAGCCAGCTACTCTTGCGTAAGCCGACTGCCGACTGAGGACTGCCGACTGCTTTCCTGCGCCAGATAATTTTGCGTCAGCTCTCCTTTCTCCTTTCTCCTTTCTCCTTTTCACTGCAGCACCACTGTCTTCGTACTTGAATATCCGCCCTGCGAAACTTTTACGAAATAGGTGCCTTTTGCAGCGCCGTCACCTAATGAAATTGTTTTATCGTATGCACCTGAGAAATTATTGATTGATTCCTGGTAAACTTCTTTTCCGTTTAAATCGGTGATGATAATTTTTACATCGCCTGCATCCGGTAAATTAAATTTCACATTAAAACTCCCTGTTGTCGGATTTGAATAAATAGAAAGATTATCAGGATTTAATAATGGATGCGCTTCAGTAGCATACGCCGATTTATTTGTGGGAGATGGTGCATTTGCATTGTCTTTTGTTACAACTGTGATGCACACATTCACATTCTTTTTCCCGTCGGTTGAATTATACGTATAAACACTGCCCGGTAAACAAGGCGTATTGAATTTCAAATGCATATCCGGCGCAAAACCTTCACCGTTGTAGGCACTGTCGCTGCTGTTCCAATAAAAATATTTGCTTTTATTTTCTTTTAAAACGGCATCGGTTTTCATTTGTTTGCCGTCACGCATATAGGTAATGGTTACTTTATCACCCGGTTTTGTTTCATGCATGATTTTCACAACATCATCGTATGTCGCAACTTTTTGACCATTGATCTCTTTTAAAATATCACCTGATTTTAATCCTGCTTCTTCTGCAGCAGATTTTTCTTCAATGCCATTAATTAATACTTCACCTTTTTCGTCGTCGAGATACACACCCAAAAATCCATGATCATTTTCCTTCATCATATTTTCAAAATCCAGTTCATCCATTTGAAATTTGAATGAGTCCATATTTGGCCATTCGATATTTCCCCAATCAATTAAATCTTCATTTTTTTTCAGCACAGCAGAAACGGTTTGTACTTCCCCGTCGCGGATATAAGTTACCAAAACCTTTGTATCCGGTTCGTAAATGCCGATCACTTCACTCAGGTTAGATGGTGATTCGATTGTGCGCTCATCAATTTTTGTAATTATATCTCCCACTTTTAATCCGGCTTCTTCCGCAGCACTTCCTTCACTCACCTTATTGATCTTTGCCCCCTCAGCAACCTTATCGGTATAAACCCCTAAAAAAGCCTTGTTGAATTCATTCATTTCAATTGTTGCCAAACCCGATAAATCTGGTAATTCAGGCAATTCGGGCATTTCCGGCATTTCAATACTCTGCAGGCCTTCCATCATTTCCTGAAAAGCTTCTTCATCCCAGTTGAAATTGAAATTATAACCGCTGTTGATGTCGATATTCAATTGCTGTAATTCATTTTCAATGCCCAGCTCTTTCAGAAATGCATCAATATCGAAATCTCCGAGATTGTCGATTGCAGTATCAATTTTTACATTTTCGCCATTTACATTGGCATCAATTTTTATTCTGATCTGGTCGTTTTCCGGATTTTGTGCCTGCATGGTAACGAGGGAAAAAAGGCTCAAAAAAAGGATTGAAATATTGCGCTTCATACTTTCGAAATTAATTTTAAAAATGATTTGTTCTTCAGGGTGACTTTAGGATGACAAATTTAAGCGCAGAGCGGACTTGAGGTAGTTAAATGTCGATTAAATTCTGTTAAGGCGGCGTTAAACCACTATTGCCCCGATTTTAACACTTGTAAATTTGTATGAAATGTTAAAGAACAAAATCTGGTTGATCGTAGGTGCCATGAGTGTTGCCCTTCTGGGTATCATTCTCGTGCAGGTGTACTGGATTCAAAATACGATCAGGCAGAAAGAGCAGGTTTTCAGTTTCCAGGTGAACGAGGCATTGAATAAGGTAGCAGACAAAGTGGAAACCAATATTGCCGCATCAATGCTCAGCAGCCAGTTAAGCCTGTTTTTCTCAGATACTGCTTACTGGGCCGGCCGCGGCGATTCACTGAGTTATTCAAATTATATGAACGATACGATGGTCACACAGATCATCCGTTCCACTTCCGTGAATGGGTATTTTGAAGAAAGTGAAGTGATATCGGCAAACCCGTTTGCCGAACCGGGTGGCCCTATTGAGCAAATGACCGGCAAACCGACCATGATTCTCGAACCGATGGAATTCAACAACAATTTTGAAGCGGCAAATAATGATATGATCTCGCAGATCATGAAAAATATCGACCGGCAACTGCAAATTAATTCGGCGAGAATTAAAAAAGCAATGGAGCAGATGATGTTCAGGATGGTGGAAAGAGGAATTCATCCCGATCAAAAAGTGGATACGACGTTTTTGCGCAATACACTTGATCACGAATTAACCAATCGCGGTTTAACCGTTGATTATAAATTCGGCGTTTTAATGAATGATGATTATCTGATCACTGATGCAAAAGATAAAAACGAATTAAAACAATTAGCCGCATCACCGCATAAAGTGAGTTTATTTCCGGATGATATTTATTTCAATAATGATATTTTATTGATTTCATTTCCACATCAGCAGAGTTTTATCTGGAGTTCGATCTGGTCGCTGCTGATCGGCTCTTTATTATTCACCACAATTATTATCGCCGTTTTCTATTACACGGTTGTTGTTTTATTGCGCCAGAAAAAATTATCGGAGATCAAAAATGATTTCATCAATAATATGACGCATGAATTTAAAACACCGCTGGCAACAATTTCGCTTGCTGTGGATGCAGTAAATAATCCGATGATTTTAAAAGATGAAAATAAAGTGCGGCATTATACGCATATCATCAAAGAAGAAAATAAGCGCATGAACAGCCAGGTGGAAAAAGTTTTGCAGATGGCGCTGCTGGATAAAAATCAAATTCAGATCAGTAAGGATGATGTGGATATGCATGAAATTATTTACCGTGCGGTTGAAAATATTTCACTGATCGTTGAAGAAAAAGGCGGCACAATTTCAACTGAGCTCGAAGCCGAAAATTTTGAATTAACCGGCGATGAAGTGCATTTATCAAATGTGATTTCCAATTTGCTGGATAATGCAAATAAATATTCGCCGGAAAAACCTGAAATAACCGTTAAAACAAAAAGCGATAAAAAAGGAATTTATATTTCAGTAGCAGATAAAGGCATCGGAATGGACAGCGATGATCAGAAAATGATATTTGAAAAATTTTATCGTGTGCCGACGGGAAATGTTCATAATATCAAAGGCTTCGGGCTCGGTCTCACCTATGTGAAAGCGGTTGTGGAAGCACACGGCGGAAATATCGAAGTGAAGAGCCAGTTGAAAAAAGGATCTGAATTTATAATTTATTTACCATACTCAAACTAATCTACTATTTATGGAAGACCTCAAAACAAAAATTCTCCTCGTTGAAGATGATCCGAACTTCGGAACAGTTCTGAAAGATTATCTCACTATGAGCGGTTATGATGTAAAACTTGCAACCGATGGTGAACGCGGTTCTGATCTTTTTCTGAAAGATGAATTTAATTTATGTGTGCTGGATGTGATGATGCCGAAAAAAGACGGCTTCACATTAGCTGCGGAAATTAAACGCATCAATCCGGATATGCCGATTATTTTTTTAACTGCAAAAACATTGCAGCAGGATGTGCTCGAAGGATTTAAAATCGGTGCCGATGATTATATCACCAAGCCTTTTAATTCGGAAGAATTGATTTTCCGGATTGCTGCGGTATTAAAGCGTGGTAAATTAAAACCCAATCAGCAGCAAAAAGAATTTACGGTGGGTAAATTTCATTTCAATTATAAATCCCGCATTTTAAAACACGACGGGCAGGAAGCGAAATTATCGCCGAAAGAAGCTGAATTATTGCGTTTATTCTGCATGAAAGTAAATGATATTGTTTACCGTGAAGAAGCTTTAAAACAAATATGGGGAAGAGATGATTATTTCACTGCAAGAAGCATGGATGTATTTGTAACCAAATTGCGCAAATATTTAAAAGATGATCCAACACTGGAAATTGTAAATATTCACGGGAATGGATTTCGGTTGAATGTGGAAGAGGAAGAAGCGGTGCAGAGTTAAGGGTAAAAACTTTTGTTGAGATATAGGATGATTTCCTGGAAAAATTTAATTTCACATACTTTTTCTAAATTTAGGCTTGGATAAAGTACCAGGGTGATTTTTCATTTTGAAGATTTAAATTACAGAATTTATTTACTTCATTATTTTTAATTTATCCTTCCGGTTTTTGTAAGTAATTCTTTTGCTGTCACTTAATTGGTTTAACTCACCAATTTTTTTTGATAAAGGCTCATTTTATTTTCAAATTGTGACAAGTTAAAGAATTTGTGTATCAATAATTATAATTAAATTTCATTTTTATCTGCCCTTAACACACATGAATTAGTATGATTAATGTATTCAAATATTTTCTCACCAATTATTTATTTAATCCGGTTAAATACTTTCCTGCGTTTGAAACAACCCCGTTTGTTCTGATGCAAAAATTGAAGAGAAGCGGGAATTGAAAATTTACAATCAGTTTCCGCTTTAAGTAAATCTGCATATTCTCCTTTCACACAAAGCAGTATTTTTTTTATCTTAAACTTAATCGTTATGTATAAAAATATAACTCATGCGATAATTATGCTCTGCATTTTTATTGCGACAATAATTAACGCACATGCTCAATGCGTTGGATTAACACCAGGTGTTGGAAGCCCTTCCGTGGTTTCTGGGACAATAAGCACTAATACGACTTGGACAAGTGCTTTTAAAGCTGTGAGTGCTGATATTACGATTACATCCGGTGCAATTCTGACAATTGATAACTGCGATGTAAAGATTGCAAATGATGTAACAATAACTGTTCAGTCTGGCTGCACATTAAATATTGTTAATGGAACAGATATGTATGGCGCTGAATATGTCGGAGGTAATAGATTGTGGAAAGGGATTGTTGTTGATGGAGGAGGAACAGTGGATATAGAAGATTCTCAAATTTTTTATGCAAAAATTGCCGTCAATGCAACTAATTCATCTTTGTCAGAAAGTGTTGTAACATCAACCGGAAGTTGTTTTGAAAACAATGAAATAGGGATTTACTTCGGACCACATGCTTTACCTAATGCTTCCAATTCATTAATAGAAAATACTGAGTTTCAGGCACCGAATCTTGTCGATGAGCTTGCAGGTCAGGTTGGCGATTATGGTGTGCTGGTTTTTTTAACCGATTATACTTACGGCATTCAGGTTGGAAATAATGATGAATATGATCCGGCATCGGATAATTATTTTCATGAAATTGGAAAAGGAATCAGGTCTTTAAATTCAGACCTTACGGTTCAAAATTGTTTGTTTCAGGATATTGATTATGATCCGGGTGATTTGAATTTTCCCGGCGGAACGCCAATCACCGATCCACTTGACTTATGTTTTGGGATTTGCGCAACCGGCGATGAAAATATATCAATTCCGCCATATTTGCTTACTGTCGGAAATTCATCTGCTGCTGATATCAATAATGAGTTTCTGGACGTAAGAAATGGAATTTATGCTGAAGAGTATGTAAATACGGATTTAAATTTTAATGAAATGTCGAGTACCTTATCTTCTCCTTACACAATCAATAACGCAATTGAAATCAGGGATTATGATTATAATTCATCGCATGACATAAAAATGAATTCCATTTCTTATTACGAGGGCGATGGAATAAAAATGATCAATATTGATGATGGATCGGTGGATATTGAAAATAATAATCTTTTGAACAGTACTACCTATTTTTCAGGCGTATTTGGAATAAGAGTTACTGGGACATCGGCAACAGATCTAATTATTTCAGGAAATGAAGTAAATTATACAAATACCGGCATCCTCGTGAATGGAATAACAGGGCCGGAGATTTCCTCAAATATCGTGAATTTTTATAGCTCGACAGGGTTTACAGTACAGGCTTACGGTATTAAGGTTTTGAATTGTGAAGATGCGCAGGTTCTCTCCAACGACGTCACTGGTAATTGTACAAGTGGCGCATGTAGCAATAATGTTCGTGGGATAACAATAGATGAGAGTATTGACTGTTATTTAGATAAAAATATTGTGCACGATTGTTCGGTAGGCATTTTATTATTAAACGCCACCGATGGAATTAATTTGACCTGTAATGAAATACATACAGATGCAAAGGGTGTTTGGTTCATTGATTCCGGCACACCTTCTGGTGCCATCGAAAGCCCCACAACACCCGGTGACCCAAGTGACAATGGCTGGTATGATGAAACTACCGCTGAGAGAGTTAGAGCTCAAAGAACCGGAGGTGGAACCTGTGATCTACTTGATTTAGATTGGTATTTTGATGATGATGAAACCTGGTCGGATATCCCAACAGGATTAACAGTTGCAGTGGCTCCGGCTGTTTTACCAACATTTAATCTTACAACAGGTGATTATTGTGACCAGCCTTTAAGAACAGATGGTTCTGAAAATGATTTTGAAGTATTATCCTATTATTTTGGAAGCTGGGCCGATGATGTTGCAGAAAATGGTTTTTCTGAAAACTTGAATAATTATTACACTGCCTGGAATTATTGGGATTATTTAAAATACGATATAGAACTGCAGTCAATTCTTGAGGGAAATTTGGAAAATGCTTTTGAACTTGTTTTGGAATCTAATATTCCGGTATTTGATGCGATCAGGAATATGCCTGGCAATTCAGATTGGGAAGCCGCAGTAGAATTAAATAATTCGATAACACCTTTTAATGTTGTTGAAGATATGCTGCAGGAAACTAATTTCATTTATTATAATAATATGAATGAAAGTGGTAAATTGATTTTAAGTGAGGAAGATGAAACAAGGTTGAGAGAAATTGCAGTCCTTTCAGGTTTCAATTATGGATTTGGTG
>CAYXBK010000023.1:0-62280 GCA_964463165.1 uncultured Chitinophagales bacterium
GGACCACTACATTAAAAGTGTAATGCTCTACCAACTGAGCTACGGAATCAAAAGGAGGAGAAAGGAAAAAGGAGTAAGGAGAGGGGTGACCCGCTAGCTTAATTCAATTCCGATCTATCCTATAAAGAACAATATGAATCACCTTTTTTAAAAGCGTGGCAAAGATAAGTGCTTCTGACTGGAAGTAAAAGTCCTGTTGAAAAGTTATTTCACAAGCAACACACCATCTGCAACAAATGATAATTCTGTTTTTGGCTGTGTGATCGCATCGATCTCGGCCTGTGTTTTTCCGGCATCTTTCGCATAATGCTGCTGTTCTTCCACTGAAACGGTTTTCATTTGCGCAGCACCGTCAATCACGACTGTCTGGCCGGTTATATCCTTTGGAACAAAGAATCCGTAATCTTTAAAAGTCACCATCATTGTTTGGCCATTACCGGCATCCAGTTTCATCCAGCAGCCTTTATTCTGGCAAACAGAAACAACAGTGCCTGTCACCTTCCCGGTGAAATTTTCTGCTGTTTTGGAATCAACTGAGAGATTTTGAACATTGGTAGCACCTTCCGCTGAAATGGTTTTACCGAAATTTTTAGTGGAATCACCGTTCACCACATAAGCGGCAAGTTGCGCCGGCACTGTGTGGAGCGTAATATCTTCATCCTGCATCGGATCTTCCTCTTTGTCTTTTCCGCCACAGGCAGCGAGCATAAATAAGCCGGCAGCCAAGGACAAAATATAGATTGCTTTTTTCATTATCTGATTTTTTACAAATTTAGGGAGAATGGGGGAATCTACCGCAGGCAGTGGCCAGGAGAGATGAAAAAAATGTTTTCATGAGGATGCAATAAATTAAGCGAGATTGGCCGGCTGGATCACCAGAGTCATGTCTTCAACATCGCCTTCATCATCAGTATCCTTGTCTTTTCCACCGCAAGATGAAAATGCGAGGCTCAGCGTAGCGGCCAACGCAAATAAATAGATCATTTTTTTCATAGTATTAATTTTTACCCGAAAATAATAATTTGAAATAAAATGACGGGCGTTTTAATTGCTCACGTATGTCGATATCTTCAAACATCACCATGATCGTTTCACGCAACACTTTATTCCGGTTTGCTTTCCGCACCACAAAATTGAAGAGCCACGGGTATTTCACGAGCTTTTGCATGCGGTAACTCAGTTTTAATTCACCCCACAAACGGCGGTAAATCGCTTCATCATAATTTTTTAATGCAGCCGCGGAAAAATCATTTTTCTCCAGGCAAAGTTTTACCTGCTGTGCGGCGGTATAGCCGCTTAAAACCGCATTGCCGATCCCTTCACCGGTAAAAGGATCGATCAAACTTGCTGCATCGCCCGTAAGCATAAAATGATCGCCGCTTAATTTTCTTTTTTTACTGCCGAGTGGTAAACCATAACCACGCACTTCATCTACCGGCTCCGCATTTTTAAACCGCTCACTTAGTTGCGGATATTTTTGAATGATATTATTTAATTCGGATTTTAGATTGATGCGTTTTTTGCTGACATAATCCGTTCGCATGCCCACACCCACATTGCATTCGCCATTTGCAAGAGGAAAGATCCAGAAATAACCCGGCAAAAAATCTTTTAAAAAATGCAATTCGATATAATTGCCTTCTTTCATACCGGTTACATTTTTATAATACACACGTAACCCGGCACAATGATGTTCTTTCTCCACTTCCAACCCACCGATTTTTTTTGCAAATTGCGAATGCGCACCGCTTGCATCAATCACCAGTTTTGTATGAATAATAATTTCTTTATTTTTTGAGGTGCATGTAAATCCGGTGGATGTTTTTTCAAATGAATCTATTTCAATACCTTCCAATAATTGAATTGATTTTTGTTTTTTAACTTCTTCAATTAAAAAATTATCGAAATCAATTCGTTTCGAAATAAATCCCGGGGCAATTTCTCTGGCCTCATCTGTTTTTTTCGGTTTATTGCGGAAAGGAATACTTAATTCATCGAGATTAGGGGCAACAAAAGTCACACCCCAGCAATTTAACTGAATGGGATCAAGACTGAGTTTTTCCACCAGTTTTTTATCATACCGGTTTAATATCTCCACCACTTTTCCGCTCAGTGCATCGCCGCAGATTTTATCCCGGGGGAAAACCGCTTTATCCGCAATCACACAGGCAATATTTTCCTTCGATAAAAATAAACCCGCAGCAGCACCACCCGGACCGGCACCGAGAATAAATACATTTGTTTCAATTATTTGAGACATGCGGCAAAGATAGGAAACGAGACCGGCAGTCGTCAGTCCTCAGTTCGCAGTCCGCAATCCACAGTCCACGGTCTTCAGTCCGCAGTCCACGGTCAGCAGTCGGGCTGGCGCAAGTTATTTAACGAATAGGTATGGATGAGTGATTTCCCCCGCCGCGGCGAGGGTTAGGGGTAAGTAATTCGTGATGGGTAATAATAAAAAGATGAATATTAAATGAAAAGTGTAGACAACCTAACAGGTTGTTCTATTATGATGAGTGATTTCCCCCGCCACGGCGGGGGTTAGGGGGGGTATTAGATTATTAAACAAAAAATATTGATTAACGAACAAGGAATAATGAATAAAGAAGTGCTGGTATAAGGTAAGTATATAATCTCTCGCCAAAGAAAATTTGTGGACGATTAATAAATACCTCGCAAATTGTGAATATTTGATTGAATCAAAACCCAGAACCCAGAACTCTGAACCTGCCGGCCGACGCACAGCCAATGTGCTGCAGGCAGGCTCAGAACTCTCTCAAAACTTCACTACCGCAGCCGCATAACCCGCCGCACCGGTAAATGCATCAGGAGCAAGAATTCCGAGTAAACTGTTTGACCCGATTTTTATCTGAACGTGATCGAAGAAAGATTTTGTAATATCAATTCCGGCATTATAATCGCCGTACCCGCCGACATGTGCATTAATTGCCAGCGTTAATTCAGAACTTTTAAATGTTTTCCCGGCCTGTGCAAAAATCAAAGGAGAATATGGCGCATTGAAAATATATTGCATACCTAATGTGAGATAACTTCCGGCGTCTTTCCAGTATTTTGTTGCAGAAAAATTTAACCGCGAAGGCAAAGCCTGGCTAAATACATTTTCTTCTTTTACAACACCGAGAATTTCGAGTAATGAATCCGACTGCCCCTGCACTGTGCTGTCTGTCGCGGCAAATAAATTATCTATTGAAATTCCTTCAAACCGAATTGCAGAATCTGCGCTGATCTTAAACGGTTCCTTATCCCAAAACACAACACCGATATCATTAACCATTAAATTCACTCCGATTTCAGGTCCCTGAAAATATACTGAACCAAAAATATCCGCACTGAATCCTGCACCGTTTAATGCAGTTAATCCGGGTTTATTATTTCCTGCGGTATAAATATTAAAATCATAATCCAGATCGAGATATCTGCCATCTTCAGCAGTAAATAATGTGGCATTTTTCACTTTAATATCCATGCCGTTTAATCCCTGTACAAATCCACCCGTAAATCCAAATTTATATTGATTATACCCCTGATCCATGTATTTCATGAAACCCGCTTTATATTCCATCGTGGAGGTGAGACTGAATTTTGATTCTGAAAAATCGGCGGTGATTCCCTGCAGGTCATAATTTCCGTACATCACAACATGAAATAAATCATCGGTGAAGCGGCTTGATTCTTCGAAATTATAATCGATACCTGCAATGAAAAAATTATGTTCATCTTTTTTTGAACGGACCATCATCCATACACCGCTATTAAAATCAATACCGATTGTATTCAAATCAGAGAGATTGGAAGAAGCATCGTTTTTTATTTCTTCCGTAATAAATCCGGAGCCAAAGAAATTCTGAATAAACCTTGTTGTAAAACAATCGCTGGCAGTATAAAAATCAGTGTAGGGGACAAAGAAGAAACGTTCGCCGCCCTGCACATCCAATTGCAGCGGATCAAAAATTCCAAAAATAGTTGTGGGTGCGAGACAGGTATATTCCGCAGTGGAAGTTTTTGTTGAATCGGATGCCGCTTGTAAATGAATATGTAAACACAATGCTACGGCTAACAGGGTAATCAGTCTTTTCTGCATCAGGCTCTAAAAATCGCTTGTTGAAAATGTGTAATTCACATCGCCCACCAACTGGAACGACATTTTATAATCACTGTAAATTTTTACAATATCACTGCAGGTGGGGATGGATGCAGTATTGAATTTAATTGTGATCACTGCTTTTGTTGAATTAATTATTGCATCTTTTAATGCACCGTCAACAATCTGATGAATTTCAGTATCTGTTTCTTCATGCACACGGCAATCGTCGCTCAATACAGCCGCTGCAATTCCCTGCCCGTTGAAATCAATTGAATCGAGCACATTGCCGAAATCATCTTTGAATTTAATTTCGATAATTGCTTCGAGCGGGAATGTATTTTCCGCATAGAGTGCAAGATCAATATCGCCGATACCATCGGTTCCTGAACTTGCATCAACACTCACGTCAAATTCATCTTCCAGTGTTAAATTGCTTGCAAAAAAGGCAAGCGGCATATTTAAATTCAATCCGATATTTAATTTACTTGTATTAATCACAAAATCCTGATAGTTATATTCATTGCCATTCGGATTTACATGAATCACCACATCATAAAATAATTGATCGGGAAAAATTTCGAGCAATTTATCAATATTTGAATTATCGGTATTTAATGAGATTGTTGTATAACCGGGGACATACGGATTTTCAACTGCACGGTTAATGGAAGTTGGAACGCCGATCACAGTCGGGCAATCGAGCATCACCACTTCACCGGTTTCAGTATTTCTTGCACCCAATGAATTTACAATTACATTTCCGCCCGCACCCATTCCGTTTTCAATTTCGAGATCCACTTGCATTTCTCCGAAATCAACAACACCGTCTGTAAATTGTCCGAATACATCTATGCCCGCTGTTGTATCCGCAATTGCAATATCATATAATCCCAAATAACCATGTAATTCGGAGGGTTTAATATTTTCCAGGCCGTAGATCACGGTGATGCTATCATCCAATGAAATATATACGGGTACTCCTGTATAATGAATAGCTGCTGAAAATTCCTGATAAAAAGTATTTACGCTGTTTCCATTACTTCCACGCAAATCAATTGTATATCCGTTGATCGGATAGGGCGTGTCAACAATTGTCGGGGAAGCTTCAGTTCCCGGTGGTACAGTTGTAACAATATGTACACTGTTTCCGAATTCATCAATTGCATAAGGCAATTTATAATCGATATGAATTGTATCTTCAATTGTATTCGCAACATAAATCACCACATAACCTGTATCAATCGTCATACTTGTAAATTCCGGTCCGTTCATATCATACACTACATCATTTGCATTATTCACTAAATTCTGATCGGGGAAAATTGCAATCGCTTCCTGCAATTCCATATCATATGCACTCATGGTTACCTGAATAAAATCACTTGTATCGATTAAAACAGGATCAACGGATCCCGGTGTGCTGAATGATTCAATCTCAACATTCATGTGACCATCTACCGTCATACCGGTCAGGTCTATTACAGTATCAACAGGTACACCAACTGCAGGTATTAAGGTAAATGTATGCTCAACAATTAAAGCATCATCATCTTCATTTGTCAATTTAAACTTCACATCCGTTAAATCGATCGGTAATCCGTTTGCGATCTGGATTTTTAAATATCCGTGTTTAAATGTTGCCGTTTCAAATAAAGTTGTTGCATCAATCGGATAAGGAGGAACAGTTAATCCGGTTAACGGGTCAACAGGAATTGAAGTGCCGTTTGCCGCAATAATATATAAACCATAAATTCCTAAACCTTCACAAATCTGGCCGAGTGAGATCGGAACTGAAATCGTTTCATCTTCAAGTACAAGTGAGTCTAGCGAAACAAAAAATTTGACGGAAGTATCGGGTATTTCAATTGCTTCTTCAGTGAGATCATAATCCAGTAAATCGGTTTGATACACCAGGGTGATACTCTCATCATTTTCAATAACTGTGAGACTGTCCGGAACAAGGTCGGCGATGGTTAATTCACCTTCCACCATGGGTGCCAGAAACCGTGTGTCCCAACCTGTATCAAGACTGCGGCGGCAGGAGGAGAAAATCATTACCGAAAGAGCAAGGAGAAGAATGCTTTGATTTATTTTGCCCATATAGTCGTGAAGATAGGCAATAAAATTAATTCAGTTGCATCAGCCGGCGTTTTATGTCATCCGTCTGACCTTTCGGTATTGCCTCGATAAGTTTGCGGGTATATTCGGTTTGCGGTGCATTGTAGATATCGTCGGCCGGGCCCATTTCTTCAATTTTTCCCCGGTTCATCACCACCATCCTGTCGCTCATAAATTTCACAACAGAAAGATCATGTGAGATGAAAATATATGTGAAGCCGAATTCTTTTCTCAGATGGATCAATAAATTCAGCACTTGCGCTTGTACGGAAACATCGAGCGCAGAAACACTTTCATCACAAATAATAAATTGCGGATTTAATGCAAGTGCACGTGCAATACAAACACGCTGGCGCTGGCCGCCTGAAAATTCATGCGGATAACGGCCATAGAATTCGGGCTTCATCCCTACTTTTTCGAGCAGGTCAATTACTTTTTCTTTTCTGACTTTATCATTTTCGTATAAATGATGTACTGTCATTGGTTCTTTAATTGCAGAACCGATCGTCATGCGTGGATTTAATGATGAATACGGATCCTGAAAAATAATCTGAATATCTTTTCGCAATGGTTTCATTTCCTGTTGCGTGAGATCAATTAAATTTTTTCCTTTGAAAATAATTTCACCGCTCAGCGGGTCAACAAGGCGGATAATTGTGCGACCGAGTGTTGTTTTTCCGCAACCGCTTTCACCAACTAAACCCAGAGTTTCACCGGGATAAACATCAAACGAAACATCATCAACAGCTTTTATCCAGTTTGTTACTTTTCCAAACATTGTTTTTGATGCGGGAAAATATGTTTTGATATTTTTTAATTGGAGAATGGGTTGCTTTTCCATCAATTCATCCAAACGCTGTTTTGTTTCCAGATCAGAAACCTCATTTTCATGTATCGCTTCTTCAACTGAAATATTTTTTTCGATCACTTCTCCGTTTTCATTTGTGGTCATGAAATCGGCGATCACGGGTAATTTGCGTAACCGTTTTCCGAGTGGCGGACGACACGCCATCAACCCTTTCGTATAAGGATGTTGCGGATTGGAAAATATTTCAAGAACGGGGCCCTGTTCAACAATTTTTCCTTTATACATCACAAGCACCCTGTCGGCAATTTCTGCGATCACACCCAGATCGTGCGTAATAAAAATCACCGATGATTTATCCGCACTATTTTCACCGGCATTATTTTTCAGATCCGACATGAGTTCAAGAATTGTTTTTTGCACGGTTACGTCCAGTGCTGTTGTCGGCTCATCTGCAATTAAAATATCAGGATCACAACTCATTGCCATGGCGATCATCACTCTTTGTTTTTGACCGCCGCTTAATTCATGCGGATATGCTTTATAAATTCGTTCGGCATTTGGCAATTGTACTTTTGCAAATAAATCAATCGTTAATTGCTTCGCTTCTTTTTTTGATTTTTTCTGATGGAGAATAATTGCTTCATCCACCTGACTTCCGCATGTAAAAACAGGATTTAAACTCGTCATCGGTTCCTGGAAAATCATGGAGATTTTATTTCCGCGAAAATGACGCATTTCACTGTCAGGAATTTTCGTGAGATCGATCACACCGTGTTCAGTATGATATAAAATTTCACCGCTTGCAATTTTACCGGGCGGCCATGGAATTAAGCGCATTAAAGAAAGAGATGTAACCGATTTGCCTGAACCTGATTCACCAACAATGCCTACTGTTTCTCCTTTATAAATTTGAAAGGAGATATCATCAACTGCTTTCACAATTCCGGTCTCTGTTTGAAAATGCGTCGACAGGTTTTTTACGTCAAGAAGAAGTTCTCTATTCACCACAATTTAAATCCTGATTTTTAAAGTTCTATTTATTTATTTGAACAGTTTCATTAAATGTTGCATTTCCGTTCATCACCTGAACAATATAAATTCCGGCCGGGATATTTGAAATTAAATGATTTGATTTTACGTCGGTAATTTGTTCGGTTTGAATTAACCTACCTGTCAAATCATAAATTTTAAATGCTGCATTTTCAGCAAGGGCCGGTAAAATGATATTTAAATAATTCGATGCATAATATATTTGCGCAACAGGTCTCTGCGAGATAATTGCATCTCCCAGATCTATCGTCGTAATTGGTGCATCAGGCGTTTCTTCATAGGCAAAACCCTTTAAAATAATTTGTGCCGGTGTTTCAATATGGGCATCTAGAAGCATCCAGCCATAATGCATTTCGGAACCGATTTTAAATTTGACGCCTGCGAATTTATCCGTTTCATCAATCCACGCACCATTTGGTTCAGGAAATATTGAAGAAAACATGATTCCACCGATGGCGCCAATCCAGTTTAAGGAAGGTCCCACAACGGCAGCTTCGTCAAGTGCTGAAAGAAAATCTAAATTATATGCATACACGTCTGCAGAATAACCGGCAACGCTGTTATCAACGCCCATCGGCATAAGGTCGCCAAAATACATACTGTTGGTGGTATCGTTCACGATGGTAAAATCAGGTATTAAATCACCATTTAAATCAACCGGTATATATTCGTTCATACCAACAACAAGATCGGGGTCAACATCAGTATAAACAACTTGCGCATTGGCCATGCCACCTGCGATTACGGTTAGTGCGAATGCAGAATATTTCTGCAGTTGTGTTTTTTGAGTGGAGCGTTGCATAAGGTTTTTTTTCAAATTTATAAAAATATATTCGATTGACCATTCTTTCAATGTTAATACATTTAATAATGTTTTTACTTTATAATTCTTTAGTTATAGATTTGTTCAACAAAATTCTCAATTATGAAAATACAATTTACCCTCCTTTTGGGTTGCGCATGCTCAATTGCATTATACGCACAACCCCAGCTAACAAGCGATGAAATGCTGCCATTCGGTTCTTTTATGGAATTTTATTATGCAGATAATTATGCACTTATCGACACTACTATTCAGGGTGCAGGTGTAACCTGGGATTTTTCTGACCTTGATGATATTGCAGGGGAAGATTTAACAGTTACAATTGTAGATCCGGTGGAAACTTCACATGGTGACGATTTTCCTGAATCGAATTATGCTTATCATGAAGAAGCCAGCGGATATAATGCGTACCGTTATTTTTTATTGACTTCCGAACAAATGGAACGGATAGGATCTTATAATGGTGGTTTAAACACTTTTACCAATACACAGGAAGAATATATTTTTCCTTTTGAATTAGGGACCACAAATATTGATACTTGGGATAATACTTCTTCAAGTTTCGGCGGCGGAGATTATTACCTGAGTTGTATTGGATACGGCACACTTATTTTACCGGATATTACTTTTAATGATGCATTAATGGTGCGTGTAAATTTAACGGAAGGTGATATCCTTGATTTATGGGTTTACATTTGGTACAGTTCGGAAAACGGAGCGATATTATTAAATTATATCGACGGCGACGGATTCTGGGTCGGTGACCAGGCACAATACATTCATAACCTGGATGTATTTGTAGGTGTGGAGGAAATTGCATTTGCAGATGAAATAAGATATAATAATCCTGTGACAGATCAGTTGCAGATTTCATTTTCTGAACAGGTGGACGCGGGTGAATATTTTATTGTGAATCAGCTTGGTCAAACAATTTCTTCAGGAGAAATAAACCCGGGGGCTGTTGATCTTTCAATTGCAACCGAAAATTTAACCGGCGGAATTTATTCTGTTGTATTCACATCCGGTGAAGAAAGGTCTGCAATTCGGTTTGTGAAATTATAATTTTTTTTTCTTCGTATGTATTGAACCACAAAAGAAACAAAAGGATTATTTAGTTTATGTGTCTTGTGCGGTTCAAAATGATTAGAATACATTTAAATCCGGGATTGTGATTTCAGTTCCGGATTTATTTTTTAAAAGGCTTAATTTGACAATGTTGATCCGGCGGATGCTTCTTCTTTATTGCCTGATTTGTTTTTCCGATTTATCGGGACAGGATTCGGTTTATGTGCACTATAACGAAGTGTATTCCTGGTTTTCCGAAAAGGCAGGTCTCACTGCAGCTATTAAAATTTCAACAGAAGCCTAGCAGGATTCATTCTTTCAATTAAGAGAAGAACTAATGAAATATGCAGGTGGGTGCGGAACGGGAATGGAACAGGTTGTAACGGGGAATGATACATTATACGAATGGTATGTTAATCTCGAAAATAAATATACGCAGCTTACCACAGGATTTGCATTGGCGATAAAAGAATTGGAAGAATCTTATAAATCGGGGATTGAAAAATTAATTACAGAAGCAGAGCAGCTGTATTTTGAAGAAGAGGGTAAACATGTATTATTTTATAAATCTGCTTCACATGCATTTGATAAAACGGATTATTTTATTGAATTTTTAAATGAAAATGATTGAAATCAGAAATTAACCGTCAACCTAACAGGTTGTTTCTTTCTATTTTGTTTTTACAGAGACCCAGACAATTTCTACTTTCCAATTTATTATAACCTGTTAGGTTGTCGGTTAAAGGCCAGCAGCCAGCGGCTAGTAGCCAGTAGCCAGCAGCCAGCGGCTAGTAGCCATTACCTATTTCTCAATAAACTCATCTTTCGGTTCGATCCAGATCACTGAATTTCCGGTGCCGAATTGATTTTCTTCATATTGCGGGTTATTCGGATCGGTGATCCATTTTCCGTCAACAACATATTTGTAGATATATTTTCCTGCAGGTAAATAGATCGGGAAATGCCAGCCGTCGTCTGCCTTCACCATTTTATAACCCGGATCTGCCCAATTGTTGAAATTACCACTCAGTAAAACTTCATTAGCATTTGTAAATCCTTTTAAATTAAATGCATAATTCGGTTCAATGGCCCGGATTGAATTTCTATGGTCAATATCTCCGATCGTAAACGGATTATCCGGATCGGTGATCCATTTTCCGTCAACAATAAATTTATATTCGTAATTACCAGCTGCAAGCACATACGGAATTTTCCACCCGGTTTCGGTTTTTTCCATTTCTATTTCAGCAGTGTTCCATCCGTTAAAACTTCCCGTGAGAATCACGAGCCTTGCATCGGTGTATCCCTGTAAACTAAATACGGATGCATTGCCCAGCGATATAACTGAATTTGCGTGTCCCATTCCATCCGGCCGCACAACCTTATTATCCGGATCGAGCATCCATTCACCGTCTACAATAAATTTATAGGAATGTGTTCCTTCTTTTAAATATAAATTCAACTCCCATCCGTTATTTGTTTTTTTCATTTGCAATTCTTTCTCATTCCAATCATTGAAACTGCCGGTGAGAAATACTTTTTTTGCATCGGTATAGCCATGCAGAAGAAATGTATAATTATGATGAAAGTATGTGCTGTTGAAACTGCCGTATCCATCCTCTTCTTTCAATGTATTATTTGCATCGTATTGCCAGTTTCCGTCTACAATGAATTTATAAAAATATTTTCCCGGTTTCAATTTCACTTCTGCGATCCAGCCGCTGTCTGTTTTTTGCATTGCTGTTGAGCCTGTGCTCCAGTCGTTGAAATTGCCGCTTAAAAAAACTGTTTTGGCTGTTGTGTTTTGACGCAGATAAAAAATTGTCACGTCGTTTTTATTTTCAAATACGGTGGGTGCCGATTTGAATTTATTCATTCCGTAATTCACCGGGCCGGGATATCCGGGCATCGGTTCCTTATTAATCTGATCATCAAAATATAATGGCTGCGCACCCCATTTTATTTTTTCTGCATCTGCTGTCAACGACCTTCCGATGATCGCAACATGTTTGTCGAGTTTTAATAATTGCCAGCCTTCCTGTTTTAATTGTCCGATATTTCCATAAATAAAAAGGCTGTCTTCATTTAAGCCGAAATACATCAGCAGATTTTTATATTCATCGGTGTTTCTGTTGTCGAAAGTAACAAGGAGCATATCGTCTTCAACTTTTACAACATCCGCAGAATGCTGTGCATACGATGCAAGAGGGAAAGCGCTCATCAACAAAAGCAGCAGGCGTAAATAATATGTAAAATATTGTTTCATTCTTGTTCGCTTGTATAAAAATACATAGATAATAGATTCTTTTTCGTGTTTATGATCACCTTTCCTTTCACAAAGAACGGGTAGCCGATCACACCATTCAGGTTTGTGGCATATACCGTTTGCAGGTAGGAGATATCACTCAAGATAAAAGGCATATCCCTGAATACATATTCGCTGATATAAATTTCATCCAGCACGCCATTCAGTACTTCCATTGTCTGATAACCCGAACCGCCGAGTTTTGTACGACCCGTCAGAGCAAAATGCTGCAGTACTTTATTGCTGGAATTGTTATTCAGTGCATTTGATTCGGCGCCGGTATCGAGACAAAAACGCAATTTTTTTTCACCTACCGTTGCCTGCATGAACATAATATTGTTTTCGATCACGATCGGTACTTCCAGATCGGGAGTAAGCGAAACAATATCTTCCAGCCTGTTGCCTGCTTTATCAAGTTTATATAAATACAAAACTGAATTTTGCAGATCAATCTCCATCTCCATTTCAAAAAATAAATTTGCACCCAGCAAACCAAGTATTTTAATGCCGCGTGAATTTTCGAGATGGCCAAGGTCCACAAGATCGGCGTCGATAGATTGATAAGATAATTTATCAATCACCAGTGAATCGAGATGTTTATAATACACCTGGTTTCCACCCCCGGTTATTCCAAATGATGCCACACCTTCTGCAACCCGCCATTGATTAAAATAAGTTTTATTTAATACGAGATTCGGTGCGCCGGTATCCAAAATAAAATTCCCGACAAGCGTATCCACTTTTGCTTCGATGAAAAAAAGATTTTGCACCCTTTTTAAAGGAATTGTAAGTTTGGTAAAATCACCTTCGGGTTTCGGATCAACAAAGGAAACAGATTGTGCAATTGAAATTTCCGGATATATTGCAGTTGCGTAGGCGCAATGCAGATGAAAGAAAATCCGCATGCAGAAAAGAATAAAGCTTATCCGGGTAACTAATTGCATCCGGCACAAAATTAATTATTCGCTGCACGTTTAGTGTTAAGAAAGGGAAATCCCTTTTTTTCAAAAAGCAGGATCAGCAGAAATCCCGCAAAATAAGCAAGGAGATCAATGTATGAAGCGGAATGGCCGATAATTGTTTTTGCAAGTTTTGAATCTTCCCATCCCAGTATTTCAATAAAGCGGAAATATTGCAATAATTCAACGATGCATGCAAAAAGAAATACTGAGAAAGCGATTACGATGGTTTTGCCTTTTACAAAGATCCTGAGAAAGCAGTATATGAGCATAACTACCAGCACATCCCCGATATACGGCCGGATAAATTTATCATGAATGCATATTGCGATCAATACCTCTATGAGAAATAACAGGAGAGTGAGAAAGAAATATTTTTTCTGAAACATCATTTCAAAAAATGCGCATGTTTTAATTTATCAGTTGAATGTGCAAGTAAAAACAAACTGAAATTTCAGTCGGCCAGCATTTACATGCCGTCAATTTTCCAGCCGTCGTACCTTCCGTGCATTTCTATCGCTTTGTGTTTCAGTTCCAGCGTTTGATGCGAGAAATGTGCAGGCTCAAGAAAATCCGGTTTTGAAATAATCAATTGATAGCGCATTTCGCGTTTGCGCATTTTATTTAAATCAACAATTGTAAATTCATTCGCTGTGGCATAATCAATAAATAATTGTCTGTCCTGTTTTGTCGTGAAAAACAAAGTATGTGTAACCGGCCGTTGTGCAATCGGATCAATACCTTTCGTGCTAAGTTCGGTTACGATTTTTTCAACTTCGAGCCGTTCGAATTTTTCTTCATTCGGATAAAGAAAGGTGCGGTATGCAGCCCAATCTTTATCGGGCCGTATCCACACCTGCGGTGCATATCCTTTAAACGACCTGCTGAACATTTCATATAATTTCAGCCTTAATCCGACCGTATCCTTTACATAAATATAATCGGTGCGTTTGCACTGGCAAGTAAATGTGCCCGTAAGAATACCGCTTGTAACAGATGAGATGACCGCCATAATACTATCCGACAAGCGGAATAAATTCGGATATTCTTCCGTATTCGGAAAACCGTCAACCGTACAATCGGGAAATCCTGCGCCGGCGATCAGAATAAAAGGCATATCCGGCTTAGGTGTTTCATTATACATCTGCATATTTACCAGAATGGAACCCGGCACCCATTCGTAATTATCATAGAAGATCTGCCAGCCTTCTTTAACAATTTCCTGTGCTTTTGATAAATTACTGAAGAGCAAAAAGAAGCATAAAACGGAGAAACGGTATTTCATTTTGTGAAGATAGTATGAAAATTTAAAACGGCTGAAATGAAAATCAGGCAGCTGGGTCTCCGCTATTTTTCCCGTACACTTTCCAAAAGGTAATTATCCAGCCCACCATGGTAACCTGTTCTGCCATATAACTGAATGTTTGAGACCAGTCGCCATATGTAAAATCTCCGCTGAGCATCCGCACATACATACAAAGAAATAAAACAGAACTGATCCATCCGGAAATGCGCACCCAAATCGGAAAAGTTTTATAATAATTAATAAAGAATATTGCGGGCACAATCACAATTGCGGATGTTGCAAAAATGCGTTCATCAATCGTATCCATCACCAATGATGAAAAATTGATTCCATGCACAATACCTAAAATAATAAAACCGGATGCGGGAAAATGCATATCGTGTTTTGAAAGCAAAGCTGCAGCAATAATAGCGGAACAAATTGCACCGGTATTACCCACCTGCCAGCTTACCATTTGCCCGATGCTTTTGTCGGCGAAGATCATCCCGCCGAATAAACCACCGAGCATAAATAATAAAAATCCGATTGTAATAAACAGGGGCATTGCTTTTTCTGAATGGTGTTCCATACGTTCCAGGTGAATGAAAAATTTATTTGGTGAAAAGGATTTTATTCAATTATGATTTTTTTAATTTCCGAATGCAAGGCATCCGATACCTCCATAAAATACAAACCGGGCGCAACATCCTGCAAATTAATTTTTGAAATTCCTGCATCGGATTGCATGGTTTCTGCATAAACCAAATTTCCGAAAGCGTTATAAATTTTGATTTTTGTATGTATCACTTCGAAACCATTTGTGCTGATCGTAAAAATACCGTTGTTCGGATTTGGTATAACTTCCAATGCAGTTTGACTGATTCCATTTCTCAATGGTGTTGAAAATAAAACAGCGGATGAATAAGGCGACATACTTCCGCCGGGACAAATTGTTTTTACTTTGCATGAATAAGTCGAACCGGGTGTAAGTGTGGTTACTGTTGTTGAATTTGTTCCGGGTTTTTTCTTGAATTTATCTGCAGGCACTGCAACATTATTTATCATCAGCTGATATTTATCTGCACCGGGCACTTCATTCCAGTGAAATGTTGCAGATGTGGATGTGATGCCATCTACAAATAATCCGGTTGGCGGGGAGATAATATCGCACACAACAGGAGCTCCGAAATCTTCAGGAGTGAAAGCCTGGTACCTGATATTATTTGTTGCGATCGGATCAGCATGTACAGAAAATGGTGTACCCGGCTCATTATCCTGCATCCATATAACATGTATTTTTCCACCAATTACTTTATCATATACAGATGGGAAAACATTTTCTTTAAAAGAGCCTGCGGTATTAGTCAGATTTACCGGAGAAGACCAGCTTGCACCATTATCTATGGAATAAACACCAAATAAATCTCGAAATGATTCCGCATACGAATAGCCGGGGTCGCCGAAATAATCTGTGTATTCGACAGGCATTACAAATAATAAATAAATAGTTCCCGTGCTTTCATCATATGCAGCACCTGCCATTGATGTGAGTGTTAATCCGGTATAACACCACGAACCGGCTCCAATTCCGGCAATCGGATCATTCAATCCATCGGTATTATCCCAATCGATCAACAGGTCAAGATAAACAGGATCTGTCATGGTAGAATTCCAGTACCATACACCACCAACATTCCAGAAATAATTCCAGCCTTCCTCCAGCGGATCGTCATCATAAACAGTTTCAAATCCGGTCCAGATATGTACGGTCCCGTCGTTTGTTACGAGCATTTCATGGTGGTGATCATCGATTGCTATGGTATCAGGAATGCCATCAGCGTCAACATCCGAAATTTGTCCGATTGCACCTTCAAAATTATTTATAGGAAAATCAATCAGAACATCTGAGCTCCAGGTTCCCGGGTTTCCGCGATACGGTGAATGCAATAATTTTAAATCACAATTTGAATATCCGTATAAAATATATACGTCGGCACCATGCACCACAAGCTGGTACGCATCCGAATATCTTGAAGCAATACCATCTGCATCATATAAACCTGGTACAACAGATTCAAAAATATTCCATGTTTCACCACCATCTTTCGATCTGCTGAAATAGATATTATTTACATCCGAATTATCCGCATTGATCATATAAATATCATCCGTACCGGCAGGGCAAAAAACTTTTGGCCAAAGTCCTGAAACCATACCTGACCCACCAAGTTCGGTCCAGACATTTCCGCCGATTGTTTCATTTCTGTACATCCTGATATTTACACCATCGTGCGAAACAATTACTTCGTGATCGAGTACCGTAATTATTTCTCCGAAGCCTGTACGCACAGGTTCGATTCTTGAAGTTGGCACCGGCCCCCAGGAAAAACCATTAAAATAATTATAATACATCCCTCTGTCGGGATAAGATGAAGCAAATGAATTGGATCCATTCCAGGTTACAGAAATTTTACCATCATCATAAACAACAATACGGTTTTTTGAGCTGCCATTTGATTGCAGTGCATATGTTGTTGTTCCGATTACCACAGATTGATTATAAACGTGAAGGCCAGATAAAATAATAATGAGAAAAAATACGTGTTTCATAAATCAGGATTTACATGAAGTGAAGATAGAAAAATCAATTGGCTTTTTCAGATCATGATGATCTGATCATCTTTTAATAATTCCATCCCTTTTAAGCGCATAATGATCTGTGCAACAGCAATTACATCTTTACTGCAGTAGGTTGCGATGCGTTCGAGATTTCCTTCATTCCAATATACATTTCCCACCATGCTGCCGTCAATATCATTTTTAGGTGTCGGCACATTCAAAATGGATGCGAGTAAATGCAATGAAGTATAATGTTTGAAATCGCCGAATTTCCAAAGATCAAGCGTGTCAACATGATTTACCTCCCATGGTTTTTTGCCGTAAATATCCAGAACCGGCGGCAAGGGTAACCCATTAATTAAAAATCTCCTGCACAACCAGGGCACATCAAATTCGCGGATATTGTGTCCGCATAACTGATAATTATTTTTGGAGACCTGCATTAATGCAGGCGTAAATTCTTCAAGCAATGATTTTTCATCATCACCTTTAAATGTTTTTATTTTCAGCTGGTATACCTGATTTATTTTCTGAATATACCCGCAGGAAATACAAATGATTTTTCCGAATTCCGCATAAATACCTGCTTTATTAAAATAGAATGCAGATTGATCTTCTTCCTCTTTCCGGAAGCGGCCTACTTTATCATCAAATAATTTTTGGAATTCGGGTGAAAGATCATTGAAATTTTTTACACCCGGAACGGTTTCAATGTCGAAGATGAACAATTGTTCTGGTTGGATATCGTTGAGCATATATAAAGGGTTAATTGATTGTAAATATAAGCATCATGCCTGAATTTCATTATACATCGGAATGGTCATACCCGTAATTCCCTTTCCTTTATCGCTCATTAAAAATGAAATGGTATCCGCCACATCCTGTAGCGGTGTAAATTTTTTGAATTGTGCATCTGTTGCCCAGCTTAAATTATTCGGTGTTTGCAAGGTGGCCGGTAAAATACAATTTGCCCGCACATGATTTTCACGGCATTCTTCCGCAACACTTAAAGTCATTGCCACAACCGCACTTTTACTTGCAGTATACAATGCATTTCCTTTCGCCTGATGTATAACAGGTTTTGCTCCAATGGTAACAATTGAACCGCCATTTCTTTTTTTCAGAAGAGGCACAATTTCTTTCAGCAATAAAAAAGTTGGTTTTGCATTCAGGTCCATCAGAAATAAATAATCTTCAGACGAATAATGAGCAATGGATTTTCCTTCGCGGTATCCGCCTGCCAGATGCACCAATCCGCAAATTTCCTGTGCTTCCCCGATAAATGATTTCACCTGTTCTTCCACCGCGAGATCGGTAATTCTCCCGAAAATGGTTTTATGTATTTCATCGGGAAAGAGTTCCTGTAGTTTTGTTTCACTCGAAGTATCAAATAAACTTGCATATAATGTCCAGCCATCGGCGAGTAATTGTTTTGCAACAATGCGGCCGAGAGCGCCATCTGCTCCCGTAATAATTAATGATTGCATAAAGAAGTTGTTTGTTTCTCTTCCCAAAGCTACCTGAAATCGACTGAAACTCAATGAGTAAAGGGCTTTGTGGATTGGTATTTCATTATAAGGAGAAAAAATACTTATTTTGTGGATGATACGGGGCTGATTATTAACCCAACCAAATAAAGTATGAAGAAGAAATCCATATTACTTACTCTTACAATTATCACTTTATGCATTTCCGTTCAGCAGAGTTTTGGCCAGATCTGGATACGGCCGGAAGCAGACGGAATGCTCAGCAAAAGTTCATTTACTCCTGGTGCCGGCGTTCGTGGCCTTTACGAATTCGGCGAGGAAAGCAACCATGTTGTGGGTCTTGGATTTACATATAATCTCACAACACCTGTCGATTTTGATATTTTGATTGTTGATACCCTCGGCAATTTTGATACGGTTGAATCAAGTGTGGTTTCAAACCTGATGATGCTTGATGTTGATTATCGCCGTTATCTCTGGGAATCAGATCCGAATGATGAATTCGGGATTTATACCGTAGTGGGGATGTCGGCCTGGCTGCTTGGAACAAAAGTGAAATTGGGCGCATTCAACGACAGTTTATTTGCTCCCGCACTTGGCGTTAACCTGACCTCAACAAATATCAGTATGCATCTGCCTGTTGGAATGGGTATCGACTGGACGATCAGAGGAATATTCTGGTGGTTTTTCGAAGCGAGAATGTCTTTGCCGATCACACCCGTGAGTGATGATTATGTGGCAGGAGCTTACGGTGTCGGGTTTCACTTTTCTACCGGTGCAAGAATTCTCTTAGCTGATTTATAAATTAAAAAGTTTCGTAAAAAAGCCATCCGTCGTTCGGCGGATGGCTTTTTTTATTCTTTAATAAATGGCCTGATTATTAATCGGATGGCACGGTCGTAAGTAAAATAATTCCACATCCAGTTAATGAATACCATGAAGCGGTTGCGGAAACCAACTAATGTCATCAGGTGCACAAACATCCAGATATACCATGCGAGATAACCGCCGAAAGAAATAAACGGAAGATCCACAACTGCTTTATGTCTTCCGATCGTAGCCATGCTTCCTTTATTTTTATATTGAAATGCAATTTGATTTTGTTTTTTTGCCCGCCGGATAAAGTTGACGGCAATATTTCTTGCCTGTTGAATTGCAACTTGTGCAACACCGGGATGGCCACCGGGATATTTTTCATCTACAGTCATGAATGCAATATCACCGATTGCATAAATATTTTCATAACCCTGTAATTTATTAAAGCCATCCACCACATACCGGTTGCCTTTCGCAATTGCATCGGCCTGTATTCCATTGATCAATGCTCCTTTTACCCCGGCTGTCCAGATCACGTTTTTTGTCTGAATAGATGAACCGTCGGAGAGAATTAATTCGTTGCCGTCGTAATTTTTTACAAAAGTGTTCAGCATGATTTTCACACCGAGTTTTTCAAGATATTTTTTTGACAGCCCGGAAGATTTTTCACTCATGCCGTTCAGCAACCTGCCCGATCCTTCGATCAGATGCACTTCCATTCTTTCTTTTTGTAATTCCCTGTAATCGGATGGGATCACATTTTTTTTTATTTCAGCAAGTGCGCCGGATAATTCGACACCGGTGGGGCCGCCGCCGACAATTATAAAATTCAACACTTTTTCCTGCGCTTCCTTATTTTCCGTGATCAGCGCTTTTTCAAATTCCTGTAATATAAAACTGCGCAGGTCCAATGCATCCGGAATGGATTTTAACGGCAATGTATTTTTTTCAAGTTCTGTATTATTGAAGAAATTCGTACTTGCACCTGCGGCAATAATTAAATGATCATATTTAAAATCACCCACATTTGTATGCACGGTATTTAATTCCGGAGAAATTCTTTCTACTGTTGCCATACGGAAAGTAATATTGGGATAACCTCCGATTTTTCTGCGATAGGGATACGCAATACTGTCTGCACTCAAACCGCCCGCTGCAATCTGATATAATAAAGGCTGAAACGTGAAATAATTATGTTTATCGAGCAGTAAAACCCGGTAAGGTTTATTGTTGAGTTTTTTTACGAGTTCCAAGCCTGCAAATCCCCCGCCTATCACAATAATAAGGGGAAGAGACTGATCGTGATACCTGTATTTCATAGTTCTTTGATAATGCCTGAAATTATAACTAAAGTTACGGCAAACATGTTCGGATAAGAGGGATTATTTTATCAAACATGAATTGGATTATTCCGCAATGTCCGGCCTCAATTTACAGGTGTAGAATTCGAGGATAATTTATTGGAGCGTGTGCCTTTGAGCAGCAATGCACGAGTCCGCCCTTTTCGGCGGACGGCTTGCGTTGCGCAGCAAAATAAATTATCTGTAGAATTCAAACCTGTAAATTGCAGCCTTGATTTTTTTGTTACTTTTTGCATCAAGGCAAAAAGTAAAATTAAAAGCCGGTTTCGTAATTAAATGGTGAAAATGTTTTATTTACCTTAGATTTGTCTACAACAAATTTCTTTTATGAGTAAACATAAATCCGTTAAAGGTTTTGGGACTGCATGCGTGCAATTATCGAAAATCGATAAAAAAATCCTGCCGCATAATGAACCTATTTATGCAAGCACTGCATACACATTTGATTCTACTGAAGAAGTGCTTGAATTATTCAACGACCAGTCGAAAGGATATGTATACTCAAGATGGAATAACCCGACAGTGGAAATGGCGGAGAAAAAAATTGCACTGCTTGAAACCCATGGCAGTGATCTGAAAGCAAAATCACAATTATTCAGCAGCGGAATGGCGGCAATTACCGCCGTTTTTTTATCCTGCATAAAACCGGGACAGCGCCTGCTCACACAAAATCAATTATACGGCACAACGGATGAATTAATTCAAAAGCAATTAAGTGAATTCAAAATTGAAAACCTGCGGATAGATTTGAATGATCTAGATAAAGTAGAAGAAATATTAAAGAAAAATAAAAACATCAAACTCGTTTATATTGAAACACCATCCAACCCGATGATGGAAGTTTATGATATACGGGCAATTTCGGATATTGCCCATACATATGATTGTAAAGTTGCTGTTGATAATACATTTGCTTCGCCGTATTGCCAGCAACCTTTAAAGCAGGGAGCAGATTTCAGTGTGCATTCTGCAACGAAATATTTAAATGGCCATGGCAGCGGTTTAGGCGGCGTGGTAACCGGAACGGATGAAAAATTTATGAAAGATGCGATCTGGTCGAAAATAAAATTAATGGGTGCGAATTCCAATGCATTCGACAGCTGGTTGATTTTGCAGGGATTAAAAACGCTGGAGATCAGAATGCAGCGCCATTGTGAAAATGCAAAACGGGTTGCAAAATTTTTAAGCGGAAGTAAAAAAGTTTCGAAAATAAATTATTGCGGATCGAAAGATCATCCGCAGGCTAAGATCATCAAGAAACAAATGACACATTTCAGCGGCATGCTGAGTTTTGAATTAAAAGGAGGGATGAAGGCCGGAATTCAGTTGCTTGAAAAAGTGAAGATCTGTAATATGGTTACTACACTGGGAACACTCGATACATTAATTCAGCATCCGGCAAGTATGACACATGTAAATGTGCCGCGTGACCGCAGAATTGCAGCCGGTATAACAGATGGATTAATTCGTTTAAGTGTGGGAATTGAAAATGCGGAAGATATTATTGCAGATCTGGAAAATGGAATGAAATAAATTCAGGATTGCGAAACTCGAATTTTGAATTGCGAATTGAAGTTCATCGATATAACCGGCAATTTATTTTAGTATAAAAATCATCTTTTTGTATTGTTGGAATGAGAGTGATTAATGATAAAATTGAAGTTTAAGAATTAATAAATAGGCTCTTAGTAAATCAGAAGCCCCAAATCCGCAATTCCAAATTCGCACTTCGCAATTTCACAAACTTGCCGCTTCAACCCCGGCACTAATCTTTTTCACTAATCCCTGCAACACTTTTCCCGGACCTACTTCAATAAAATTTGTCGCACCGTCTTCCACCATTTTCAAAACTGTTTGTGTCCATTTGACAGGAGCGGTTAATTGTGCAATTAAATTTTCTTTTATTTTTTCCGGATCAATAACAGGAAGTGCCGTATAATTTTGATACACCGGACAAACAGGTGTAAAAAATGAAGTTGAATTAATTGCTGCTGCGAGTTCAATTTTTGCAGGCTCCATTAAAGGAGAATGAAATGCACCGCCAACAGGTAAGATCAAAGCACGTTTTGCACCTGCTGCTTTCATTGCTTCACATGCTTTTGTCACCGCTTCAATTTCGCCGGAAATAACCAATTGTCCCGGACAATTATAATTTGCTGCGACAACAATTCCTTCCGTTTCACTGCAAATTTTTTCAACGATCTCATCTGCCAGTCCTAATACTGCCGCCATGGTTGAAGGATTTAATTCACATGCTTTCTGCATGGCTGCAGCACGTTTTGCAACAAGTTGCAGTGCATCTTCAAACAGCATTGCCTGATTAACCACGAGTGCGGAAAATTCTCCGAGTGAATGTCCTGCCACCATATCAGGAACTATATCAGGGCTTGTTTTTGCAAGAATTACCGAATGCAGAAAAATCGCCGGCTGCGTCACCTTCGTTTGTTTCAATTCTTCTTCCGTTCCATTGAACATGATATCGGTAATTCTGAAATTCAGAATATCATTTGCCTGTTCAAATAAATTCCGGGCATCTGAATTATTTTCAAATAATTCTTTTCCCATTCCCGGAAATTGCGATCCCTGTCCGGGAAAAATATATGCTTTCTTCATGTTTGTATTAAATTTTTACGCCGGCTTTGCCGATCACAAAATAGATGTCGTTTTGCGGCGCCCAGCCTTCTCCCATTCCAGAATTGTATTTTGCCGGGGCAACCAATAAATACTTATCGCCTATTTCAGCAATTTTATAAACTACATATGTTTTTATTTTTTCTGCATTTTGCATGCGGACTTGAAAATTGCCGAGTTCGGAAGGCCAGGCAGATTCATTATACGCATGTTTGATATTTTCAATTTCAGCATCCGTAAGCTTTACGGTGTGCAATTGATCGAGATCCGTTTGAATAAATTCATATGTGCTGTAAAATTCACCGGGATCAGTGATTTCCACTTTCACGCATTTTAGTTTCCCGGTTTTGTATTTTGCAGATTGTGCATGCACATCTGTTTGCATCAGAAGAAGCAAAAGGCATAAAAAAACGCCAACATAACTGATCTTTTTCATCGTATCATTTAAGTGGCGTAAATATAGAAAATGACTTTCTTATTTACTCAATCTCGCAGCAATGAGATTGATAAATTCATTTCTTGTTTGCATTTCCTGAAACTGGCCGGTAAATGCAGAAGTGGTTGTAACCGAATTTTGTTTTTGCACACCCCGCATCATCATACATAAATGACTGGCTTCAATTACAACTGCAACTCCGATTGGATTTAAAGTTGTCTGCAAACACTGCACAATCTGCTGCGTGAGCCGCTCCTGCACCTGTAATCTTCTTGCATAAATATCAACCACACGTGCAATTTTGCTCAACCCGACAATATAACCGTTGGGAATATATGCAACATGCGCACGGCCATAAAAAGGCAGCATATGATGCTCGCACATCGAATAAATTTCAATATCTTTTACAATCACCATCTCGCTGCAATCTTCTTTAAACATGGCGCTGCGCACAACGGCTTCTGCATCCTGATTATAGCCCTGCGTTAAAAATTGCATCGCTTTGGCAATCCGCTCGGGTGTTTTTTGCAAACCTTCCCTCTCAGGATTTTCACCGATGGATTTTATGATTTCAAGATAATTGCCGGTTAGTGTTTGCAATGCTTCATCACCAAAATGCTCCACTTTGCGATAGGTATCTTTTTCCTTTGATAATTCGGGGTATTTATTTTCCATACAAATAGGTTTAGTTGCCGAAATACTCGGCGTAGATATTTTCCGTTTCCTGTAATTTAATAGAATGAAGAACACCGCCGGTTAATTTATGTTCAAGGATCTCCCAGATAACTTTGCAAAAATTTTCCGTACTGGGCAATAAATTTTTAAAATAAGGCGTATCGATATTCAGATTTTTATGATCGAACAGATCGGTTATTTCTCTTTTTATCAGTTCGCTTAATTTTTTTGCATCCATTATAAAACCGGTATCCGGGTCAGGTGCACCTTTCACGGTCACATACAAAACATAATTATGGCCATGCCAGTTTTTATTTGCGCATTTACCGAACACTTCCAGGTTTTTTTCATCCGACCATTTTTCATTGAACAGCCTGTGCGCCGCATTAAAATGTTCCCTTCTTGTTAAATAAATCATCCTGTAAAGTTATATGTTGCCTGTTTAATTGAATTGCATCGGCACTTCAATCAATAATATTTCCGCATTGCTTTCCGCTGTAAATTCAATTTCCTGTGCATCTGTAATTCCTGCGCCATCTCTTTTTTTCAGTTGGAGATTGCCTGCAGATGCTGCGCCTTCGATCATAAATATATAAACACCATTTCCGGGTTTATGTATCTGATAGGTGATTTTGTTTGCAGCATCAAGATCAACCATACTGAGCCATGCATCCTGATTTATATGCATCGTATTTTCTCCATCGGGTGCTACAAGCGTTTGAAATTTATTTTTCCTTTCCGCCAGGTCGAATAATTTCTGATCGTACCGCGGGGTAATGTTTTTTAGTTTCGGAAAGATCCAGAGCTGCAGAAAATTTACCATTTCAGTTTTAGAATGATTGAATTCCGAATGCCTGATCCCTGTACCCGCACTCATGATCTGCACTTCACCTTTTGTAATAACACCTGTATTTCCCATACTGTCTTTATGCTCAAGAGCACCTTTTAAAGGAATGGATATGATCTCCATATTATCATGCGGATGCGTTCCAAATCCCATTCCGCCGGTTACAATATCATCATTTAACACCCGGAGTGCTCCAAAATGGACACGTTGCGGGTCATAATAATTTGCAAAGCTGAAAGTATGGTGTGAATTCAGCCAGCCATGATCGGCATGTCCGCGAGTTTCTGCTTTGTGAATTGTTGTTGTCATTTGATCTTTATTTTGGTAACCTGAATTGAAAAATGCATTTATTTTTTTGAACCGCCGAACGGGTTTGCAACCACGTTCCGGGTAATTTACAAATCCCCATAAAGATCATAAAGTTCAGAAACAAAAAATCCCGCCCCCAGTTAAATATTATACTGCGGGGCGGGATCAAAATATTTTTTTACCGGTTATGCGGCAAGAATAGCTACTTTCTTTGGATCCTTTGAATCAACCTTTACCTGCAATGTGCGGCCGGGCTGATAATATTTCAGGTCTTCTTTTTTTACATTTTGCCTGATCTCCACTTCATACGGAACCATCATTCGATGGCGCACTTCCAGCAACAATCCGATACGGGGATTGTGATTGATTGTTTTGCCGGTATCCCATACTTTAATGATAATTGCCATGGCGGGTTCACCTGATTTAATGATGTCCAGTGCAACAAATGCAGGCCTGAAAAAAAACCAATATCCTGCAAAGGCAACACCGAGCGTGAGTATAAGAGTGGCAACTCCATAGGTCCACTGTAATACAGATATCAGCCCTACAATTGTAAAGGCAATTCCGGTAAAGAGCCAGATCACATAATTCGGAAGTCTGAATTGTTTGATCATTTTAAAATGTTTAAACGGGTGATTTGCTTGTTGATTTCAGATACGTAAAATTGTTTTATTTTGTTCAATCAGTATACGATTTTTTTCACATCATTATCTTGATAATTCAAATTTTGAACCTTAATTGCGATGTTTTACCGGCGGTAACCCGTTGCAAAGGCGAAAAAATTAATCCTCCTCATTTTAAATTCATCTGTTCTTGATGTTCCTTCGTATTTAAATTCATGCCGAAAACGAAAATTTGGCGATGTCTTAAATTAAAAACTTTAAATAACCGGTATTACATGCCATTTTATACTCCCTGGCTTGAACAAAACAAGCTGCCTGATTTTCTGATTCGTGCCGGTATCCGCCGTTTACTCAAACAAAGGCTGGCCGATGAAACCAAACCGACACAGGAAGAGCAGCAGGCACACCTGATGCAAATCATCGGCGAATTAAAATCTGCACCGATTGCAATTGAAACAGGCAGTGCCAACGAACAGCATTATGAAGTGCCCACTGCATTTTTTAAATATGTGATGGGCCGGCATATGAAATATTCAGGATGTTATTGGGATGAAACAACAAAATCCCTGGACGAGGCCGAAAAAAATGCACTCGAAAAAACCTGCAGTCATGCCGAATTAAAAAACGGTATGGAGATTCTGGAATTGGGTTGCGGTTGGGGGAGCCTGACAATGTTTATGGCAGAAAAATTTCCGGAAGCAACAATTACGGCCGTATCGAATTCAAAAACCCAAAAAGAATATATCGATGCCGAGTGCAGCGCACGTGGAATAAAAAATGCAGAGATCATTACAGCGGATATGAATGTTTTTACAACCGATAAAAAATTCGACAGGGTGGTGAGCGTGGAGATGTTCGAACATATGCGGAATTATGAAAAACTCCTGCATAAAATAAACTGGTTTTTAAAGGATGATGGAAAATTATTCGTGCATATTTTCACACATAAAGAATTCACGTATTATTTTGATGTGCTGAATGATTCGGATTGGATGAGTAAATATTTTTTCACAGGCGGCATTATGCCGTCCGACGATCTGCTCTTTTATTTCAATGAAGATTTTGTTGTTGAACATCACCGGCATTGGGACGGAACGCATTACCAGAAAACGGCAGAAGCCTGGCTCGAAAATATGGATGCACATAAAAAAGAAATATTACCTGTGCTTTCCGCAACCTATGGCAATGAGCAAAAAATAAAATGGTGGGTATACTGGCGTGTGTTTTTTATGGCCTGCGCAGAATTATGGGGATATAAAAACGGCCGCGAGTGGTTTGTGAGCCATTATCTTTTCAAAAAAAATAATCCTGTGAAATGAGCACCCAAAAGAAAAAACTGGCTGTGATCGGAACGGGTATTGCCGGCATGGGCTGCGCCTATTTTTTGCATAAGGAATATGATATTACGGTTTACGAAAAGGCAGATTATATCGGCGGGCATACAAATACGTTTTATGTAAATGAAGGAGAGAACAAAGTGCCGGTGGATACAGGATTTATTGTCTGCAATAATGAAAATTATCCTCTGCTCATGAAATTATTCAATGCGCTGGATGTGCCGCTGAAAAAAACAAAAATGAGTTTTGCTGCACAAATTGTGCATGATAAAATTGAATATTGCGGCAGTAGCCTGAAATTATTATTTGCACAAAAAAAGAATTTATTTTCTCCACGCTATATCCGCTTTTTATATCAGCTCAACAAATTTAATCAGGAGTGTCTGGAAGTTTTGGATCATCCTGAATTTCATTCTTTGTCTGTGCGTGCATACGTGCGTAAAAAGAAATGGAACAACGACCTGCTCAACTGGTATTTATTGCCGATGAGTTCCGCATTGTGGAGCACACCGCCGGAAACCACTGCACGTTTTCCGATCTTATCGCTCGTTCGCTTTTTTAAGAACCACGGTTTTCTTGGACTCAATACGCAATTCCAATGGTTCACGGTGGATGGCGGGAGTGAAGAATATAAAAAACGGCTGATCGCTCCGTTTAAAGAAAATATCAAAACAAATTCTCAGGTTGTAAAAGTACAGAGAACCGAAAACGCAGTGAAGGTGGAATTATATGACGGCCGCTCCGAAAATTTCGACCGGGTGATCATTGCAACACATGCAGATGAAGCACTGCAATTACTCCGTGATCCAAGTGCAACCGAAATGGAAGTGTTAACTCCGTTCACCTATGAAAAAAATACGGCAACCTTGCATACCGATGAAACAGTAATGCCGGATTTGAAAAAAGTGTGGAGCAGCTGGAATTACCGTCTCGATAAAATAGAGGGTAAGATGATTTCTTCCTGCAATTACTGGATGAACAGCCTGCAAAATGTTTCCGACCAAAAAAATTATTTTGTTTCGATAAATGATCCCGGCATCATCAGAGAAGATAAAATCATTACACGAGTCAACTATACGCATCCGATCTTTACAGTTGAAGCAATGAAAATGCAAAACAGATTGCCAGAATTAAACGGCGGCAATCAGTTGTATTTTTGCGGATCTTATTTTCGTTACGGATTTCATGAAGATGCTTTTATGAGTGCTGTTGCAGTTTGTGAGAAAATTCTAGGAAGAGATGTATGGGGTTGAAGGTTCAGGGTTCTGTGTTTTGGCAGTTGCGTAAGTTATTCTTGCGCCAGCCGACTGCCGACCGCCAACTGCCGACTGTAGACTGCCGACTGAAGACTGCCGACTGAAGACTACCGACGCCAACTGCCGACTGAAAACTCAGGACTCCCAAATAAAACGATTTTGGAATTAATGAAATTAAACACTTCTCTCTACAAATGCCTCGTGATGCATAACCGGATCGCTCCGAAAAAGCATCGCTTTACCTATACGATTTTTATGTTCTGGCTGAATATTGATTCCCTGGACGCAACAGCGAAAAAAAGCAGATTATTCAGCAGAAATGCATCAGGTATTTTTAATTTCAAAGATGCCGACCATTTTAAATATCCGAAAGCAGATCCACGGAATGCATTTACGGTCCGCGAAAAACTGGATTTGTATTTAAAGGAAAACGGAGTGTTGGAGCCGCCTCATACGGTTTATCTCCTCACACATGTGCGTATGTTCGGGCATGTGTTCAACCCCGTGAGTTTTTATTTTTGTTATGATGAACAAGGTGCATGTAATTATGTTGTTACCGAGATCAGTAATACGTTTGGAGAAATGAAGCTTTTTCTGGTGGACAGAAAATCCGGGGAAAAGTTTGAACAAAACGCAACAAAGTATTTTTACGTATCTCCTTTTACCGATATGGATACGGAATTTGAATTCCGGTATCAGATACCCGGTGAAAAGCTGCATATTCAGATCAATGTGAAGGACAGGGAGGGAAATAAATTTTTCATCAGCACCCTCACCGGGCAGCGGAAAGCAGTGACAGACGGGCGTTTATTATTTTATATTTTCCGGTTCCCGTTTGTAACTTTAAAAGTAATTGGCGGCATACACTGGGAAGCATTCAAACTCTGGCTGAAAAAATTGCCATATCATAAAAAAACTGATCAAAGCGATTTACAAAAAGGCGTGACGAATCCCAAATAAAAATTGCAAGGAAGATCTACCATGACATTTTACAAATCCACGATTCTCAAATTCATGCGCCCGATGCAAAAGGGGTATCTGCATATTACCATGCCGGATGGCTCTGTTATGGAATTGGGCAACCTGTCGAACGAATTGCATGCAGATGTTACGGTGCACGATGAAAATTTTTTCAAACGTGCTTTTTTTTATGGTGATATCGGTTTTGCAGAGGCATATATGGCGGGAGAATGGTCGAGTACGGATCTCACAAAATTATTATCCTGGTTTTTGCTGAATATTGAAAATTCACCAACACTTTCGGGAAGCCGTGCAAGAGCGATGGCCTTAAATGCATTTCAGTTTTTAAATAAATTATTTCATTCACGTAGAAAAAATTCCGTGAAAGGGTCTCGAAAAAATATCGCTGATCATTACGATCTCAGCAATGAATTTTTCAGTTTATTTCTTGACGGCACCATGACCTATTCTTCTGCGTATTTTACAAAACCAGATCTTGAACTGGAACATGCACAATGTGAAAAATATGAAAGTTTATGCCAGTCGCTGAAATTAAAATCAACCGATCATTTGCTTGAGATCGGAACAGGCTGGGGAGGCTTTGCAATTTATGCCGCAAAAACATACGATTGCAAAATCACTTCCGTAACAATTTCAAAACAACAATTTGATTTTGCCGTCGACAGGATAAAAAAAGAAAACCTGCAGGATCAGATCGAAGTGCAATTAAAGGATTACAGAAAAATTGAAGGTGTTTTTGATAAAGTTGTTTCCATTGAAATGATCGAAGCTGTGGGAGCGCAATATCTCAAAACGTATTTTGATAAAATTCATTCTGTTTTAAAACCGGATGGCGTACTTGCATTACAGGCAATTATTTGCCCTGATTCCAGATTTGATGCGCTGCAAAATAATGTAGACTTTATTCAGAAACATATTTTTCCCGGCAGTTTATTGCCGAGTATCGCAGCGATCAATAAAGCAGTGAATGAAACAGGCGATATGTTTATGTTCAGTTTAAAAGATCTGGGAAAAAGTTATGTGCGCACACTTGCCGAATGGCGGTTGCGTTTCAACCAGAATCTCGACCGTGTGAAGCAACTCGGATTTGATGATGCCTTCATCAGAAAATGGAATTATTATTTCTCCTATTGTGAAGCAGCATTCGATATGCGCAATATCAATGTTGTGCAAATGGTGTATACCCGCCCGAATAATCACAGGTTTTAAACAGGTTTTGTTGAAGGAATTCAAACAAAATGTGCACATTCGTGTTTGAATAGCCAATGGCAACGATTTATTCTATCCGCGATCTTGAATCCTTATCAGGTATTAAGGCACATACGATCCGCATTTGGGAACAGCGTTACGGAATTTTAAAGGCACAGCGCACAACCACGAACATCCGGTTTTACTCGGAAGAGGAACTGAAATATCTCATGAGCCTGGCCCTGCTGAACCGCCATGGCTATAAAATCTCAAAACTTGCCGGTTTTTCTCATGCACAAGTGAGCAAACTTGTGCAGGATATGATCGAATCACCTACCGAATTCGATCAGCAGATCAGCGGACTTACACTTGCCACGATCGAGTTTAATGAGGAGAAATTCGAAAAAATCCTCGCCACCAGTTTTATCCAATTGGGCTTTGAAGAAGCAATGAAAAAAGTTGTTTTTCCATTTCTCGAAAAAGTGGGAATGCTTTGGGTTTCCGGGTCGATCATCGCAGCACAGGAACATTTTATCAGCCAGATCATCCGGCAAAAGATTATTGTTGCTATCGACGGACAGGTGCATACCTGGCAGGCTAATGCCAAAAAATTTATCCTTTTCCTCCCGAATGGCGAATGGCATGAACTCAGCCTCCTTTTCCTTTACTACCTCTTAAAATCAAGAGCACACCGTGTGATCTATCTCGGCTCAAGTGTTCCGTTAAAAGATGTGATCGAAGTGGGTAAAGTGGTGCAACCGGATTTTTTCTACACCATCATTACCGCCGTCCCGCAGGGTTATTCCGTTAAAAACTACCTCAACCAATTGTCGGAGGAGTTTCCATCCGCTACCATTTATTCGTCCGGGCTCCAGATGAGTGACCCGCCTAAAGACCTCCACCAGAATATTACCGTGCTAAACAGCCTGCCCTCAGTCATGAAAAGGCTGGAAGAGCTTTCTGCATAATCAAATTGCCTGTTTTTATTCTCTGATCCTATGTCGCAATTTATTTTGTTTAATAAAATGTGTTAAAACTTAAACAAAAATTTGGTTATATGATTTTGTTGAATGATTTTTGTAAAAAATTAAACAGAATGGATTTCACCCAAATCATGATGGAACATAAGTCGCCGCTTAAAGCATTTGCTATTAACCTCACCCGCGACAGAGATGATGCACTGGACCTGATGCAGGAAACATATTTCAGGGCATATTATAACAGGGAAAAATTTAACGAAGGGACGAATATCAAAGCCTGGCTGCTCACGATCATGAAGAATATCTTCATAAATAATTACCGGAAGGCGATGAGCAGAAACACCGTAGTGGACAGTTCGGATAATTTATATCTGCTGCATTCGGGTAATGCGATAACTTACAACAGGGCAGAAAAAGATTTTATTCTGCAGGACTTAAATGCTGCAGTTGAAACGCTTGATGAGGAATACAGAATTCCTTTCAATATGCATGTGGAAGGATTTAAATATGAAGAAATTGCAGATGAACTGGAAATTCCGCTCGGCACCGTGAAAAGCAGAATATTTTTTGCAAGAAAAAAAATGCAGGAATATTTAAAGCAAAAACAATTCGACAGATATTAATTTATTTTCAGGGTTTAGATAAGTCCCGGTTCTTCAGCCGGGATTTTTTTTTCTTCTTCCACCCGGTAGCTGATCTCTTTAATAAAATTATCAAGGCCGCTTTCCATTTTACTTTTGATCAATGTATAAAACAGAATGATCACGGAAGCGTACATGAGCAGAAACAATAAACCTGTAAAAAGTTGTTCGGAAGCGAGCAGGTCTGCAACAACCCAGGTGAGCCATGCAGTTTCGATGAGGGAGATGGCCATAAATGTTCCGGTGAGTTTTGTTTTTATCACCAGTGCAACATCTTCATTTTTCGGCAGGATGGTTCCTTCATATGCAACGGTATTAAAAAATATTCCGGTATTTTCTCCAAATTTCCGCTTATCCTTTAAATGAAATCCATCGGAAAATATTTCACCTTTAAAATCGTAATCCGATTTTGTAAAAGCTTCAAGAAAGTCGTATGTATCCGGAACAGTAATGGATTGCAAAATCTTCCGAAGTGATGCAGCGTTCAGGGGTAATTTAATTGTAACTGTTTTACTTAATTTTTTTTCCAGCCGGTTCATCCGAGAAATTTTCAATTATTCGCCATATAAAAAAAACGCATCTTCAAAATGTGTAAATTCCCATTTATTATCCCGTGATTTAAAAACAGAAACAACATCAAAGCGGCATTCACATGTAAGATTATTTTCATAAAGGTAATTAGAAGCAGCCGACATCATTAATTTTTGTTTTGCAGTACTCACCGCTTCTTCCGGATAGCCATAGGTATAATTTGTCCTGGTTTTCACTTCAACAAAAACAATAAAACGGTCGTATTTCGCGATCAGATCAACCTCCGCCTTGCCATAACGGTAATTGCGCTCAAGAATCTCAAAGCCTTTTTCAGCAAGCCAGACTGCAGTTCTTTCTTCTCCTTCTTTCCCAAGATCGTTGTGCGAACTCATAAAAATGTAATTTTATACCCTCAATGGACAAATATATTAATAGATTTTCGCAGCAATTAAAAGAAGCAATTGCGATCGGAGAAAAAATTCCTGCCATCACTCCTAAAAAGGAAATCAGGCAGATAATAATCAGCGGCATGGGAGGTTCAGGTATTGGCGGCGGGTTCGTAAGGGATATCGCAATGCAAACATTGCAGGTGCCGGTTATTTTATTGAATGATTATCTGTTACCCGCCTTTGCGGATGAAAATACTTTATTCATTTGTTCAAGTTATTCGGGAAATACAGAAGAAACAATTTCAACTTTGCATGCAGCACTTCAAAGAAATTGCATGATCAGTGTTGTTACATCGGGTGGTGAAATTGAAAAAATTGCAATTGAAAATAATTTACCGCTTGTAATTATTCCCGGCGGCATGCCGCCGCGTTCTTGTCTGGGCTATTCGCTGGTTGCGCAATTATGTATTCTGATCAGTTATCAATTGACAGATAAAAAAATAATTGACGATCTGAAGAAATCAATTGATTATCTTGAAGCACATGAAAACGAAATGCAATTGCTTGCAAAACAAATTGTGCAAACATTAAAAAATAAAATCCCGCTCATTTATTCAGGCACATCTGTTTCTGCAATTGGTGTACGCTGGAAACAGCAGATCAATGAAAATGCAAAACTCCATTGTTTTACAAACCTGGTTCCTGAAATGAATCACAACGAACTGGTTGCTTTTGAAGAATCCCGCAGCGATATGGAGATTTTATTTCTGCGTAATACCACCGATCATCCACGCATCCAGCTGCGTTTTGAATTGATGAAAGAATTGCTTGCCGGAAAAGGATACGGCATAACGGAATTATTTTCAAAAGGTGAGAGTTATATCGGTCAGTTGATTTATTTCATTCATCTTGGAGATTGGGTTTCTTGTTATTTGGCAGAACAAAGCGGTGCAGACCCATTGAAAATTGAAATTTTAGATGCATTGAAAAGGAGATTGGGGTAGTTTGCAGTTGGCAGTCTCAGTTGGCAGTCGCAGTTTGCAGTTTGATCAACACAAATTCATCAGGCGCATGGTCTCCACGCAGTTGGACTCAGAACACCGAACACTGAACCTGCCGGCCGACGCACAGCCAATGTGCTGCAGGCAGGCGGGCTCCGAACACCGAACCCCGAACAAAATCGCCAGCAAACGCCTCGAACACCCGAACACCCGAACACCTGAACACCTAAACACGTGACCACGCAAACCATAAAATTCCGCGACCTCGGCCGTATGCAATATAAATATGCATGGGATCTGCAGGAAAGTATTTTTAAAGATATCGTTGAGAAGAAGATCAAGAACAGAATTTTACCGCTTGAAGATCAATTGACTTATCAGCATCAGCTTTTATTTGTTGAACATGATCCCGTTATTACAATGGGAAAAAGCGGTGATGATAAAAATGTTTTGCTGAATGAAGAAATGCTGGAGAAAAACGGTGTCGAATTATTTCATATCAACAGGGGAGGAGACGTAACATTTCACGGGCCCGGGCAAATTGTTGGATATCCGATTCTCGACCTCGATTATTTTTTTACCGATATCGGAAAATATCTGCGGAATATTGAAGAAGTAATTATCCGCACTTTAAAAGAATACGAAATTTCAGCAGAACGCTTACCTGGTGCAACCGGTGTTTGGCTGGACGTAGGGAAACCAACTGCAAGAAAGATTTGCGCCATCGGAATTCGTTGCAGCAGGTGGGTTACCATGCACGGATTTGCTTTTAATGTGAATACCGATCTGAATTATTTTAATTATATCATTCCCTGCGGCATCAGCGATAAAGCCGTTACATCACTCAAAAAAGAATTGGGCCATGAAGTGGATATGGAAGTGGTGAAAGAAAAATTAAAAAAACATTTTGCATCAATATTCAACTGCCATCTTATTTAATTATTCAAGAAGTAAAATAACCCGCAATTAATAATATCAGAAGCAGAAGATTTATTGCAATTGTAAAAAAAGATTTCAAAAAAGGAAAGATCAGAACGCAATAAATCAATAAACTGACCGAAGCCGTTCCCGCAAGTAAATAACCCGCCCCAATTTTATCTTCAATTAATTGCATGGATAAAATCTGAATCACTCCGCAGGTAACCAACAGCAAACCGTCCATCAGCAATCTCAGATAATCCCTGTCGTATTCACCTTTATGCTGATTTACAACAGCAATTGTATGAAAGATCCCTTTTATGGTGACCCAACAGCCAACTCCAAGGCAAATCCAGTGTAATTGTGAAAGCATAGTGCAGGCCAGGTTGTAACTTTGTACAAATTTAAAATTATGAAAGTTCTGTTGCTCCGTCTAATCACCGGTCAATTCTAAATCATAATTCAAAAATTTCTTATAATCACAACCCGATCCGAATATGAATAATAAAGTTATATCTTGCTAAATTACAAGACGGAAGAACTGCCTCCGCCTTCGAAGAGGGACAAAGGGGGATGACAAATCAAATTTCATAGAAAAGAAATTACAAATGACTGGAGAAGAAGAAATCATCGATCCGAATATCGATACCGAAGAAGAATTATACGAACATTATCGTGTTGTAACCGATAAAAAGCAGGAGCCGTTGCGGATTGATAAATTTTTATTCAACCGCATCGAAAATATTTCCCGCACAAAAATTCAGACAGCTGCAGAAGCAGGATGTATTCTCGTAAATCAAAAACCGGTTAAATCGAATTATAAAATAAAACCTTTTGATGAGATCGTGGTTGTGCTGCCGCAGAAACCTGCGAAATACGATTTACGCCCCCAAAATATCCCGCTTGACATTATGTATGAAGATGATGATGTGATGGTGATCAATAAAAAACCGGGTATGGTTGTGCACCCCGGACTTGGAAATTTCACGGGTACAGTTGCAAATGCATTATTATATCATTTAAATAATTTACCGAAAAAAGAAGGAGAGGAATTCAGGCCCGGTCTTGTGCACCGGATCGATAAAGACACATCCGGTATTTTACTTATTGCGAAAAATGATTTCGCATTATCTCATCTTGCAAAACAATTTTTTGATCATTCGATAGACAGAAAATATATCGCATTGGTTTGGGGTGAATTTGATGAACCAACCGGAACCATTACAGGCCATATCGGCCGCCACCCGCGTTTCAGAAAATTATTTACCCGATTCGCCGATGGCAGTTCAGGGAAACATGCAGTAACACATTATAAAGTAATTGAGAGTTTTAATTATACATCTTTAATTGAATGTCAGCTCGAAACAGGCCGCACACACCAGATACGTGTCCATATGCAATCAATCGGGCATCCGATCTTCGGCGATCACACCTATGGCGGCGACCGGGTTGTGAAAGGAACAGTGTATACAAAATATAAACAGTTTGTAGAAAATTGTTTTGAGATCATCCCCCGGCAGGCATTACATGCAAAATCAATCGGATTTATTCATCCGGTAACCAATAAAAAATTATTCTTTGATTCGGAACTGCCGGAAGATATGCAACTCGTGATAGAAAAATGGCGCAATTATGCAAAGCAAATTAAAGTGTCATGACAAAATCCCGCTCTCAAATTTTGTAATTTTACAATATGAAAGCATTTGTTAAAATCATTTTCTTTTTAATCCTCTTTTGTGTGCAGATAGATTTTGCATCTGCACAATCGCATTGCTATACAAATGAAAAATTAACAGAGCTTTCTAAAACCGACCCTGCTGCCTATCAAAATATTATTCAGTCGAAGGGGAAATATAATCAACTGAATGGCGGCGCACGTTTAAACGAAGAGATTTATACAATTCCTGTTGTAGTGCATGTTGTATATCACAACGCATCAGAAAATATATCGGATGAAACAATCAACGAACAGATTGTTGTGTTAAACCGCGATTTCATGCGGTTGAATGATGACACCATAAATACACCCGGCCCTTTTCAGGGTATTGCCGCAAATTGCAATATTCAATTTTGTCTTGCATCATTCGACCCGAACGGCGATACCACAAACGGCATCACCCGTACTTATACAGATCATGATACGACCTGGAGCCTTGCCATCAGCGATCAGGTAAAATCTTCTGCGACTGGCGGCGCCGATCCATGGCCGGCAAACAGCTATCTCAATATCTGGATATGTAATTTGCAACCGGGGGTTTTGGGTTATGCCACCATGCCGCAGGATGGCGTTCAGCCGCCCAACGACGGATTGTTGATTGGTTACCGTTTTTTTGGTCTGGGAGATGTTTCTTCGGCACCCTATAATCTTGGCAGAACAGCTACACATGAGGTAGGTCACTGGCTTGGTTTATTCCATATCTGGGGAGATGATGCCGGAACATGCAGTCAGGATGACGGAATTGACGATACACCTTTACAATTGGAGGAAACATACGGCTGTCCCGATTTTCCTTATACAGATGCATGTTCACCGGCAGCACCGGGAATTATGTATGATAATTACATGGATTATACCGATGATAACTGTATGAATATTTTTACAGAGGGGCAGAAACAGGTAATGCGCAACGTCCTGGAAACAAAACGTGGATCCATTCTGAATTCACCGGCAGGATGCAATGAAATTGAACCGCTGCCCGGTGAGATCGCCGAACTTATTTTATATCCGAATCCGGGCACCGGCAATTTCACAGTTGCCATAAATAATTTTAAAGGCGTTGCCGATATAATGGAAATTAAAGTTTTTGATGGTTTGGGACAACTCATCGCCGAACAAAACCCGGAACCTGCTTTCTATGTGAGTGCATATTTCAACCTCAGTCACCTTGCACCCGGATGCTATTTTGTGCAGGCTTTCAACGGTACCTATTTCCTGAATAAACAACTTGTGATCCTCTGATGGACGGATATTTCAGATCACCTATCAAAATCACCGGTTGATTTTGACATCCCTCACACAATTTCTTTTTTCAAAACCTTAACTTTGTCACCTGTTCATAATCTATAAGTCAATCAAAAAAACAAATGAAGAAATTTTTACTTGCTGCCGTGTTTGCAACCTCACTCATTGCAAATGCTCAAACTCCTGAAACAATACACAGGTGTTCGTCAACTGAATACATGAAGCAATTACAGGAAAATTTCCCTGAAGAATACGCAGCGATCAAACAGGCGGAAGAAGCTGCTGCAGCCTATTCGGCATCCACTACAACATATAAAACAAACGGCGGCGTTTATACCATCCCGGTTGTGGTGCATGTTGTATATAAAACCGCTTCCCAAAATATTGATGATGATTTTATTTATTCGCAGATAGATATTCTCAACGAAGATTACAGAAGGCTGAATGATGATGCAGACGAAACTCCTGCAGCTTTTGAAGGTGATGCAGCCGATGCACAGATTGAATTCTGCCTTGCGCAGCAGGATGAAGACGGAATTGTCACAACAGGTATTACCAGAACCGAAACAGATATCACTTCGTGGGATTTATTTACCGGAGCCGGTGCTGATGATTATGCCGATAACGTGAAATTTACGGATGAAGGTGGTGAAGATGGTTGGGACCGTTCATCTTATCTCAATATCTGGGTTTGCAATCTGGCTCCCGGATTATTAGGATATGCAACACCTCCGGGTGCCGCTCCATTTAAAGACGGCGTTGTGATCAGCTATAAATATTTCGGTAATAACAGCCCGGGCGGCGTATACGACAAAGGCAGAACGGCAACACATGAAGTGGGTCACTGGATGGGTTTATATCATATCTGGGGCGACGATGATTTTCAACCGGAACCACAGTGCAGCGGTTCAGATCTGATGGCCGATACCCCGAACCAGGAAGATCCCACTTATGGCGCACCTGCATTTCCGAAACTCGATGATTGTGCACCAACATCTCCCGGCATTCAGTTTATGAATTTTATGGATTATTCAGATGATGGTTCGATGAATATGTTCACGCAGGATCAGGTAAACAAAATGCGTGATATACTTGAATCAACAAGAGCTTCCATTCTTGAATCACCGGGTTGCCAGCCAGGCGTTACAGGAATTCAGGATATTTTGAAAAAACAATTAATACAGCTTACGGTTTCTCCGAATCCATCCACAGGAGAATTTATGTTTGAAGTAAAGAATTTCGAAAATGAAGACGTTACGATCGAGATCTATAATATGACAGGTGAACTGATCGACAGAATGGTTTTACATAATGCACCGGAATTGCATGTGCAGTTTGACGGCAGTTTATTGTCTGCCGGTAATTATTTTGTAAAAGCAAGCGACGGTGAATTTACATTGACACAAAAAATATCAATTGCAAAATAAATATTTGCGATGCATTGATAAATAAAACAGTTTTATGAAACGAAGGGGAAATTCAATTGTTATACATTTTGAATTTCCTTTTTTTTTATAGAAAAATATTTAAACACAGCAGGAGCCGCAAACAAGGAATCATTAATACATGTTTTGCGCAATGGAATAAAACTCCTGTTTTTTAGTAGGAACTCGTTTGTATGTTGCGGGTGGCATGAAAAAACGGCTGGCGGGGTGCATATGTCGCGTGGCAGCATCGTTTTTTCTTGATTTTTTTGTTACTTTTTTCATCAAGGAAAAAAGTAAAGCGAAAAACAACTGGTGAGAATTTGATTGACAACTTTCGTCTTACTTTAGAAAATGCATTCCTTTATGTCCAGAGAAAATGAGATACGTTCGCTACTTGTAGAAACAACTTCCGACCCGCAATTAATTTCAATTGCAGAAAAAGTTTTAAATCAGCAACGCATCAGTTTTGAAGATGGTGTTGCACTTTATGAAAAAGCCTCACTCGGGTTTGTCGGCACACTAGCCGATCATATTCGCAGGCGTATGCATGGAGATATCACTTATTTCAACCGCAATTTTCATATCGAACCAACAAACCTCTGTGTATTCGACTGTAAATTCTGTTCCTATTCCCGCTTATTAAAACAACGTGCAGATGGCTGGGTAATGAGCAAGGATGAAATTCTGAACATTGTAAAATCATATCAGAATAAACCTGTAACCGAAGTGCATATTGTCGGAGGCGTATTGCCGGAATTGAATTTAATATGGTTTGCAGATATTTTAAAAGCAATAAAAGAAATACGGCCTGATCTGCATATTAAAGGGTTTACTGCAGTTGAACTGGAGTATATGATCCGCAAAGCGAAAATGACAATTCGCGAAGGATTGGAATTTTTACAAAAAGCCGGTTTGGATTCATTACCCGGCGGTGGAGCGGAAATATTTGATGAAGAAGTGCGCTTGAAAATTTGTGCCGACAAATGTAATACTGCCACCTGGCTCGAAATTCATAAAACAGCTCACGAACTCGGTATGCATACCAATGCAACAATTTTATACGGACATATCGAAAATTACCGCCACCGGGTTGATCATATGGAGCGTTTGCGGAAATTGCAGGATGAAACAGGCGGCTTTAATACTTTTATTCCGTTGAAATTCCGCAATCAGAATAATCAGATGAGTTATGTTGCAGAAGTAAGTGTGATTGAAGATCTGAAAAATTATGCCGTCTCCAGAATTTATCTCGATAATTTTCCGCATATCAAAGCATACTGGCCGATGATCGGAAGAAACAATGCGCAATTAAGTCTGAATTTCGGTGTGAATGATATTGACGGAACAATTGATGATTCAACAAAAATATATTCGATGGCAGGAGCGGAAGAACAAAATCCGGTGATGACCACAAAAGAAATTTGTGAATTAATTCTTGCTGCCGGAAAAGAACCTGTTGAACGCGATACACTCTATAAAACAATTCGCAATTATAAAGATGTGGATCTCGATAAAGAATTTGGTGTGGAAGAATTTCAGCCTCTCAATGTGCTAAATAATTAATTTGAAAAAAGAGATCTACATTATTCGCCACGGCGAAACGGAATTCAACCAGTTGGGTATTGTGCAGGGAAAAGGCATCAACAGTTCATTGAATGCAACCGGGATAGCGCAGGGACAAAAATTCTATGATGCGTATAAAAACATTGGGTTTGAAAAAATATACGTTTCCACTTTAAAACGCACATTTGAAACTATTTCTCCATTCGGGCAATTACATATTCCGATTGAAAGAAATGCGGCATTGGATGAAATCAGCTGGGGGATTCATGAAGGAAAAAGCGACGGAGAAACATTTAAATATTTTTATCATACGCTGCATCTCTGGAAACAAGGACAGGTTAACATTAAAATTGAAGGCGGTGAAAGCCCGCTTGAAGTGCAGCAACGCCAATTGATATTCATTGATGAATTGAAAGCATCACCTGAAAATAAAATTTTAATTTGTTCGCATGGCAGGGCAATGCGCATTTTATTGTGCACCATGCTGAACAAACCGTTGCAGGATATGGATACATTTCCGCATCACAATACGAGTTTATATAAACTCAATTGCGACGGAAGTATTTTTACTGCAGAATTATTTAATGACCTTAAGCATTTGAATGAATCGTAAAGTAATTATATCCCTTGTAAGTTACTGGAACACCAAACCATTTTTGTACGGACTGGAACATTCTGTCATTGCAGATAAACTTGATCTGCAATTGGATATTCCTTCGGTAGGCGGAAAAAAAGTGCTGGAAAATAAAGTGGATATCGGGCTGGTGCCTGTTGCCGTACTCGAACATTTAAATGATGCACAGATCATTACCGATTATTGTATTTCTGCAAACGGGCCGGTTAAATCCGTTTGTGTATTTTCGGAAAAACCGATTGATCAGATTGAAAAAATATTCCTCGATTATCATTCAATGACATCCGTGCAATTACTCAGAATTTTATTGAAAGAGCACTGGAACCTGCAACCCGAATTAATTAATTCGGAGCTGGGTTATATTGATCAGATAAAAGGATCTACGGCAGGGCTTGTGATCGGCGACAGAGCCATTGCATTAAAAAATTCGTACGAATATATTTATGATCTGAGTGATGCATGGAAACAACTCACGGGCTTACCATTTGTTTTTGCAGCATGGATGACTCGCAAACCGATCTTCGCCGATCTGCTATTCGAATTAAATGAAGCGTTGAAATACGGGGTGCATCATATCGATGAAATGGTGGAAGAAACAAATACTTCTTCATTCACAAATGACGAATTAAAAGATTATCTCCACAATTCAATCAGTTATGAATTAAATGCAGATAAACGCAGAGCGATTGATTTGTTTATTTCCAAAATTCGGTCGGGTAATCAATTGAAGGTTTAATGTTTTTTTTAATGCTGAGTTGTCGTAAAATTCAAAATTAGCCACGAAGACTCAAAGGCACAAAGTTTCACGAAGGAAAACTTTGAGCGTCCTTTGCGACTTTGAGTCTTCGTGGCCTGAATTATTTTCTATATTTCACCACAATCTTTAAATAGATTCACTTATTTTCTCCAATGCAATCCTCACCAGCGCATCCACTGCAGCATGCGGATCTTTGCTGAATTCTCCCGTTGCACGATTGGCGAGTAATACATTTAATGAAATGCAATTGTGCCCCATCAGTTTTGCAAGGCCATACATCGCTGCCGTTTCCATTTCAAAATTTGTCACCCTGTAATTTTCAAATTGAAATGTTTTCAGGTCGTCATAAAATTGCTGTTGTGAAAGATTGAGAAAAATGCGGCGTCCCTGCGGGCCGTAAAACCCGGGACTTGTTAAGGTGATGCCGTGGTGAAATATGTCTCCCTTGAAAGTGCTGATCAGTTTCTCTGATCCTGCAAACACATAAGGATGTATGCGGTGGTGAAAATAATGATGTGCTTCAAATGCATCTGCTAATTTTTTTTCCGTATCCGAATTTTCATAGCGGTAAAAATGCAGGAGATTATCTATCCCGATTCCGAAATCCGAAACCAGAAATGCATTCACTGGAATCTCCGGGATCAGACAACCCGATGTGCCGATACGGTAAATGGTAAGCGGATGATGATCTGTTTTAATTTCTTTTTTCTGAAAATCATAATTCCTCAGGATATGCAATTCGTTAAAAACAATATCAATATTATCTGTCCCGATACCGGTGGAAATAACAGTAATTCTTTTTTTACCGATTGTGCCGGTATGTGTGATGAATTCTCTTTTGTGAATTTTAAATTCGATGGTATCAAAATATTTGCTCACCATTTCCACACGGTCCGGATCACCCACGGTAATGATCGTATCACTTATATGTTCCGGTAATAAATGGAGATGATAAACGCTTCCATCCGGATTTAATATCAGTTCTGATGGCTGAAATTGGTCGTGCATGCTATGCATAAAGGTAAGAAGGTTTTACAGGGAGACGCAGAGTCGCGGAGTTTTTTTCTTATGTAAAATTCTGACAAAAAAGATTATGTCATGGTGAGCCTGTCGAACCATCATTCCTTTGCAACTTTGTATAAACCGTTAATTTTATTAAAATTTCTCTGCGCCTCTGCGCCTCCCTGTTATTTTTCCAGACTCTCGCATTTTTCTTTTTAATTTTGCCCCGCATGTCCGCAGAAGAAAAACAGATTTTTGTCCCCGTTGATTTTTCGAATGGTTCTTTTGCCGCCTTACAATATGCAGTTTATATTGCGAACCGCACCAATTCACAAATCCGGTTAATTCATTTTGCAAAACGTGAGGCATTAAAGGAAAAAACAGAATCGGCATCGCAGTATAAAACAAAACTCCGCAAACTGGAAGCGAAGCTCGCAGAAATGAAAAATAAAAGCGGTGCAGCATTTCGCATTCAGGAACAGGTTATTACAACCACCGAGTCGATATCAAAAGAAATTGAGGAATACGGCAACGGAATCAGTGCCGAACTTGCATGCATCGGAACGTATGGTGCCGATTCAAAAAAATCGCAATTTAAGATCGGCAACAATACCGAAAAATTAGTGCAGCGTGCCGATTTTCCCGTACTCACCTGCCGCGATGTAAAATCTCCTATTCAGTTTAAAAATTTATTATTGCCGATCGATCTCACGAAATACACCACATTTAAAGTGGAGCGCATCATCCGTTTTGCAAAATCATTTGAAAGTGTGATTCACCTTGTTGCCGTTTCGCAATTTTATGAAGAAATTATTTCAAGTAAAGCCGAATTGGAAGAACGTATGGAATCGGCTGCAAAATTAATTCGTGCAAGCGGATTGAAATGCACAACTGAAACCATTCGCCACGATCTCGTTGCAAATTCGGTGATCATGTATGCGGAAGAAGTTGATGCCGATCTTCTGGTGGTGGTGGGCCATGAAGAAAATATGTTCTCACAATTTTTATTCGGCTCACGAATAAATAAAGTGATTTCACATTCGAATATTCCGGTGCTTTCTTTCCGCTTCGCGGAGTAGTGAAGAAAAATATACCAATGTACTGATTTACCAATGTGCAAATTTGCCCATCACTCATCGGTGCTATTAGCTCAAGTTCAAATTCCCCCGTTCACTCATCGGTACATTGGTAAATTGGTACATTGATACATTTTCATCCCGAACGAATCATCCACCACAAAAGAAAATTGCCACTCCGAACTTATCGTCATGGTGAGCCCGCCTGCCGCAGCACATGCGCCTTGCGTCGGCGGGCAGGCCTGTCGAACCGTCATTGCACAAGCCACCGACAACCCTTTGACAACCCTTCGACAACCCTTCGACAAGCTCAGGGTGACAATTCGATTGGAGAAGCTTGCTACATATATTACAGCCACCTCCCGATGAGCTGGTCATGGTGAGCCCGCCTGCCGCAGCACATGCGCCTTGCGTCGGCGGGCAGGCTTGCCGAACCATTTTTCGTCAAATTCAGGGTGACAAATCATTCTTCACAATCCTCAACCATGCCTCACTCAAACTATCATCTGCATTTTTATAGCGCATCAAATCATATAATTGCATATCATTTCCTAAAACAGCAGGAACAATCCGGGCAAATTGAAAATATGGATCTTTATCTCTTCCTGTATCAATATCAATAAAAAATATCGTATCGTTACGCACAACATATTTGCCTTTTATTTCCTCCAACCCAAAACAAATATTGGTTTCAATAAACGTATGGTTCTTTTTTAATTTCAAAGTTGTTGTGCAGTTTGCGGCGCCTTCACGCTGCGCAATTAAAATATCTTCTCCGGCAAGTTTATCAAAATTGATGAAACCAGCCGGACGAAATAATGTAATTATTAAAACCGCAACCAAAAATGCAACAACTATATTTCTTTGCCTTGATTTGAAATCTTCTTTTCCCATCAAATACATTTGGCGCAAAACCGAAATCCAAAGAATAAAATAAACCAACAATAAAATGATATCCGCCGGCATGGCCCAAAAACCCAATTGCCCTTCCCAGAAATATGATGTATTAATCAGGAGAAAGAAAATAATGGTGGTTATGAGGAGGGTTTTGGATTTCAAATGGGTTTTGAATTTGCTATATCAAACCAAAAATAATTAAATTGGAAATGGTGTGGGAAAGAAGCTAGTAATATTTAAAATGTATGGTGCCTTTGGATTTTATTTTTTAAGGTAACCGTACCCGGCTGGAAATATGTGAACCTGGCGGGTAAAAATGGCATTACTCATATGCATCATAAACAGTTGTAACAGAAATGGGTTTGCCAGAATTAAGTTGTTTGGAAATTGCCTCACTTAAGCCTGTGACTTTACAAATGGATGTCCCATCTTCATTAACCGAAACTACTTCCAGTTGCCATTTTTTGCTGTCTTCATTATTAACCAGATTATTATCGTCAATTCTGAATTTAAAACTTTTGAACACTCCCATTTCCCTGCCTGCATTTATTTTTACCGTTTTAGCATTCCCTTTTTTATCTGTTTCAACTATTTCTACAATTTGCGCATTAATGGGAAAGCATGCCCAAATGGACCGATAAATAGGACTTTCTATTTTAGAGATTATGGCAAGGATTGCGTCTTTTTCTGATAAATAATCTGCCACAAAACCTGTTTCTATTTTCTTGACGGCACTTCTGATGACAGCCGACTTTGCATCTTTAACAATCATTTCGATTTCAGCATATCCCTGATATTTAGATTGGCCATTTTGTAATGCATACACCTTAATATTTAAGTCCACGGTATAAGATTCGGTTGCATTTGATTTATTTACATCCGGCAACGAGTTAAATCTTTCAGACGAATCAATATAGGCCAGCACAACTTGCTTCAGCTTTGCTTTAGAATATATTTTTTCATCAAAATAGGATTTATCAGTGTACTTTATAGTTAGCAAAGCTTTAGAATTATCTTTTGATGCGAGTATTACATCATAAAACAAATTGGTATTAGTACCTGATAAATTATTTGCAGCAGTATTTGAAGGTTTATAGGAGTTCGTGAAGTGTATAAAATTTTGATTTACAAAAATTGTTTTTTCTACTCCTCCGTAGTTAAATCCAATATAACCTGATTTTGAAAAACCCAGGTAATTTGTATCTACTTTCAAAATACCGTTTTTATAAGTTCCCTGCTTAATTCTGAAAGTAGAGCCTGTTGGTTTTATTTCGAAACAACTGCTGTCCTTTGCAACCCATCGACCAAAATATTTTTTATATTCATCAAATCCTTTGAATGTCATCGTATCTATTTCGCTTGGGATTTTATAAAATTGATTCGTGAGTGTATTTTTTTCCGGCTTGTCAATTTTAATTGAGCTTACATAAAAACAATCGTTTAAATATTTCAAGGTAAATTTTGTGTCGTCATCTTCGTACATGATTTGATTTGCCGCAACCTGAGCGGTTTTTTTACTATTTGGACCTGTGCTCCAAAATATGACATGCGTTTCCGGATTGTAAATACCATGTGGCAGAATAATGAAATTTCCATCTTTATAATCCACGGCAAAACAATCGTTATTGACACTAGCCCAATCACCAATATATTTTGCATATTCCGGGCTGACACCATTCAGGGGGTGGTGATCATCAGGAACTCTGCAGTACATATTATCAGAAGTAGAAATATTAATTGATTCAGATGATTCGGTGTTGCCGTTTATTTGCGACTTTGATATTTCTTTGTGGGCATTTATTTCATATCCTGAAAATTTATAACCGCTTTCCCATTTTTCCAATGTTGCGTCACCGATAAGATAAAATTTTTGCCCTACAGTTAATTTTGTTTTGATAAGAAAACCCTCTCCCTGAGCGGTGCATTCAAAATAGTCTGTACCGGCGCCTTGAACTCCGACAAACGGTTCCAGCAGAGGTGTATTTAAATAATAGCTTTTGACTGCTTCGATTTCAATTTCAAATTCCAATTCATAAATACTTTTCCCATAAAAATCTGTTGTTTTTCCATCTTTCTTTTTGAAATTTGTCAATTTCAATGCGCCCTGGGATTCGCTCGATATTTTCTTCTCCAATCCGATTTTGGCAGCTTCTGACGGATCACTTGAAGTTTGAGAAAAAGCAAATTGAACTGAAAAAAGAATAAAAAATAGAAGCAGGCTGCTGTATGTTTTCATTGAACCGGGTTTTTAGTTTGATAATTTAAACAGGTATTGAGTTGTTGTTGTTTCCTAAACGGGACTCCTGGCCTTCAATCAAAATTAATGAAATGCATTTAATAAATACATGGCTGACTTGCATGGTTATTTTTTAGGTAAGGCGAAGAAGGATGGAAACATAAACCCTGGCGAGTAAAAATAACTGCGGATTGGTGAGGACACCAACCGCGGATGAATAAAGGGGGATTGGTTTGGAGATGAGGACTGTTCTAATAAACCTCCGGCAGGGTTTCACTGCTTGTTTATTTTTTAGTAGTGCGAAGAACTAGCTGGGGCGAAATTTTTTTTGGTGTAATTTGTTCACTTACCCAAAAACCAAAAGATTTTTCAAACTTCCAATGTCCATTCTTTTTAATGTATAGATATTGCCCTCCTTGTCCGCCAAGCATACAGTGACAATCTTCTGTATTCTCAAAAACAACTCGCTGCCTGTCTGCTGAAATTAATGGAAATGATAAACGATTTATTATACCTGCATTACAAGTCGTGTCAATTTCAATAAAGTCAAATGCTTTTATTCTCCAGGAATAATATTTTAATTTATTTGGTTCATACTTAAATCCTTTGAAGATTTCATTTTGTCGCTCAATAAATTTTTTATCTTCAGCACTAAAACCAAATTCGTCAGACAAACCTATGCCAATTGGTGTCGAACAAATCACGTAAAGTCCTAAACTATCGTCTGCAATAATTTCATTCATGATTTTATAAACTTCATCCTTGGTCAAATCCGGAGTCTTGTTACACGAGCAAAGAAAAACGGTCGCTGAGAGAAAACCTATAGAAAAAAATACCTGCATAATTTGCTTTGTTATCATTGGCCCAACTTTTTGTTTCAAAAGTTTCTCAATTGCTTCGTGCAGTTTCATTTTTTAATTATTAAAATCGATTGAAATTGCAATATCAAAACACTAATTTAAAACTATAACAAAACAATTTCTAAAACGCGGGGTTGCCTTACATGTTTATTTTTTTTTAAGTAAGGCAAATGCGGCTAGCAAACTGCGATTCTTGCAAGAAAATAAAGCCTGCTTCCTTCCATGTGCCGATAATTTGTTCTAAATTTCAATTTGTGCACCGTTCATAAATTTTATAAATTCGCAATTATCACATACAACCTCATCCCTGACAAATCACCTGAATGAAAAATTGCCTGTTATTTTTTTCGATTTTCATTGTTGCACAATGCAATGCGCAAAAACAGGCGAATAACTGGTATTATGGGTTCAATGCCGGAATTACTTTCAATGTTGATCCGCCGGTCTTTTTACCGGGCGGGATGCTTCATACTTATGAAGGTGTAGCTTCTATTTCTGATACTGCGGGCAATCTTCTTTTTTATTCAGAGGGAATACAGGTCTGGGACAGCAGCAATTCATTAATGCCTAACGGAACTGGTATGTATGGCGGAATTTCTTCAACACAATCCTGCATTATTGTTCCTAAACCTGGTTCAACAACATTGTATTATCTATTTTCAGCACCTAATGTAGAAGACGGATATATAAGGCCATTGTCGTATTCGATTGTCGACATGACTTTAAATGGTGGAATGGGGGACGTGTCTGTTAAAAATTTACCTCTCCTTGATTCGGTAACTGAAAAACTAACCGCCGTGCAACACGGCAATGGTGAAGATTACTGGGTAATTTCACATACATGCCATTCTGCAGATTTTTATGCCTACAAAATTTCGTCTTCAGGCATCGATACGATACCGGTAATTTCCACTACCGGTACTGTACATGGAGAAGGTCTTTATAATAGTATCGGTTATTTAAAAGCATCACCATGCGGAAATAAATTAGCGGCTGCTGTTTGCGGCGATAATTTTCTTGAATTATTCGACTTTGATGATATGACCGGCGTTGTTTCAAATCCGATGCATCTCGGAGATTATGCGGGTACAAATGGGGCATATGGAGTAGAGTTCTCTCCAAATTGCTCCAAGCTTTACGTCGGGATTTTAGATCAGGGTTTAACTATACAATATAATTTACTTGCAGGTACATTGGAAGATATTATCGCCTCTGGTTATGGTTTTACAACACCTGAAGGTTACATTGGTGCTCTTCAAAACGGACCTGATGGAAGAATGTATATTGCAAGATATTCTGATATTGGTCTCGATTGTATAACGAATCCGAATGAATTACCCGCCTCAATAAATTATGTTGCAAGTTTTATTACATCAGGAACTTGTCAAGATGGTTTGCCCAATTTTGTCACTTCTTTTTTAAAGCAGGAAATAATTGATTCATGCAATGCAAACTTTACATATACGATTGATGATTTTGGAATGGCGCATTTTATTAACCTATCTGTTGGAAGTGATTCTACTCCGATTGAATCTTATTCCTGGTCATTTTGCGATGGTTATGCAACAACAGATTGGGAGCCGATCTACACACCACTCATTCCCGGAAAGATTTGCGCCTGCCTGACAATTACAGATGTGCTTGGATGTACAGATCAATATTGTATTGATGTTGAAACCGGCAATCAGGATTTAACCGATCAGCAGATTACGGTTTTCTCCAATCCAAATTCGCATGGAGAATTTTCAATCACATCAACAAGTGAATTCAATCTGTCGGCAATATTTGATCTTTCAGGCAGAACAGTTCCGTTTGAAATTATTCTAGATGATGCAGTTAAAACCTCGGTAAAACTTTTACAATTTTCGCCTGGAATTTATTTCGCAAGGATAAATTTGAATAATGACTTTATCGTGGCAAAAATATTTGTTCAATAAATCTCTCTAAAACGCAGGGTTGCCTTTGCATGTTTATTTTTTTTTTTGGTAAGGCGATGATGGTTGGGAAACTGGGACGCTGGCGAGTGAAAATAACTGCGGATTGGTGAGGACACCAACCGCGGACGAATCACCTCAACAAGTGAATTCAATCTGTCGGCAATATTTGATCTTTCAGGCAGAACAGTACCGTTTGAAATTATTCAGGCTGATGCAAATAAAACCTCGGTGAAACTTCTTGCATTTTCGCCTGGAATTTATTTCGCAAGGATAAATTTGAATAATGACTTTATCGTGGCAAAGATATTTATTCAATAAATCTCACTTACGCAGGGTTGCATTTGCATATTTATTTTTTTGGTAAGGCGAAGACGGATAGGAATGTTCGTAAGTCTATCGTAAAAAAAAATGTGTGTATTTTTTGCGATGGCTATTTCTGTTCTGCAATATCAACAAGTTTATTAATGTTTGACTGTATTATTGCTGACATACTTCCGTCATTCACAAATTTTAAAACATCAGCACGATAATTATCTCTTACATCAATTTTGTCTTTGTCAATTTCTGTAAAAGATACCATCAGACCACTGCCTTCTAAAACCTTCATGAATTTCTTGAAGTCAAAATACTTCTGGTTTATTATAGTGAATTTAAGTTTCAATCTTGGCTCTGGTTGTTTGTCAATTTTGCCTCGGATATGAAACTGTCGTAAAAAACTTTTTAGAATGTAAATCACATTTTCCTCAACATTCTTGGATTTCAAATCTTCTAACTCGAACTGCATTGAAAATTTTTCATCCCAAGTTGGATTAATGAAATTCTCTTTGGATATGGACACGCCCGGGGAATCAAGCGGTTCAATATTGAGCAAAGTTGGTGAAATAAATTTTGTGTTTGCGTTGAAACTACATTTCCAAAAGGAGTGAAATGTATTGATATAACAGTCATGAATAACTAAATCTGAAAAATCAAATTTGATAGTGTCCTTCCCCGTCAAAAAATTAATGATACTCAAACCATACAGATGATTCTTCTGGGAATTATTCTCAAATAATACTTTTAGAAGTGAGGTATTGTCGGTTATGTTATTTGAATGAAATTTATGATTGATTGCAAGTGCAATTGAGAGCAATCCAGAAATTGCTTTTCGCCTTAACATTTCGGAGTAATCAGAATTGCTTGCTACTTGGAGAATGAGCTCGGACACCTTTAACAAATCTGTATCACTCCAAGATTGCATCCTCTCTTTAATATCGTCCACCATTTCAGAGCCGAACCAACAACTTTCTGCTAAGATGTGTGCAAATTCATTTGAAACTATTTCATTCGGACTATTAATTCTTAGGAATGAAGAAATGTAAATGTTTCTGAAGTAATCAATGAAGAAGTCATACTTAAACTTAAAATTTGAATCAAGTTTTTGAAGTAATGGGTGGCCTTTGAAAGCTTCAATGTTGGTGTCATTTATTTCTTTCCCAAGTGAATCAAAAACTTCTTGCTTGAAATTTTCTGCTTTAATTGTCCCCCTTTTTGTAACAGCAAGATGGGTGAAAAACTGAATCTGTTCATCAACGCTAATTTGATTTACTCTTTCCAATTCTCGGTTACAGATTCTGAAAAGAATATAATCACGCTTGTTCTTTTGCTCTAAAACATTAGAGTTGAATGATGCATCTTTTACAAGTAGTTCTCTTTGAGAATTAACTATCAACCGAATAACATCCAAAGCGTATGGTTGGAACTCTTCAACTTCGTCAGAAGTTGGAAATGAAAATTCCTGAGCGATCGTCAAACATTTTTCAACTTTTTTCTCATCATATGGAAAACTTGCCTTGAAGAATTTTGCAGCTTGTACCTTATTGAAGGGCAAAATTTCTATGCTTTGAATTAATGATGATGTATATTTATTTACTTCCCAAAAGTATGAACGACATGTAATGATGAGTTTCCCATCATGAATTTCATCAGTGAATCTTTCAATAGAGTTAAGGAATTCGTCTGCCTTAAATTTGCGAACATTTGAAATAATTTCGTCTAAGCCGTCAATTACTATTAGAATGTTTCCAGCATCAAAATTTAGTTTGAAAATATCCTTGCTTAATCTTTCACTAATGTCAGGTGTAGCTGCTTCATAAAAATTATAGAGGTTGATAGTATCACTTTCGTTTTCTTCTTCCTGACTATTGAGCTTGGAGATAATTACTTTTGATTCAATGAAAATGACTTTTGACTTTTGATTTGTTTGGATAAACTTGTCTGAAATATATTTTGCTAAAGTTGTTTTCCCAATACCGCCACTTCCCTTAATTATTAAGATTGAGATTTCTCCATTTTCAAACCATCGTTTGAGTGGGGATAAAGAACTGTCATCATAATTTTCAAGTTGTGTTATGCTCCCATCATTATTACTTACCTTGATCGTAGGCATAATGAAATTTGAAATCTGCAAATATTTGCTGCTACTTTGGTCTGTAAAAAACTGCGGGGAACATTCCTCACGAATAAAATCATCAATGTAAAATATACTGATTGGTTTCAGGTTGTCAGTTACATTTTTGATTCGCCTTTCATAATTTTTTTGTTCTCTTTCCTTCGGCAACAGAATAATCAAATTATTCAATTGAAATATTTGAAGGTAGTTGATTCGTAAATGAGCAAATGTTTCTGTGAGATGGATTCCTTGGTATAGGAATAAATAGAAAAAGTCTTTTTTGATTACTTCATTTTTTTCTAAGAAGATTACATAACCGATTTTGTTTTTGCTATTGCCTTGTTCTATTCTCCACATTTCCTTGAATTTCGTATTTCTGTTGTAAAGTTGCAGAATTTTCAAAGCATCTTTGTGAACTTTGAATTCCTTTTCATCTGAGTCATCCGACTCTTTAATTTTAAAAATGAATTCGCCAGCTAGGTGGTTTGAATCTTTTAAAGGTGTTCCTTGCGGTGTTTGGTCTTCGCTTGTGAGAAAGGTTTCCTTTACCTTTTGAACAAGTTCAGAAATCAATACATCTCTTACAGAAGTTTTTAAAAGAGAATGAATAGTTTCTGCAAAACCATTTTTTTCGTAAACAAGATATTGTCCTGATGTCAAAACCCACCTGGATTTTGAATTGTAGAGTGAGCTAAGATTCTTATGGGCTTTTTCCTTTGAATAATCCGTGAGAATTGAACGAGAAAAACATGAATCAGAAATCAAAACTATGTGAAAGGCATTTATCTTTTTTATGTAGTCAATGAGGTCAGGGTTTGAAAAGTAACTTGATGGTGCATCCATTCTCGCATCTGTTGGAATCCAATATCCTCTATCAATGGTGGGATTGTAATGTCCATGCCCAGTAAAAAAGATGATAAGATTGTCTGAGTCCGTTAGTTCTGAAATATATTTTTCAAAAACTCTGTGCAAAGCATCTGAGGTCGCTTTACTGTCAAATAACTCCTCTGTATTATTGGGAAGAAAAAAATACCTCTGATGCAGAATATCTCTAAATTGAACTGCATCAGAAACGCAAGTGGTAAGATGTTTAACACTAACATCTTGGTAACTATCAATTGCGATTAGTAAAAGATGATTCGTAAGTTCTTTGTGTGTGGACATTATTCGTAAAGATTTAAATGTAATATATATACTTTCTCTGCTCCCTTTTCAAATTGGTACTTACGCCCAAGCATGACGAATAACGTTTTGCGGGTTTAAGAAGTTGGCGATTTCGGAGCAGAAAATTGTCAACCTGCACGAAACTTTTATTGGAAAACTGAACTTCATTTGACCACTGTACCGCCAAATTCTTAAACCCGCTGTTACCAGATGCCCGAATCTTCCGTTGAAGCAGTGTCGGTGAAAGTTTGCAGTCTATTTGGCAGAAGCGATTTACATTCATTGTTGTGTCGTTTAGTTTAGTTGTCCTGCATAAGTTCAAATGCTTTGGTAATCTGAAATACAACTTTGATACTGTCTATGATTGCCCAAAATATTAAGAAGTTACCAAACATAATTACAACGTTTGTGCAAAATGCTTTTGTTAGAAAACTATCCTGTATGAACCATTGTAAATGCGGAATGTCAATCTCCTTGGCAAAAAATAATAATAAGACGGCAATGAAAGCATAAAGGGAAAACAAAGCATTTTCTTTTAACTCCTCAACAAGGTCTGAAAGTTCACCTTTTATTTTTTTGATTTCCTTGTCTGTGAAAATCATTTGGTCTTTAACTTTTACAATCTTATAAATGGAAAGATAAATCGTGTTGATTGAACTCAAAAAGATTCCAATAACTGCAATTGAAAGTCCAACCAAAATGGAAACAGCATTGAAAATTAGTTTCTCCAATAGCGAAGCAAGTGTTTCTTGCTTTATAAAGTAACACAAAGCGTAAGCGGCTAAAGCCAGCCCTGCGTATGTGAAATATTTTTTATAGTTCAAGGTCGTCAATTGATTTTAAGAGTTTAATTAAAAGTTGTTTGACTTCTTCCAAGTTGTCACGAATGTAATTTGGATTATCGGTGTTTAATTCAGATTCTTTTTTTCTCAAGTGATTTACGCTATAATACTTTTTCTTCCTTCCGTTCTGTAAAACACCAAGCGTCCAATTGCCACCACCGCTATCAGCATAATCTCTGTATGATTCAAGTTCTTCTTCATCATAGAGAAGCTCGGCATTTTCATTTCGGAAATCAACACTAACATTCGTCATATTGTGTTTTTCTTTTAATGTCTTTAACCATTCGTTGGCTTTCTTTGTCCCACCAAACAAGTTTGGAGCACTAAGGTCAAAAGCAATTTGAAAAATGCCTGTTGCATCTTGAATGATTTTCCAAAACGCAAATTTGTCCACTAAGAAATCAAGTTTAACAGTATAGCCGTTACTTGCTACTGTTTTTCGTGTTAAATGAATTAGAACATTCTTTACATTTTCTGGTGTCGCAACGGGAGTGTTATATTCAACAAGCAACATTTGTTTTTCGGTATCAATTATGAAAAAGAGTTTTTCCCAATTGGGTAAATCACTTTCGTTGAAAAGTTCTTTGTCAAGTTGAATTAAATGTGTGTCTGTGCTTTTGAGTAAATAGCCAACAATATAATTGTCATTCGGATTCGCTGAAACAAGTCGTGTTGTATATTTCTTGTTGTAATAGTTTGTCTCTTGTCGGTTTATAAGCGGAAATAGAAACAAGTCTTTTGGCTTTATGTTGTCGTCTACCAAAGGAAACAATGATGTCTGTGATGATTGAACAATAAAATATCTCATTGCGAAAAAGTTCATTCTCTGTTTGTTTTAATTTTTATTTGTTCTTTCAAAGCTCATAAGTTCAAAGTTAGCACTGTCCCCACGGGTTGCAAGTAACGTATTTATTAGAGAAACTCCCTTTCTCCAAAACTTCTCCAATCCCACCATTTCGAAGTTACTTTTAGAAATTACCTCACACAATTATATATAACTATTTCTTAATTCACCATCACCATTTATGGTACAAATTCCAAAACCCCCATACCCGAAGTCACAAATTCTTACCACTTCACCACCTTAATCGAAGCAATCCCATTTGATGTAGTTACAGATACAATAAACAATCCCGCAATAAACATTTCCGGATTGAGAGAGATGGAAGCGGCGGAACCGGTTGCATTGTAAAGTATCTTACCATCAATTGCACAAACCTGCAAACTATAATTTTCAACTCCCGGCAAAATGATTTCGAGTGGCTGGTTGTGGAAGGAGAAGCCGGATGTATTGATGAATTGAATGGAATTATTTTTTGAAGTTTGATTAATAGCTACCGGCCATAAAAGTCCGCGGTTTTGGAGGGCATCATAAATTGTTTCGTGGTAGGTGCCGGCGAATAAAATGTCTTCAGCATTCAAGATTAATAAAGCCGCGTCGTGCAGACTCATATCTTCAAAACTTCCGTAGAGTGCTTCGCAAACTATTTTGTCGGTATTTTCTTTTCCGATGAGATCGAAAATATCCATGAGTGCGCCGCTCCAAATTTCGCTGGTGCTGTAAAAATCGGCGGAAACATCTTCAGCATAATGTTTATTTGTGTTTGCATTTCTGCCCGACCAGAATTCGTTGTGGCCGTCCCAGGAAAAAACATTTTCCCAATTATAATCGCTGAACATGCGTGAATAACTCACGGCGAAATAATCGCCATAGCCTTCATCCGCTGCACGGCGCTCATTGCCGTCGTTGGTATTTGGTGCTGCATGAAAACTGAGTGCATGCGCATATTCATGAATCAAAACATCGGCGTCTTCGGCATCATCCACACCACCTTCACCGTATTGAATGCTCGGCACATCTCCGCCTACAAAATAACTCTGGTCGGCACCGCCGGCACCATGCGGATCAATTTCTATATAAAAATTATACAGCGATTCGTATCCGATGCTTTTTAAATAATCACCGAAATTCTGCAAATGATAGATCGTATTTACATCTTCGAAATTATTATTGTCGCGGGTATAATGAAAATCATCATGTGTTTCAATTACCACCGCATCACCGGGTGCTGCAAGGTCTTTTAATTTCAGACTGTCGGTGCGCAGATAAAAATAACCGTCCTCAAATTGCGCACGAACTACCACTTCAAACATTTGCGCATTTAAAGCGGAATTATTTTCATCATTATTATCGTCGTATTCGCCGCCGTATAAAACACCTGCAGAAGTCAAAGGGTCGGGTTTAAATGCGAAGCCGTAGATCACAGTATCTGTCATCGTAAAATAAGCACGGTGATCATCTGCTTCAATTAAATTTCCTTCTTTATCAATCAGCAAGCTTATTTTACTTCTGTCGTTTTCAAAATCTTCTTCAAATAAATAACAGAGTTGCGGGAGATCATCTTCAACTTTAATTACGGGTTTTGTTTTGGGAGAGGAGAGATGATATGTTGTTTTTAAATTTTCATTTATTTGCATTTGAGAATTCACACCATCTCCCAACACCCAATCAGTTGTTTCGAAATAATTGCCGGCGATAAATAAAATCCCGCCGTTTAAATCCGTACTTATTTTTATTTCTGCATGCAGGATTTCGATATCACGGTATGTCTGGATGAACGTGTAATAATTTGCATAAGGTGATTTTCTGAAAGACTGCAGTTTTAAATCATCTGCCGGATTGAAATAAGTTTGTTTGATAAAAGATGCAGCATCATCTGCGGAGCGAATAAAAATATTTTCTTTTTTTTCAAATGCACGAATTTGCACCTGGCCAAAACCAATTGCGGAAGAAAATAAAATGCAGAGGAGAAATAAATTACGCACTGTATAAAAATTCTATTTGGATATTTCTGTTCAAATTTAATTTTGCCAATACCTGTTCTTTTTCACTCCGTTTACAACTGATTGTAAATTTAGTTATTTCGCCATAGTCCGCTGTTTCCATTGCAGCACCACTCTGATGAATGCTGTGCAAGATCGCATTCATTTCTTTTTCCCCGACCATGATTTTGTAAAATTCGCGGATATGATGGATTTCAATTTTTGATTTATCGAGGGCATGAGCTGTTGCTGTGCGGTAAGCATTTATCAGTCCCGGAATTCCGAGTTTTTTTCCGCCGTAATAGCGCACGACAAATACCGCAATATTTGTCAGCTCCCGGCTTTTTAATTCATTTAAAACAGGTTTGCCTGCCGAGCCGGATGGTTCACCGTCGTCGGATGAGCGCTCGTTCGCACCATCTTCACCCATGCGAAATGCATGCACTACGTGCACGGCTTTATGATGCGATTTTTTTAATTCCTGTTTTTTTGTTTTGATGAAATTTTCATCTGTGCATGGAAATGCAAATGCGAGAAACCGGCTGCTGCTTTCGGTATAAATTCCTTCGGAAGGAGTGAGGATAGTTTTGAATTGGAGGATCATTTTTTTATAGTCCACAGTCGGCAGTCCACAGTCGGCAGTCTGTTTATTGCTTCGGAGGGGATTTTTGTAAATGTATTGAACTTCTGGTATTTTGGAGAGGGCTGGCGGATGATAGACCCACTTCTGATTCTCCCTTGAAAAAAGGGAGAACGTTACTTCAGAATTATTACTGAGTACCTGCAAAATTCAAATACTGTCAAACGCTGAACGCAATAATTAAAATCAAGTATTGAACTTTCATTAATTCCGGAAGAATTATCGAGGTATCGTCTTTCCTCTTGAGGGAAACTGCCTGCCGCAGCACATGCCTTAGCGTCGGCCGGCAGAGATAAGAGATGGGTCTAAAAGAATTCCCACTTCAACTTTTGCAGGAAATAAGAAGTGGGACTGCAACCATATCTTTGAACCCCGAACGCTCAACACTGAACCCGCAACCTTGAACCCACAACCTTGAACTTAAAACTCTACTATCTCTCTACTTGTTCAACCTGCGCCCGCATCATGAAAGATGTGCAGGTAAAGAAATATCCGTTTGAAATGCAGGATATCAAAACAGAACTGATCACTGAAAAACAATTGGATGAAATGAAAAAAATGGCGGGGACCTATGAGGCATTGTTCAGCCGGATTGCACTGAAATTCCGTGCCTGGAAATTGAATGAGATGGAATTAACTGAAGCGGATTATAAAAAATACATTTTGCAGGAGTACACATTTTTAAAACGGCCGGTGTTTATTATCGGTAAGGAAATATTTGTTGGAAATGCGCCCAAAACCGTGGCCGCAATTGCAGCCGCATTGAAAGAATTAAAATGATTAAAATATTCAAATTCAAAACAAATTCTATATAATCAAATGCGGTATCAGTTTGACGTCTTACTTTTTTTCTTGATAAAAAAAGTAACAAAAAAATCAAGAAAAAACGATGCTGCCACGCGGCAAATGCACCCCGCCAGCCGTTTTTTCATGCCACCCGCAAGACATAATCGGATAGATTCAAAATCCGGGCATTTATTTAAAACAGTTTATTCAAGCCAAATCTTAACGCCTGCAGGCTTGCAGCTTCTCAAAATATGCTTTAAATTTATCCATCTTAAAAAGACAGCTTATGCATAAACGTTTTACTCCTCTCGTCCTCATGTTAGCAACACTCGGTATTTTTTCAACACAAACGGCCTTTGCATGCGATCCCGGTGAATCGGAAATAATTGTTACAATCGATTCGCCATGGGGTTATATGATCCATTGGTCGGTTACGGATGAAGGCGGTACCGAACTCGGTTTCGGGAATGAAGACGGCGGAACGGTTTGTATTCCGGAAGATATTCCGGTTTATTTCATCATCGACGGATATATGTACGGCGGCGATCAATGTCAGGTATTTTATGATGGTGAATTAAAAGTCGAATTAAATGATTCCGATCTCTATGGAGATGAATTAAGTTTCCCTATCAATTTTGCGGAAGGTTCAAATTGTTATGAAGCAATACTCATAACCGAAGGATCTTATACAGCTCCGAACCCTGATTACTGGTATGAATTTACTCCGGCAACAACAGGATCTTACAGGGTTACAACCTGCGATCTTGGAAATGCATGTAATACAAAACTCTGGATATACAATCATTGTATGGGATTAGTGCCGACAGAATTTGCAGAAGGTACTTATTCATATAATGATGATGCATGCGGTGAGCTTGCAGAAATAAATGTGATTTTAGTAGGCGGTGATACATATTATATCCGTGTTGGAGATGTACTTGATTTTTGTGAAGGAACTGCGATCAACTGGACACTGAGTTACGAAGGTGCACCGCAGGGTTGTATGGATCTATTTGCATGTAATTATGATCCCCTTGCAATGGCTGATGACGGATCTTGTATTTATCCGGGAAATCCTGATTGCCCGAACGGACCTGATCTTGTTCTTGAACCCTCAAAATTCGACGGTGAAGTTGGTGGCTGGGGAGCGGATTTTACACTCGAACAGGTGAATGCGGACGATTCATACGGCGAATGTTATTTAGGTGAAGGTGCATTGCTCGGTCCTGGTATGCGTGATGTTTTGCAATTCGGAATTCAGATCTGGAATTTAGGTGATGAAGATTATCATATCGGTTCTGCAGGTGAATCACCTTATCTGGTTTACGATGTTTGTCACGGCCATTATCATTATGTTGACTACGGCGAATATTTATTATATGATTCGTTGGGAAATGAAATTCCTGCAGGGCATAAAAACGGATATGCAGTGATGGATCTTTGCGGAATCGGCGGCGGATACGGCGGCGGTGATATGGGAATTTCTGCGGGATGTTATGATGCGTATGGAAAAGGAACCGGTGGCCAATGGGTGGATATTACAGATGTGCCGGACGGAACATATACATTAGTTGCAAGAGTGAACTGGGAGAATCATCCGGATATTGACGGCAGGGTAGAAACAAATCTTGCAAATAACTGGCTTTCCACTTGTTTGAAAATCACACATACGGTGGGTGGTGATCTGGTTGCAGAAATTGTGGATAGTTGTTCAACGTATCTCGATTGTTTGGGAGAAGTTTTCGGAAATGCAACTTATGATTGTGATGGAAATTGTATGGGCTGGCATCATGTGGGAGATTTAAATTCCGATTCAACTAGAACATATGAAGATGTTGATCTGTACACAACAAATATTTTGGATAATACAATCATCGCACAGGTATGTAATGATGCAAATGCAGATTCCGATATTGATGTTGTGGATGCTGCATTGGTGATGGGTTGTTCAAATCAATCGCTCGGATATGTGCATGCAACGGATCTTTGTGATCTGCCTTTAAATCAGATCGCAATGTTTGATACTGTTACTTTGAGTATCGGCAATGTAAATCCATCTCTGCATTATCTGGATATTTACAGCAAGAACCCGATCTCAAAAGTATTGGGAATTCAATTTACGATGGAAGGAATTACAATTGATTCGGTTCAAAATTTAGCTGCTGAAACAATTGGATCAGATTACAGAATTACACATAGTGCAGATGAAGTAATTGCATTGGGTTATAGTGAAGTGGGTTATGCCGTACGCACGGAAGCAATTCCTGTATTGCGCATTTTTTATACAACCACGTATCCTGCAGATGTATGTATTAAACATTTTACGGCTGCAGTGAACGATGCATTTGAAGAAGTAAATGTGGCGATGGAAAATAATTGTGTTACAATCGAAGAAACAGGTGTAACATATGCAACTGTTGATCCATTCCATATTACTGTTCAACCCAACCCGTTCAGTTCGTCAACAACAGTTGTTTTCAGCAATCCGAATCATCACAACTGCACATTTGAATTAGTGAATTTAAATGGTGCCGTGATCAGGACAATTGAAACAACAGATGAAGAAATTCTGATCAACCGCGATAATTTACCTGCAGGAATTTATATGTATCGTTTAACAGGTTATAATAATTCGCAGAAAGGAAAGATTGTAATTCAATAATTCAAAAGCAACAATATATGGCGCCGGGTGAGGATTC
>CAYXBK010000024.1:0-62170 GCA_964463165.1 uncultured Chitinophagales bacterium
TCTGTTCGCCCGTCATTAGACCAGTTTTGCGGATACTGTGCGCGGCGTCAACTGCACCGGTGCCATGATACGTGCGCACACCATGTACCTTCTGGTCTTCATGGCCTGGGTGTTTTATGACCAGTCCGCTGTCAATCGCAGCTAACGCCTTCTCTAACGCCTGTTTAGGATCTTCGTCCTTGTCCAGCTTGATAACCAATCCCGGATGCTCACGCTGAATGTCCCGTGTCCAAGCATCGTAAACCGGGTCCCCAACGGCCGGCATCCAACTACCATTATTCGGCTGGACTTTGATACCACTCATAGCGAACCGACTAGCAATAGCCGTCATGGTAGTAGCTCCATATGGTAAATATCGCGACCACCCTCTGGTGATCGTGACTTGCCCACAAACCTGAACCGCGAACCGCGTGGCATGATGAACTCGCGCTCGTGCACCGTTCCTATCAGAACCCGTGTCTGTGCTGGTACTTGTATGCGGAGTATCGGATCATTACCACCTGACACATTCGCCGCTACTCTGCGACTGGCGGACGTTGAACTATAACCCGGCTCGGTAATCACATCTCCCGGTCGCAGATTCTCAAACGTCTCACGCATACTGACCGGTGTTGGATTCTCTTCATCCTGATCTGAGTCCCAAACGACGCCACGATAAAGTGCCGTATCTTTTTCTATCGGGTAGCCTTTGGTTGCAAAGGCATCGTCCAAATCCCGAATGCGTTCCTGCACATCAGACGGTACGTTATTACCCAGGTAATCGTAACTCGGATCGGCTGCCGCTTGTCGCAAAGCCGTGTTGATGTCTGTGAACCCACTGCCTGTATAATTATTGAGAGCGCGTGTCTGCTCAAAGCTCAGGTTGTCATCAAACTCATTCTTGAGCCGTATGAACTGACCACGCACCGCGTCTGAATCTACATCTTTTGTCCAGTCCGGCACCGGGGTCATCTTTTGCTCGCGCTTCTCGCGCGCCGACCGCAAGTAGGCCTCGCCGACCTTCTTGTTTTGAAACCCACGATTATCTAGGTACTTGATGCCGTCCCATGAGTTATACGCCATCATCCGTCCGGCGGGCAGCCGCTGACCGTTATGCTCTATCTCAATAGCCGCGAACTCCCATGGCTCTTTGGCGTTGCTACACGCTTCATGGTACTGCGCTTGCAAACGACTGACGACTACAGCCCTCTCAGCGGCCGATAGGTGCGGATCGGCTTTGGAAACAAAGCTCGAGATCATCATCTTGGGCGCTTCCATCTCATGCTGCATATGATCCCGGTCGGACTGCTCAGTAAAGCTGAACCCCATAACGGCCCACGCATAACTGCCCACATCTTGCGCCGAAACTGTCACGGCCGCAACGCCCATCTTGCGATATTGTGCCTCTGCTCCTAATATGAACTCAGCACCAAATCCAGTGCCTTGCTTCTCTTCAAACATGCTGAATGAAGAGTTGTCCACCAGCGGCTTTATCTTACCATCCACATCCTTAAACGTGCTAATGTGCCGGGCAAAGTATCCGCGGACATTGCCCTGCTCATCGTAGATACGACCGCTGACTACCACGGCGTCTTGCTGATTGATCTTGGTCGTCCCCACGTCTATCCGGACGTTGTAGCCAAGTCCTAACTGCTCTAGGCCTTGCGTGTACATGCGAGCCAGCATATCATGCGTGACTGGCTGACTGAATGTCTTTTCTAGCAATGGCTGGGCATCATCCTCAACTCGAATGGCAACCGCGCCGTTGCGGCTCATCCAGATCCCACTCTTACCTTGCATCTCGCCGGTCTCATATCCGCCCCGCGCCCAGCTACCATGCACTGATTGGTCAGGATGTCCGGGATGTTTGACGACCAATGACTTGGACTCGGGCAATACGAATACCGTGCCAAACTGCCTGCGCCAATCCGCGTCAGCCGTCGAGTGTAGCGGGTAGTGTGCCTCTGTATCTCGATACATCTTACACTCCCGCTTTACGTCTAAAAGCCTGTCCGGCCTGTACGCATGGATCGTCATCGTTTTTCAGGGATTTGACTGCCAACCATTTAGTGCGTAGCATCGCATCTTTGCCGATGGTGTACTCGCTCTCACCCACTCTCACACTGAAAGCTGCAAACTCATACGGATGCTGCAATTGACCAACCCGGCCGTACAGCTGGTTGAGTTCGTCAAATCCAAACCGAGGATCCTTGCTAAACTTGTCCAAGCACTGTGAGATCAGCGCAGTACGACAGGTGATCCGGCCCGAGTCGTCCGCAAAGTCAAATCCCATCCGGGCCCAGGCATAACCCCCAACATCGTTATTCGCTTTTAGCCGGATCTCGCTAACGCCCATCTCACGATATTTATCTTCGCTGGCAAAAAAGAACTGTGAACCGAACCCTTGCTTTTGATAGCTGGGATTGACAACCATCCCATTGTGCTCGACCGATAAGCCATCGTCCGTGCGCACAAAGTCTCGCTCGATCTCGGCGACCATGTGTCCATTAGCGTCTATAAGGTGCGCCCGCATAGTCAAACGGATCGGCGATTTTATCTCAACATTTGTGCGCGCTGACACCCCCGGCGGCAGCTTTGAATTACCACTTGTTGCCAGCGCATGAAAATCCTGCGGGGTCATGACCTTGCCAAAAAGCAGTTCAGATACCTGGGTGTAATCACCGTGGCGGGGTGCGTAGTTCTCAATCGAAACTTCGTTGGCACCGTCTGACCATGTCCGTGGCGCGTACTTCGATAACAGGTCATCCAGGTTGGCAGCGGCTTGCGCGTCTTTGTGCGGGTTGTGTACCGACTGATCCGGATGACCCGGATGTTTGATGACAAGCATAGCCGGGCCTTTGCAAGCTAGATTGGCGGCAAGACTGCCTTGGGACTAATCGGCTTCCAGTTATCACCTGTCGGCCGCTTCTCATGCGTGACCTCAGCGGTCGGATACGCCTCTTCGATTTCCCGAACGATATTGGAGTCGATCAGTTCGCTAATACTGATCCAAAACTCGCCCGCTGGATTGACAAAGACGAGAGCATCGGCAGGCGTTAGACCCAAGTCGATCAGTTTAGGCCAAACTCCTTCCGACGTATTCGCTAGCACTGCGTCTAGCGCCGCCTGCAAATCTCGCTGAGCCTTTTCTTGCTTACCCTTACGGCGCGGACTCAACGGCTGCTGCATCTCATCAGTAAAGTCTAAAACTACTGTGTCTTTTTCGGCTTCCACGGCAGGAACTCCAATTCCACGGTCACTTTGACACCAGAGTCACCGGGTGCGGCCTTGACCGTCTTGATCTTGGGCGGGTTTCTAAAAACCGGATTGTACTCTTGCTCATTCTCAAACCCGCCGTTGAATAGCTTGTGGCAAAACAAGATGCCTTCTCGCGGCACCTTCATCGTGAACAAGATGTCTTTGCCAAAGCTTTCTGACACGCTGCGCTTGTTACTCCAATGCGCAGTCGGGCCAACCTGCACCGCTGTATCGCGTTTGGTGCCCAGCAATGCTTCCTTCTTGACCTCGCTAGCCTGAATGCCCCGATACAATGTCACTGTCTTGGGCAAAGCCAACTGCGCAGCTGCCCACATGATGTCCAAACCCGGATCGGGTTTATTACCGTCGGCCCACGCTTGCACTCGCTTACCGATGCTTTTGTAATCCCAGTCCACCCCGTCATCGTTATAATAGCTGTCCCACATCTCCACAGCCTCAAAAAACGACCGGGTCTTATGGTCCTTCATGTCGATCTCGTACATACCATCATCTGACAATTTGGCAGCTAGTCCTAACTTCTGCCATTTCTCAAAATCAGACTTGTCTATGGCGAAATCGTTTTGCTGCGCCCTTTTGACAAGCTCGGCCGCCGCGTAAACTGCTTTGTGCCCACCGGCTTTCCTAACCCTATCAACCGCCGTGCTCAACTTGGCGCGCATGTCCGGTCGAAAGCCGTCACCGTACCGCTGACCGTGCATAGTTTGGTCATGTCCGCCGGGAACGTTCTTGACTACGCGTTCGTCATCGTCGCCAATCGTAACTAGTTCAGTCGGATCAAGCGGCTGCGGATACGCCGATGATTTATCATCTGGCTGATCGTACTCAATCAGCACCGGCACGTAGTAGACCGTCTCGGCCTTCTCGCGTAGTTTGCCAGTCGTCTGATCGAATAGCCCGACCTCTTCTATCCACTCCGACTTGATCTGCGGCAGCATGAATGCCGTACCAGTTGGGTCTTTATCATCGTTCTCCAGCTTTTCACCCGCCGGAATCCGGACGCGCAAAACCACAACGGCCTTATTTATACGACCGCTTGTCCAGTCACTGTGCGAGTTCAAAGCATTCTGTGCGTAATCCTGCGCATTGCTCAAACTAGTTGTGACAAACACCCGCTTGGCGCGCACACCCGCATAGAAGCTATCACCCGACATTGACTCACCGTAAGACCGCTTGCTAGCCGGTTGCGGCTTGAGTCCCTGCTTCTTGATCTGCGCCACCGCATCCTTGAAAGTGCCATGATAAACAACTCGCTCTACTTTTTGAGCGCCAGCCTTTACCTTATCTGACGACTCTTTCCAAAGATTGTGAACGCTCTGGTCTTCATGGCCAGGATTTTTGATCACCAAGCTCTTATCAGTCACCGGTGCGCCCAGATATTGCGTAATATCATCGGGCATAAAGGTGTAAACGTCATCGTCGCGAATGCCACCAGCACCGTAGATGCGGACTCGGCCGTTCTTGATGTCGTCCAACGGCAAGTCTTTAGCAGGAACGATCCAGGCTTCCACGCTACCACCGGCATCGTCACCTTTGATAAGACCCGCATAGCCGAACCGTGCGCCGAGTACGTCAATCGGACTGTCGCTGATGACTGGTATCAAGCCTTGCGTACCCGCCAGCCAATGCTGAGCGTCAAAGGTATTGGTGAACACATACCGCTTGTTCAACTCAGGTTGCGGCATGTGTAACAGCCCGCTCAAATGGCTTAACAAATTAGCGGTGGCCTTCAAATGTAGATCCATGAGCTTATCATCCTCTGTCTGATGTACTAACGGCCATACCACTCGGTATTGGATTGGGCTTTTCTTGAGAACGATAGTACCGCAACTGCGAGTCGAGGCTGGAGACTTGCGCCTCCAATGACTCGTTATAATGCAATAGCTGATCTTGTGCGCGGCGTATGCGCTCGTTCTCTTTCAGCAGATTTTCCATCTGCTGTGTATTGTCCTGAACTTGCCGCTGTAGTGTGGCAATCTCTTCTTTGCACTCTGCCCGACTAGCAGCCAGCTGCGCTTTCATCTCTTCATACAGACCCTTGTAAGCATCGACCGCGACGGCTGAAGCATCTGTGATCTGTTTAGCTGCTGTCGCCTCCGAAGTGCGTGTGGAACTATCAGCATCGGCAGCAGCCTGAAAATCTTCCCGCTTATCTTTCTCGCGTTCCGTGCGTGCTTGATTTAGATACGTCAGTATCGAAATTATAATGGCAGCCAGAACACTAAGGTCGCTTATCGAAAGCACGGCTCTGACTCCGGTTTCTTTCGGCTTGAGCCTGTAGCAAATGATTACTCAACTCAAGTAGAAACAATAAAACAGCACCGGGCTCTAGCCACTGCAAACTTCCAACAGTAGACACAACTGAGGTGATCAAGTAACCCGCCCCAAACAAGACTCTGGCCAAAGCGTTCGTTAGTACCATCGGCTCACGACTTTTTCCCCAACGGCGTAGTAACATGATTCCGTTAGCGCATGCCAAAACAGGAACGATGAGTTCGATGTTCATAAAAGAGCAAAGGCGGAGTCGACGCGAACGCCGACCCCGCCTAGTATCTCCTTAGGCCGCCACTTTACCAGCGATACGTTTGGTATTGGACGTGCCCAAAACCGGAACATTGGCCGCACTCAGACCTTTGTGCGTTAGCCAGGTTACGAGCAACTGACCGACCAGCTGTAGCACTGCGCTAGCCGCTGTAGCAACAAGCGTCAGATTGCTGTTGACTTCAGTCGTCTGCTCAGAAGACAAGTTCATGCCAAATACCAGCATCGCAGCCGTGCCGACCAAGTTCATGGCCAGCGACCAGGTCGGGGCCGCGTCGGATTTGATGACGTTGAACATCTTGAGGGCGTTGATAACCACGGCCACGACTGCGGCCACGCCCATGGACACTTCGATTGTCGTCTGCATGAGATAGACTCCTATCAGATCGGCAATCCGCCGTGTTATTTGCGAGCCGGCATCACGTCCGACTGCTTCACGGCATAGGTCTTGTTATCGACGTCCGCGCGAACGTGATACTTCACCACGCCATCACTGATGAGCGACTTGCGCACCGTGCCGGTCGAGCCGAGGCGGGGCACATACACCCGCGCACCGGACTTGAGCGAACCACGAGTGCGGGCTTTGAGGTTGCCGCCCTCGGCCGGGGTATTGTCATCCTCAGCCGCGACCTCTTCGCCTTCGTTGCCCATCATCTTGGGATCGGCACCAGCTGCCGACAACTCAGCCTCGGCCTCGGCCTTCTTGGCCAGAGCTTTGCGGATGCGAGCCAAGCGGGACTTCTCAGTGCCCATATTGGACTCGGCCATCTGCTTCTCGGGCGTCTCGGCCTCTTCCTCAGCGGGAGTCTCGGTGGCCTCTTCCTCAGCACTGACCTCGGCCGGCGGCATGGCCATCGTCACAATCGCCACTGCCTTGCGGAGACCGACCAGACGCGCCGATTTCTGCAGCGGGTTCAGACCGCGCAGACTCTTATCGACCGTCCGAATGAGCGCCTTCCGATGCAGCAGCCAAGACTTCTCTTGGCCCTCGGTATTGGCTTCCAGACCCTCATCCTCGGTCTCATTCCAACCAGCATTGGACAGACTGTCAGCCATATCAGCCGGCTCAGGTTCAGGGGCCGTGTCCATGCGCTCATCGGCTTCGGCACTGTCAATCGGATCGGTGCTGTTGCTCATCTCGTCACCGGTTTCAACTTCCGACTCAGGAGGAGCGGCCTCATCTTCCGAAACGCTGCCAAACTGATCTTCAGTGTCAGCCTTACTGACCATCGGGCGGCGATGGGCGGCGGACTTTTGCATCTGGCTGATGCTCACATCGGCGTACGACGTCACGTACCCGATACCCGGAATGAACTTCTGCGTAGGCATCGCTTGTTACTTCCTTTTCAACTGTCATGGACTTCTTCGGTGTTCGGACAATGTAACCACACGCCCGACATTGAAAAGTCCTGGTCTCGATCATGCGACCTGAAAGTTGCGGATCATCGGCGTATTCAATCGCCACCACCGTAAAGCCGGTTCCCTGACATGAGACGCAGATCATGGATACAGTCCTTCTGGGGCGGAACGATGGTCTGTCCCGCCCCGTTTGGAGGAGAAGGGCATCGGGGAAGCGCACCCGACGCCCAAGCGTGAGATCCGGTCGTGAACCGGACTCTTACCGGCACAATGCCTCAAGATATCTCACGAATCTGATGTCCTAATCTGCCCGCAAAATCTACAGCAGCTGCTACCCGCTCGTCGCTGCCTACTGCGACTGTCGCTTTAGTTCTAGCAACTGCACATAGATCACGTTCCTTGGCGCGATATTTGGCGGGATAGTTGCGACCAAAGACGGTCATAACTTCACAATGTCCGCTGTGACCCCATACCAAACATTTAGCGTACTTTTCGCCATTCAAGAAACGTACTACGTGTTCATCGCCGGGCGAGGAGTCGCTGACAAATATCAGGATACCGCGTCTGATCATTTTCAGCAAAACCTGCTCTAGCTCTACTATTTGCTTTTTACGAAGTTTTCCCGCACAGGTAACGAACACTGAGTTGGGATATTCGTTCGGCTTGCGCTCCGCCTTAGGTTGTCTTTTGGGCATGCTATCCGCCTTGATAACAGGTTATTGTGGTACATCACCTGCGTGCTAAAATGATAAACAAAACACCGGTTCCGTGTCAACTTTTTTGACAGTATCTATTGGTGTTTTATAACCATTTAGTTACTACTGGCAGCGCTGATGATTTCTTCCATAGGGCTTAGTGGGATAGGAATGATGCGGTTGCGCGTGTCTAGCGTGTATCCCGACTGTTTTAGAATATTGCGAAACTGCTGGATACATACCATCACCACAAAGGTGCTGAAGAACAAGCTGGAAAAACCGGCCGCACAAAATCCTACCAGTACGTAAGACCAGATATTTTGGTTCATGCGCTTATAAACCTCTTCTTAGGCTTTTGCCTTTGAGACGCAGTGTATGACGCCATACTAAGGGCAACGGCAGCGTCAATTTTGTTAGACGTCTTCTCCTTGTCCAATCGAAACCCGCGAGTTGTTTCATCAACAACGGCATTGAGAATGTGCTCGCGCAAAATCAGATCACCATTGTGTCGCAACTTGCGACTGATTATCGAAGTATACAACGACTGATCGGCGGCCACGCGAGCATTGGTTTGCGGGAATTCCACAAACAAATTCTTCGTGCCTAACCGGTCATATTTCTTCTTTAGCTCTGTCATAACAGCGTGCAATTGATACGGGTCATACACAACTGCAAGCACAGTTACATTCTCCCCTCCTAACAACTCATCTATCTTGGCACCCAAAGTCTCTACCAAATCTACCGTAGGTTTGCTGTCACCTTCTCCTTTTATTGGGCGCCACATCCAGGTACGCAAAGCATCGGGGCCTTGGCGCTCAATGTCAAAATGAACTGCCTCCAGGGTAGTCAAGTCATTGTGGATGCTGCCATCGGCCGCCAACACAATTGCCCGATTATCTCCATCCTCTTTCAAGGCCTCGCAACGATCCAACTCATCCCACTGTCGCGGCTCAATGAAGACATCTTCCGAGGCGACCCAGCGATTTTGATGTAATCGCTGAAACGCTTTGGGCCGCAAGGCAACTTGTTGCTGTGTATAGTACTCAGGCGTTTGCCATGGCATTCGTGGTTCGTGATCCCAGTACACAAATGTCTGGGAGTTTGGTATGTAGTAGCACGGCAAATCTTCTAGTCCGGGAACGCGCTCACCCAGCGGCTTATTTTCGTCTCCGTCCCTGAATGCCTGACAATATAGGTTCCACAGAATGGTCGACTCGCCCAAAAATCCTGCATACGTCTCGACCCAACGTACCGAATACTTGCGCGTCGGTACGGGCGTCATCTCTTCCCACAAGCGTTGCCGGGCCTCGGAGTTACCTGTCCAACAACTCTTCCCGTTCCGCCGGACGTAGATAGTACCGTTTGGAACGGTTGGGCAATACACCAAGCCATCATACTGCACCCGCTTCCATTGAGCCTTCTGCCATACAGGTTGCGTGGTGGTTAGAGATAAACGATAAACGGCATTGCCTATTGTATTGAAAGAAGTCGCGTCAAATCCACGTACCGTGTAACCCGTCTTGATGCCGATCTCGAAAAGATCATCATACAGCGCTTTTGAAACTGTGCTAGCTCTCCAACCGTCCCGTCCTATATTTTCACCATCTCCCATTAGATAGCCAGTGAGTAGCAGTTTTAGCTGTCGCGCAGATAACTTTTTATATTCTGATGGTACGTATTTAGTTACTGCCTTGCCCAAGCCAGACAAATAACTAGCCACCTGACGATCATAGATCTTGATACTGTTATCAAGTACTCGATAATCTATTCCTAGCTTTTTCAGACTTCGATCTGCCATGCACCTAAACTCTGTCGAGTTATGCTCTAGCTGATTATCGGAGCGCTTAGAAATGTGGACACAGACCGGGTAGCTGGTTTTCTTATGCGTATAGTAACCGACTGAACCATCTGCCAAAAACTGGCCTACTAATGTCAGCCAAGGGTCCATTGGTAATGTTTTGGCTGGATAAGTTACCGAACCTACGATTACGGCCGGCAGGGTAAAAGTCTTTTTCTCTTTGCCTTTCCAGTCCGACTGTGTGATAACGTCCCCCTCAGAGTATCGAGTAACCTTATCGGCCTGTATAATCGAATGATGCTGAGTCCGTGCTTCTTGCTTACTACGGCCACCATTCCAAAACCGGCCCACCACTCGATGGTTTGGGGTTACTAGCAAGTCAGCACGCCGATGGTCAAGATGCCACATCGTACCTTTGTGGTAGTACACACCTATTTTGCTGGCCTTTTGATATTCTAGTTCACCCGCGTCATTGATAGTTGCAAACTCGTCTTTGAGAGTAAGATCCTGTAATGATTTCCATCCTTGCGCGGTGTATATTTCTGTATCGGCAGACAGACAGGAGTAGGCCCACAACTCACTCCATAAAGTGAGTCCATAGTTACCACCGGCTTCACCCGCATAGTTCGTGCTGATGGCACGTATCTTGCTACCAGTTGTGCTCTTCATCTCGGGTTTGGAATCAGGCACTTCCCATAACAGTCGCTTCATGGTCGGTACCATCGCAGCGTAGATACGGCCTTGGGCTTGTTCCGCATCATTTGCTACACTGATGACTTCATTCGGTGTTTCAATGTGTTGTGCCCAATAGGCGCCGGCAATGCCCGCTGAAGTCGTATTGTGCTCAATACAGGTGGACAGATATACGTGATTTTCTGTTTCGATTGCAACGGTTGAAAGCGGCTCTAAAACCAAGACACTCACTACCGCATCCTTGACAAAACTTTTACCGTCATAAGCCAGCAAGTAGTCACCGATGCGGATATCCTGCGCCGTAGTCCATCCCTGTCCCTCTACTAAAAAAGGATGTTCAAACGTTCTTTTGTAGACGTATCCCAACTCCGTTGCGATCTGAATACACGGCTGTTGTCCGTTATCATCGGCTTTAGCACTGACCGTCACTATCCGCATATCAAAGCCCACTGATCTTAGTTTGAATTGTTTTCCTATTAGTGAGCCGAACTCAACTACGTCACCAGAGGCTAGCTCTATCTTATCAGTAGCTGCCGCACACTTGCCGCTCTTTTTTATTGTGCTATAAACAACAGTCGAGATCTGGTTGCGAAAGATCATCTCAAAAATCTTGCGCAACATACGCTGCTGAAAATCTACCAAGGTCACTAACCGCGCAGTGGTCGGATCTATAAAATTATGATGTGCCCAGTCCACAATATCGGGCGGAGTCGGCATCGCATCTTTGGGTGACGGCAGTTTCAGTTCGGGCGGATCTAGTAAATCGGCAAGCTGATTTACAAAATAATTAGAGTAGCTCTGCCCCTTCGGGAGATTGACCGCTGACGATTTCTTCGTGCGTGCTTTTGCCACTTTGTCTGTCCCTTACTAATTGAACTTCAACCGCATCCTGCATGACTGGATAAAATAACCACACCTTTTCTGGATCCCTCCAGCCAATGTTTGATACGTAAGTCCAGCCGCGAGATTGTAGATAGCTACCGTCCAGCATGTTAGTTACTCACGGCTATCTGGCTCTCCGCGCCGATAGCGGCTTGCGCTGTGATCCTGCGTAGATCGCCAGCGATCCTCCGCTTGGCGGCATCATCAGTTACGTTCCGCTGGACACTTTCATAGATGTAGTTGATTAGTTGCAACACATCGGCCACATCCATAAGCCGACCGATTGAGATACGTCGGGCCATCTCTTGCTCGACCAATTCTTTCTTCTGCTTCATCAATCGCAAAATCTGCTCTGTCTGCTCTTCATCAAACTTTTTCTGTGACTCGGCATCGGTGCAGATGCCATAGATCTGTGCCTCGATCAGCGCGATATTTGATGACAGATTCAACAACTCAGGGTCTTGTAAGGATGACTCAAACTTGTCTTTCAAGCCTGACGGCACTGGATGGTATTTGCTATGTGCTCCGGTCTTTAGTGACTTGCCGGTACCTGCGCGACCGCCATGAAACCGGCAATATGGACGCGCCGGCTCGGAGGCATTCTTGCACTGCACACCGAACTCTTCTTCGGGCACTGCTTTGACGAACTGACAGCGCGGCGTTTTCTTGGCTCCCAGGGTCGGGATTAGTTTCTCACCGGGCTTTAGCTTACCCTTCTTCATAGCAGATCTCCTATTTGTCTGGATGGGCGCCGGCCGTATGCGCAGGAAGAGCAGCCAGTTTTATCTTGACTCCACAGTAGGGGTATCGTATCTTGCGGCTGGCCATAACCTGTCTCGTCTGGTAGTGAAAAAGTTGGCAGTGGATCAGCTGCAAAGTGCACAACTCCATCTTCGTCCGAATAATAATCTGCTGCCGGCTGGACATCTGATGGGTGGGATCTGCGCTCTCTGCGATCTGACGGTACTGTTCTACTGATCGTAGTAACTTTGGGCACAGTTTCTCCTCAGGTGAATAAACAGCAATAGGGATGCCCGCGCATGGCGAACATCCCTATAAAAAGGTGGGACGGATTTTCACCGTCGGAGCATACCGGCGCCCAAAGGAGGTTGCATGGATGATGTACTATAGCCCACCATCCGCCGGGCCGAACATCACACTTGTATAGCTCCTGACTACCACCCACACATCTAACGACCGTAGCGGCGAAATAATTCCTGCCGCAAATAGACGACCAAGTCCAAGGCTTCCTGATATGCGTCGATCAGTGAGTCACGACCGTTCAGGCCTTGCAAGGCCATACCATACTTGACGCGGGCGGCTAAGTCCCGCTCGTCGATATCCTTCCTGACCAGATCCCACACAATAACAGGTTGCGGTGATGGGTCGGGTTGCGGTGCTGGTTGTGAGACTACGAAAGAATCCAATGACATAGTGGCTCCCTATTTAGTGACTGTATCGCCGGTAGTTGGCGGTGGCCATGGTTGCGAGGCGCTTGCCTCTACTGGCCGACCGCAGCGTGGACACGTAACCGGTAATGGTGACGGATAAACGACTCCGCAGGCAGGGCAGCTAGGACTTTTGGGTCTTGGTGCGGGCCCAACATCTATTCCGCTAATGACTGTCTCGATTAGCTTCAAAAAAGCTTTATTACTTTGGGACATTGCCTTCCTCGTATTTGCTTATCACATCAACCTTAGCAGAAGATGCGATGAGTTGCTCTTCCAAGCTCATACCATTCTGATCAGCGCCGAATAAGTCTCATGAGCGCCTCCTATTGTCTTCAATGAGTCTGGCCGGCACTCCAAAAATACTGCCGACAGCCGTTGCCATATTCAGGTCAAGTGCGTCATATAACTGTCGTAGTGCGGCGAAGCCGAACCGACGCCCGCCCATCTCTTTTAGCAATTCGTCTACTACGCTATCGCTAACACCAAACATCGGATGAAAGTAAGAGTCCCGCCACAAGACATCTTCCTTATCCCGCGCAAAAAGCATGCGCTGAATTGCGCGATCCAGCTTGCAAACGCCATTACCTACTTCAAGACACAGGTAACCGAGGTTATTGGACTCTTGGTGGAATACGTAAACCTGTTCGGGCTGACTCAAGATAAGCTGGTATTGCAGCTTGGGGTTCTTTTTTGACTGCGCTACGATACGACCTAGCTTTCTAGCGTCGGGGAAACAGGCGTTCAATAGACGCTCAGCATTGGCCTCTTCCTCCGATGCCTTGATGGGTCCAACCCGTTGTAGTGCCAGCTCATCCCAAACAGGCATCACTCTTGTGCGGTGGTCGATATTGTCAAAACCCAAGACAGTTGGTTCCATTACGTCTATGATGACTCGTCCGCCATCACTAGTTCTGTGAATAACTCGCGGGCTCAAAAATACATCAACCAGAACCTGCTCGTAACCCATCGAGATCATCTCTTGTCGCGTGTCTAAAGAGCTGACAAGGTGCTGAGGTATGCGCATGTACGTCCCAAGAACCGACTCAAAGTAATTACTCGTCCATCCACTGGGTAACATGGGTAAAAGATTGCTGTAACGCACTTGCGATAATTCAGGAGGCTCAGGTAGTTGCGGAATCATAAACTGCAATCTGTCTACGAAAAAACGCATAGACATTTGCGCCACATCCCGCTCATCACCCTGAATGTCCCGAACGAACTGGGATAAGAGTGTATTGATACTTCCGTACATGCCCATCCCACTAGTGCGGTACAGTTGCTCTATAGTCAATGTGCAAGACACCGCCAGTGGCGTCCGCCGATTGTGTTGGTATGAAAGAGTCAAGCAAATTTCGTAACTATCAGATCTAGGGTGCGGTACGAATGTGAGATCCATCAAACCCTGATAACCATTATAGTTGCGCTCGATTACGCGACCATTTGAAAACCTCCAGGTGATCGGATGCGACGGCTCTCTAAACTTCAATGAAAAGTTTTCCATTATAAACTCACCATGTTCGCTAGTACGCCGACGGGCGGATTCCATTCAGCTGCGTAAGGTCGATAAACTAAATGTTCGCCCGGCCCCTCCATGAGTTGGCGGGCTTGCACCCGTAGTCGCAGAATGTCATCTGATAAAGATGGGTTATAGTAGTAGCGGCCTCCCATCAACTCAACCAGATCCTTGGACATGTTTTTTGATATTGGATGAAAGAAGGCATCGTGCCATAACACCTTCTCCTGGTCGCGCGCTAATAACATTCTCTGAATGACCCGGTCGATTGCGCACACACCATTACCCACATCCAAACACAAGTAGCCGATGTACTCCTGATTATGATACACGGCGACTTTTTCTGGAAACGATAACGCTACACGATACCTTACCTGACTATTTATTTTTGAAGTGACGTCTACTATCCTAGTAAATAACGAACCCGGAAAGCAGGCTTCCAAGAGAGATTCCGCTTTCTTATTCTCACTGTTGTCATGTGTTGTGCCATAATTACTAATATAATCATCATATACGTTAGGATGAGTTCGGTATGTTTGTAATTCCGGCTGATCCTCGGTAAAAGTTAATGTGCCTCCGGAAAAATTATGTGGGTGGACCGCCTGGGCCTCAATAACTTCTATCCGCCTAGTCCGGTAGTAATCGTTAGATGCTGACGCTAATGTCGGCTCTAATATTGACACCCGACTAGTAAGACAATGTAGCCGCGACGGCACTTCAACCGGACGCACCGCTAACGCATCATCTATGACGTTACCCGTTATATTTCTGACGATGGCAGTCACAATCGCCTGCAAATGATCGACTACATGATGTATTAGCAGTAAGCAAACGTCCCGCTCATCTGCAGCCACTGTCGAAGCAAACTGGATCAATAATGAGTTTATCAGATGCGCAATCTGGCCTAGGGAATCATTGGACCTAGACAGATGATCGTCACTAAGGACGCCGCTGAGTGTCAGTGGTTGTCTGCGATCTTGGTCATAAGATAAATGCAAGGCGATCCGCGTATACCGCATCTCTTTTTCGCGTTGAATAGAAACCCCCAAACCGCCCCGATAACCCACATAGTGCCTATCTACCCGCGTGGTGACATATCCACCGGTACGTGTGATCCAACTGACAGGTGATGTCGGTTCGTAAAATCTGACCAAGAAGCCGTTCATACCTGCTCACCTCTTATGACTGATACCACGGTTTGAAGTTTGCCAACTCGGCTACAGACGGCCAAGTGCCAGTAAAGGTTATGACCCGGTCATCCAATCCCACAAAGGCCGGTGGCTTTGTATCGGGGAATTTTAGTGCGAGGGTGATAGAAGTTTGCGGCGTTAGTTCGCCGCGGGCGCGTAGATCTTCGGCCCACAAGGTTTCCTGCTTGGCAAACCAATCGCGCATCGCCGAGATACCTTCTGGTGAGCTACTGCGAATGGAATAAATCGCAACTTCGAACTCGCTGATATAGGCAAGCAGCGCCTCAAACAGGCCGTCGACTGGACCATCATTGATAACTAATGGGCCTTGCCAGCCTAAAGCATATCGTGAGCAGACACCGTCAAAGTCCAGACACAAGGTTTTCATGAGTAGTCCCTTTATTTGGATACGCCTCTAAACAGTAGCCACCATCCTGAGAACGCCTGCGCTTGGATAGAAGGCGTTTGCCGTATCTCTACGGCAACCAGATGGGCGGTGGATTTTGCAAAGCTTTGAAGATTTAGCATATCAGACCTGAGCGATGTTAGCTCTGAGCTGTTAGCTTTTAGCTTCTTAGCTGTTTGGGATTTTCAGTCCCACCAATTAGCTGTTGGTTGCTATTGCTAGCATGTATCCGAGCTCTTCTCTCACTTCACTGCCAAAGGCGTATTTACTCGACTAGACGTCCAAGGTCATTGTCGCGTTTTTCAGCGACAACTGACCGTCCAATGTGCTCAAGGCCTCTTCCAAAGCCTCTGCCTGACGGGCCAGATTTTGCTCACTGAGATTCACGATGATGTCCGTCGGCTTGACCGAGTCAGTTATAGCGGCCGCATTATACAACTGATTGCCGCGCCGCTGAGATTCCTGCCGGGCGCCCTCGATCTTCATCCGCAACTCATTGAGCATCTGTTGCTGGATCGGGGCTACGTCACGCCGCCAGACCAACCAATCCGCCAACGTGCGCGTATCCTCACCGATGGTGATGGTATGCACGGAATTGGCAACTTGAATGGCACGACGAATGCTGATCTTGCGCTCCAACAAATCCGCGATTGACTGACGCTCGCGCAGGATCGCCGAAACCGAACCACCATCCGACTGCAACGGGTCTTTCAAAGCATCCGGGCGCAAAAGATAGGCTACGATGAACTCGCGCTTCTTCTGCACCCGCTTATCAATCGTCTTGATCTCGGCCAAGGCCTCGGTAACTGTAATCGCCATGATGGCTGCTCCTCTAAACTTTTTAGTTTGATAAGAACGGCTAGCTACCCCGAAAGATAGCTAGCCATCCCTTTACTGCTCAACCAGACCAGCATTCACCAGCCCGTCTGTGTACCGACGCTCTAACTCACGCAAGCATTCATTAGAGCAGATCGGCAGCCTGAAACTGTAACTCACCCACGCGGTCGCTTGATGACACACGATGCAACTATCTAAATGCTGATTTTGCACTACCGGCGCGCCAGGCACTACAACTCCCGGCATCGAGTATGGGTAGACAGCCCCGAATTTTGGCATGTTAGCCGCCGGCCTGCCTAGCTAACGCCGCAACCGACATCTCATCGGTGATGTCTTCTGGCTTGACGGGATTGCCCAGAACAATAGCTTCACCGACTCCCTCATTTTGCCAGAAGGTGTAGCCCTCGGCAAAAAGACGCATTGCTTCACTCTTGACATCCTGAGTGATTGTCTGATGTCCCGCGCCGCGCTTCAGTACGATCATCATCTGCGTTTACTCCTGGCCGTTGCCACTACTGCCGCTGTGCCGGGTGCCCGGCCGCTGTTTGACGGGAGTGCCGTAGCCTTCGCGCTTGGCAGGCGGCGTCACTTTCGCTGGCGGCACCAACTTCGGTGTGCTACCCGGTCGCGGGGACGGGCGACTGCGCCACCACTTCCACGACTCATCCTGCTCGGTCTCTTCCACATTATCCAAACGGGGATCAACTAACGTGCTCATCTGCCAACCTCCAAGGTTTGAAAAGAAAACTACGCTTTACTAATCAGCCGATCTATTTGCTTTTTATTGACGGTGTGCACCACTCCTTTGAGTCGAACGATATAACTGCGACGCCCGGCGTCCCACCCGATATTCTCTAACAGCCACAGTAAGCGGCGCATTCGTTTGCTGGTCAAGTTCTTTTGGGCTTCCAGGCAAATGGCTTGCGCGATAGCGGGCTGTCCGATAACTCGGCCTAGGGTAATCACATCAGATTAGCGCTGACGACCTGCAACTTGGGCATCGTCATTGCCAAAACCGCGGCCTCCACAAAGGTCACCTGGAACCGGGGCAGATACAAACTCCGCAGATGCTGCGACCAAGCTTGAAACCCATCGCTGGACTCGGCCTGCGTACGCAGCACATTCTGCTTGTGCTCATCGCGCAACTCGGCATTGGTCGGATCATTGACTTTCTGCCATAGCTGCTCGCGCCGACGTTGCGCAAAGCGATCGCTCAATGTCACGTCATCCGGAACATTCAGTAGCGTAACATCGCTGCTGCTCAACTCACCAGCGGTCACCATATCATTGATCTTCTTCTTCTGTGCCTCAGTCATGGGCGCTCTCCTCTAAATATGAAAACTACGACGGATCGTAAGTGCCGGTCGCCGGAACGCGCTGTTCCCATTGAGAATGCTGGGGCCAGTCGACGATGATGTTATGCTTATCACGCAACTCGGCCGCCCAGATCGGGCGCTTCACACAGTGGGTGCACGTGCCGCACCAGGCATTGGTCAAGCTTTCGTAGCAGTTGAAAGCGTGCGACCACACCTCCAGGTCAGCTGCCAAACTTTGAGCAAGAATATCAATCCGTTCCAATCCCTGCTCTTGAAACGGCGCGCGAAACTCCAGACGCTTATCGGTCGCGGCGTGCACTGCCTTCTCAAACGCCGCGAAGAACTCCGGGGTTGCATCGGGCGACGGTCGACTAACGTGCTCCTTATGAAACCCGGTCATGATACCATCGTATCCGCGACTCAATGCCATCAGCGCTACGTGCGCGCCAATATACAAATTGCGGATCTCCAAGGTATTGCGCATGATAGCATCCTGAACTGACTCGCCTTCGCGCACTGGATTGCCGCTCGCTCCCTTTAGCAAGGAGTTGTCCCGAATGCCGAACAGCTGATACGGGACGGCCAGGATATGATGATACTCCAGACCATACTTTTGTGCCGACCAGCGATTAGCGTTGCCCTCTCCAAAGGAACCCTTATTTCCGTAGTCGACATCCATAATGCCGGCTAGCTGATCGTGGTAAAGAGCCACCACACTCAGACTGTCCAAACCGCCACCTGACATTAGCAAACCGCGCTTCATGCTTGCACCTCCTCTAGGGCTTTAGCGATGCTGCGATCCAGCACCTGCAAACTGAACTCGATCTCCGCGTCAGTAATCACAAACGCGGGCTTCCACTTGACCACGTTCCCCAGCATGCCAAACTTACTTTCACCAAGCAGGACGCCCATCTCCCGCGCATTCACCACCACTTGATGTGCTGTGCGCTGAGCCCGGCCGACGAACATGCTGGGGAACTCTGCGAACTCAATGCCGATCATGTATCCCGGACCGCGCACTTCCCGAACCGCACCCGGATACTTGTCAACGATGCGCTGAATTTCTTTTGAAACTTCCGCACCCTTATTAGCAACGCGCTCAATCAAGTTCGATTGCCGCAGAACGTTGATTGTCGCTCGCGCCGCTGCCATAGAGACCGGGTTGTGACCGTAAGTGAAACGATGGTCGCCGGTTGCAAAAGGCAAAACATGCTGCTTCGTACTCACGGTACCAAACAGCGGATAGCCGTTAGCGACACCCTTGCCGAAAAGCATGATGTCCGGATGCACGTCCATCCGCGCGGCCTGATACCACGCACCGACGCGACCGAACCCGGTCTGGATCTCATCAAACACGAGCAGGATGCCCCGGCTGGTGCACAAGTCGCGCACCTCCGCCAGGAACTGATAACGGAAGTCATACATGCCGCCATTACCCTGCACCGGCTCAATAAACAAGGCCGCGACGGGCACCGGGCTCATGTCTAACAAACGTTGCCAAACTTCAAGGGTCCGTACAATGTCAGCCCGCAACTCGACGCCGCTCAAATAGCGGTCGTATACCGGCAGCCGCACAATCGGTCCAGCCCAGGCGGAAAAGATATTATCGGGAATGGGCCAGGTCATATTGAGCGTGGCTAACGTGCCACCGTGATAGCCATTCTCAACTACTGCAATAGCGGCCAAGTTATGGCCGGTCTTTGCCCGCTGTGTACGCAAGGCCAGCTTGACCGCACCCTCGACCGCATCGCTGCCGCTCATCGCATAGCTGATCTGAACTCCACCAGCGCCATCGCGCAGGCAGGGCGCCGTGATCTGCGCAATCATGTCCGTGGTGATTAGCTTGACCGGTGTATCGACTGACGTCCGAAAGTGTGAGCCTAATTGGATCTGCTCAATCACCGCTTGATTGACTTCATCGTTCGCATGGCCCAGACTCAGCGACCACGATTGTGCGGTACAGTCGAGGTACTCCTTACCATCGACCGTCCAAACTTTCGAGCCTTTGGCGTGGCTGATATTTATCCGACTGCCAGGATCTGAACTGCCGCCGATTAGTGCTTTCCGACCTCGTTCAAAAACTTCGTCGTATTGTGTCATCCAACTCTCCTTTGGGCTAGTGCTGCGCGTAATCAAATGTTATCACAAAAGATTAGCTTATCGGGCATGCCGTCACGAATGTAACCGGTCAAAATTGCGTCCAATCTGCTCGAATAGCTGTACTCAAAGCGCTTTTTTAGCACAGCTAAAATGCGCAGATTGGCTTGATGCTTGTGGCGGGTAGAATGCACAGTGTGGTGCAAAGTCGGACAAACGCAAGCCATAAAGCGTGGCTGAAAGACACTGACGGCAAACGGAACATCACTGGAACGCTGCTTGATCTCGTGAACTTGCGCATCACTCCGTCCGCACACAACACACCGTCCATTATCCCTAGCCCGCACCTGCTCCTGAATAGCCCGCATCTGTCGTCGCGTGTAGGCTTTCGGATTAGTCAGTTTACGCTTGAGCCGGTTCCGCCAATGTGTCATTTGATACCCATATTGTGCAACTGCATAAACTCGGCGCGCAACTCGGGTGTTAGCATCGCACCGCTCAAGCTGCTGGTTACGGTCGAGGCGCCGGTCTGCTGAATGCCACGACAAGCCATGCAACCATGCCGGCCAGTTACGATCACTCCAGCACCATCGGGAGATAAGCTGTTATTGAGTGTCTTGATAATGTCACGAGTCAAATCTTCCTGCAAGACGGGCCGCCGCGCCAGAATGACAGCCAACCGAGCTAGCTTACTGATACCCAGACACTGACCATTAGCGCTGGGCAAGTAGCCAACTGTGATCCAATACTCAATCGGCAAAAAGTGATGTGGGCACATACCAAAAGTATGAATGCCATTGACCGTCACCACCTCCCGATACTCGGTCGGAAAGCGTGCCTGCATGATAGTACCGACTTGGTCGGCCGTATCATACATACCACTCAGGATATCTTCAATGGCTAGTACCCATCGTTTCGGAGTATCCGAGGTGTTTGGGTCGTGCTCCATATCGACACCTAGCAGCATCAGAGCGTGCCGAAAGTATGACGCTGCTTCTTTCTCAACTTCCGTTAGTACTCGGCTCATTTTAGTTTCAAGGCCTCCTCAATAGAGTTGTATAAAACTGCCTCACGCTTCCTCAGCGCGATAGTGGCATTATTAGGACCGCCACAAACAAACTGACGATATGACGCGGCCAGCGCGTAGGCATCGTAGCTGTTGTGGTCGGTGCCGAACTCAGCTGTGCGATTATCCCGGTCACACAAAGCATCCATGCCCCACCGTTTCTTTTGCGACTGTGTCATGGTCGCAGCCAATGCTTTGGGAGGCATCATTCCCATGATGTTCTTCCAAGTCATTGGTGCTAGTATTAGCAGAGCGTACATATTGGAATCGTACTTGTGATATGCCATCAAAATTGCCTGCTTGACTTCGGCCAAAGTATAGAATGCGCCAGCACCGCTGTTATACGAATAACCCTCAACGGCTGTAAACATATACTTGGCCTTAGACAAAACGATGCCGAATAAATCCTCCAGGACAGTTTGGATGGCGTATACCCGGTTGAATCTTTCTCGCCAATCGGGTGTGGTTTTGCCGGAACGAATTTTGACTACCAGGATGTCAGGCTGTCGCTGTTTTTTCGTTCGGTACATTAGCAACGCTACTGTTAGCTGCGTTAGCCCGGGATCTATACCTAGATACACGGTATGCAGTTTGCCAGCCAGGTGCTTCGTAGCACATGTCGCGAAAGTCGCAGTATCCGCAGTGATTGGGATCTTTGACTTGCGGGAAGGAACCGCGACGAATGCTATCAGCGGCGAGCTTGATAGTTTGGATTTGGTTTTTGAGGTCGGCTTTGCCATACTGATGTCCTATCAGAGTTACCTTAGGATCAATTGCTTTAGTCGCCACAATAAATGCTGCTAATCGTGGTCGCTCATAATCCGCTTTGGGATTGGGGATCATGTAGTTCAAAAGCTGCTGTGACATTTGCGCCGACTCAAGCGCGTATGAACGGCCCGCACTTTTTAGATCTAACACGACCGGCCCGCTGAACTCATGCTCGTCACCGACATTCAAAAGCATGGGCATTCGTTTGGCGACTGTTATCACATCCATACGCCTGTTCAAAACCACGAAACCCAGATCCACGTTTTCCTTGACTTCAACGTGGGTAGTGGCCGGATCAAAATGCCCGTAGGTTGCTTTGATGACTTTACCGACCATCTGCTGACCGCGCTCGGCCCAAGCGGCCCAGTCCATGCGCCCACCGAAAGCATCGGCTAGCATCGGATTGCCGTCAAACCGCCGCCAATACTTTTGGAAGTCCGGACGCCCACCTCGCCAATACGATTCTAAACCTTTGTGAAAAACGCTACCAAACACCAGGTTCAAGTTTGGTCTGGCGTATTCGAGTCCGTCTACGTGCGATAGTCGCCACTGTAAGCCACACGCTAAATAGCTTTTTAGGCCGGACGGGCTCAGGGAGTCCAGCCGATGTGGTCGCAATCGCAAGTCGTGGCTTGGATTCTTTATCAGTTGCATTATTCGTCCTTGCCAACTATCAGCTTGCCTGACTCATACGTCTTTAGAAACTCATCCACTGCGTCTTCAATACGCTTCATCAGTTTGGGGTTGGAATCTAGCTTTTCACCGACCATCTTCCAACCAGTGCCTAATATCTTCGATCCAACACGCAGTTTCTTACCCGTTTTATAAACCCCACCAGCCTTACGTATAACTTTAGCTTTCAAAGCGAGGCTGATAAAATCCAAACGTGAGTCAACGCCCGTACCAAAAATGATCGGCACGTCTACCACACGTCCCGGCATGCCCACCTTGTTCTTTTTGCCAGTCATGCGAGAGAAGAAGCCCAATACCTCTTGACCAGCTTTGATGGGTGCGCCGCGCCTGACCCAGATACGAATAGAGGCCGCGTGCTTTAGTGCGCGACCGCCGGGTGTATCATACGTCGGCCCGTAACCTGTGAAACTGCCGACCTTATCGCGAACTTGATTGGTAAAGACCGCCGCCGTCTTGCTGCCTTTTAGCATCGTTCCCAAGCGCCGCATAGACTTGGCCAGCAACCGCGCTTGCAAAGCCATTTGCTGATCACTGATTTTAGCATTGAGTTCGGCTTGCGGCACCATCGCCGCAATCGAGTCGAACACTAAAAAGTCTGCATGATCTATGGCGTCCTCAACCATCGCTAATGCTTGCTCGCCAAAGTCCGGCTGGGCAAACATGATATTCGGATGGTTAGGATTTATACCGCACTGCTCCATATAGGGCAGATCAATCGAATTTTCCTGGTCGATATACACAACGCGTCCACCTGCATTCAAGACTTCGGACATGAAGTGAAAGCAGAGTGTCGTCTTGCCGCTCGACTCAGGCCCGCTAACCTCGGTCACGCGACCGCGCGGCAACCCGCCGCACGCCAATAACCAGTTGATGGTGCGCGAGCTGCTGGGGATGACTTTTAGATCGTAACGCTTTTTGGTGAAGTCCAGCACAACCTCTTCACCATACTTTTTGAGCATCTCTAACCGCCACGATGCCCAACTATCTTTCTTTTCCTTATCCGCCCTCTTGACCTTGGTCTTCTTCAACACGATTACCTCCGCACTTTTATCTGTGCATTGTGAATGATATAGCGAATAACCTTTAGAACAATCGGATTATTGCTACCCATTTTTAGAGTACCGATTTCCTCCATCTTATTTTGATAAAAGATGCGGATGTCTCCGGTCTCCCGTACTAGCACCAGATCCACATCTAAATCTCCCAGGTCGGGGTTCGCACGTTTCCTGCCAGCCGATGGCCCGGGCAATACAATCTGAGAACCTTTCTTGGTCGGGCTCTTTCGCATGGCGACTGACAACTCACCGCGCCGTAGAGTTTCATCAGCCAATAATTTCCATCGCCAATCAGTCATGGCGCCGGCAATGACATACGGAGCAGCCACGCGCAATTTTACAATGGAGACATCCGATAGCCGCACATAGTTGGGAACATCATTTGGTCGCAAATGTTTGCCACTGAAAAACGCCTCAAATACCGCGCTATACATATCGACCATCTGATCGCCGTAGCCATAGGTCGTATGAATGTACTCATAGGAACCGCCGTGACTGCTAACGAACTCATCGGGCAGCTGCGTCCAATTCTCTTTCAGGAATCCGAACCATTGACCCAACGAGATAGCGTGATAGCGACTGACAACCGCGCTTCGCTTACCGGCTACCTCCGCCTTCGTAAGCAGTGGAATTACATCGCCTCCGCTTTTCAATCTACCTTGAATACTCTTGATTAGTTGCGATTGATCTACAATGGTGGTCCGCAACATATCCATTAGTTGCTTGTTGCTCAATGCGCCGCCGGGTTCCGGCTTGGCAATTGCTTTCGACATGTCTGACTCCTGACTTGTGCTATACAATCCGTGGAGAAATTATAAGCGAACTTTCCTGATCTTCCAAGGCCGCGAGCTTCTTCAAATCCTTTAGTATTAGCGCATTATACTCAGGATTTCTCAAGGCCGCGGCCGGATGGATGATCGGGAAGATACGCTGACCAGTTCGTGCCGATAAAACCTGACCATGTACTTGCATGATCCTCTTCTGCGGCAGGAAGAATTGCAAAGGTGTATTTCCCACAGTGACGATCACCGGTGGCTTGATAACTCGCATCTGCAAGTGCAAATGCACCGAGCAAGCTTTGACCTCTGTGTGGAAAGGAGTGCGATTATCGGGAGGCCGGCACTTGACGACGTTTGATATGTATACCGCACTTGGATCAATCCCAGCCCGCTCCATAAAGGCTGTCAGTTTCTTTCCTGAGGCTCCCACAAATGGCAAGCCCGACTCATCTTCATCAGCACCCGGAGCTTCACCAACAAACATATAACGAATACCAACCAGCTCCCCGCGACCGACAACGACCTGACTACGTGTCTTATGCAGTGGGCAGGACTCGCAACCAGTCATGTACCTGAATACCTTGGGCTGCTTTGGTCTTTGCATTAGTTCTTGCCCCACCGATCAGACACGTATGAGTCACACGCAAACGGGACTTGTTTGACCAGCGAATGCGCTGCTTCCATCATAGCAGCCTCCAAATGCTTTTGCGCTTCATGAATGCGACTCTTATCGGCTTCCAATACGATCTCATCATGAACGATATTGACCACCCGCTCTTGCCAACGACGATGCAAGACAACGACCGCGATCTTGGTCATCTCTGCCGAACTACCTTGGATCGGCGTATTACCCGCCTCACGTTCGTACTTTTGGTCTGTGGTATCTAAATACCGACGACGGCCCAACAACGTCTCAACGTATCCGTGCTTTTTTGCAAACCTAACCGAGTCTTGCTTCCACTCAAAAGCGCCTGGGAACGTGTGCGCATGTAAGTCCATTAGCTCTTTAGCTTCGCGCACCGATATCTTTAGACCACGCGACAGCTTATTGACGCCCATACCATAGATCAAACCAAAGTTCAAGTTCTTGGCCGCCTTGCGCTTAGGATGCTTGTCACCGTCTATCGACGCGTCTCTGAAAAGCAAGCGGGCAACGTGAATGTGAATATCAATCCCCTTCTCAAACGCTTCGATAAGTCCGCGGTCACGCGAGTATTCAGCCAGTACTCGCAGCTCTTGCTGTGAGTAGTCGGCGCCAGAAAACATGCAACCATCAGCAGCTACAAACGCCTGCCGATACGCCGACTCCTTTGGGATATTCATTAGGTTAGGGGCGTAGCCGGCTAAACGACCTGTACGCGCGCCTAACTGACTGATATGCTGATGCACTCGCCCAGTCGCTGGATTGATATTGTCCAGAAACGTGTAACCATACGTGGTATCTGCTTTATTCAGTTTGACATACCGCGCATAGGCTTCCAAGACCGGATGCGGCTTCTTCTCCAAGTAATCAGCAACCACATCCTTCTTTAGGTTGGGCACATCGGCCCCGACTTGATGCAAGAGCTCCAAAACCGTATCACGACTATTCAAGTTTATTTCGGCCGCCACATGACCGGTTAGGATGTCTACCCGCTGTTGTCGGATAGGTAACATCGCTAATAGACCCGCGCGCTCTACCACTAACTTCTCACGTACCAAAGCGGCTTGCTTTTTCCACGCTGCTTTATCAATCGTGATACCATCCAACTCCATCTGCGCTACTGCGGTCAATAGTTGATGCTCTAGGCGAATAATACGCTCAATACCAGGATACTCACCCATTTGAGCTTCTTGTATTCGATACAGTGGGCCCATGACCCAAGCATCCATAGCGCCGTACTGGATCATTTGCTGGTCAATGCGCTCACCACGTATGAACCGATCTCGTATCTTTTTATCTAGCTTGATATCCAGGCGACGTTCGCACACGGCCTCTAGTGACAGACCCGGCCGCCGCCCGGCTTCTAGAATTCCCTCGACTAACATTGTGTCATAAAAGTTGCGTATGTGAATGCCATACTGCAACATATGCTTATACTCAAAAGCACCGTTGTGAAACAACTTCATCACCTCAGGATTTTCGAGTATGGGCTTTAGTGACTCAAAATTATCGAGCAGAATATATACATCTTCGTCGACAGCAATTTGAGCCATTACTATATTGTGTAATCGCGGATCCGGCTCAATGTCCTTCAAACCCTGCCGCAGGTATCGCCGTCGTGGGCTCGTCTCAATGTCAAAACCAACGTACCGTGTCCAGACATTGATCTCATGCGCGCTTTCGACGACGTGGACTCTCATTGGTAGCCTCCAGGACATTCGGACGGCGGAACTTGCTGTGATTATCGGTAACCGGCTTATTGCCCCATTGGCGGAAGTAATACAGGTTCACAAAATTACGAGCGGCGACTCCCATCGTTGAGTCGTCAAACAGTAATTTCTCTGTGACTTGCTCCATACCACCCTCAGCCATCCACTCAAAGAATTTCTTTTTCGTGTCCTTCGGGATGTCCCGCCAGTGGTGTGCACTCTGTGCCTTACGACCAAAACTGATTGCCCCGAAAGGCGTAAAGCACACACCGAACCGACCACCATTACACCATGTACTGGCATCGGACGTATCGCATGGGACTTTGCGCAAGAAGTCCGGACTGGTCGTGGCTAGCACGTGTACCTTGATACCCTTGCTGTGCGCGTAGTCGGTAAACTTTTTATAGAAGTTTGGATCGCGACCATGTGTACCAGCTCCCTCAACTGACAGGCGGTCAAACTCCCCGCTATCACACCACTCCTGCCAATGCTCATAAGGCCGCGACCAATGCCATACGCGCATGATCTTGCGTGGATTTTTATAGCGGGTTTTGATGTAGTTATACAGCTTGTCCGAATGCGGGACGCTGGTGAATAGGTCAACGTCCATCTCAAAAGCATAATCAAAGTACGCGTCCCACCTATTCAAAAACTTGACGTACTCTTTTGTGAATTGCACGAACTCAGGCCAGCGGTCAATACCTTTCTGCCGAATAATGTCCAGGATCGGCTTGGGTACGTCATATAGCTTGCGTGAGTTGCTAGGAACGCCGAGCTTCTTGTAAAAGGTAAAGACGCCCGAGTCAATGATGATTAGCTTGGCGTGTTTGCGTAGCGCTTTGAAAACCGGCTCCAGCTTGCCCTTCTTTTCTAACTCGCGCAGATACCAATACGAGAACAGCACCTGCCGACAACCGGCAATAATGAATTGATTGATAAAAGGAATGCTGATGCTGCCTGCAAAGACGACGCGTGACTCATCGCCGAAATCTTTTTCAGCTAGGGTGATTCTTGGAAACTGCATCTCAACCTCCAAACAGGAGTTGGTATACGTAATGAAAGGTAAAGCCGGTTGACAAAGCTATTACCATTACCAACGCGACTATGACCACTACCCGCAAGAGCCACCACAAAATACGACCGACCGTAACCAGACCTATTGCGACCAGGTAATAGCGAGCTCCCAGGAATGGTATCCGTCGCCAGTTGTAGTGCAGATGCCTATTCTTTCTTGGATTCATTCTTGACTGCTTTCTGAATGATAATCGGAGTCGTGATAAAGTAAAGATCTTTGCGAGCCATATCAATCAGTCGCAGAATACAGCCGGCCGTGGCACTGGAGTCTGTGGTCGATGCGATGATAAACTCATCGCCCTCGCAGTGAGATAGGAACTCACCCAGGTCATCCGCGTCCATGAGCAGATCTAATCTCTTACCTTTCGCTTTCTTGGGCCTAACCGTGCCACGATACTGACCCGACTCATACTGCGATGACAAGGCTAGCTTATCACCATCGTATAACAAACTGATCGAGCGGTCTTTCTTGTCCGAAAAAGCGGTAGCCAGATCAAACACTGATCGAAACTTTGCCTTGGACAAGACCAACTGCACTGCCATATCTTTCGGGATGTGGTTTTTCAGCAGTGGCCACTTCTCATCGCCTTCTGAGGTCACACAGAAGACTTCACCGTTCTCTAATTGAAACCCGAATAGGTTTTCGGAAACTCCGACGCCGATGACTCCCTTTAGATTATCAATTGCTTTGAGCCCATTATATGGTAGCAATACGTTCTTGGATAGTCGCAAGGGCACATCCACCAGCACGAACCGGTGAGTATTATTGGCTTGCACAACTGCTGAATTGCCATCGGCTTTGACTGACACATTGTACCAACGCTGTTCCTGCATGCTCAGTGAGACAGAGCCTAGCACCGCAAAAATGCCATCAGCCAGTTTTTGCGCGTCACCTTTGCCGGCTTTGAGGCGATTCCAACCAACCGGCCACGAAAACTCCTTAGGATCGCGCATCTTGCTAGTAGCGCGACCATGCGCACCCTTTAGTACAATTTGATCTTTGACGAACTCAATGCTCAAATCTCCCGCACCAGACTTGCCGACAAACTGCATCAAAGGATCGAACACGACCAACCAAGCGCCCTTCTCGCCACTAGTCTCTTTCAGCTTGATACGCTGCTCAATAAAAACGACCTGATCTGTACCGCGCAGGATCAGAGTCCCTTTAGTGACTGCCATAACTACACAGCGGTAAACATCGGCATTGCTAGCATTGGCACTGACCTTGCTGATAATCGTCAGTGCTTCGCGCAAGGACGCCGCGCTAAGTTTGATTGCCATACAAAATCTCCATGGTTATTTGCGGGTTGTTGTTGTAGTCGCGCATCATCTTACGAATAGCCGACTCAATGTCATCGGGCAGCTTCTTTAGTCTTGTGCGCACGATGACAACTGTCTCGCGCTTTATCCGCACAAACTCGATTGCTTCTAAAACCTTGCTCAGCTTGTAATTCTTCTTGCTGACCCAAGCAATAAATGCTGACCAATCGGAGATCAAATTAGCCTTGGGCGGTACAGCATTATTTTGGATCATCATTTCCGCAATAGCCAACTCCACACCCAACTGTGGAATCATATCAGTCGCGTCATACTTTGCTTTGCGCATCAAACGTAGCCACTCTAAATGCAAAGCGGGCGACTGATTAGTTTCCACTGCCTGCCGCATTCGCTCTACAAGTTCAGCCAGTATCGAAGATTGCACAACAGGCACCGAATGATACGTCATCAGCGTTTGCGCTTCTTTCATCGCATCATTGAAACGTAACTCCATTAGTTTACCAACGAACTCCCTAACGTCTACGCGATAGCCCACCAAAGCACCGATGACCTCCTGATCTATCTCGGAAAAATTGCGAACAGTTTCCAGGACAGACAGAGCATCCCGCGCGCTGCCATTTGCGTAGGTCGCCAGCTGTCCGATGGCTTCTATGCTGATCCGTATCTGCTCTTTATTGGCGACCTTAGCGATCAGCTTCATCAACTGACGATGGTCGATATTTTGCAGACGTAACCAGGTGCAACGTGAACGCAGGGCCGCGTCAATTCTTTGTGGATCGGTTGTCAGTAAAAAGACGATGGTTTTGGAAGAGGGCTCTTCAACTGTTTTGAGAAGCGCGGTCATGGCACCTTTAGTTAGGGCATGGGCTTCGTCAAAAATAAAAACGCGGCGACGATAGCGTGGCATTAGTGCCATCTGCCGCACCATTGACTGCATATCGCTAATGGTATTCTTACTGCCAGCATCCACCTCAAAGATATCAGGATGCTGCGACTCGCGACAACTCGCACATTGACCACATGGTAGCTTACCACTACCTTTAGCATTTGTGCAATTGATACCACGAGCAAACAAACGAGCAATGGTTGTCTTACCAACACCGCGAGTGCCGGATAAGATATACGAATGTGCGACTCGATTTAGCTCGATAGCATTCCGCATGACGACGGCTGCTCTTTGTCCAATGACTTCATCAAAAGTACTCGGTCGATAGTCGTTGTATAGCACGGCTGACGCCTCCTTTGTGCAACACCTAAATTCTAATTGATATTGTCACGCTTGTCTATACCGCTCATAATGAGTTATTTGATGAGCGTAGTACGGCGCGAACGCACTTCTGCTACCGGGATGTCTACATGACGACGATAATAGTAGGCATTCACTAACATGCGGCCCTGATACCCAACTGCGTCCTGCTGTGCCAAAACTGATGGTAACAGATTCCGCAGACCGCCCTCGGCCAACCAGGTCAAAACATCCGCTTGGGCTGCTGGTGACAGATTGCGCCAACTGCGCTTGCCACCTTTACGTCCAAACGAGATCGGGCGACCATCGGGCAGTAGGATATTGCCATAGCGTCCGCCTTGCGTCCAACTGCTTGAGTCCGCTGTATCACAGGCGACCTGAGACATGAAGTGTGGTGTGGTTAGTGCTAATACGTGCACCTTGACCCCGCGCTTGTGCGCGTACTCGATGAAAGGTTGATAGAACTCCGTGTCGCGTCCGTGTGTATTGGCTCCTTCTACAGCCAGGTACTGTGGTTGCTCATCGCACCAATGTGTCCAATCATCAAAGGTGCGCGTATGATGCCAGACACGTATGATCTTCTCGCGACTCCGCATTCGCTTTCGCATCAAACTATACAGATCATCGGCCAGCTTCACACCGGCAAAGATATCGACGTCCATCTCAAAGGCGTAGCCGATCTCCTTGTCATAGTGATTTAGAAACTCAATGTAGTCAAGCGTATAGCGCACAAACTCTTTCTTGCGCGCTAAGGAGTCTCGCCGCAGCTGCTGTAAAACCGGCGCCGGGATATCGTAAGGTCGGCCGCCGTACTTGGGCATGTTTAGCTGCTTGTATAAACTAAAGACGCCTGAGTCCATGTAGATCAAACTGCGCGGGGCCATCTGCCGAAAAACATCGGGCACAACGCTGGTAGCCAGGTTCGAGCGGGCATCCATGTAGCTATATAGCACTTTCTGAAACCCGCACAATAGGCTGAACTCGGTAAAGAACTTGCGAAAGGCGCACACAAAAACCAGCCGACCAGCACCGAACTTTTTACGAGTCAAAAAAGTCTTGGGCATTTTGGTCAGTGGCTTATTGGTCATCGTCAGCTTCCAGAGCGATGCGGTCTTCGTCAGTCAGTAAGCCACAAGGTCCCCACTCGATCTGGGCCAAAGCCATCGCTTCAAAACGACGACACTCTTCCAAGAGGTCACGGATCAGGTCTAACACGCCGAACGGCATGACAATGCTTCTGGTCACAGTATTCTCTCCTTACTCGCTGTAGGTTTTCAATTGAGTTTTTGTGGATAGATCAAACCATCGTGCGTATCTACCAATCCATCCCATTGGCATAAATCCAACAGGGCCCTCACGATTTTTAGCAAGGATCAGGTAACTTGTATCAGGCATCGGCGGCATATCGGGGTGATTAGTGATCTTGATACCACTTTCAATGTAAGCATTTGGATTGTAGATCAACAGGATCATGTCCGCTACCGCTTCAGCCATACCCGAGTAGCGCAAATGCCGCATACTGGGTACTCGCGTACCCGAGGCTTCCACCGACCGGCTCAACTGTGACAGCAGGATAACCGTACAGCGCAATCGTTTGGCTAACGCTTTTGCATTGATAAAAACCGTTGCTACGCGGTTCTCAATGCTATCTCCCTTATCATGGATGAGTTCGGCAAAGTCTGTAATAACTAGCACGACCTTGCCAAAAGCCGCCTTGAGACCGCTGACCCGTGCCGCGATGATATTACTAGTTAGGAAGTCCGAGTCGTCGATCATCAAAGGAATGCCCCGATGACGACGTATCTGATCTTTGATGCGTTCGAGCGCCTCGGGATCGTTTTTATAGCCGCCCTGCCGCAATTTGGCTGAGTCAATTTCGGCCGCTGACAAAATCGAACGGCTAATCAAGCTCTCGCCTGACATCTCGGCGCTATTGAGACCGATAGTGCCGGGCAATCCATTATCGCGCAGTCGCATTCCGTTATAAACGCCGATCTCTAGAGCTACCTGCGTTTTACCAGATCCCGGCAGACCACCTATGACAACCAGTCCCTCAGGAAGTCCGCCGCCGGTTGCTCTATCAAACGAACGAAAGCCGGTTGGTAAGCGATCCTCGGGCGGGAGTCCCTCCATCGTGCGCTTTAGCGTTCTAGACCAGCGGCCCATGTACCAATCATATGTTCGAAAGCCGCGCCGATCAGTCGAGCTATGCTGCAACTCTACTAATGTCTGTACCAGGGCGCCCACAAACTCTTCATCTTTGAACTTTAGGCCCTTAGCCTGTTTGACCTGCTTCCAGCCTTCCTGTAAGACCACCTCCATCTGATGCTGACGCCCCAAGCGGTCGACTGCCTGCGCATACTTGCGCACCTGCTCAATCGGATAAGCTTTGTCAGTGCCGTAGCGGCGATGACTATTCGCTAAATCACGCACCAGTGAGATGCCGCCAACTGCATCAACTTCATTTGCTAGTTCAGGGACGCTAAACTCCGGGCCAAGTTTTAGCATCGCATCAAAGACAGTTCGTAGTTTCGGCTCGGTAAAAGCATCGGGTGTTAGCTCACCAGCTAGCTTTTCAAAGCTACTACGATTGCGAATAAATCCGGCCAACGTCAGGGCCTCAAAATCCTGTGCTTTCATAAACCTCCTTTGGGGATAAATCAAACTACTCGCCTTTGACGCTATTCAGATGCACGGTGAAGCGCTCGTCTAATACGTGCAGTAAAGGCGCGACAACCTCGACGTCTAGCTGTCCAAAGGTGCCGATGCCCGGAAATTGCATCGAGACAGTTTTGACTCGGTAGGTTCGCTCGGACAATTGCAACCACAAGATCATGCTCAGTAAAGAAAAACCAATCAACGCTGGAGACGCCGTGTCATCGTGCCTGTCTCCAAAGCGAGATTGTAAGACCCCCACGTAATGATCCTTACTATCACGCCGCGGCTTTTCAGGCGGGATCGGAAAGGCCACAAAACCAAACACCCATTGAGCAGTGCCGGACAGTTTATACATGCCCGGGTTCTTACCTTCCAACACTTCAGAGGCGATGGCACGTGACAACCACGGCCACCGCTGACTGGCTTGATAGGCGATCCCGACTTGCAACTTGGCCTGCATTTGAGCAGCGTCCAACTTTCCATTGGTGGTTATCACTATCATGTCCGCTTTGCTATCCAGCAAAGGCTCGTCAGTTATGCGATAACGCATTGAGTCGTGTCCTTTCGCTTTTCAGGAACGTGGATTTTCAAAATCGCAGTTTGTGCGACATAAGTAGCAGCAGCAAAAAAACGAAAAACAAAATATATTAGGCATGCCGTATCACATTTGCACCCCTGTTCTGCACCGTAACAACATTAATTAATATTAACACGCGGAAATTTTTGCGGCGGTCATCAGAAACATCAAAAAAAACCACCTGCGGGACACTTTCGACTGCAGACACCCTCGAACGTTAACGTACTCGCACCTAAAAACAAGCCTTGATTTACCGGTGAATGCTGCATCTCATCAGTGCTTGCTCGTTGTTTTTTCACCCGTCAGGAACACCGATGCAAGGGTCCCAATCCTAAACTTTCCTGTACCCTTGCTCACCAATTTTTAAGGTTCAGTGGGTTTTATCAAAGTACCCAGGTAATCACTTTTTAGTTCGTGTGGTGCACTATTTTGGGAATTGACACCAAAACACCGCCCGAATGTTAAATCCCGGCGGGAGTTTCAACGAGATAAAATTTCTCTGCTTCTGTCCATTCTACCGTGAGCGGGGAAAATTCCTGATATAACCCGATTTTTGGGATTATAACCGCCGAACTATCGTCAATCCTGTTTGTGCTTTGACGATATGGCACAGCTTATCAGCTGCTCGCCGCTGATCAGCGTAAAACTCACCGTAGTCTTTGAAGTCACCTTCCGGCAAGTGTGCGATCCAACCGCGCGAGCCGAACTCACCTGCATCGGCCCAAGCCGCTGACTCCTCATTCTTATCGGGAACGAAGACCAGATCACCACCATACTTTTTGAACCACTCGGGTAGGACGGCCAAGGCCCCGTTAGTTGGACTGACAGACGGGATACCATCCTGCCAGGCTAGGCGAGCGTCTAGCTCACCGTAAAAAACCAACAATACTTTGGCTTCATTAGCTATACACCACATCATAGCGGCGCGATTGTATAGCATCTGCGCATTGTAACCTTTGACACCCGAGTATCGTGACTGGTTATCGTCTTGCTTATCCTTTGCTATCCGAAGTCGCAAAGTCAATAAGCGACTGTGCTGCGGCTTACCCCGCCACACTGTAATCACGTAGTTCTGACCATCCCAACCCCATAACTCGGTTTTGATGGTACGCATTGTGAACCCGCGTGATAGAAAATAGTTGATACGCTCCGGGGAACGCATCAGATAGTCGTGATAAGTTTTAGCTAAACCCGGCAAGTCCAGATATGCTCGTTTGACATCCGGCTTTTGCTCCACCTCTGACTTATGCAGTTTTATACGCTCACCGACCGGCTGGTCGTTATCGCGTGAGACTAGAGCCGGGTATGCACGCTCGATCTCCTGAATAACTTGCCGAAACAAACTACCCTTTAGCGGAGTACTAACGCCGATGCCCAACCTGTAGGCGAACCAGTTGAACACATCGCCTGAGATTCCGCAATTGACACTAAGGCATTTGAAGTGATCGGGCCACAGCAGAAAGCTGGCCGTCTGACTTGTCTCGGGATTCTCGTGAAACGGACAGTAGCCGCTAAGGTAACTCTTGTGATTGTCCGACTTACCTTCCAGCTTGATTACAGTACGCAGGTCGATTGCTTTGCGGATTTCTTCAATGGTTGCCATAGACAGAAAACGGGCGGGCCGGGCATTCCCGACCCACCCGCACTGGTTTACGCTAGGGGATGCTTTTCTTTCAAGTAGGCAATTGCCACCTTGACTTGTTTGTCACTCGCGAACTTGCCGACCTTGATGCCTTTTTCAGTCAGTGGTTTGAGTTTCTCATCAACCCACTCCTGACCAGCATTGCTCAACTTGCCCTCGCCGTTCCAGGCCGATTTTGCCAAGGCCTTACGGACACGCTTTTCCAGCATGGTATTGAACTTGCTGAGCAATTCGGGGTCGACCGCGCTATCCTCACCAATATCGACTGGGCTATCATCGGACTTGGCCTTATCGCCAAGCTTGGGAAGCTTCACACGACCCAACCAGCCGTTCTTGACTTCACCTTCCAACACGACGCTGTCCGCCTTTTTTAGCATCAGCTTTTCGAGTTCGGGCAAGCCGTTCTTCGGATCTTTGAAGTGCTTGTCCGGATCCAATGACTTGATAGGGATATCGTGTGCCGTGAGCAGGCTCAGGAATTCACCGGCCATCGGGGACGACTCTCCGTCCAACTCCCACTCGCCATCTTCGCCCTCAACCACCGGGTAGGCCAGCATGCGTTTCTGCACCGCACCCTTGCGCGGGCCCTCCACACTGACGAACTCAGCCCACACCCGCTTATAAGCCGCCCGAACATACGGCTTACCATCGCGACCCTCCGCCTTTTTGGATGGGATTTCTTCGTAGATCGGTTTGTTAGTCTCGCGGTCACGATTAGACCAGCGCACAAAGCGCCAACGAAACTCTTTGCCTTCATAGGGCCGCAGAGCTCCGCCAAACCCACCGTCTTCGCGGACATAGGTTGTCACACGAAAACCCTTTTCCTCAGCCTGCTCGTCAAAGTAGGTGATAGCCTTTTCCACACCTGACTTTTCAGATATCTGTTTCAACTTTGCCGCGTCAACTCCCAAAGCGCCCAAGGCTGCTGTGGTACGCGGATCATCAAACTCCCACACGAAACTGCACGGCACCTGCGCCCGTTTGCCCGTCGCCTGGTCAGGATCTGATTTGATACGGAACATCAGACGCTTTTTGTCATCCTTGCCTTTGCGGAGTCCGATGACGTTATTGACTTTGATGAGACCGCCGTAAGTGCCAATATACTCGCCGGCGACTGTGCGATTGCCTTCTTTGACTTTCATTGTCCGAGTGTCCTTATAGTTTCCGCAATCCGCGCGGCCCGATAAATCCGGAGTATTCACGCAACTCCTTGCGCGCCTGCTCCATCTCCACCATTGCTTTGCGGACACTGGCTAGTGCAAATGGGCTTTGATAGAAGCGACTATTGGCCGTGCCCATGAAAGCCAATACGCGCATGACTGTCTCGAACCCTAACTCTTTCATCAGCAGATCGGCCTCCTTGTGAAACTGGTAAGGTGTGAACTCAGCTGGTATTGGGTTGCCTGAACTGCGCCGGATCGTGTAGTAATACGAAACTACGCTTTCAGGAACCGCTCGGCTGACTTGATATGGTGGACGCCAATCTGTGTCAAAAGGACCGGGATTAGGTGTTCGTATTGGTAGCATAGTCGTTATGGGCGGGCCACCCATCACCTGAATGACCCGCCCAAAGCACTAACGTGCGACCTGCTGATTATTCTTCCTCGTCGTCGGACAGGAGCTCGTCCAGGTCAAAGTCGTCACTGGATTTCTTGCTCTTCTTGCCCTTCTTCTCGGGCTTGGCGGACTTGGCCGACTTCTTGCCTTTCTTCGCCGGCTTCTCATCCTCTTCCTCGTCTTCGTCCTCGTCCTCGTCTTCGTCTTCTTCCTCGTCTTCGTCCTCTTCGTCCTCCTCATCCTCATCTTCGTCTTTGGCTTTGGCTTTCTTGGCTTTGGCTGCCTTCTTGGACTTGGGCGTCTCTTCCTCGGCCTCGTCTTCGTCACCGTCGACGTCGCTCTCCTCGTCCTCGTCGTCTTCCTCGATCTCAACTTCCGCATCCGGGTCCACGTCGCCTGACTCGCCAATCTGCTTGGTGTGCTCGTCATTGAGCGTCTTGAGCAGGGTGATGGCCTGGCGGGGCGTCAACACTTCGTCATTCGCCGGCTTGAGGAACACTTTGCAAGCCTTGAACTGGCCGGCGGCGATGACGATACGGTCGACATTCAGCTTGGTGCTCATTTTGATAGGGCCCTCTTCAACTTGGACTTTGGATTTGGTGACTTTCTCGGCGCGCGGCGTGCGAACTTTCTTCTCGCGCAGTTTCTTCTCGCGCTTCGTGCGCACGGCCTTCTGCTTGCGAACCGGCTTGACGGCCTTCTTGGCCTTCCGCACCTTCTTGACTGCCATGATCGAATCTCCTAAAACTAAATAGTGATGGTGGATACGCGCAATCGCAGGTCACACATTAGTCACCGCATAGCACCTCCTCGAATAATGATGCAACCAACTAGCTGACGACTTTTAGCTCGATGCCCGGACTGATCTTGCTTCGCAAGTGGTTCAGTGCATCGTCATCAGAAAAGGAGTGGTCTGCGGCAAAGTGATAAGTCAATTCAACCTTATCACCGAGTACGCTGGGAACCAGAAAGTCGATTGAGCGCATGTGACTCGGCGATCTACGATCCGACCGATGCCATTCGCTCAAAGTTGCCATGACGGAAAGACCGGTAGCTACAATTCTCATGCTCGCTTGTCTCCCGCGATAATTCGCAAATGAGGATGCCAAAACTGCACTTGCATAGTGCGGCCTACTTTGCGCACTAACATCAGTTCTGGTTTCAGATTATAACGTCTTATAAAGAGCTTTAGGAGAGAGAGATGATGGTAGGATAGTCATCGTCCAAGATCCCCGTCCAAAAGTAATGATCTTTATCTTATCGGGTATGTCACTCAGCACTGACATTGCTTTTATCGCTGCGATGTCCTGCTTGGCTAGATTTACGTCTAGCACGAACGCGACGTTTTTCTTGGAAGTTGCGGGCATACACACCTGCCATGTAAGTGATCAGTTTTTTGCGCTTCAAGTAAGGCATGGAACGCAGCTCGGCGTTCAGCATCACGGCCAGCATGTTATCAATGTTCCACGGCACGATTTTGTGCTGCAAAACTAAAATAACTATGCCCAAGTTGTAGTACACTTCTTCATAATCGGTTTGATAGCGATAAAACTCCAACCGCCGCTTCCACTTATCTATCAGGAGCGAGAGTTCGGGCGTCCAGTCTTTGTAGCGCCATTCTTTCCTTTGGGAGTCCATAGGTATACCTTGACCGTGAGCCCTAATCTTTTCGCCTTACCAATCATATCACGGGTACCGTGTGATCTTCCATCCCACACTGCGATGAGCGCTTCCGCGTATTTTGCCATCTGCTGGTTACGAATTGGACCAGCACCTGTTCCAAACTTATCCCAGTCGGGGATAAATTGAGTGACGTGGATATCGTGCGCAGCCGCCCATCGCTCTCCACTCACATCTACAGAACCGCCGGCACCGCTAACGACCTCAGTGATCTCAAGACCCGACATCTCAATTGCCATACACACTACTTGATAGGCGTGGGCCATTGATCCGCCACCGACTGTCCGACTGCCCGCGATGATAACTCGCATAAGTTCACCAGTTGTGAGATACTATGTACCACACACTAATAACCGTCACACAAGCCAGTAGGCCGATTAGTAGAAACAGCCGCGCATACTGCCTATGATCTTCTGAACGTACTGACCGCACCTGCTGCTTACCACAGATACGGCAGTGCCGCACAGACCAGAACTCATCGGGCGGATAGAAGCCGATCTCCCAACGTGTCCAACGATGCAGATGCAGATGCAGTTTCATTTGTGACCTGTTGCTAAAATGTGTGGCTTATTGCTAAAACGGTTACCAGCGTGGCCAGCATAATCAGGTTGAGCGCTAAGGACGTGATACGCTCCCAACGCTGGTGATCAGCTAGACCGTCAAACATTGAGCGGCCCGGACGCGGCATGCGCTTTTGCGACTCAGGCACTTCAGCAATGACAACGCAACGCCGTCCAGACATCGGCTCAGTAATCAGCCTATATGCACCTTTAGCTAGTCCCGATTTTATATCAGCGATTGGCAGATCGAGAGGAGCTAGGTGACTTAGACTTTGTTTTAGCAGGACGACGTACCGATTCTCTCGGTACAGCCGTTCTAGTTCTTCGGAGGTTAGCGTGCTGTCCATGATACTCCTCTAATGGTGTCGGTATATTGGACGCCCACATGCGGACTATTGGCTGACGTACTTTAGTGTCCCGTTTATCACAAACCACTAACTGAGGTGGAACACCGTACTTGTTTACAAACCATTTGACCGCTTCAGGTATGGTCGCACCGTAACGTCCCGGCCAAAACTGTTTGACCATCTTGACCGGGACGTTCGCCCGCCATTTTATTATATCCTTCATGGCTGAACCGGGACTGCCAGGTTCGATTGATAAACCTGCTTGCAGTACGGGCACTCAGCGACAAACACGATCTTTCCATCCTTGATAGTGCGGGATAGGCCGAGCTGTACTCGCTTATGGCGAATCTTTCTATTGCCGGCGCAGTACATGATCCGCGTGTTGTCTTGCAAAATTCTTATCGTCATGTATCACTTGCTTTCTGTAACTGAACCTACTTTATCTTTCCAACCCTTGTGGGTAAAGCAGAAGAATACGTTTTGTAGTTCCAACAACCAACGATATTGAGTGCGGATAACACATCCGCACTCTAGCCGAATCTGATAAATCTTTTCTCGATTATTAGGCATCCAATACCACCTCCAGCATAGTCGGATCACTCAAATTGCTGACCAAGGTGACCATCTGCCGCGCCTCATGGACTTCGGTGCGCTGCTCTTCCAGCATGTCCTGCATGAACGTCTGGGTCAGGTAGTCGTTAGCAGCCATCGCGTCGTCCATGATGCTCGTCAAGTCATCAAGCGTCTGCTCTTCGGCTTCCAAGGCCGCGACCAACCACTCGCGCAAACTCGGATCACCCAGGATGCTTGCCTGCGGCGCTTCAGCCATCGGGACATCCAGCGTCAGGATTGAACAATCACTGGTCGTCAGGAAGTCCATGAACCGCTGACTGTGCTGGCCCTCCTCAACTGCTTGCTGGCGATAGCGCACAGTCAGGTGCCGATAGCCGGCCCGGTCCGACCACGCGGTGAACAGCCGGTAAAAGTTCTGGTTACGCTGCTCACGACCGACTTGCGCTTGCAGTGCCGTGACAACTTGCTCGTTCTTCAATAGCGGAATGGTTTGCATAACTGATCTCCTTATGGTTATGCCAGCAACAAGCCGGCCTTCTTTTCAATAGCATGGGCCTTAGCATCTTCATCGTGACTCAACGAAATCCGGACGCTACACATGATCCAAAACTTTAGCTCGTCGAGCGTGAAAGTTTAGCCGTCCAGGCTTCGAACATGTGACGATGCGCGGTGATAGTCACAGACGTATTCATCCAATGCGCTTGCCGACCAAGTGTCTTGATCCGGCCGCTTTCGGATACTTCACGCAGGTGCACCGACAACCGTCTGTGCGCATAGCACCGAACTCGATCACCGGTCGCGAAAGGATCCGGGCTGATGTGCGGTCGCGGTCGAATGATGCTGCCGTCACTGACGACGTAATGTCCAAACACGTCTCGCCGAACGACGCTGTAACTCATGGTTCACACGCCCTTCCGCCGGCCCCATATCAGCACGTGCAGTTGTGGCAGGATAACCGCGTTGGGCATCTTACCACTACTCAACCACATATCGACCAAGTGACGATAGCTGCTCAACACCTTGTCAATTGCCAGGTCCGTGGCCGCGGCATCACCAAAGTCAGGGTGGCCAGCTGCTACAGCGCGCTCGGCATCGTCCATAACCGGCGTACCCGCCTGCAAGTAAATGCTTACGTTCTGATCCAGGACCTCGCTACACCGAACCACGTACTCAAAATCCTTCTCATCAAAAACCACGAACTTGAATGCGACCGAGACTCCGGAACGGCGCGCAAACTCCCACAGATGCAACTGATCGTCGGTCAATGGCCGCAAACCGGAACTGGGCGGCTTGGGTGACACAACCACGTAGTCGAGCAGCTCGACCAGCAGCGGATCGTACTTGGTGCCTTGCGTCTCGATCTGCAAAAGGAATCCCTCTTCACTCAAAGCAGTCACAAGTTCGCGATCCAATTGGATCATCGGATTGCCGCCGCTAATAGTGACCCACGGCATCAACTCATACATGGCCGTCGTAGGAAACTTTGCAGAATACAGTTCCGTGATCTTCGCCACGATCTCGGCCGCCGTCATCCGCTCATGTTTATTGAATAAAGGGTGTGCTTTATCCCATGTCTCACGAGTGTCACACCAGCTGCAGAAATTCCCGTGAGCGTCTCCATCGCACAAATGAAAGCGAAGAAAGACGGTCATCTTACCAGCCATCGGACCTTCTCCCTGGACTGTAGGTCCGAAGATCTCCTTGACCGTGTATCGCTTCGCCTGCACGCTCACATTCTGACTTGCCGTATCTGCTAACACAATGCTGTCTGACATTACGTGTCTCCTTTAGGAAAGAACTTTGCGAGAGTGATCATCCAGCGTGTACTCGGCCCGGCCGGTATCCGTCTCCCACCACACGACTTTCAGAACGCGAAAGTCCGCATCGGCCGCAGCATCAAACAGTGTTTCAAACACCCACTGTGCCAAGTTCTCGGCCGTCGTTCGGAACCCGAGCTCTACAATCTGCACCATGATTGACTGACCATCGTCCAACTGCAAAGCCAGTGACAAGTCATTGGATAGGTTGTCAGTAATCGGATCACGTGCCAAAATCTGAGCGATGCGTGCCGGCCACTCATCGCCTTTCGCCAAGAACCGATGATCCAATGGCTTGACGACCAGCCGCTCAACCAGCTCCTTGAGTTCGGAAAAATCGACCACCATCCCATCGTCCGACTTGTCGGGCCGTTCGAGTGATGTGCGGTCATTCGCGTCCACCGTCACTTCCAGGGTGGTGTTGTGCCCGTGGAGTGATGCGCAGCGACCCTTATGATTAGGAAGAATGTGCGCGTAACTGAACTTGAACGTCTTTGTGATCTGCATACTATTCCTCTTTCTTTCGACTGTCGGTGTTTGTCTTCTTTGAGATATACACTATGACGCACAATCGGCAGATGCCGATGCGCGAGATGCCGTAGTCAATGAGATGGACGATCTGTGGCTGGTGCGAAGTCTGGGCATCACCTCTGCATGTGTACTGCGTCCTGTCAGGTTCGATAATGTGTATCATGCGTCTCCTAGTGATGATAAAAACCTGACCGCGGTACGTTGCCCGCCGACTAAATGGGCCAGTCAGGAGTGCTTGTTCAAGGCTAAATTGTGGTCGGCTTGAAAGTATGTGCCAGCGTACCGTCCAGCATCTCACACAAGTAACTACGCTAACTGATTCTTCACCGCGCTAGGCAGCGACTTGTGCTAGTGGGCCCAGCAGGACTTGAACCTGCAAACAAACACTTTATGAGAGTGCTATTCTGCCATTGAATTATGGGCCCATAAACTAACTTGGTATCGAAAGCCGTGCCGACAACAGTTGTGCTGCTCACACAAACTTTGGATAGCCGGCATCCGCAGTTTAGGCCCGCACCCTAACGTCCGAGACGACCTGTTATCGGCACGTCTTCCGATACCAAAATTCTATACGATTGTACTCGATAATGCAACTGGTTATTTTAGCAACCAGTTTCTCACCCTGCTGTGCACTTCTGTGACCTGAGAGCAGACGACCGCGCTATAAACTGATTGACTGCAACTAGCCTAGTTTATAGCGCGGTCATTTGCTAATACCGCGATCTGTTAGTAACTACTCTAACAGCCCTTCCGGAAACACGCCCAACTCCTTGATAAAGCGGCTGGGCGCCACGTCCGCATCACCCCAGTGCTCAAAGGATGTGATATACACCCGATCCTTGGCGCGCGTCAGGATGACGTAGGACACGCACCGCTCATCTTCAACCGATCCATTGGTCAGGATCGGCAACTCACGCACTCCGTCCGCAATCCGCGTCGCCATACCACGCAACGCCGTATCATACGAACGCCGATGCGGCAGCAGGCCCTCGCACCAGCCGAGTGCGAACATGATCGGTCGCTCTTGACCTTTCAAGCGATGGCCGGTGCCAGCCACCACACTGACAGCCCGATCTTCCTCGCGGGATTCTTTCTTGACCATGCCGTCCACAAACTCAACGAAGTCCGCGATCTTTGAGTAGCCGCCTGCAAACTGTTTGAGCGCGGCCAGATCAGCTACCACGTCGTCATCGTCACTGGGATCATTCGCCCGCATGCCATTCTCGAACGCATAGTGTGGCATGAACGAGCCGTCAATCGCGCTGGTCAAAGCCGTGAGCGGCCCCGCATTCCTCAGCGCCATCATCTGGCCGATGAACTCGCGCAAGTCGGTTGCGCCGCTCTTGAACCGGCTATCGTAATCGTTGCGCATTAGGCCGTAGTAATAGCTCTGACCCTGCCGCTTGAGCCCGCCCAGGAACACATTACCCAGGTAGCGGTGCGGAATGTATTGGCCGGCCCGATTGGTGAACTCAGCCGATGAGATGTTATAGATGCGCTCAAAAGCTTCGTCGTCATTCGGGTTGACAGCCAGCCGCAAGTAAGCCATGACTGTCTGAATGTGCGGCCGGCTGAAGAAGCCCGTAGCCCCGAGCAACACGACCGGAATGCCCGCCTTGGCCAGCGCACGCTCGACCACACCCAACTGCGCATTGGTGCGCACGCTGATAAAGCATTGCTGGGGTTTGTACTCCTGCTCTTTCATCGTCTGAATGACGAACTCCATCTCATGCTCAGGAGTCGCGCACTCGCGATAAAAGACGCATGGCAGACCGTCATCTTCACGCGCCGCCACCAACGTCTTTTGAAACTGCTTCTTGTCGCCGGTGTAGTTCGCGGCAATCAAGTTATTCGCCGCCTTCACAATGCGTGGCAAGCTGCGATAATTCGTTTCCAACTTGAGTGCCACACCTTCCTTGGCCGTCGCATACAAGTTGACCTCAGGCGATGAACCCGAGAACCGGAACAGCATCTGATCGCTGTCGCCGACGATGAAGAAGTTTTGCGGCGCGATCTTGCGCAGGATTTTGATGGCCAACTCAAACGTGTCTTGACCTTCGTCGACCAGCACGTACTTGTACCAGGCCTGCACCCGTTTGAGCTGCTCCGGATCCTGCAAAACTTGCCACAACTCATTGACCATGTCCACGTATGTCAGCGCGTCATCCTGCGACTGCATCTGCATAATCTCAATGGCGATGTCGCACAGATACGCGACCTCCGTCTTCTTCAACTCGCCTCCCAGGTGCTGCGTAAAGTAATCAATCAGCGGCTGGCGCGTCTGATTGATACCGTCTTGCTTCGAGCGGTCGATCCACCAGCGCACACTACGCGCCGTCACCTTCCAATTCATCCGGTCCAATGCTGATTGAATGGTCGCTCGAATTTTCCAATCCTTCGTCTTCTGCTTTTTGAACCCGAGTCGTGCGAGGGTTCGTAAAGCGAAGGCGTGGATCGTTGAGATCTGCCTCTCGGGAACGGCGACGCCGTGCGCGCTTAGTCGGACGGCCAACTCCGACGCCATATTCGTAGTGAATGTGACCGCTACGACTTCGCTCGGACTGACGCCCATCTCGTCCAGCATCCAGATCAAACGATGCTTGAGTACCGTGGTCTTGCCACTCCCCGGCCCAGCCAGAATAACCACCGGCTTGTTCAGCGGCGCTTTCACGGCTGCCATCTGCTGGTCGTTCAACGTCTCGTCCTTCTGTCCCTTGATCCTCATGGTCGCTCTCCTTTGTGAGCCAACTGTTACGATAAGCCAGCCACTGCTCGATATAGCTGCGCTGACTGATAGTGTTCGGGCACATGATATCCCAGCAATCAGCGATCTGCCGCAAGTTGCGCAAGACCGGGATGACCGTGTGTGAAACCGCCAACCCCGACTCCATTAGGTAGCAACCGACCACCGTACCCGACCGGCCGATGCCACCCCGACAGTGCATGTATACCACGCGCCCTTCCCGCTGCCACAAATAAATCTGGTCCAGGATCGAGATCATGTAAGCCGGCGTCGGCACCGACTCATCCACCACCGGGTAAGACGCGTACACAATTTCGTTCGGCAGGTACTGATGATAGTCTTCGACGTAACGCCGATCTTTGGCATCCGTCAGGTCGAGAAATGCCGTCGCCCCACTGACGCGCAAGACATTGCTCAACCGCAAATGCGCGCTGCCCTGCCGCGTATCGTAAGCGCCCGGATACTCGCCCGACCACAACTTATCATCCACCCGAAAAAAGTTCTTGAACATTCGCTGCTTGAAGACCCGCGGCGTATAGGTCACCGGCACTGCCGGCCGTTTGTTATCAGCCATGTCTCTCTCCTTTGGTGAGCGTGTGAACAATCAAATTATATCATTACGCTGCTTTGCACTGTTTCTGCGGGGCTATTTGCCACTATCGGGAAGCCCGTTCCGTACTGCGTTCAGATGCTGAGAATTCGATCAGACAATGTGCGCTCGGGCAAGCACTGTTGGTAAATGCGACCGAGTGTAAACTAATTTTGGCTTCATACCGATGATACTCTACTTCGCGCTATAGCCACATAACTTTTATTCCTCTCAATTCCAATATAATGCCGTTTTTCTAATTTTGCCATTTTTAGAGTGGTGCCACTACCAGCAAAACAATCCAGTACAATGTCCCCTTTATTCGACCACGTAATAATGTGATCCTGCGCCAATTTTTCCGGGAACGGCGCTGGATGATCGAAGGCTTCGTCATCCCATCTAGCTGTATGATTTTTGCCGTTCGCATATTCCCAGACATTAAATCGCATACCGTACTCACCGCGCAAAGATTTACCACCAACTGCATTTCCTCCAAGTAATCCGACGTACTTATTTTTCCTATCCTTTATTGGGTTGAACGTCTTGGGCGCCCGATCTTTCGAGAAAACGAACATATACTCAAAGATCTGATGGTATCTATTTACACTTGCTTTTGACATACCTGTCTTTTTATAAATCATAGTATCATGTAATTTGAAACCCAGATGTATAAAGTAAAGTGCTTGTCTAAAAGAAGTGCCGGTTTCACTTCCCTTTATTACTGCATCATTGACCACCCAAACAACCACACCGCCGATAGCTGTAACACGATATAGCTGTCTGGCTATCTCTTTAAATTTGAATGTGTGGCCACTATCGCCATATCCTTTCATATTATCATAGGGCGGAGATGTCACGGTAAGATCTATGCAGCCTTCCTCGAATCTTTGCAGTACCAAAGCACTATCACCGGCTATGATCTTATCTAGTTTCATGGTTGTATATCACAAATTATAAAAAAAACGTAATAATGATCAGTGATTATTCGCTAAACTATTTTCATACTTGGCGCAGATGTCTTCGATCTCTTTCGCCGTGATAACGTGCTGAGTCATCTCGCGCTCAGTTATTGGGTTGATAACGTGCCACACGACCGAACCATCTTTGCGAAAGCCCAAGACGTGCTGTATCTTAATCAGCGAACGCTGTCCCAGGAGATACGGCGCCACGAAAGCAACGGTCGCCGATCCATGACGTATCTCCACCCGATTGTCCCACAAGTCGCTGCCCGGGACTTTGTTAGCCGCGTAATACTCCTCCAACCACTTCCGCGCAGCGCGCACTTTCCGCCGCAAGTCATCCAACTGACTGTCATCCGCCTCAACGATTTTATAGGTCATGCGCGTCTCCTTTACCGCTTATCTGACCAGCCTTGCGCCGCACAATATCCGGCAAACCACCCGAGGTTGTAAGCATCGGTCATGCCAACCGTGATCTCGACCAAGTGTTCCAAACTACCACCCGCACCGACTGACCACACACTGGCGCCCAACTCTTTCGCCTTGACGCCCAGCATACACGCCTCGTCCAACATACCCGGATCTGATGGCTTGTATAGTTTCTTGACGATCACTGCGGATGGCTGGTCATCAAAAACTCTCGCATTCAAGTAATCCATAAACGGCCGGCACAGTGCCGAGTCTGGGTGCCAGAACTCAATCAAGATCCAGCCGTCCTCATTACCTTGCAGAAAGGCACCGCAATCTGTCCGCAACTTGTAGGCCAAGCTGTCCACGTAATTGCTGCCGATAATGCCTTCCACTTTCGCGACCTGCTCTTTATTCAAACCTTCCAGCTGCGTGTGCCACATCTGATGTATGCCGCCGAACTTCAATTCAAACTTCATGACCGGTCTCCTTTAGTCATAGTCCATCCCGTTATAGGCCGTACCGCTGCTGTTGCTGTGCAACTTCGAGCGCCTGCTTCGCTTCATCAGCGCGGGCTTTCGAGTCGTTGGCCTCGTACAAAAGCACATCCAAATCCTGACCAACCTTCTTCACGCGCTCGGCGATGCGATTGATAACGCCGACCAGATCCAGGCCCACGACATCAGACGACGCGATGTCCAATAAGCGGCACATCGCGTCAAAATTCGACTTATTGAGTTTTGTCATCGCGGACATCCTTTCCGATCTCGCGCAGTTCCATCGCTTCTTCAATACGCCACCGCTCCAACAATCCCAGCTGGTCAATGTCTTTGCCCAGCTCTGTATACGTGGCCAATTGCGCTTCGAGTTTGGCCGCGTACTCACGCATCAAGCGAAACTTGTTGGCCAATACCTCAATAATCACTTCCAACTGCTCCTGCTTGCTGATCAGCCCGCGCTCATAGTTGCGCGTCAGCCCTTCCAAGCGCGCATCCTGCTCGGCCAACTTTTGCAGCAACTCCGCATTGGTAATTTTATTGCCCATGCTGTTCCTCCTTTACCGGATCCAGCCGCTGAAGTGCATGGTCTTGTAGTCGGTGCGCTCGATCAGCAACGCTTCCGCCTGCGCAGGCGTCAGCCCGTAGCGGGCGATGATCTCGGTCTGGTCTTTCTGCCGACCGCGCTCGCAAGCCGCGCCGCTGAACTCGCCATAATCGAAGTAGTGCTCCATCTCGATGCCCTCATCCCAATTGCGCTGCAAGCGCGCCAGCTCGCTGAACAACTCACCGGCCTGTTTGCCGTTCGTCGTCAGGATCGCGTCCGCCTCGGCCGCCAACTGCTTCCGCTCCGGATGCACGATTGTCAGCTCGCTCGTATAGGCGCTCAGCACGTTGCCCGTCTTCGTCTCGAACCGCACCAGCGGGCGACCAAACAGGTTCAGGACGTAACTGATCACCGTGCCCGCCGACTCCGTGCCGTCCGACTCGTGACCTTCGTAATTAACTTCCGTGCCGACCGGGAACTGCGCGACCGCTTCCGCCAACTTCGTGTTCTTCATCGTCATTGTCTCATCTCCTTTGGTGAGTGATAACTATTTGATAATCAGTTCGTCGCCGACCACCGGCGTCGATTGCGAGAGGATCAAAATCTGTCGGCTATCGTTCAGCAAGCCCTGAACGATCTCGTGCACCACTTCCGACACCGGCACGATGACCTCGTCCTTATCAACCGCCTCGCCTTGCAAAACCGCCTTGATGAGGCGTCTAACTTTTTCGTGAGCTGTCATGACTCAACTCCTTTGGTGAGCGATAACTGATAACTAATCGTTATTGCGCGACATCACAAACGCGGCCGCTGAACAATCACAATAAACATGCCGACCTCCTCAGTCGATCTCGTAAGTGAGCTCGTGCACTTCGACGATCCGCGCATCCGGCAACTGCTCGACCGTGATCGTCACATCCGGCGGCAGCTTCCAATGCTGCTGATGCGACTGCTTGCGGAGCATCTCGATGACGAGCGCCTTTGCCTCTCGATCATTGTAGCAGTCGCGCACCACATAAGTCGTCTCACCCGACCACTGCATCTTGATCACCGCCCGATAGTCGTGCGTGGGCGGCATCGGCGCGACCGCGACCATCTTCACTTCGAGCATCGCGATCTCCGCCCGCACCTGCTCGATCTTCGCACCCCACTGGCCGTTGTGGTTGTTGCGCTGCAGCTCCATCAGCTGCTCATTCAGGCCGTCCAGCCCCGACTTGATCTCATCCAGCTCGCTCATGTGTCATTCTCCTTCTGATGACTGAAACGATTGACTACGCCAACTGCTTCAACTGCGCTTGCAGTTTGGCGATACGGCTATTGGTGACCTTGATCCGCTTGAGCGTCTTGGCAATGCGCGCCTTGTAGATCTTGACCACACGCTCATACTTCGCGGCGTGCATTTTCTTGTCAAACTTTTTCAGGTCCGCATTCCATCGCACCAGGATTTGATGCTGCCGCTTGATGAGCCGCTTGACTTTCTTTTGCGCCTTGACCAACTTGCGGGCCGCAACCTCAGCCGCCTTCTTGTCAATCAGCGCTTGCTTTTTCGACTGCGCCTTCGCCTTGAGCGAAGCTTTCTTCGCGGCCAATTTCTCCTTGAGTGCCTGCGCCTTCGCCTTCGCCTTGAGTTTCGCGGCCAACTTTTTCGCCTGCAACTGCGCGAGCAACTTCGCCGCTTTCGCTTTCTTCGCGGCCAACTTTTTCGCCGCCTTGATCTTGGCTTTCGCCTTGAGCTCTTTCTCGATCAGTTTCATTTTCTTATCGTGCTCTTTTTTCGCGGCTTTGGCCTTCATGGCCGCATCCTTCGCCAAAATCTTTTCTATGTGCGGCTTCGTCGCGGGGAACAGCCACATTGTATCCTGCAATTCAATGTCTAACTTGCCGCCCTCTTTGACTGTCTTGTAGCACGCGGGGCACAATAAGTGCTCGACCCACATTTGATTCTTTTGCCAAATGCGCGCCTGCGACTGCAGCTTGACCGCGCTGCACTCGTCACATACGAACTTTGGCTCAATCGGCTTACCAATAACTTCGCCTTTTTTGACTTTGATGTACTGCACTGGCACGTACTTTGGATTTGCGGCAAACGTAGTGGTGATGCTACCTGTCATGAGACGCCTCCTTTGGGCGGGAAATCGCTTGCAACGTACCATAATTATAACAGATTATGTCATAAAATCAAGCACCAATAGTAACCGGAAACTAGCGGTAATCTAGCAACCGTGTGATGTGACACATCTCAAAATCACCAATTTCTTGAGTCCCAAAGGAGAAACGACCACGCCAGGTCCAATTCCCCAGCGTGGTCGTTTTGCTAATGCAAGTTAGGATTCTGTGCGGCGCCGTACTCTAACGGTCGGGATATACAGGGTGGTGGTCTTTTGTTTCATCCACAACTTGACCTGCTCGATACGCACTTTCTCTTCCAGGGTGTCAGGTATCAACTCACCGCCGCCCGTCGCTCCCGCAGCTCCCAAACCAATCCCGATCATCCAGCAGTCGCCGCACAAGTCGACCTGGCCGGCACGCAAAGGACTTGAGCATGCTCCGCACAGACGCTGACTACTCTTCGTCTTCATCTCCGTCTTCAAGCTCTTCGTCTTCTTCGTCTTCAAGCTCTTCGTCTTCTTCGTCTTCATCGTTATCGTCTTCGAGTTCGTCATCTTCCAGCTCCTCGTCCCCAGCATCTTCCTCTTCGTCATCATCCTCGCTCTCGTCCGAGTCCGTGCCGTTCAGCAGACTGTCGGCGCCGTCCAAAACCGCCTGCGCGGGATCTTCGAGCAACCGCTGCTTGCCGTCCTGCAGCTGCTTGGTCAGCACCTGTTTGAGACTGGTGATCTGCTCCTCGGTCGTCTGCTTCAAAAGCGCCACGATGCTGTTCCAAGTATTCAGGAACTCGACACTGACTTCGACGTGTTCCATACCCGGCCGCATCTTTTCGATCTGCACCAACGAGTCGCCCTGGAAAATGGCATTCACGGTTTTGCTGGTCACAATAGTCTCCTCATCTGCTTTGAGCTGTTCGCGCTCTTCATCTTCTTGCTCATCGTCGTCCACGAAGCCGCCGTACTTGGCCTCCGCCTTAGCACTGTGCTGATAATGCTCGCACTCACTGCCACTGCCCTCCACCGCATGGTCTTCCAAGTTGCAAGCAATGATGTTCTCGGGCTCGCCGTTATCATCTTCAACGGCGACCACATCTGCGCAGTTCGCGCAACTGTAACACTGCTCCGAACGACAAATCGTAATGGTCGGTTTCTTGGCCATGTGTCATCTCCTCTTAGAACAAGCGGCGGACAAAGTCGAGCAACAAGTCGCGCACCGTGTTCTCCAACGTGTGCGCATGGATACGATACATAGTCATGGAACTGGGAATGTCACTGACACGGTAGTCAGCAACCTGCAAGACGATGCCCTCGTACTTACCGCCGTTGCGCCGATCCGACTGAATCTCGCCGCACGGTTGCCAATCATACAGTGCGCCGTCCGTGATAACAACATCCAGCCGATGGGCTTGACTGTCACCGTACTGCTGCTCCCACTGCATCCAGTGCTTCAGCATCGGAGCCAAGTACGTGCCCGACCCGATAAAGTTCGGCTTGGACGTGCCGATCTCTTTCAGCGACTCGTCCAACGCGTCTAGGTCATTCGGGTCGACCGCCCGAAACTCATTGGCCGGTGCCATGCGAAACTTGTTATAGTAGCTGGCCTGCGAGCAGCTACCCAAATACAAGGCCGTCGAGTTCACCGATGAGTAGATATTGGGCCGATAACACAAACGCTGACTGCCCAACTCCGGATCAGTAATGCACGCCACATCGTCGCCATGCTTCATGCCCCACAGCCACAAGTTGTAGCGAAACACCGAGGGCGGTAACTTGCTCGCCACATCGTGCAGTGCCCGCGCAAAGATGCGCATCATGTAGGTCATCGGCATGATCGGCCGGTCCTGATACTTGTTCCACATGGACCCAGTCACATCGCCGCCGACATTGATTTGCAAGCGTGTACTCGACAACTTGTCCACCGTCTCGCTGAACCCGTGCTTACTCAAATCTTGCTCGACCACCTCATCCAGATCATCACCGGAAGCCAAATACTCGTGAGTTGTGCGGCCGACTCCACTGTAGATCGCGCCGACGATGTCCGATGACAACCCATCCGCGATCTGCGCTAACGTGAGCGTTTTCTTTACCCGGACCGGCTTGAATTTTGCCATGCTGTGTCTCCTTTAGAACAGCTTCCCGTTCTTCTTCAGCTCGTCGCAAATGAGCTTGACCGCCGTCCGATCTCGCACATCGTCAATGCCGTTGACGATACTGAACTGCGCGGCTTTATAAGGCGAGAGCCCGTCCTGTACGTCTGCCCACATATCCTTCAACCGCCGCAAAGTCACATCGTAACGATGACCACCTTTCAGCCGCGCATCGGCAATGGCCGCGCCCAACTCCACAATCGACTTGCCCTCCGGCTTGTCCGTATCCACGCCGTTCGACTTTAACATCTTGGCCAGCGTGGTCGGATCCGGGAACTCAACCACAAACGGGTACAAGCGATCCTTGAGCGAGTCGGGCAGCGGCTTGGTGCCGATTAGGCCGTGGTTATAGGTGATAAACAACCGAAACCCCGGGTTGACCGGATACGACTTGCCGGCAATCGTCAGGATATACGGCGGGGCCGTGATAGCATTCAGCGCCAAAGCCGCGTCCGGGTCCATGGCGTTTGCTTCGTCAATCTTGGCCCACCATCCATTGACTACTGCCGCCGCGAACTGCGCGACTTCAAAGGCGCCGCGATCTGTCAGGCCGCCGACCAACTGCCGCAGGCGCAAGCCCGACTCGGCGCCGATATTGACCAGTGGCACAAAGTTCTCAGCCGCCAAGACTTCAACCGCACTCGACTTGCCGATACCGGGCGGACCCTGAAACCGACAATTGAGATTCCACGTGAGCACCTTGCTCTTCAGGTGCTTGTAGAAAGGCGGCTCCATGAACCAACCATACGAACTATTGACATCCGGAATGGCTGGGGCAGCTGGCCAGATCAGTTGCGCGGCTTTGGCCGAGTTATTCGCCTCGACCGCCGGACTGTCATCGCCCTTCTTCTTCTTGCCGTCCCCACTCGCCGTCGGAGCCACGACGTTGATGATCGTCCCCTCCAGCGGGGCTTTCGGGGCCACATAGGCGATCTGCAACACATCGCCTTTCTTCTTCATCCGAAACTCATTCAGCCACGACTTCAGGCGGGCTGGCATCCAGCGTACCGTATTCGAGCTGACGCCTGTGGCTTTGGCGATCTCGGCCATGGTCGCCTTCTGCCCGGGTTGCATCATGAGGTAGTCAAAAATCAACTTCGCGTCGCCTTGCAAAGTAAACGTCTGCTGGGCCATTATCCGCCCTCCTTATTTCTTCGCCGTCTTTTTAGCCGGCACTTTATCGGCCTTGACCACCGGCTGCTGGCCGACCGCATACGTCTTCGGGTGCTTGAAGTCGATAATCGGATTGATATGCGACTTGCGCGCCGCTTCCTTGAACCACTCACCCCAGCCGGGGCATCCGTATAGCGTGATTGCCACGCTTTGCGAGGCCGGGTCCGCGTACAACTCGACTTCACGCTTGCAGCGCGTGGTATCGTCATCGCGCTTGACTCCGCCGTTGCGCGGCGACCAGGTAATGTCATTGTGCATTCGGCACACCGCATGACCCAGGCCGACCCGCGTGACCGTGAACCGGCCACTGATGTGTTTATTTTTGAGGATGCGATCTATGAGCTGCTTGGCCGTCGCTGACTTGCGCGCTTTCTTCTCGGGCTTGGGACCCTCGGCGCGCACGTTGGGGATGATCTGATTGTCCGCCGTCAAGCGGAACGAGCGTACGACCATGATGCCGTCACAATAGGGGCACCGCTTCCACGGCTTATTGTGGCCGTTCACCAAATTGACTTCGCCCCGATAGGGCTCCACATGACCACTGTCTTTGCCACACACGAACTGCCGAAACATCCGCGGCGTGAAAATCTTATCGCCACTCTTGCTGATGATTGTCTTCATCTCATGACCCTTTCTTTTGAGGTCGTTATCATCTGCGGTTATCGCACAACTGTCCACCCACCGCAAGTCTTACAGCTCCGCGCTGTTACTTCTTCTTGGCGACCTTCTTGACGACTTTGGCCGCTTTCTTGACCGCCGCCTCAACCCCGCCCTTCTCCGACTTGTCGCTCTTCTCAGCCTTCAACTTGCTCGCGTCCGACTTCAGCACCGGGATCATGCTGCGCCGCTGCAAGTTCATGAGTTTCAAGTTGACCTGCATCGTCTTCGCCATGCCCCGAAAGGCTAGCAGCGAATTGCGTTCCGCACCGCCGAGATATTTCTTGACTTCGGCGTAAACCGTGCCGGCGTCCGAATTGTGAAACATCTTCTGCCCGTCGGCTTTGATGACAACTGCCTTGAACTCCGCCGCCATCGGATCGTATCCGACCGTGATTGCCACGCCTTTATTCGCTTTGCATTGCTCAAACAACATTGCTGATCTCCTGAGGTGAATGTGATATCTGCGCCGACTGAACCCGTACTAAAACTACGTCATCGGGCCTCCTTTCTGCCTACTGAAAATTATAACAGATTATGCACTCACCAATCGAAACCGCCATAGTTGGCTGCCACGCAGGCACGCCACGTTGCCCACTCCCTAGAAAACCCTAATTTCTCGGCCCTTCGGCGGTCTCGCAGAAACATCAGCATTTGACCCAGAAAATTATAGGACACAACTTTCTTGTTAATTGAGCACTCTGGGCAGAGGCAGGATCCCCAGTAATTATCGTGCCAATAATTTCCTTCTACCAGCACTGCCGGTGACGAACTATCCAGTAATTCGGCCAGCGGTGCCAATGTGAACTTGGCCGTCAGTAGCTGCAACATCACCAACTGTTTGCGACGATCCCATTTCTTGATCTCGTCATCGCTCAGCTTGACTGCCTGACCCAGCTTTTTAGCCTGAACAGGATTGGCTGCTTCCACAATCCCTTTTGCCACATCCAAGTCCTGGGCCTTGCTGGCCTGATAGCCATGCTCGACTGTTGCAACCGAAACCGTCTGCCCGTTTGGCAAGTTGATAGTGACCGAGTCATCTGGCAGGCTGGAAAAGTTGCTGAATGCTGACCACATACCATCGAACTTGATGATCCGTGTCACAGTGTTCATGATCTTATCTCGGTCCCGCCATAGCCAACAAGAACAGCCACAAGCATAGATTGAGTACCCGAACGACTGGGCTACGCATCCAATTTAACATCTTTGAGCCTTTCTGAAGTTGCCACTGGGGCGATTGATAGCACCAACTGATATATCGCTTTTGCGTACTGCGTGATCTCATGCTGAGCATTAGCACGCAAGCGCTGATCCAAAAAGTGAAAGACACCATCATAAGATGCTGTCCACCACCAACTCGTATAAAGCGCATAAGCCGGCAACAGCAAACGCGCCTGCTCAGCCGCGACCCCGATACTCAATGCTCTCTGATAAGCATGCAAGCAAGTTTCATTGATCCAGGTTTGCATCTGATCCATGGCTTGCGCAACCGATGACTCAACTGGACCGCCGCTACCTTGCCGCCGTATCTCCGGCGCGCTACGCCACTCTTTTGGATGATAGAACTCCGGCTCGCGAGTCACGTAGCGACGGCTCATCTCGTTGCGACCAAACATCGGGTCATCGCTGCCGTCATCACCGTTACCGTGCACCGGCAGGCCCAACAACTCAGCGCTGTCTTCACCGTGGTTCGAACCCACATGATACTTGAACCACTGTCGAGTCACGACTAACGGCGCCTTGATCTCAAAAGTGATGACGCGATGCCGTAAAGGCGACTTGTGAATATCGTGCATCAGATCGCGGATCAGCCGCTCATCGCGCTCAGTCATTTGAGTCGAGCGTTTGGCGAATGAAGCGCGTGCCGCATTGGCAATCCACAAGTCAGGGTTCTCCGTCCACGGATCGCCGATGACCTCCACGTAACCTTTATCCAGTACGTCAATTCGTGTTTCCATTTGAGTATCCTATCGACCTGGCGGGGTTGGGTAGTTATACACAAAGCTAACGTGTGTGCAGTTTCGCGGCTGCCAATTTTTGTAATCGCCAGGGTACCAATCCATCTTGTCGGGTTTGTGCTTTCCGCAAAGCGCCGCAGATTGCATATTATTATCGACGCCGTCGATCAGCACGCGACCTGTACCAGTTACAAAGATCTCGCCATCTCTCCCAATTGGTTTTCCACACTCGTCACATAGGATTTGAATTGCCATTGATTACCTCGCAATCAAAGCTAGGACGATGCCGATGATAGTGCCGCCGCACAATCCAGCCAACAGCATCATCTCCATCGCCTTCGTCGCCGTGTTAGTCGACGGGCCAGGATGGAAGAAATTTCTGTGCATCACGCCCCGAATGGAAGCAACTGTCCCCAGGACTGCCAGCACCACACAAAGTGAAAGCAGAATCAACTCAAACAGTTTCGACATTGAAGTCGGTTCGGTTAGCATCATGACTGATTAACCTCTCCTGCCACATCTCGAAAGACGATGCCTGGTCCACCAGCCACATCCGTGAGCAGAACAACGCAACTGCAACTGCGATAATCCAGCCAAACTTGTGAACCTTCCGTGCCAGCATTTTCAGATGCGATCTTACGTGCACCACTCACCGTTTGACTGCGAACATCACACTCAGTAACTGCACCGGGCTTGACCAGTTCTTTCTTTAGCGTTAGGCAGTATTTGTTCATCATAGTTAGCTCGTCCATTATGGCCTCGCAACAACCGTACCCAAAGTGCCCTGATACTTGCCTTTGCGTTCTGCATAGGACGTCCGGCACTTTTCTCCTCGATGAAAAACTGCCTGCGCGACCCCCTCATTCAAGTACACCACCACCGGCCGGTCGGTCGTATTGGAAATCTCGATGGTCAAGTTGCCCGACCAACCAGCTTCCATTGGTGTCACATTGACAACCAAACCTACTCGCGCATAGGTCGACTTGCCGTAGGTCACAACTTGAATGTCATCAGGAATGTTCCACCACTCGAGGCTGGATCCCAGCATGAAACCATGTGGTGGCAAGACCACGTACTCACCACCCTCCAATGTCCTTACTTTGTGAAGCATCGTAAAGTCGTCTTCGAGGATTTTCTTGGGATCCAGCGCCTCAGTGTAAGTGCTGTGATAGCTTTTGGCCCGCCACAACTCAGCGTTTCCATTGAGTCGCATATCGTAACCGTGCGAACTCAGGCCATAAGACAGAATGCGCCTTCCATTCTCCGCTTGATTGACCAAGTAGGGAACAAAAGGCGCAATCATGTCTTGAACGTCGACTGCCAACTCAATTTCCCAATCCGCTAAAGGCATTCTGATCTCCTTGGATCTTCAACAGATGTCCTTGTAACGCTGCCGACCAATTCAGCAGCGTCATCAGCGATGTGCCATTCGGAACCACCAACTGCAACTCTGGGTAGTTCTGCAAAACTAGGCGAAGACTATTGCACAGATGCAAACTACCATCTGCATACGCCTGTCCGCAACTAATACAAACGCTGGTACTTGTTCTTTGATAGCCAGTAACGGCTGTCATATCAACCGCTCCGCAGATATGCAAGATGTTAGGATCGAACAGACGCCCGCAGTTTTTGCAGATATTCATACACCACAACTCCCACACAGCAACAAAGGATTACTATCACATATAGTAATCTACGAACCGGACCAGTATCATTTAGGTATTCAAAAGCGCAGCTCATTGAGGGATGCTCCGATGGTTTTAGCCGGCAGTCCGCCCACCATAAGTCCTTGTAAATCTGCCGACGCCTCGCCGAGCTGTGCTTATTTCTTGGCCGACTTCTTCGCAGTCTTCTTCGCCGCCTCGACTGCTTTCTTGGCAGCCTTGGCGTCTTTCTTCGCAGTCTTCTTCGCCGCCTCGACTGCTTTCTTCATACCTTTGCGAGTATCACGCGCATCGGCAATTAGAGCCCGACCGACCCGCCGCGCCACCTTGGCGTACTCCAACCCACCGCTGAACTGTGACTTGAGCGCCTTGGTAAAGGTGCGCACTTCCGCATCCACGGCCGCCGTAATTTCGTCTTTGGTCATCATGCTTATTCTCCTGTAATCTGTTGCTGGTTGCGGTTAGCGTCATGATTGACGATCCGCAAAAAGTAAATGAACTTGTCCGTCGACCCCAGTCTCACGAAGAAGTAGTTATTGCGCTCAGGGCGCCGCACGCCGGACACCCACAGCCCAGACGCATTGGCCGCTGACCTGAATATCTCGAACTCCTTTCTGGTCGCATACGCTTCCAAGTACACCGAACTGTTGAAGTCGGTGTCTTCCTGATGTGTCACATGATGCACGATCTGGATCGGTGTTGCCCGCGCAATCCCGTTGATGATATTCCACATCTGATACGGGGTGAAGGCATAGGCCGGCAGGAAGATCAGGAACTGCGCAACCTTACCGATGAACCAAAGGACATTGACCGTCCCCGATATGACGCCGACCGAGATGTCCAAGAACAAACAGATCGGCAGAATGAAAACTGCGGTCACATTCACAAAAGCCCGAACCCACTTCATCACGACTCCTTAATAGTTGCTGAAAAGTTTTGACGATGACCCGGCTGACCACACGTCCAGCCGCGACCGTCCTGATACACCCACTTGCCGTCAGCTGCCGTCCGAATGATCGGTCGAGCTATCTGACTGTTCGGTTCTGTCACTAATTGAACTGTCTTGCCGCAACTGCACATGACTATCCAACTGTGACCGACTTGCAGATACAAGGATCGCCTCCTTCCTGTAAAACTCCATGACGTATTTCGCCATGTCTCTTTCAGCCGAAACACCTTTGGCCGCACAGGCCAGACACGTTCTACATACGCGCATGCCCGGCTGTAAGTCTGTCAGCGGTATCGGATCAGTCGTGGCGTAGAATATCGGGGAGCATAAGCTGCTCCGACTGACCGGACTTATCAGATGCCACGTCCGACCCAGTTTTAGCAGCATCGTTGCCGACCTCTTTCAAACTGCGATAGTCTTCCACCGTGTAGCTGGCCGAGACACATGAGATAAGGTCCAGCCGGTTCAGAAAGTACCATGATGCGTGCTCGGCCGTATTCGGAACGCCGGCCGGCAGGGTGAACTGCCGAAAGTATGCACCACCGCTGTCCTTGGTACAAGCAATCACATACGTCCGGCTCGGCGAGATTGGCACCCGCCGCCCACTGATAGCCTTCTCCACATACTGATCATCACCAAACCCTGTTTTGATCTGATCTTCTTCCATGCTAATCTCCTCTATTCAATCATGCTGATTTTGACGTACTTGCCGCACAGTTTGAGCAAGTCTTCGTAATTATGACTTGCCAACGCGTCTTTGCGAAACTGCGCGATGTCCGTCTTGGTTCGGCCGTCGCTTCGCATTTGCTTAGCGACTTCGCCGATGATAAAAAACGCATTGCCGCTCGGCCCCGTCTTGCTGATGACGATAGTAACTTTGCTTTTGCTCATAGCCATTTGCATCCTCGGTACAAGTCGACCAGCTCCGCCACAGTCATGCTGCTCACATGATCGCTACCAACGACCTGCACCAACTCCTGCCCGTATTCCCGCAGTAGATCACCCAGATCAAACAGGTCGTCCATCTTGGATCGAAAGTTCTGCTCAGCCCGCGTAACTAACTTGCCCGCGTCCGAGATGACAACTTGCAACCGCGCCTTCTCGATGACGGCTTGAAACGAGTCAGCCAGTGCCCGCAAATCAGGATCGCTCCCAGCCGCCGCGTAACATCGCGTGCATAGATGCGGGACGACTGTATCGCGCATGAACTCTCTCACGAACCGATCCAGGTACACATCGGCCGGCGACCGAAGAATCATCCACGGCAGACCGGGATAATGAAGGCGGGCGGTGCACAAGCCAACCATCTCACGATACTCGCGAGTGTCATAGACGATATGCAGGCGACCCGTCGAGACGCGCAGGACGCGCACATTTTCCTTGACTCGAAAACTCGCTGTCCCTGTCATTGACTACGCCTCCTTTTTCTGAAACGCCTTGCCGCGCAGCTTTTTGCCGCTGGGCGTCCGCACATCATTATGATCCACGACTGCCGCCAAAGTGCTGGGCGATAAAACTTTGAAGTCCTTGTTCAGGTTCAGGCGAAAGACCGGGCGCTGAACGTCTTTGTAAACCCCGTCCAGCCAACCGACTTGCTTGAGCCCGTACTTCGCCGCCTTCTCCAATTCTTTCTTGACCATCTTGCGGGCGTCAGGCGTGCTTTTGACCGGGTTCAACTCGCGTCCGTAAAGGTTCAAAACAACTGCTTTAGTCGCCATGGCTGTGGGCCTCCTTTGTGCCCAATAATCATCTAGTGCACATCCTACAGTGTATTAGATAGCTTGACCGCCTCTCTCTTTAGTCCTCTTTCTCTTTCGGTGGTTGTGGAGGACTGCTAACCACAATCATATTTGACCCTTGCATACAAAGGTCAATCGGTTCATCGCCGCCTAGGTTCACATGCGGCACCAGCCGTAACGTGCCAAATAGATCACGAAAAGTCTGGACGCTTGTACCGCAGTATGGACATGTGAGCATATTGCCTCCTACATCCATCGGCGGATGTACTGATACCAGAGGATAGTCCTGAACCCAAGCCTAGCAAAGTAATTACTTTTGCCGGTCTTGAAGATCTGCAAGTTGGCAACTGGTCGATGCCCAGCGTTACACCAGTCAAGAAGCTTGCTGGCAATATCGGGCGGCAAGTCATCAAATGCAATTCTCGTCTCTTCGATCTTGGATAAAAACCACAGATGCTCGCTCATTTCTATTTCCGCTTTGATTTCCTTTCCCGGGTAATACGACGGCGCTTGACTTGTCTGATCTCTTTAGCCTTCTTCTTGCGTCTCCCTTCTTTCTTATCTTCAACTGATTTGGTCGTCCTAGCCCGATCCTTGCGGATCATCTTCAAACACCATAACGCCAGCGACTCAAGCGAAGTGACTGACACAATGGGCGTTAGCCGCATAAGGTCACGGCTTCCAGCAAACACCATATACTTTTTGTGGTGCGGTTCATATTGAACTATACGACCGTATAGCTTCGTATAGAACATGATGACCGCCGATGCTTTTGCTGTATCTAAAACCATAATGGTTCCTTTGTGCCCATGAATAAATTATATCACTGGTTGTTTTTCACCTTCTGCGACCGGTAGTTTCACAAGCTCCCGACTATAGATAACAGTAGTTATCATTTGAGTCGGATCGTAGTTATTGGGATAGCGAAGATGCGTAACTATCAGTGATCCGGCCAACTGCCAACCGTTCCGTAACAGGGCACTGACTTTGCGCTCAAACAGCTTGCGGTTATCAGTGACCTCAACCAAGCGATAAGTGATCGGTAACTTATCCACGACTCATGTCCATCTGACGTAGTGCGCGCTCAGCTTCCAATGGCTTGCGCTCTTCATTGATATTACCGCGCAGACACGTACTCACCGCTTCCAAATGTGTGCCCAACTCATCACCGTTCGGGTTTTCGGCGACGTACTTCTTCAAACGCTCTAAAGCGTTCTTGGCCAGCTGCAGTCGATCACCCAGCAGGCGGCAGTGATCCGAATAATAGTCAGCCCACCGGCGCTCGCTTTCAAAGTCGTCCTGCAAGACTTTATAATCTGTCTGCATATTCCTGACCGAGCGGGCGATGTGAGTTACTGCCGTCGCGGGCAAAATGATGTCTGGAGTGTCCCCACCGTTGCTGAAAACTATCTGCCCGTTATTGGTCGGCTGCATTTTTAGCAGATTGGCCACACCGGCAATCGCTTCGTCCCTCTGCTCAGCCAGCATACCGACTCGCTTCAAATGCTCCAGCCGCTTCTCACGCTTGCTCCGATTGCGTTTACTCACGACGATCCTCCTGAGCTGTTCCGCTCTGAATGCTGTCCAGGTCAATGCCATTCTTGAACAGTAGATAGCCGATACCTAATAGCGTCGCAATACCGACCACCACCGCCGCCACAAACAAGATCACTTCAAGATTCATTTTCTGTCCTCCAAGGCACAACCAACGTGTAGGAGTCTAGCGGCTCGGACGACAATCTCTAC
>CAYXBK010000025.1:0-57850 GCA_964463165.1 uncultured Chitinophagales bacterium
ATCTGAATGAAGAACAATTGAAAAAGATCCAGTTTTATTTATCCGGCGATATCGTGTTGTATAAAGCATTGGGCAAAAGTGAAACCGAGATCAGCGGAGGTTCAATCAAAATTGTAAACGGAGAAAAAGTGGAGGAATTTGTGATTGCTTCCGGAACACCCGGTATTGTGGTTGGTGTGGAAGGAGATGTTTTGAAAGTGAGTTTTGATCCCGACGGATCTTATTTATTATTCGGAGCAAACAGCGATTACGGTGGAAAATATACCTTAATGGCAAAACAATGGGAAGGCAGAACTGGTATTTTGGATTATGCCGGCAAAGAATATAAAGCGACACCCGAAAGTATTTTTGCATATCTCACATTGAATCTGGAAAAAATCGACAGCAAAACAGTTGAAAGCAAACATGCCGGCGGAAGAACGATTGAATAGCCCACGATTTTAATCGTGGGGCTTTAATCGTGGGGTTTTGTGGTTGTTATTCAAATTTTAATTCGGGATAAAATGCATACCATGCAAACCAGTAGGCAATAAATCCATTCATGGGCGTAAGCCGCTCACCTTTTTTATCACCTTCAATACAATATCCGAATACATCGTAAATATTTCCGGCTTCATCCTGCATAATTCCGGGTAATTTATTTTTCACGGGCGTAAATGTTCTGTTTCCCGGATTTTCAAAACCAACAATAAAATTATCATTCGCACTTCCTGCAAGGAGGATATTTCTTTCGAATGCGGTATCTTTTAAAATTTGAACACCGGGTTTGAAATTATTAAACCTGTAACATTTCGCTTTTCCGTTTTGAATTACACCATACAATCTTTCTTTAGTAAACAACGTATCATTTTCAAATTCCACATCAAACATCAGTTCTTCAACTTCTTTATAATCGTAATAAGGATAGGTCATATAATCGCGGCTCATTCCTGTTTCCAATGAAACAACAAGTGATTGCGGATAAAATAATTTCCATGTTGCCCAGTTTGTTTCCACTACCTGAAATGTTTCGGGATGCGCATCAGCCATTTCACCATTTACACAAAGCTGTTTCATCTGACTCCAAGCCGAACGTGTTTCGCGGTCGTACGGAATGATATTGCTGTTGTATAATAATCCCGAAACACCAAATGTTGTTTTCTTACCTTTCACATCACGGTTCCATGCCATTCCTGATCCGGTAAGCGGACAATAATTAATTGCAATATCTTTTTGATCCACAACATCATTAATTATTTCATGGTAATCGAGAATTGCATGCGGATAACATTTTATTTCATCACCCATTTTAAATCCGATCACAAGATCATCATCATCTAAAAAATCAACTTCCTGTACGGAAATAAATTTCGGATTATCAAGCGAACGGATGCAATCAACACGATCGCAACCGGATTGCACGGATTCAAGATCAATCAGCCATCTGTCGTACACTTTTACATCTTCTGTTGCATCTGTTTCTGCATGCTGATCTTCTTTTTCACTTTTACATGAAACGAGTATTGCACAAATCACCGGAATCAAAAAAAGTCCCTTCACCATTTTGCTATACATTTGTCTGTAATTGAATTGCAAAATTAATTATTAAAAAAGCAAAGCATGTCTGAACAATTTCCTGCCGAAATCATCAATCAATTAATTGAGCGAAGGCGTTCGGTAAAACCTGCATTTTATAACCAGAAACGTGTAGATGACAGAATCGTACGGCAAATGCTTGAAAATGCAAAATGGGCGCCCACACATGGAATGACGGAACCCTGGCGGTTTGTTGTTTTTACCGGCGACGGACTGGAACAATTTGCCGCATTCCAGTCTGCACTGTATAAAGAAACAATTGCGCCTGAATTCTTCAATGAAAATAAATATCAGAAGATGCGCACTACGCCGCAGAAAGCGTCGCATCTTATTTTGATCGGTATGAAACGACAACTGCAAGGTAAAATACCTGAAAATGAAGAGATCTGTGCTGTGGCCTGCGCTGTGCAGAACATGATGCTTACCGCAACCGCTTATGGAATCGGATCGTATTGGAGCACCGGTGGCATGACCTATCATCCTGAAATGAAAAATTTTCTCGGTCTCGACAGCAGCGACAAATGTTTGGGCATGTTATATATCGGCAATTATGATGCGGCGGAATTTAACAGTTCGAGAAGCCCGATTGCAGAGAAAACAAGGTGGGTAACAGGATTCCATCCATAATTTATTTGGGCTAAATGCGTTAATTTAGCGCTTTATTCAAACAGGGAGCATGAAAAAAATCTATATAATTTTTTATTTGTTGGGGATTGCAGGCTTAGTGAATGCACAAACATCGGATTCGGTTGCAGTTGAAACAAATAAAGAGGTTTTAGAAGAAGATCCTTCAAGAGACAGGATCATAATGGACATACACTGGGACGGCTGGCTCAATACACCGGATTCATTAAAAGTAAAAGGATTATCAAGCGGTATCGGCCTGCATTTATTTTATGATATTCCGCTTGGCGGAAAATCTTCAAATGTAAGTTTTGCTATCGGCGGCGGTATTTCCTGGTCAAATTATTACAACAATTCTTATTTTATTTATGATTCTTCACAATATACGGTTCCGGTAAAATTTTCTGATACACTGGGCATCAGTAAAAACAAACTGACGCTTACGTATTTTGAAGTGCCAATGGAATTTCGTTTTCGCACCGATCCGAAACAGGGAAACAGTTTTAAAGTTGCAATCGGTTTTAAAGGCGGTTATGTGCTCAGCAACCACGTTAAATATGTTGGAGAAGATTGGGTGAATTTATCCAATGATGAAATAAAATATAAAAACTACAGAATTAAAAATCTAAGCAATCTGCAATATGGCCCGACGTTGCGCATTGGATATTCAAAAATAAATATCGATGCATATTATGGTTTATCCGATTTGTTTGAAGAAGGAAAAGGGCCTTCAGGAAATCCGCTGACTATCGGAATATCATTTAACCCGTTTTAAAGATTTGCATCTACGAATGTTGAAATCCTTCCTGTTTTTACCGGAAGGATTTTTTATTTTTATACAAGATTAGAAATCTGTTGATCGATCTCTCACAATTGCCAGTTGATGCATTTGTTGCCGGAATCCGGAACAATGACAAAGTAATTCTTTCACGCACCATCACATTACTTGAAAGCACAATTCCATCACATCAGGAAAAAGCATATCTTATTTTAGAAAAATGTTTACCGTTTACAGGAAATTCGGTTCGCATCGGTATCACCGGAGCACCGGGGGTTGGAAAAAGTACATTCATTGAAAGTTTCGGAAAATTATTAATAGCTGAAGGGAAAAAACTAGCGGTAATTGCGATCGATCCATCCAGCAAAAAAAATAAAGGAAGTATTCTCGGCGATAAAACACGCATGCAGGATCTTTCAAAACTTGAACATGTATTTATCCGCCCCACTGCATCGGGAAATTTCTCCGGCGGTGTTGCATCCAAAACACGGGAAGTGATTTTCATTCTTGAAGCTGCCGGATTTGATACCATTTTAATTGAAACTGTCGGTGTCGGGCAGAGCGAAACATCTGTTTATGAAATGACAGATATTTTTCTGCTCCTATTACTTGCAGGTGCCGGCGACGAATTGCAGGGTATTAAAAGAGGAATTATGGAAATGGCCGATCTGATTGCAATTAATAAAAGTGATGGCGATAAAGAACAGGTGCTTGCGGCACAGGCAGAATTCCGCCGTGCAATAAAATTATTTCCGGTGTCCGAATCAGGCCGCGAAACAATTGTAAAATCATGTTCCGGTTTAACAGGAGAAGGACTTAATGAAATCTGGCAGGAAATAAACAGTTTCATTTCAGAGGTAAAATCTTCCGGATATTTTGAAACAAAACGCAGGTCTCAGCTAAAAAGCTGGCTTCACGAAATGTTATATGCAGATTTTTTGCAGCAGTTATTTCTACAGCCCGGATTGAAATCCCGCCTCGTGGAAATTGAAAGCGATATCGACCACTCGGGCAATTTCCCGATCAGCCGGATCCGCAACCTGATTGCCGGATTGAACACCGGCCGTTTTTAATTAATCAATCCAAATTGATATAAATCACCGGTTTGCCTGACGCAGGTCATGGCTTCCTGCAGATACATGACTGATTTTTACATCATAAAATCACAATGTATATGAATTTCAATCCGAACTTAAAATTTGATGAAGTAATGTTGAGATATGTAATCATGATGTTGCTTGGTATTACGGGTGGAGTATTACATAATTACTGGTTCATCATGCCTGTTATGCTTGTATTCTTAACGGCAATCCTTGGCTGGTGCCCGATAAAGGCATATTTCCAACAAAAACGGGAGCACAAAGCAAAGGAAGAAAATATTGTTCTTACGCACAGACACGCACATTAAGTGCACTGTGTTTATACGGTTGTCTTTTCTTTGAGTATGCCTGAAAAAACACCCTGCATCTTTGCGGGGTGTTTTCGTTTTACAAGCTTTGATTAATTCAGTTACTTTGTCGTTCAAATGATTTGAATGGACATTTCCTATATTTTAAATGTACTGGGTGAGGATCGCGAAAATTATTTTAATGCAGTTGCACCACCCATTATGCAAACCAGCAATTTTGCATTTAAAACAGTTGAAGAATTCCGCGAGGCAACAAAAAATGAATTGCAATCGCATTTCTATACCCGCGGAAATAATCCGACAACTGAAATCCTGAGGAAAAAAATTGCAGCACTTGAAAAAACAGAAGATTGTTTATTGTTTTCAAGCGGAGTGGCTGCGATCGCAGCAGCAATTTTAAATACAGTTAAAAACGGTGATCATGTAATTTGTGTTGAAAGCCCTTATAGCTGGACATCTTATTTATTAAAAAATATTGCACCACAGTATGGTATCACAACCACATTTGTGGACGGAAAAAATATTGAAAATTTTACAGCAGCGATCCGTGCAAATACAAAATTGATTTTTCTCGAAAGCCCGAATACATTCTGGTTCGATTTACAGGATATCAGGGCTGTAACCGATCTTGCCAAAAAACACCGGATCACAACTGCAATAGATAATAGTTATTGCACGCCTCTTTATCAGCAGCCGTATACATTGGGTGTGGACCTCGTATGTCATACTGCAACAAAATATTTATCCGGTCACAGTGATGTGGTAGCCGGTGTAATTTGCGGCAGTAAAGAAAAAATCGACAGTATTTTCAGAAATGAATATATGACCTTCGGTGCTGTTCTTTCACCGCATGATGCCTGGCTGATGCTGCGAGGATTGCGGACTCTTCCGCTGCGTCTTGAACAAAGTGTTTCATCCACAGAAAAAGTAATTGCACATTTTATGGAGCATGAAAAAGTAGAAAAAATAATTTATGCTTTTCATCCTGCACATCCGCAATTTGAATTGGCGAAAAAACAAATGAAACGGGGCGGCGGATTATTTGCAATGCTGCTCAAAACAAACGACCCGAAAAAAATAGAAAATTTCTGCGACCATTTAAATCGTTTTCTGCTCGCCGTTTCTTGGGGCGGGTATGAATCACTTGTATTTCCCGCCTGTATAAAAACCGGATCTGATTATCCGGTCAATTTCGTGCGTTTTTATATCGGCCTCGAAGCGCCTGAAGTGCTCATCGCTGATATTGAACAGGCATTGCAATATATTTAAAAGATCACCATGCCTGCTCCATTTGCATCAGTTCCTTGTTGTCAGCCGTTACAATACGGCGAAGGCGTTCGTAAATTAAAAATGTTTCGCCTATGAAGGTGAACAGATTAAATCCGCCTGCTTTAAATACTTTTTTATGGTAATACCACACAATCGGCAGCGTGCCTATCAATAATAATTTGTGATTGAAGCGCATATAGAAATTTAATAAGGGGTTTCGGTTTTTCTGTATTTTATTCAATGCGCAGGATTGAAAATTGATATGCAGATCTTCATCCCATAAAATACGTTCACATATTTCTGAAAGGCATTTCGATTTTGTTGCTTTTGCCAGTGCACGGTAATATACGGCTGCAAATATTTCAGCCGTTACAAGAACGATGATGGAAACTTCCAGGTTGCCGTTATGACGTAGCCATCTGAATGCTTTATCCACCCAATGCCCTTTTTCTTTTTCAATTCCCTGCCGCGACATAAATTCGTAGAGATATTTGGCATGCCGGTGTTCTTCATGAATAAATAATTTTAAAGCATACATATAACTGTCGTCGGTGCATTTTTTCACATACTGTTTTGCATCCTGGAAAAGATATTTTCCTTCGCCCGATTCACCCCGCTGAAACTGGCGAATTGAATTATAAATAATATTTTTTTCCCGGGCAGATAATGTGTAATCCTCTTTCCAGCTGATCGTGTCGCGATACGCTGCGTTTTCTTCAAACAAGCGGATCCAGTTTTGAAATTGAAATTCTCTTTTCATGTGTTTCAGTTTAATTGGTTGAATTGATATTTGATTTGAAATAAAATAATTTCATGTATACGAGCGTGAGAAATACTGCAAAGAGCAACGCAAGTGAAAACATGTTCAATGTTGCGATGGTGTCGGACAGCAGTAATCTGAATTGGTTATATAATAATCCCGGGTCTGTAAGTACATCCCAACTGTTCCAGCGCTGGTATCTGCCTAAATAAATTCCGATTCCTCCAAGAAAAAAAAGAGAGAAAACAAAAACAATATTGGCCGTCATATTTCTTCCTGAAAAAAAGCGGTGATGTATTTTTTGAAGGGAATTAAAACCAAGCAAGAGCCCGCACCATGCAAACGATAAAAGCATGATCAGATCGAACCACATGGGCACGGTTGGAAATTCGGGCAAATGAAAAATATCTGTGACCATATAGGCGGCGTTGGGGAAAAACAAAAGCCAGAGAAATAAGAATGTGTATTTGATCAACCCGTATTTCCCTTTGGGAATCCTCGTGATCCAGATCGATAAACCATAAGGGATCCATGCGAGAAATAAATTAATTGCCATAAACCGGTAGGTGAATGATGCTGTATAAATCATGCGGACAACCAGCATTGAAATACAGAATGCCGAAAGTAAAAGCAAATAGCTCCGCTCTCCGCCTGTATAAAGGCGAACCCTGAATTGATCTTTCATATAATCAGAAAATTTTTGGTATGAAAATAACAGCTGCGATCACTGCAGAAGCAATTGCCGAAAATAATACGGCTCCTGCTGCCACATCTTTTATAATGCGCATGCTTTCGTGTTTTTCTTTGTGAACAAAATCGCCCAATTTTTCGATCGAGGTATTAATCGCTTCCGCAATAATCACCATTGAAATGGTGAGTATCAATATCAGCCATTCAGTAGTGCTTACTTCAAAATAAAATCCTGCCGCAATTACAATACATGCTGCAATTAAATGAAATCGTGCATGCGGTTCTGCACGGAATAAAAGAATTAATCCGTTTATTGCATCGCGAAATCTTTTTAATTCTTTGCGTATCATATTAATTGACCAGATCTTTTATATTGAGTTTTTCTTTTTTCCCGTCTGTCCTGAAATCATAATATCCGATCAAACCAAGATGATTGGATGTAGAACCTGTTACCGTTGTAAATTTTTTGCAATCGAGCATTTTTGAATGAAAAATATAATCGATCGGGATCTGAAAAGGCGACTGGGCAGGATACGTTGCCGAAAGATCTTTTCTGCTGTCTTCCAGTTTTGTATGTGCCATAAAATTTTTGATCTGTTCACTCCACGGAACAGAATTCATATCTCCCATCACAAGTATTGCCGAGTCCAGCGAATTAATATAATCTGTGAGAAATTTAAATTGTTTGATCTGCAGCGCATAATCTTTTTCATTTGTTGGTGTGCTGGTTGTTGCAGAAATAAAATGAACGGTTTTGCTCTCCACTTTCACATTCCCGGTAAGAAATACATAATCCTGCAATTTTTTTGCTTCGCCGTTTTCAATCGGGAATTTGGAATATACTGCCATTCCAAATCCTTTCACGGACACATCACTCAAAACATACGGATATTTTTTCCGCATCACGGAATCTATTGTTGCGAGTGAAGTTGCATGTAATTCCTGGAGGGATACGATATCTGCATCTGATTGAATTGCTGATTCAGCAACGGATAAAATATTTTTATTTCTTTCTTTCACATTAAAATGTAAAACCGAAAAATCCGTTTTGATAATTTCCCTTTTCTCCGCTTTTGTTTCTGCAGGTATTTCATCCGATGTTTTAAAATAGGGCCATATATCCGGAGCGAGAATTAATAATGCAACCACAGAAGCGGATATCAGAATATTATTTCCACGGATGAAAAAAAATACAATCAATCCGACAAGAAATACAGCATACGGAATGCGCAGTGCATCAATGGCAGAAATAAACCACGCCGGTTCAGTCGCAAGCAATAAGCTGAAACCAATCAGTAAAATCGCAAGGATGATGCGCCATTTGTACAGGTCCATCCAACGTAATAACACATTCTTCATCGGGCTGAAATTATGCTTCTCCTCCATCTGATGCAAATATAAGTAAAAAGAACTTTGAAAAACAAAGTAAAAGTATAAAAAATTTTATCCCCGCATATTCAGCAGTTTTTCAAGAGCATTCAGATGGTCTTCGAAAGCTTTTTTACCTGTCTTCGTTACACGGTAGGTTGTTTTGGGTTTTTTACCGACGAATTCTTTTTTCACTTCAATGAATCCGGCTTTTTCCAAAGCAGATATATGGCTGGCGAGATTTCCATCTGTGAGCTCCAGCAGCGTTTTGAGTGCGTTGAATTCAACCCAATCCTGCACGATGAGTGTACTCATGATACCCAGCCGGATCCTGTTCTCAAATTCTTTATTTAAACTGCCAATAATTTCTTTCATCGTTCGTATCTGAAATACATTACCGCCCCGTATATAATATGCAGAATACCAAAGCCAAGTGCCCAGAAAATAAGTGAATAGTAGGGAATCAGGCAGGCAATCAGTCCAAGTAATATCTCAGTGATTCCAAGCCACCTGATTTCATGAAGAGTATATTTACTTGCATTGAGTAAAGCGAGTCCGTAAAAAATTAATGTGACCGGGGCAATCAGCAAATACAAATTGTAATAAAATAAGATCATGCAAAAAATACCACCGGCAACAAGGGGAATAAATAAATTTACAAATGTGAGTTCTGCCGCTTTATTCCATACCGGTAAATTTTGAATACGGGCTTTTCGCATTGCAAAAAAAACAGCAAGTCCGAGTGCAAGAAACAAAACAATTAATGCGGCAACGGTAAGGAAAACAAGATCTTTTAATTCTACCCCGCTCAGTGTCGACATTGAATAATGATTGCCGGATATATTATTTTTTATATAGGCCCATGCAATCACAGCTCCTCCCAGGGCAACAACACCGGCACTTATACCGGATAAGCCACTCAATGAAATAAATCGTGATGAACGTTCCATCATCGACCTGATTTCCCTGATATCATCAAGATATTCCTGATTTTGCTTTTCACTCATATGTTAACTTTGAAAAACAAAGTTAAAAAAAAGTATAAAGAAAGATCAACTTAATTAAATTTGGCTCCAAATCCCATACTTATGCATATGTATACCCCCATCAGGAATTTCACAATCACGATTCTTTTTATTGCTTCTTCATTCATTTCTTTTTCCCAATTACCTTGTGAAAATGATACGACAGGATTAAAGTCCCTGATTGATTTGAAGTTCGGTTATTACCTCGGATACCAGGGCGGGCTTTATCCGGGTGGATTAAACAATATGCCATTCAGCCATTATTCCGCCGGAATGAATGTGAGCAGGAAAGTTCTGCCGCGGGATACGAATGGAAACGTAGATTGGGTGGATGGACAGGTTGTTATGGTTTCCATGGGTGCATCCACTGCCGGAAACGCATTCAACCATTTTAAATCAATTGCAAATGCAAGCCCGCTTGTAAATCATTGTCTTAAAATCGTCAATTGCACGGTAGGTTCAAAAGGGCTTGAAATTATGTACGATACCCTGGTAAATAACTGGTACTGGGAAGATAATATAATTGTGGATCTCGACTCTGCTTCGGTATCGGCAAAGCAGGTTCAGGTTGTTTGGATCATGGCTACATCACGTGTTGATACGATTTTATTCTGGCCATTTCAGCCGCGGGCCGTTACCGACAGGTATGAAACATTAATGGGCGTATTGATATCTAAATTCCCGAATCTGCAAATGGTATTTCTAAGCGGGTTTCCTTATGGAGATTATGCTGATCCGGCGAAGGAATTTTACGGTATGATTAAAGAACCGTCGTCGTATTGGAATAACTGGTCGGTGAAATGGCTTGTAGAACGCCAGATCAATAATGATCCTGATTTGAAATTTACCAGTCCTGGCCGCACATCACCTTATCTTTGCTGGGGCCCGCACTTATGGGCTGATGGCCTTCGGGCAAATGCAACTGATGGTTTATTCTGGAACTGTATGGTGGATTTTAAACCCGACGGCGGCGGTTATCACCTTTCCGATATCGGCAAAGAAAAAGAAGGCGATATTTTAATGGACTTTTTTCTTACATCGCCTTTGGCAACAAACTGGTTCAGACAAAATCCACGGTGGGTTTCCTGCGACTCGGCTTTCAGGAATGCTCCGGAAACGTCGGATATGGAATTAAATATTTTCCCGAATCCGAATAACGGTTATTTTAATTTTGAATTTATTAACGCACCAGTCGAGTCGGCCGATATTGATATTTTTAATTATTTGGGAGAATCAGTTTATCGCAAACATATTTTCGTCAACTCAGACTACTTTCTTGATGAAATAGATATTTCTTATCTCCCATCCGGCCTCTACCATTTAACAGCAAAGAGTGGCGAACAGATGTGGGAGCGGAGTTTACTGGTACAGCATTAAATAATATTAACTTCATTTTTGGTTCTCAATGCAACGCAGGCATTGAAAAGAAATTCTTTATCTTTGGCAACCAAATTTTAATATTTTTAAATACTGTTTCATGAATAGAATAATTTACGTACTTACAGTTTCAATTACCCTTTTCAGTTCACCTGCAATTGTAAATGCACAGTTGAATTGTGCGAATGATTCAACCGGATTAATTCCTTTAAATGATTTAGGTGCAGGATTTTATGAAGGCACCTGGCAGGGCGGTTTATACGATGCCGGTTCCAATACACCTCCTACCGGCCACCTCAACAGCGGAATTAAAATTGCAAAAAAATTGAAACCGCTCGATACCCTTGGTGTAGTTGATTATGATCATGGAAAAATTGTTCTTGCCGGATTTGGTGCTTCAACCGTTGGCGGACCATTTAATCATATGATTCAATTATTGAAGGATTATGATGATTTGAATCCATGTATGCAGGCAGTAAATGCAGCAAATGGTTCAGACGGCGTGAATGCAATGGTGATTGACAGTGTTGATTATTGGGAATATATCAGGATTTATAAACTTGGAGAAAAAGGATTAACACCTGCACAGGTGCAGGTAGGATGGCTGATGCATAGTTCAAGAATTGATTCGAACGGTGCGGATATTGATTCTTATGTTGATTCACTTGCGCTCAGATTTAAAATTGCAATTCAGGCGATGTTTTATGAGTACCCCAATCTGAAAATCTTATATATCAGCGGGTTCCCTTATGGCGGATATGCAGATCCGATGAAAGCATTATATCATGTGATTAAAGAACCATCAAGCTATCACCAGAATTTTGCAATGAAGGAAATAATTACAGATCAGATTCATGGTGATCCTGATTTTAAATATAAGGGGCCCGGTAAAGTTGTTCCTTATATGGTATGGGGGCCTTATCTATGGGCTGATGGTACAAATCCACGCAGTGATGGTTTAACATGGAATTGTGAGGCAGATTTTGCAGTTGATGGTGGCGGATATCATATGACAAATGAAGGGAAGGATAAACTTGCAAATATCCTCCTCGACTTTTTCCGCACAGATACATTATCAGAAAGCTGGTTCATGGATGGCCCGAAATGGGCATCATGCGGAACCGGAAGATATGCTGACGGAAAACCAATTCTGCCACATGAACAAACCATTACACAAAATGATTTTGTGATTTATCCGAATCCTTCTAACGGACAATTTTATGTTGATTTTATTTCTTCCTTTGCAGGTTCAATTGATGTAAAAGTTGTAAATAATATCGGCGAAGTAATTTACACAGATCGTTTTGAATCCGTAGAAACACATGAAGGATACACTTTAAAATTAAACGACCAGCCGGCAGGTCTTTATCATTTACAATTAATGTTGAATGATCAGATGGTTGATCAACCGATTGTAATTAATAAATAAATTTGCGCTGATGTTGTTCGGATTGCAAATATGATATTTCATATTAAAAAAATAAATTTTAAAAGGATAGGAGGATTCACTCTTATCCTTTTTCATTTTACTCTCGCAGCGCAAATAAATTGCGAGAATGATACATTGAATCTCGTTCCGCTTATTGATTTGCAAACTGGATATTATTCAGGCGAACAGGGCGGGCTGTATCCGGGAGGGTTCAATACTATGCCTGCAGCACATGCCGATTCGGGCATTGCAATTGCACAATCCATTTTGCCGATAAACAAAAATGGAGATGAGGATACCATTTACGGAAAACTCGTAATGGTTGCAATCGGACCGATGGATGCAGGTAAATCATTTAATAAATTCATGTCTTCGTATAATGATGCCGGTTATAATGATTCCTGTTTTCAAATCATCAACGCTTGTTTTGAAGAATACGGACTGAATGATATGATCTCTGCAGATGCAGATGATTTATTCTGGAAAGATTTAGGCGATAAACTTGATCAGTATGAGCTGAAAAGAAAACAAGTGCAGGTTGTATGGCTGATGAGTACTTCATTCTCCGATACGGTTATTTCATTTTCTTCGTATGTTGATTCACTGAGCAATAAATATATTGATGTGATCAGAAAATTAAAGGAAGAATTCATCCACCTGAAACTTATTTATATTTCAGGCCTGCATTACGGCGGATATATTTCTCCAGCTGCAGCGCATTTAAATGCATTAACGGAGCCCGCACCATATTATAATGATTTTGCAATCAAATCGGCAATCGCTGCGCAAATAAATGGCGACAGTTTATTGAATTATTCGGGAGAAGATGCACGTGCCGCATGGGTTGCATGGGGGCCTAATTATTGGGCGGACGGACGCAATGAGCGTTTGTATGACGATTTGCGCTGGATTTGTCCCGGCGATTTTGATGTAAATGAAGATGGTTATTTTCTCGACGGCACCGGACAGGAAAAAATAGCCACAGCTTTGCTGGATTTTTTTACAACAGATCCGACAGCAACACCCTGGATATACGGATTAAATTATGGCTGCTTACCTGATACTGCTACCTACACCGATTCCACATTTACACCCGATGATGCAGTTTTATGGATCGCTCCTAATCCGGTGCGGGATATTTTACATTTTACGCTGAATTTAAATTCAAATGAAAAAGCAGATGTTGCAGTTTATAATCTTGCAGGTGAAAAAATAAAAGAAGGAAGTTTTTATAAAGTGGAACCAGGAAAAGAATTTACGATTAAACTGACACAGGCAACCCGCGGATTATATTTATTATCTGTGTATGTGGAAGGAAAAATATATAATCTGCCTTTTTATCTGGAAAATTAAAACACCCGCCTTCCATTCCTGCCACCGCTAACTGCCAACTGAGACTGCAAACTGGCTGCACCCCATCACCCTCTCAAACCATCCCAGCCCTGTGCTTTCAATTTAAATAAATTATCATTTTTTGTTTTCAGAAACATACCGTTTGCTGCGGGCACTATTTTTCCGATTACTGATATTGCAGGATTCGCTGCTATTTTTTCTGCATGCTCCGGACTGATCGTAAATAATAATTCATAATCTTCACCGCCATTTAATGCACAGGTTGTCGGATCGATATTAAATTGCATTGCCTGATCATAACTTTCAGGATGAACAGGAATATCGTTTTCATATAAAATTGCACCGCAATTACTTTGTTTACAGATATGCATGATTTCAGAAGATAAACCATCGCTGATATCAATCATACTTGTCGGTTTAATTTTTTCTTCGTGAAAAAATTCGATAATATCTTTTCTTGCTTCCGGTTTTAAAATGCGACCGACAATATATTTTTTATTTTCGAGGTCGGGCTGGATTTTATTATTTTCAAGATAAATATTTTTTTCCCGCTCCAGCAACTGGAGGCCGAGATATGCAGCACCGAGGTCGCCACTCACACAAATCAGATCACCTTCTTTTGCACCGTTGCGGTATACGATCTGATCTTCCGCCGCATCACCAATTGCTGTAACGGAAATAATAAGTCCTTTTAAACTTGAAGTCGTATCACCGCCTACCAGATCAACATTATAAAATTCACATGCATGATATATTCCTTCATATAATTCTTCCAGTGCTTCAAGACTGAAGCGGTTTGAAATTGCAAGTGAAACGGTCACCTGATTCGGTATGCCGTTCATTGCATAAATATCACTCAGGTTTACAACAATACTTTTATAACCGAGATGCTGCAAAGGAGAATACATCAGGTCAAAATGGACATTTTCAACAAGCATATCCGTTGAAATCAAAGTCATTTTCCCCGAATTATCTATCACTGCCGCATCATCTCCGATGCCTTTCACAGTGAATGCATTTTTGATTTCAAAATTTGTTGTGAGGTGATCGATCAGTTGAAATTCACCAAGAGTTGAAATTTCGGTACGTTTTTCTGTCATGAATTAAAAATTGGGATAAAAGGCAAAGTTCGCAAAGTTTTCTTCAATGAAATTCCCTGATCAATGAAATACCGCAGGATTACTGAATGATTTTTTATATTTTTGAATGGACACCACCTAAACGGATACAGCTTATGGCGCAGGAAATCAAGATTTTATCTCCACTCGAAACCTTTTACCATTGGGAAAAAAATCAGGCTGGTAAGATTTATATGCGGCAGCCGATTCATGGTGAATGGCGCAATTATACCTGGCAGCAATGTGGTGAGCAGGTGCGCAAAATGGCTGCTTATCTGCAATCACTAAATTTTGAACCCGGCAGCCGTATCGCTATTCTTTCTAAAAATTGTGTGCATTGGGTGCTGAGTGATTTCGCAATCTGGATGGCAGGACATGTTTCGGTTCCGATGTATCCGAATATGTCTCCGTCAACGGTTAAACAAATTCTGCAGCACAGTGAAACTAAATTATTATTCGTGGGTAAACTCGACGACTGGAATTATCTCAAACCAGGTGTGCCTTCCGATTTAAAATGTATCGCATATCCGTTTTACGGCATTACTGAATTTCCGAATTGGGACGATGTCATAAAAGATGTTGCGCCGTTAACTGCAGATATTGATTATGCTATTCAAAATTTATGTACGATCATGTACACTTCCGGCACTACAGGAATACCAAAAGGCGTGATGCATACATTTTATAATTTCGGTTACGCGGCAACACTTGCATTCCCCCAAATAAAAGTGGATAATGATGCGACGTTTTTTTCTTATTTGCCCATGTGCCATATTGCTGAACGCTTATTAATTGAAATCGGCAGTTTATATACAGGCGGCATGGTTTCATTTGCCGAAAGCCTGGATTCATTCCCGCAAAATTTAAGAGACACACAACCGATCGTATTTTTAGCTGTGCCGCGAATATGGGCAAAATTTCAGGAAAAAATTCTTGAAAAAATGCCGCAGAAAAAATTAAATACATTTTTAAGTATTCCGGTTTTAAAGGGTGTTGTAAAAAAGAAAATAAAAAAATCGCTGGGCCTCACCAAAGCAACAAATATTTATTCGGGTGCTGCACCAATTTCTCCGGATCTCATCAACTGGTTTATGAAAATAGGAATTGAAATAAGTCAGGCATATGCAATGACGGAAGATTGCTGCTACAGTCACGCAAATATGCCGGATAAAAATAAAATCGGAACAGTTGGCCAGCGGTTTCCCGGCGTGCAGATCAAAATTTCAGAACAGGGGGAAATATTAATTAAACATCCTGCATTGATGACCGGATATTATAAAGAAACGGAAATGACAAAATCTGTTTTTACGGATGACGGATTTTTTAAAACAGGTGATAAAGGTTCGGTGGACAGTGAGGGCTATCTTACGATTACCGGTCGTGTAAAAGAAATGTTTAAAACAAGTAAAGGGAAATATGTTTCCCCTATGCCGATTGAATTGAAATTTTCATCCAATACCGATATCGGGCAGGTACTTGTTGTAGGTTATACATTGCCGCAACCGATCTGTCTTATTAATTTATCGGAAGCCGGAAAAGTAAAATCAAAAGAAGAAATTGAAACAGGTATTACAGCGACGCTGAAATCAATAAATGCAACACTTGATCCGTATGAAAAACTTGAAAAAGCAGTGATCATAAAAACAGAGTGGACTATCGACAACGGATTAATGACACCATCTCTGAAAATAAAAAGAAATGAAGTTGAAAAACTGTATCAGGATCAGTATGAAAACTGGTTCAACCGCAGTGCGCTGATAATATGGGAATAATTTGTCTGATTGCGGATTTATATGTAGCTTTCGATAGAAACTAAATTCACGCCTATGAATTTCCTGCTGAATCTGTTTGTACAAAAAAAGCAACCCACTACATTTAAAGAAATCGTTTATTGGTGGGGAGAGCGCCGGCTTGCATTTAATTTAATTGTTTGCGGTGCCGGATTAATGGCAATTTTAATTTCCTACCTCGCCGGTTTTCCGATGGATACGATCTGGCTTTGCATTGTTGCATTTACATATGGAATTCTGGCGAACCTGATTTTTACAGGCGGCTGGCTCGCCGAATATTTATTCCGAAAGGCAAATAATTTTGATGAACATATTTATGATATCGGCCCGATATTTTTTACCATGGGCCTCGTCTTTTCTTTATTGCTTACTTTTTTCGGTGGGTTGCTTGCGGGATATATGGGCCTGTTTCAGTATCCTGCATAAATGATGTGCACTAAGCAAGTGTTTTCAGTTATTCGTTAATCTTTCTCATTGCCTGTTAATCACTGTTAACATTAACAGTTGTTAAATAAGGCCGTCAATATTTTTGTTCATATTAAACCAGAGGCGATGAGAAAATCTTTATTACTCCCTGCATGTATTTTATTATCAGTAGTGCAGTTAATTGCCGGCACAAATCAATATCATGTTGCCATCGATCTCACTACAGTTGTGAACGACAGAGTGAAAGTTGTTGTGGAAGTTCCGAAAGTTGAATCGGATATGGCTGTGTATTGTTTGCCGAAAATGGTACCCGGCACGTATTCAATTTATGATTTCGGGAGATTTGTAATTGATATAAAAGCATATGATGCAAATGGGAATACTTTGGAGATCACACCAAAATCTGTAAATGAATTTCAAATTCATAATGCTGCAAATTTATCGAGGATTGAATATTGGGTGGATGATACATATGATATGACAATGGAGAATGTGATTTTTGAGCCATGCGGAACAAATATCGAGGAGGGACAAAATTATATCGTAAATAATTTTGGTTTTGCGGGTTATCTGGAAGGGATGAAAAATATACCCTACGAATTAACGATCAAACATCCGGATAATTTTTACGGATCAACCGCATTGATCGATACAAAAAATGATGCACACTCAGACACCTATGTATTATCAGGTTATGATAATCTTGCCGATTCACCATTATTATATGCAATTGCAGATACGGCAATTAAAAAAGTAGGCGGAGCAGAAGTGCTGATCGGAATTTATTCTCCCAACCATGTATTAACGGCCCGTCAAATTATGAACGAAGTTTCCGAAGTGCTGGAGGCGCAGGAAAAATATCTCGGTGGAAAATTGCCTGTTCAGAAATATGCTTTCTTAATCTACTTTACGGATACGGCTGGTGTAAGCGGTGGTATGGGCGCACTCGAACATAATAATTCCAGCGTTTATTTTTTACCTGAAGATTCAATTCAGAATATCGCTTCTTTTTTACGTGATGTTTGTGCGCATGAATTTTTTCATATCGTTACGCCTTTGAATATTCACAGTGAAGAGATCGGTGATTTTAATTTCATCGAACCAGAAATGAGTGAGCATTTATGGTTGTATGAAGGACAAACAGAATATGCCGCACATCATGCGCAGGTGAAAGCCGGATTAATTACGCTGGATGAATTTCTCAGCCGTATGCAGGGCAAAATTGAAAATTCACGTGAATATTATATCGACACGCTGCCTTTTACAGTGATGAGTAAAGGCTGCCTCGATACGTATAAGAACGAATATGGAAATGTGTATCAGAAAGGAGCATTAATTAATATGTGCCTGGATATTGAATTACGCAGATTATCAAAGGGAAAAAACGGCACACAGGATCTGATGAAAGATCTTGCAAAATATTACGGCAAGGATAAATCATTTAAGGATAATGAATTATTCGACAGGATTGCCGCCCTGACTTATCCTGAAATAAGAAAATATTTTACAGATTATGTAGAAGGTGATCAGCCGATTCCGTACGATAAATATTTTGCTTTGATGGGAATCGTTACTTCTCCTTCCACATTTGAAAAAAGAATTACACTCGGAAATATTTCACTCAATTATGATTTCCGGGAAGAGGAAAAAAGAATCACTATTTTAAGCCTTGTCGGCTCCAATGCATTTGCAAAGGAAATGGGCTATAAAGAAGGTGATCACTTGATCAGCATAAATGGAGCATCATTAACAACCGGTGATCCGAATGCAACAATTGATGACTGGAAGGCCCATACTAAAGCTGGTGACAAAGTCGTGATGATTGTTCAGCGTGAAGTAAAAGGAAAAATAAAACAGGTAAAACTCAAAGGCAAAGCAATGGAAATTGATGTTGAAATTCCCGGGCAATTAACCGTGAGTGCAAATGCAACTGCTGAACAAATTGCGTTGCGGAAAGCCTGGGTGAATCAGTGAGGTGGAATCAGGAATCAAGAGCCAGGAGTCAAGATGGATTTAATCCTGATTCCTGACTCTTGGCTCCTGGCTCATGACCCTACCTCTCCATACACAACTCCACTAATATTCCATTCGTACTCTTCGGATGTAAAAAACAAATTAATTTATTATCCGCACCAACGAGTGGTTCTTTATTTAATAATTGAAATCCTTCCTCTTCTAATCTTTTCATTTCTGCATAAATATCATCCACTGCAAATGCAATATGATGAATCCCTTCTCCACGCTTTTCAATGAATTTCGAAATGGCAGAATTTTCATTTGTTGATTCAAGCAATTCAATCTTTGTTTCTCCAAGCATAAAAAAAGAAGTATTCACGCCTTCACGCTCCACACTTTCAATTTTATAATGATCTTGCCCGAATAATTTTTTGAATAATGCATTTGAATCCTGCAAGCTCTTTACTGCAATTCCGATATGTTCGATTTTTTTCATTCTGTTAAAGTTGTTACTCTATTTTATTTCGTTAAACTTATTTAGCCGCGTTCAGGCCTGCCTGCATTTCGCAGGGTTTGCAACCGCTGAACGGGCACTGCTATATTTTATTTTTTCATCATATCTGCAAAATTACAGAAGCTTAGTTTTTTATAATTTGAATTGTTGAAACACCATCGTTCTCATTGATAAATTCCAATAAATATAAACCTGCAGGAATTGTTGTAATATTTATTGAAAAATTACCGCTGGATGCAATCCATGATTTTAATTGCTGGCCCACCGGATTTAATAATACAATATTTGTTTCTGCGGATAAACCGCTGATTAAAAATTCGCCGTTGCCCGGGTTTGGAGAAACATGCGGTAAATTTTTAATTTGATTTCCTTCAACGGTAGTGATCTCCGGTTCAGCTTCGGTTAATAATATCCTGCTGTAATACACATCTTCTTCCCCATTGAAAGTATTTGCCCATGCTAAATGTGCACCTGTATCATCCGATGTCATATCAAAATAATCTCCCATTTTATTTTGGGAAGGGTAACCTACATGCGGATCAAAATTATTTGAAAGCCTTGTATTCGCAGACCATGTTTCACCCTGATCGAGAGAATAGGAATAGTATAATGAGGAACTATCTGTTCCGCCTCCGTCACGTGTATCGAGCCAGATAACATCGATCCTGCCATTCGGAGCAATGGACATCGTGCCAAGCCAATGTGTGAAGCCATCGCCTTTTTCATCGTTTATCCAAATCACATCACTCCACGTTGTTCCCCCATCCGTGCTTTTTGCAAAAGCAACATCTGCCTGATCCGGTCCTGAACTCGGATCAACCGATGAAAGCACATAAATATTCCCTTCACCCGGACCGCCGGATCTGTCTATTTCAATATTTGTCATCCCAAGCAAACCTTCAGGATTAATGGATGCCCAGCCCGCCAATTCGCCCTTTAAATCGATATCAACCGGATCCGACCAGATAATATCCGCTCCCGGCGTTTTTGCGTTTTCAGATTTTGCAATTGTGAGTGTTTCCGAAATTCCGCCACCTGCAACAAATAAATAACCCTCACTGTTTATTGCCAGATTGCCATAAAATGGCTGGCCCGGAATATTTTCACAGGATTCATAACTTGCATTTCCATCAGTGGACCTTGTAAAATCTCCCGGTGTGCAAGCGCTATAGTCTGCTGTCCAGACGGCATAAATATTTCCACTGCCTTCACCACCGGTTTTATCAATGGTCATCCATTGCTTATCACCGCCATAGGCATAAGTGCCCGCATCCCAGTTTTCACCACCATCCTCACTTTTATAAATATCACATTCCCAGTCCGGATAAGGAGTGAGGCTGTTGTAATAAAAATTATTTTGGCGGTCATAATCCAGAACCGGATCGGACCTGAATACACCCGGATCAATAACAGATGCCGACCAGGTTATACCACCATCTGAAGAATAACTCCAACCGGCCTGCCGGAAACTACTTCCGATATTATCGAATTGCCTCCAACCTATCGCAATTTTCAAAGTATCATCAGGATTAATAGCAAGGCTTGGTTCATTTGCGGCATCATCAATTATATTCAACCCGTCTCCATCAATATTTACCTGAACGGTTCTGATACTTATAATAAGCGAATCGTCTTCCATGATACGCATATTTGAAAATGCCGGAGATGTTTTTTTATTGTTCCATTTATTTGGCAAATACGGATCACTCATGGATTCATCTTCCAGCAACTGTTTGCCGTGCCGGACTTCAGGCTCCTGACAATAAAGAAAATTGAATTGCAAAATGAAAATGGAAATGCAGAAAATGATTTTAGTTTTCATGGTTGGAAAGTTTAAAATGATAAATGCAGGGATAAAATAAAGATGTATAATTTTTCATAGATGTTGCAGATGTAAGTTCTGTTCTTTCGAAAATATTGAAAAAAACAAATTAATTGGTCGTTGGCCAGCCATTCTTTATTTCAAGCTTTTTTCTTTTCTAAAAATAGAACTTTTGAATTAGCTTTGTGTTTTAGAATTAGTCTAAATAATATTATGCTTAAATTTCCTATCTACCTCGACAATAGTGCAACCACACCGATGGATCCCCGTGTGCTCGAAGCAATGGTGCCATTTTACCTTGAACATTTTGGTAATGCAGCCAGCCGTAACCACCCTTTTGGATGGGAAGCGGAAGATGCAGTTGATAAAGCCAGGGAACAGGTTGCAAAACTGATCAATGCTTCGGAGAAAGAAATCATCTTCACGTCGGGCGCCACAGAATCCGATAACCTCGCTATCAAAGGGGTTTTCGATATGTATGCCCGCAAAGGAAATCATATTGTTACCGTTACCACTGAACACAAAGCAGTGCTCGATACCTGCAAACACCTTGAAAAAATGGGAGCACAGGTAACATACCTGAAAGTTGATGCCGAAGGAAATATCGACCTGAATGAACTTGAAAGTGTGGTAACCGATAAAACGATCCTTGTTGCCGTGATGTATGCAAACAACGAGATCGGCACCATCCACCCGATTAAAAAAATTGCAGAGATCGCTCATAAAAAAGGGTCGCTTCTCTTTACCGACGCAACACAGGCGGCAGGTAAAATTTCAATTGATGTGGAAAGAGACGGTATTGACCTGATGGCTTTTACCGGTCATAAAATGTACGGCCCGAAAGGCGTTGGCGCTTTATATGTCCGCAGAAAAAACCCGAGAGTGAAAGTAACAGCGCAGATTGATGGCGGCGGGCATGAACGCGGAATGCGCTCCGGAACTTTGAACGTGCCGGGCATTGTGGGATTTGGAAAAGCAGCCGAATTGGCCATGCTGGAAATGGATGCTGATGCTGCGAGGTTGAGCAAAATGCGTGACCATCTCGAAACGGAATTAAAGAAAATTGAAGAATCATACGTAAACGGAAATGTAAACAGCCGTTTGCCGCATATCTCAAATATTTCATTCAAATATGTTGAAGGTGAGGGCCTGATGATGGCCTTCAACCAGAATATTGCAGTGAGTTCGGGCAGTGCCTGCACAAGCGCATCCCTCGAGCCGAGTTATGTATTGAAAGCATTAGGACTGGGAGATGATCTTGCACATTCTTCATTGCGTTTTTCACTCGGCAGGTTCACGACAGATGAGCAGATTGAATACACGATTGAAAAAGTGAGAGCTGCAGTTCTTAAATTAAGGGAGATGAGCCCACTGTGGGAAATGTTTAAACAGGGTATTGATCTGAGCACGATCGAATGGGCGGAACATTAATTTTGATTAGCTAATTAGCTGATTAGCTGATGGGGTTTGATGAGAGTTATTTGAATTTTAATTATAGAATGAATGTTTAAAAATTAAGTCAGTTTTCAAGTCCTGATTCCTGGTTCTTGACTCGTGGCTCTAAACACAAAAATATGGCATATTCAAAAAAAGTATTGGAACATTACGAGAATCCTAAAAACGTAGGAACGCTCGACAACAATAAGAAAGAAGTAGGCACCGGCCTGGTTGGTGCGCCTGAATGCGGTGACGTGATGCGTTTGCAGATCGAAGTGGATCCGGAAACGCAAACCATTATCGATGCGAAATTCAAAACTTTCGGTTGTGGATCGGCAATCGCTTCATCTTCCCTTGCAACTGAATGGTTGAAAGGAAAAACAATCGATGAGGCATTGACCATCGATAATATGGATATTGTTGAAGAACTTGCTTTGCCTCCGGTGAAAATTCACTGCAGTGTGTTGGCTGAAGATGCGATCAAAGCGGCAATTGTTGATTACCGTAAGAAAAACGGTTTGGCGGAATTGGTGCTTGAAGAAAAAATTGTTCATTAATAAATCGAAACAATGATATTTATTTCAGAACTGGCAAAAGAGAAAGTTGACCACCTGAAATCAGAAGCGGGCCTGGGTGATGATTATTTCATCCGTGTCAGCGTTGTTGGTGGCGGTTGTTCGGGGTTATCCTATAAAATGGATTTTGACAACGAGTCAAAACCGGGCGATCAGGTTTTTGAAGATCGCGGTGAAAAACTCGTTACCGACCTTAAAAGTTTCCTCTATTTATGCGATACAACACTTGATTTTTCAGACGGACTCAATGGAAAAGGGTTCCAGTTTGTGAATCCAAATGCATCCCGGACTTGCGGATGTGGTGAAAGTTTTGCAGTTTAGTAGCTCATTTCTTTTCATACTTGAACTTTAAACCCTTTCAGCGAATGTTGAAAGGGTTTTTTATTTTCTGCAGGTTTTATCGGAAAGCGCTTTTTCATGTCGGTATTTGTATTCCTAAATTGCTTTTACAGCCGTGGATTATACAAATCGGTTGCATACATGCCGCGTTTGAATTTCATATATGCTTTGGAAGTCCGTTTTTATTGTCCTTATTTATAAAAGCAGTCTGATTGAATTTTGTTGACGCAATCATTTTGTCAAACATATTTAAATCAATCAGATCTATGAAAAAGAAAATATTACTTTTCAGCTCAACTATTTTGATACTGATTCTTTCGGGAACAAATAACGCCGTGTCGGCGCAGTCTGCATTATGGACAAACAAATTAAATGGTGCAGGCGATAATTCCGACAGGTATAATGAGGCAATTGCCGATGGCCTTGGAAACTTTTATCTGACCGGTTATACAGTAAATCCGGGAACAGGAAAAGATTTTCTTACGGTGAAATTAAATTCGTCGGGTGATACGGTGTGGACCAGAAAATACAATCATATCTCAAACCTGGACGACGAAGCAAATTATCTTGCTTTGGATGGAGCGGGAAATATAATTGTTACAGGATCATCGGATGATGGATCGGCTTCCACTAAAACAGATTTTTTAACGATCAAATATTCGTCTGCAGGTACAATGCTTTGGGTCGTCAGGTACAATTATGCATTGGCAAATGAAGATGAATTTCCTACCGGAATTGCAGTTGATGCATCGGATAATATTTTTATTACCGGAAGAAGTGATCACGATGCAGGGAATGTGGATGATTTTGCAACTGTAAAATATAATTCATCAGGTGTTGAACAATGGGTTGCAAGATATGATGGCGGAGGAACAGACAGAACTGTTGGTGTGGTTCCGGCAAATGCAGGAGGATGCGCAATTACCGGAAGAACATTCAACGGATTAAATGATGACATCATCACGATCAGTTATTCATCAACAGCAACAACATTGTGGACAGCAAGTTTTGCAGGTGCTGCCGGTGGTGATGACCGCCCAGAACAAATTATGACCGATGCAGCGGGAAATATTTATGTTGCAGCAACGAGAGAAAATGCATCCAATGATGATTATATCACATTTAAATATTCTTCAACAGGTGTATTGCTTTGGTCGCCTTTTTATAACAGTTCGCAAAGTGATAAAATAATTGCAATGACATTGGATGCGTCAGGGAATGTGTATGTAACCGGACAAAGCGATATCGATTTAGGCGGAAGTGCAGATTATGATTTCAGAACAGTAAAATATAATTCTTCCGGCGTGCAGCAATGGGTGGTTGCAACCGGAAATCCCGCTGCTCAGGATGATATACCTGCCGCAATAAATATAGATGCTGCCGGAAATGTTTATGTAACAGGAAAAAGTGATGCAGCTTCAGGCGGTACTTTGAATTATGAATTTATGACCGCAAAATATAATTCATCAGGCGTGCAGCAATGGGTAAAATTTTATGACGGCACTACGGCAAATGGTGAAGATATCCCTGCTTCTGTTTTAATTGATGCAAGTTCAAATGTTTGGGTAGCAGGCAGCGTTGATTTTACCGCTACACAAAAAGATGCAACATTTTTAAAATATAATTCAACCGGTGTTTTACAGGCAACCAAAACATTTAATGGCGCAGGTGATTTTAATGATAAAGCAAATGCAATTGCAACAGATGCCACGAATAATACATATATCACCGGTTATACCATGAATGCCGGAAAACAACGTGATATTTTAATTCAGAAAATAAATTCTTCAGGTGTTACACAGTGGACAAGAACTTTCGACGGTACCGGTGAAAACGATGAAGGACTTGCAATTACAACAGATGCCCTTGGAAATGTTTATGTTACCGGATACAGCAACGGATCAGGCACATATAATGACTATATCACATTAAAATTTAATGCTGCAGGTGTTTTGCAATGGTCGGCGATTTATAATTATGCAGCAAATCAATTGGATAAAGCTGTTTCAATTTTTGTATCCGCTGCGGGAGATGTATACGTTACCGGTTACAGTGATGGCGACGCATCCAACCTGATCACAAATTATGATTATGCAACATTGAAATATAATGCAACAGGTTTATTGCAATGGGCCTCACGTTTTAACGGCACAGGAAACGGATCAGACAAAGCAGCAAAACTCATGATGATCGGAAATAGTTTATATGTTACCGGTACCAGTTTTAATGGAATAAATAACGACATCACAACACTGAAATACGATATTTTCGGAACACAAACCGGAACGGTAACATACAATGGATCATCAAACGGAAATGAAGAAGCTGAAGATCTCACAGTGAACGGAAATAATATTTATGTAACAGGTTCATCATTTGTAACAGGCAACAGCGACGATTATGTTACAATTAAGTATGATACAGTACTTGTTCAGAAATGGAAAGCAAATTATAATGGCACCGGTGATTTGAATGATCATGCATATGGCGTTTCAGCAACGAGTACAAACGTGTATGTAACAGGTGCAAGTATCGGTACCTCTCTGGCGAATGATATTGCTTTAATCCGGTATAATGCTTCAACCGGTGCACAAAACTGGGCAAAGCGCTATACAGCGCCGGGCGCATTTAATGATGAAGCGTATAGCGTTGTAACCGATGCAACAGACAATATTTATACAACCGGAAAATCAGGAAATGCAACAAGTGTTTCTGATTTTATTTCGCTGAATTATAATACAACGGGAACAAAATTGCTCACTTTAAAATATAACGGAACAGGAAATAATGAAGATGTGGCAAAAAAAGCTATACTTGATAATAACGGATATCTCTATATTACCGGTTACAGCACCGGATCCGGAAAAAATAATTTTGATTTCACCACAATTAAATACTGCACACCACTGCCTGCTGCAACAGCAACTGCTTTAGGTGCTACAACAATTTGTATCGGCGACTCTGTTACGCTCAGTGCAAATACCGGCGCAGGATTAACCTATCAATGGAAAAAAGGAAATGCAAATATCGCAGGAGCAACATCGAGTACTTATAAAGCATCCTCAACAGGAACTTACAAAGTAGTGGTTGCAAATTCAAACGGATGCACAAAAACATCAAATACGATTTCTGTTTCTGCAATTATTTGCAGGGAAAATGAAAATGATATCAATGCATTTCATGCAGGTATATCACCTAACCCATTTTCCGAGCAAGCAATTGTGCAGCTGAACGGCAACCAGTCAACCGATGCAACAATTGAAGTATATGATATCACCGGTCAGCGGGTACTTTCTGAATTCATTGAAGCCGGAACAAACAGTTTTGGCTTTGGTACTGATCTGCCTGCAGGTAATTATACAGTTGTGATCACAACTGATAAGGATTATGAAGTGATGAAGGTGATCAAAACAAATTAACAGCAGATCATTTCGTATGATCCACTAAATGCTATCGGGCTGAAAAGCTGGTAGCATTTTTTTTTGAACCGCTGATAAAAATGCGGTACGGAGTTGATTTTCGTCAATCTGAAAAATAAGAGAGTTAAATATCTTGGAAACAATCATTTATTGTCTTTTTCAGGGTCAATCAGCACCTGTAATTTTGAATTATCAATGCAGAAATACAAACCAATGAAAATCATTTGCGCTTCTTTATTTATTTTATTTATTTCAACAATACAAATGCATGCCCAGGCTCCGTCAGAAAAACAATGGGATTATCGCTTTGGCTGGAATGAATATGAAGATCTGAATATCATACATGAATTTGCTTCAGGAGAAATCATTTTATTCGGCACATCAAGTTCTGATGCAGGTGGTGATAAATCGCAGGATGCATACGAAGCATTTCCGGGCGTAAATTCAGGTGATTTCTGGCTTGTTAAATTAAACAGCGCCGGAGAAAAGATTTGGGACTATCGTTATGGCGGAACACAAGGTGAAATAGGAATTGATTTTCTTGAATTATCAGATGGTTCGATGATGCTTGCTGGTGTTTCGGGTTCCGGAATTGGCGGTGAGCGGTCGCAGCCATGCTGGGGTTATTATGATTACTGGATGATTAAAGTGGATGCAGACGGAAATAAATTATGGGATAAAAGATTTGGAACGAATTCAGCAGATTATTTCAGGGAAATTATTCAGACCGATGATGGTGGATTTGTTTTGGGTGGTTATACGGAAGGCGGTTTGAGCGGTGATAAAACGCAAGATGCATGGGATGTCGGTTCGTATGAATATGATTACTGGATTGTGAAAACAGATGCGAATGGAAATAAATTATGGGATAAAAGATTCGGTGGAACCGGCTATGATCAGATGGACGGGCTGGTTGAACTTGCAGACGGTTCATTAATGATCGGTGGTTTTTCATCATCAGAACCCGACGGCGATAAAACTGCTCCTTCTGCTGGATTGGGAGATTACTGGATCGTAAAAACAGATGCAAACGGAAATTATATCTGGGATAAAAAATACGGGGGCAATCTTGAGGAAAAATGTTTTGACATGCTGCTGGATAATGCAAATAATGTATTGATCGGTGGTAATTCAAGATCAGATAATGGCGGCGATAAAACAGAAGATGCATATGCTGATCTTGTATATGGAAATACTTCCGATTACTGGATCGTAAAAATTGATGCAGATGGAAATAAATTATGGGATCACAGATATGGAGGAGATAATTTCGAAGATGAATTTGGTAATATTATTCAAACAGACGACGGCGGCTATTTATTTACAGGTAATTCTTATTCACCAATCAGCGGCGAAAAAACAGAAAATAATTTAGGTGAAGAACAAATGTGGGCTGTGAAAACCGATGTCAACGGCATCGTTGAATGGGATAAAACTTTATTGAACGACGGGCATGATGAGATCGGTCTGGGCTTGCAATTAAATGATGGTTGTTATTTATTCGGTAACCAGACATTTTCCGGAATTGCAGGTTATAAAACTGAAAATACCTATGCATTTTTAACGAATGATTTCTGGATCGTAAAATTTTGCGATGCGATAACGGAATTACCTGTTGCTTCTATCGTGAATGTACAGGATACAATTTGCGCAGGTGAATGCATTGTTTTTGAAAGCAACAGCACCGGTGCAACAGATTATTTGTGGGCCTTTGAAGGAGGCACACCTGCATTTTCATCTGATATTTCTCCAACCGTTTGTTATAATACATCCGGAAATTATCCGGTCACATTAATTGTTTCCTCGGCTACCGGAACCGATACAATAACAATGAATGCTTTTGTAACTGTTCTGGATGCGCCGCAACCATTTGATTTTCCGGAAGAAGAAATCATGTGTAGTGGCGAATCAATCACAATTTCTACCGGACAAATAAATACATACTGGAGCACGGGAGAAACCGGAGCGCAAATCACAATTTATTCTCCTGGTTTATATTGGGCCAACATTGAATATGCTTGCGGTTCTGTGACCGATACAATTTTGATCGTTGAACAGCAATGCAATTGCGGCCTTGTAAAACCAAATGCATTTTCCCCTAACGGAGATGGCCAAAATGATATCTTCCATGTATTCTCAGATTGCGAAATTGAGATTAATTATTTCAGAATTTATAACAGGTGGGGGCAATTACTTTATGATGCAAACGATTTAAGCACCGGTTGGGATGGTACCTATCAGAATATACTGCAGCCGATCGGCACATATGTATACGTCGTGGGATATGATAATTTATCCGGACCGCAAATTGAAAAGGGAGACATCACATTGTTGCGATGATCCTGAACCAAAAAATATATAAAATGAAACCAAATAAAATTTTAATCATTCTCTTCTTCTCAGGTTTTTTCCTGCAGGAATTATATGCACAGCAAAACGATATGCAGGTTTGGACAGGCGCAGGCCTTGAAATTCAAATGAGCGAAAAATTCGACCTTGATATCAAAGGAATGACATCTTTTATTCCGGCTGATAATTTTGATTTGAATTTTGCACAGGCAACCATGGCATTAAGTTATGATATTGCTCCCAACTGGAAAATAGATATTGGCGACCAGGTGAATATTATTCCTGCAAGCAGCAGAATGGTGCGCAACAGAATTTATACAAGAGGAACATATGAATTTAAATTCAGTGAACAGTTTAAATCAACGCATGCATTGCAGGTTGAATTCCACAGTGCAAATGAAATCAGATATTCAGAACGGTTCATTCTGATCAATTCAATTACAACTCGTCATCGCCTGACAGCATTAAAATTACGCCCTTCAATTTCGTATTGGCTTTATTATAATGTCGGCGGCGATCCGATTCAATATTATGATGTGAATGGAGATAAGATGGTGAGTCAGTCTGCAAATGGTTTTCACAGGGGAAGATTATACCTGAGTTTAAATTCAAAGATCAGCGACCATTTCAGATTGGGTGCTTATTTTATGAATCAGCGGGAATTTAATTTTCTCACACCTGAATATCGGGAGATAAATGTTTTAAATCCAAACAGCGGAAATATTGCCCGTGATTTTAATAATTATAATGTTGCAGGTTTATCGCTCACGTTTGGAATAGGAAATGAATAATCAAATTTGAAATTGATTTTCAGTTCTCATAAATAAATACTTCCATTTTACCGGAAGCATCCGCTTTTGCCCTGAACATTCCATCCGTATTATACTGGAAAGAAATGTTTCCGTTTTTATCAACGGCAATTAAACCACCGTCGCCTGTAATTTGAAGAAACTGCACATGAATTAATTCATTGGTTGCCTGCTCAAGCGACATGCCTTTATATTCCATCAGATCGGAAACAGTTTTAGCTGCAACTGTTTTAATAAAATCTTCACCGGTGCCGGTACAGCTGATGGCACATGTTTTATTATTCGCATACGTTCCGGCGCCGATCACCGGAGAATCGCCGATACGATTATATTTTTTATTCATCAATCCACCTGTTGATGTGCCTGCATATAAATTACCATATTTATCAAGCACCACACATCCCACTGTTCCATAATTATTTTCGGTATTACCTAAATCTGCGGATACGGGTTGTAATGCCATCATTGAATCAACATAATGTATATACCGTGCATCTGTACTGTCTTTCAAACCTTTCCATCTTTTATATTGATGCTGTGTGTAGAAATACGACGGATCAACCATGGTTAAACCGTTTTTTGTTGCAAAACTTTCAGCACCTGCACCGCTGAACATAATATATTTTGAACTGTCCATTACAATTCTCGCAGCACTGATCGGATTTTTTATACGTTGCACATTGCTCACCGAACCCGCATCAAGTGTCCGCCCGTTCATGATCGCGGCATCGAGTTTTATTTTTCCATTATAGGTAAACACGGCGCCTTTTCCCGAATTAAATAAGGGCGAATCTTCCATAATATGTATTACCGCTTCCACTACATCGGCGCCGCTGTCTCCCTTTGCAAGCATATCGTATCCGGTTTGAATCGCCAGTTTTAATGTTGCACGATAAGCGGCTTCCTCCTCGGCGGTATAGGTTCCTTTCGGCATCACACCGGCACCACCGTGAATCGCAATTGCAAATTCCGTTTTCTGTTCCTGCACAATTTCTTTTTGTTTACAGGATGAAACAGAGATACAAATCAGAAGAAAATACATTATCTTTTTCATGCACAGAATTTAAAACCTGAAATAATACATGAGCGAAGTTACATAATCTGTATCAGGAGATTTTGTATTCACTTTTTGATAGACTGAATAACTCAATTCAATGCGGTGATGCAAATTAAATTGATGTGAAATCCCGGCTCCTGTTCGCCATGCATCCGTTTTATCTTTCAGATCAAACCGGTACAATTGTTCGCAGGAAACAAATATCGTGTTGTCCGGATTCAGTTTGTAACGCAGCGTTGCCTTATTTCTCAGAAAATGTTTATTGGATTTATAATTTTCGGTTTCCTGCAGCGACAGGCCGTAATAATTCACCTGGTAGCGGGTACGCAATGCAATTGAAAAATCATCGATGCCTTTTGAATAGCTGATATCACCATAAATTGTTTGCCTGTCCTGATAAAAATTTTGCAGATTTCTTATTTCGGAGAAGCGATAATTCACTCCGAATGAAATATTCCTCGTCAGCCGGTAGGTGAGCCCACCGTCAAATAAGAAATAAGCCAGTTCAGAATAATTTTCATTGAAAGCATATTGATTGAAAAGGGTAAACGATGTTTTCTTATCGAATTTTTTTTCAATATTGATACCACCCAGGAGCACGGCGTCCTCTTGTTGCGCATAAACAAATATGTGCATAAGCACGAGCAAAGAATAAATCGCGAACCGTTTCATCAGGGTGAATATTGATATGTGAATTTCCTTTGTGAAATTATTTTCCCTTCGGCATTGAACGTAGTTCTGGCAACGATGGATCCTTTCGCATCGTATTCGTAAATGGTTCGTTTTAATAATTTCTCATCTTCTCCGAAAACATTTTCTTCCGTTTTTTGCCCGAATGCATCATAGATATATTCCGTTCTCTGGATCAGCTGATTTTGCATATCATAAATGAATTCCGATTTCTTATCATGGAAACTGTCATAATTCAGAACGATCTTTTTTTCCGGGATTCCACCTGCACCAAATACAATTGTCTGGATAAGATCACCATGCGGATTGTAAAGATATGTTTCCTTTGATTTGACTGAATTATCAGAATTCAATATGGTTTCCGAAATCAATTCTCCTTTTTTATTGTACTCCGAAATGATTTTTTTTGTTTGTTGCAGACTGTCACCGGATAATTCGAAATAGGCAGCAGTCATTTGCTCCAGTTTATAATCACGGTTATTTCCAGACTGGGAAATCCCTTTTGAACAGATGAACAACGATAACGAGAAGAGAAAAAATGTGCGCATATCTATTATTTAAATACAACCAGATCTTCCATCTCAACAACTTCATCATTTGCATGAATAAAAACCGTTTGCCTTACGGCTGAATCGGGCGGGGCAACTGCAAAATTCACGATGGCTGCTGAGTCGATGGAGTAGGTATAGATCGTATATTCACCTTCGTACAAATAATTAAATTCGAATGCACCTTCATAATTTGTTTTAATGCGTGTGCCGTAATTAATATCATTTCCAAAAACCAGATACACATACGTGTCAGGCACATAATATTCCGAAAGCAGAACCGAAAATGTACTGTTGTAATGTTTTGCATATACGTTACCCCTGATGGTTGCATTTCCGCCGATGCCGGGTTCTTTGGCACAACCGGAAAGCAAAATGAATAATGCAAGAAAGGCTGTTGTGAAGAATTGTTTTTTCATAATAAAACAGGTTGGGCATTTTGCTGCCGCAGGTGAATCAATTGATCCGGGTTCAGAATGGATTGATTTTCTCCGCTTATAATTACAATTGTATGATTTGATTTTAACTCCGTGAGTATTTCCGCCAGGCGTTCCTGACTTTCAAGGTCGAGATCTTTAAATGGTTCATCGAGGAGAATTATTTTTTTCCCTGTGAGCAATGCCCGAGCGATCATCAATAATTTTCTCTGGCCTGCCGATAAATTTTGACCTGATTCTTTTACCGGGTTGGATAAAATATTTTCATAGTGATCGATTTTTACGCCAAGCCGGTTCAGCATATTTTGTGCAGCCTCACGTTTTTCTTCTCTGCGACTATAGGAGATGACTTCAAAAATAGTTTTACCGAGCAATGGCAGCTCATCTGAAACCAGAACAATATTTTTTCTGAGTGAGAATGTACTGATACTGTTTAATTCGATGCCATCAATTTGAATAGAACCGGAATCGTATGGATATAAGCCGGTGAGTAATTTAAAAAATGTACTTTTCCCTGTTCCCTGTGCCCCGGTGATATAAGTGATCTGATGCGCAGGTATATCAAGCGAAATGTCTTTCAATAAGAATTTGTTTTCACCAAATCCAAAAGAAAGATGGCGTATGCTGATTTCGCCGTATTTTATTTTTACCGGATCTGCCGTTGATCTTTCTTCTTCTTCCTCATTTAATATGCGGATTAATTTTCCAAGCGACACATCACCCGCCTGCCAGATCGTATTTACTTTTAAAATTCTTTTATAAACAGGAATTGTGCTGATGGTAAGCATGATATACGTGAGGATGGTGCCTCCGTCGATTGCACCGCTGCCGGATTGAATAAGCCGGTAACTCATATATAAAATTCCACCCAGCATGGCATATAAGAAAAATGAATACAGCGCATTAATTAGGGCATATTGCCGCATATATTTTTTCCCGTAGCCATATAATTTTTCAGAACGCTTTTTGAATTTATCCTGCTCTGTTTTTTCGCGGTTGTAAATTTTTATCGTGGTGATTGCTTTTAAACGGGCGGTAACAAATGCAAGATTTGACGAGCGCATATTCCTTTTGCGGCGTGTGAGTTTTTTAAGCCGCATATTGAGAAAATGATTCACAAGAAATATCAGCGGAAAAACAACAAATACTACAATAGTCAATTCGGTATTCAGAGAAATAAAAAACAGCATTGCGAGCACAATGAAAAGACAATCTGCAATAAAGCCGATAATTCCTTTCGTGAGATAATTTTGGGCAGATTGCAAATCTCCGCTATAACGAAGCAAATAGGCGCCTGTCTCTTTCTTTTCAAAGGCAGACAACGTTGTAACAAGTTGTTTCGAAAATAATTGCTCCCGCAACGATTTTGCAAATAATTCTCCATTGATACCACTGAAATATTTCTCGCAATAATTAAATAAGAAACGGCAAAACAGCAGGGAGAAAAACAGCACAAAGAAGTATTGCATATCTGTCACTTGTCCGAATAAACTGTCGAACAATTTTCCCCTTGCCGAATGCGTCTGAAATGCAAGCTGATAAAATTTACCGATAAACAGCGGAATCAGAATACTTGAAATAACGGACAGGAAACCAAAAGAAAATGCATTGAAAGCAATTCCTTTGTTTTCCTGTATAAATTTTCTGACTAGATCCCGTTTATTATACATGCTGATGAATCACTCCTTGTTTATTAAACAGATCAATAAATTGTCCGCTCATCAATTCATTGATATCCAGTACGGGTATGCTGCATTTAGCTTTTACTTCCTGGATAAGCAGCGGACTCATTGTAAATCTTCCGCATATTGCAGCAGGGATAATTCCAACTTCTTCGAGCCATTGCAATCCATAAAATACACCCAGGCTGTCGCCGCATGAAAAAATCATGCTGTGGATTGTATTCATAAATTCTTTATCACGTAAAAGAAAATCTGTTTCACGCTGGAGCAGCCCGTCAGCAATTTCCATTACAATATATTCAGGATCTTCATGGCTGATCAGATTTAATAAAGTCTGATAGAGATCTTTGATTTCTTCCTTGCTGCACATATAGGTGGATGGAAAACCGCCGTCTGTAAAATCAACAGTGATATCGGCGCCGCAATCGTACACGAAATCTTTATCCTTTGTAAAACTTGTTCCTGTCAATTTGATGAAAGCAACTTTTTTACCTGTCGTTTTCAATCCGCGTGCAAGAAATGCAGCTGAAGTTGTTTTACCGCTGTCCATTGATGAACCTACCGATAAAATAATTTTTGCATTGTTTGGAACCGATCCGTTGAAACGGATCCGGTTTGTATGATAGAATTTCGTATTAATTACATTTCCATCAGTTCCTGTTGCATAACCGATCAATCTGATCTTCGTCGGCTCGATATCTTCAAACGATGCATTCTTTGATTTCACAATTCCGATGGCACCGCCGGCACCGAGAATATCAACCACTTCAGTCGGTTGCTCAGGTATATATCCTTCAAACTGTGAAGTGGCATACCTGTTTGCAAATGCCGCCATGATTGTATCTCCTTCAAAAATGGAAACAATTCTTTTTGAATCGGATTGCACAGTGGTATGCTTGCCGAGCATTAAAACTTCAAAAAGTGCGACGTCACCATCTTTCGGAACGTAAGTTGAATTGATTGAAGAATTGATTGAATAATTTTCAATTTCTTTACAAATGATCGTTTTTTTGATTCGGGTATTCATAATCGTAATTTTTTTATGTTCGAAATAATTTAGTCTACAATAAATTTTATCCGGTGTGTTTCCGATGCATCAAATTCCAGTTGAATAAAATAGATTCCCGCAGGTATATTTTCACACTGCAACGCAATGGAGGGCGAAAATTTTATTGTCTGATTGTCGATTAATTTTCCGGTAATATCAAGGAGGTGATAATTTATTTCCTGAAATCCTTTCGATTCCAAACAGGACAAATCAATTGTTGCCGATTTAGTTGCAGGATTTGGAAACACACTCAGAATAATTTCTTCTGTTATTCCATCCATTATTGCTTCCGGAGTGCTGCCATATAAAATTGTTTCAATGTCTCTTTGAGAGTTGGTTCCGAAACTTCCGCCTGTAACATAAAACCCATCAGTGGTTGCGAGCATTGTATTCGGCACATCAGATGCATTTGCAGTTCCGTTGTAAACCTGCATTTCGGTTTCAATGCCGTCCTGCTGATATTTTATTGTAACGAAATCATAATTTAATGTGCCTGCAATTTGTTCGCTTTGTCCGGTGATATAAACATGATTTGATGCATCAACTGCAATTTCACCTGCGTCATCATTTCCGCCGCCATCATATATATTTATCCATTGCATATCACCATCCGCATTTAATTGTATGGTGCACATATCACTGTTAAGGGTAAGTGCTGATGTGTCTGCATCGAGCGTACCGCAGATCAAAATATTTCCTTCTGCATCGCAACTGATTCCTTTTGCTTCATCATTTCCATGCAGATCACCGTCGTAACTTGTCTGCCAGATCAGATTACCGGCAGCATCGTATCTGAGAACCGCAATATCGAATTGATCTCCCGAACTGTTTGATACATATCCGCAGAGAAAAATATCATCATTCTCATCTATCGTCATCGACAAACATTCATCATCACCCGAACCGCTGTTATATTTTTTTGCCCATTGCTGTATTCCTGCAGTGTTGTATTTTATAAGAACCATATCCAGGTCGGTTCCATTAAATGTTTTTCCCGCCACATAAACAGATCCGTCGGATGCAATGCGCAATACTTTCGGCTGATCAACTCCGTTTCCTGTTCCGTTGTAACGAGCAACCCAGTTTTGCAGGCCGGAAGAACTGTATTGTATCGTAACGATATCATCATTTGAAAGAATGGAAGGATCGCTGTCGCTTCTTCCTGTGATATAAATATGTCCGGCAGCATCTACACCAATTGCAACTGCTTTATCCGTTTCGTTTGCACTGCCGTAATTATAATTTTTGATCCAGAGTGAATCACCATCGCTGTTAAATTTTGCGAGTGTCATATCATAACCGGTTCCGCTGTTTTTTGTAAATCCGGTTGCATAAATATTTTCATCCGCATCAAATGCCAGTGCGATTGCATCATCCGTACTTTGTGTGGTAGAAGTTCCGTTGATGGTTTGTTGCCATAATAAATTTCCGGATGCACCGAGTTTCATCACCAAAAAATTACGGTCGCTCTCATATCCGAATGTATAGCCACCGAGATACAGGCTATTATGTGCGTCACGTAAAATGAAATGCGCATTATCTGAATTATCACCAATTCCATTATAGCTGAAATTCCAGAGTATGGAACCGGCATTATTCAATTTAATTGCGATTCCGTTTTTATTCGGAATTGTTTCAGAATATCCGGCTACTAAAATTTCATTATCGCTGTTGATATAGATTGAAGAAGTAAAATCGTCGGTTAATTCAGGAGAATTATAATCAGTATTCCATTGCAATGTACCCGACGAATTATATTTCAATACAACTGCATCGTTCGAAACAGAAGGTGTAATATCCTGATCAGAATATCCTGTGATAAATATATTGCCGGATCCGTCTGCAAGAAAACCTGTTGGTATATCATCTCCACCTGCAGCACCGCTAAAAGATTGTGCAAATTGCTGTATGCCCGACGCATTGTATTTTACAGTGAGAATATCATAATTAATTCCGATTGCAGAAGCATCTGCATCACTCTGGCCTGTTACATAAATATTTCCTGCGTTGTCAATGCCGATTCCGGTGGCTCTGTCATCATCTACATAATCAAACACTGCGTTCCACTGCTCAACACCATCGGTGCTATAACAAATTGTGGCGTAATCGTAATTTGTGCCGTTGTTACTTCTTCCCGTAATATAAATCTTGCCGTTTGAAGAATTGATCGCCATTCCGGTGGGACGATCGTGATGCGTTCTGTCAAAATATTTTCTCCATAATTCGGTACCGTTTGATGCATCGTATTTTACCGTCATATAATCATCATCCGATAAATTATCGGTGCGGCCTGTTACAATTATATTTCCATCAGTCCCGATTAAAATTTTTACAGGCCTGTCGGTTGAATTTCCAATTCCGTTTGTTCTTTTCACCCATTGCTGCTCACCAACAGAATTATATTTTATAACAACATAATCATCGTTATTAATAAGTGTTGCATCTTTATCGCTTTGACCGGCAATAAAAACATTTCCTGCATCATCTACTGCAATTGTATTACTCTGGTCAAATTCATTTGAAGAAAAATTATAGGTTGTATTCCAGAGTATTGCACCTGTTGAAGAATATTTCAATGTAATAAAATCATATCCTGTTCCCGATCCTTTTTGATAACCGGTTACAAAGCAATTACCCTCTGCATCTATTGTCATTGCAATTGCTTCATCCGGCCCGTTTCCAGGTCCGTTATAAATATTTGTCCATACCGTATCTCCATCTGCGTTTAATTTAATAAGCAGCAGATCTTTACTTTGCTCCGGGCGTATTGTATAACCGGCAAGAAATGTATTTCCGGAATTGTCGGTAACAACAGAATTGAATTTATCACTGAAGTCACCCTGGCCGTTAAATCTGTTTTCCCATTGTGCACGACCGAGTGATAATGAAAAAAGAAGAAATTTCAACAGTGTAAATACTTTCTTAAACGTTCCCATACGCATGAATTAAAATCATTCAGGTTCAAAAGTATTTCGGGTAGATACATCGAAAAAGGACAAAAAATATTGATTTCCATGCAGTAAGTCACCTTTTCAGGGAGTATGCAGGCAAACCGTGCCGAACCAGCCTCATAAAACGCCTGTATACAAGGAATACAAAGCAAAAGGGCTTACCGACAGATAAGCCCTTTTTTCAGAAAATCAGGTTAAAAAGAAAGTGAAAACAGGCGTGAATTAGTTTTTATTTTGCGGGTTAACTCCTCCGGTACCGAGTTTAAAACCGATACTTTCTCGTGTTGTGGTTTTCCCTTCAATATCAAGTGAAAAATCTTTCACATCGTCGATCGTTACCGCTTTGATCATTTCAGGTGTGCGGTGAGCTGCAGAAATTCCGGCCATACGCAAATTCTGATGATGCACGATATCGGCAACTATTTTCCGCATAGTGCGGGCATTGCCAAAATATTTATTCCTGCTCCCTGCCAGCTGTTTGATATAATTTTTTAAATGTGCAGCAGCATCTTCCGTGAGGAATAAATTTTCTTTAATGAGCATATTATTTCCGATCTCAAATAATTCATCCTCGGTATAATCTTCAAAATGAATGAATTTATCGAAGCGGGATTTCAAGCCCGGATTTGATTCGAGAAATTGCGCCATATTGTCCGTATATCCGGCAACAACCACAATAAATTCTCCGCGATGATCTTCCATGCGCTTCAATAATGTTTCAATCGCTTCCCGGCCAAAATCATTTTCACCACCCTGGCTCAAAGCATATGCTTCATCTATAAACAAACCGCCGCCCATTGCAGCTTCGATCAAACTATCGGTTTTAATTGCAGTTTGTCCCACATAACCGGCAACCAATCCTTCGCGGTCGGTTTCAACTAAATGGCCGCGTTCCAAAATGCCGAGTGCTTTATAAATTTTAACAAGAATCCGTGCAACAGTTGTTTTACCTGTTCCCGGGTTTCCGGTGAAAACTGTATGCAGAGAGAATGATTTTTTTGAATCCCTTCCGATCTCTTTATAATAACGAACCAATTTTACGATCTCCTCAATTTCATTTTTCACTTTTGCCATACCGGTGAGTTCTTTCAGTTGTGTCATGGCATCCTGCAATAATGCTTCATCAACCGGTAATTCCACATTGCGTGAAGTGCCTAATCCGAAAATGATTTCAACGTCTTCAAGTTTAATGGTGGAGAGATCTTCATTTGTCAGCTCTTCCGGTTTTTCACTTTTCATTAAGCGAAGGGCCATGTTTTGTTTTCCTTCTTCCACAATTGAATTTACAAAACGTGCATTTCCGAATTTACTGTCGCGGTTGCGATATGCTTCCACCACTTTTATATAAATTAAATTGCGTGCTTCTTCGCTGATAAGTACGCCGCGTTTTTTAGAATCATATTCTGAAATCGCCATTAATTCGTCGGGAGAATAATCCGGGAAATTGATCACTTGTGAAACTCTGGAATTTAATCCGGGATTTGAATTTAGAAAATCACGCATTTCTTTCGGATAACCGGCGAAAATAAATGCGACATCTCCCGCACCATCGCTCATTTCTTTTATAATCACTTCAATTACTTCTTTTCCAAAATCTTTTCCGTCATCACCGCGATCGCTTAATGCATATGCTTCATCAATAAATAAAATACCGCCGCGTGCACGGTCGATTGCCGCTTTTGTTTTCGGCGCAGTTTGACCGATATATTCCGCAACAAGATCAACACGTCCCACTTCCGTTACATCATCTCTTTTTAACAAACCCATTGCCTTATATAATTTTCCAAGCATGCGGGCTACTGTTGTTTTACCGGTTCCGGGATTTCCGGTAAATACCATATTCAGGTTGAATTTATTTTTTTCTTCAAAACCTTTTTCCTGGCGGATCTTTAAAAATTTTAAATAGGTGGTTAATTCATTAATTTCTTTTTTTACCGTTTCAAGACCGATGAGTTCATCGAGTTCTTTTTTCACAGCTTCGTAAGATGTTGTATCCGGTTGCAGCGATGCCTGCTTGCCGGTTGCTGTACCGCTGGTAACGCCTGTAAGCCAGGTTGGCGGGCCGGTGAGGTCAACATCGGCAGCGCCCACTTCAAACGGTACGATTGCAATGATATTATCCATGAATACAACTTCACATGTATATCTGTCGGCATACCAAAAGCCCGCACCTTCTGCACCATAACCGACATCCATCACAATATTTTTCCGGCTGTCGTTTACATGTTCAAACCAATAACATGCACCTTTTAATTGCCGCACGTCATTGTAGAAATAAAAATTCAATTCGAGCGGAAAATATTTTTCGTGTGTGATCTTATTATTCAGATCGAGTTCAATGGAAATATATTGCGCTGTATCTTTATTAAATGCAATCATGTACCGGCGCTGTTCTTTCGGAACATTTCCTTTCGGACTGTTGAATAATTTAATTGCATTAATATCGAAATATGGATTATTATCGGGAGTTACAACACCGTTATTTGTGATATAAAAATAATTTGTGCCCACGAGCACATCATCAATAAATACTTCCCATTTATATGTTCCTTTTTTCCACCATCCCGGATTTGGAGTTCCCCAGCCTTCACGAATAAAAATTACATTTTGATCAGTAGTTACAACAAGGTCTTTTTCGAGATTGCACATTTCCTTGTTTTCGTAATATTCGGTTGCTTTAATTTTCACCTTTGCACTCCATTCTTCCTCATCAAATAAAATATTGAATAATTGTAATTCAACATTTACATAACACACTTCCGACTCATCAAACACGATGCGGTAATTTTTCTGATTGCCGAAAAAATTTTCCAGCGAACCATACACTTTCATCTCCTTGAATTTGTATCGCTTTTTTTCTTCTTTTTTAGCCATAACCATTTACCCGTTTTTGAGGGAGTGTAAAGTTATTGATTTCTGTTAAATGGTCTCCGGCATTGTTTTGTCCTTTTCAGAATCCGGAATGAAAGTCTTTTTTCCTGCTTTTCAATTTCCAATAAGTTGTTACTTTGTAAATTACAATCTGAAACAAAAAAATAGTTTACCAGGCAGAAACCGCATACATGGAAAAAATAAAATTATCAGAACTGTCCACTTTACCGCCTTCCGATTTTCATAAGGAAGAGGCAGAAGAAAGGACAGACCGCTATATCGACAAACTCAATGATCTGCAAAATGTGCTTTTCGCCCAATCGAAATACAGCCTCCTGATAGTACTGCAGGGGATGGATGCCAGCGGTAAAGACGGTGTGATCAAAAAAGTGTTTTCAGGTATTAATCCGCTCGGGTGCAGGGTAGCGGCTTTCAAAAAACCCACAGAAGAGGAAATGAAGCACGAATTTTTATGGCGCATCCATAAGCACGTGCCTGAAAAGGGAATGATCCAGATATTCAACAGGTCGTATTATGAAGATGTGATCATTCAGCGGATTCATAAATGGGTAGACGAGAAAACAATACTCCGCCGGTATGCCCATATCAATCATTTTGAGTCATTGCTGGAGGAAAATGACACAATAGTGTTGAAATTTTACCTGCATGTTTCCCAGAAGGAGCAGATGGAAAGATTAAGTGAAAGGCTTTCGGATCCTAAGAAAATGTGGAAATACAATCCCGGTGATCTGGAGGAAAGCAAGCGATGGCCAGAATATATGGATGCATACGAGAGGGCCTTTATAAACTGCGGGCCCGCGAACCCATGGACGATCGTGCCAGCCGATAAAAACTGGTATAAAGAATACCTCATTTCCAAAACGCTTGTAGAGGCTTTGGAAAAACTCGACCTCAAATACCCGGTGCTTGAGAAAACGAACTAAAACAGCAGGCATATCATTTGGTAGTAAATTTTGTGGGGAAAGCTTGCAGAAGTGTCTGTTTAATGGTGAGATAAAAGAAATGTGAACCCTGAAAATTATCAGACTCTTGCTTGCTTTAATGAACTTTTGTAATATTGTAGTTATCGACTCAGGGAATTAGATGGTATGTTAAGAATTTTTGATCCATATCGACACACATGGGTATTGGCAATTATTACCTTATTCTTGCAGTTGAGTTCTCTGAATGGGCAAATAACCAACGACTTTACTGCAGATAATGAGGGATGGTATACCTGGAATAACGGTGCCGGCGGAACACCCTATTTATTTTACGGTGCAACGGGCGGAAACCCCGGAGGATATGTGTATGCAACCGATACCTCATCCGGTGTCTGGTATTTTTTAGGAAATTCAGATTTTAAGAACGACCTGTCGGCCTATAACGGCTGTTACCTTTTATATGATGTGAAAATCCCCACCATCAACTATATCATTCCAACTGCTTATTCTGAAGTCATTATTCAAAGAAACGACGGAAACACGCTTGAGTACAACGGGACCACACCAACACCGAATATTTGGGTGAGTTATTCTATATTACTTACCGGTGCGGGATGGACATGGAACTCTCCTGCGGGGTCAGTGGCTACTGATGCCGATATGTTGTCGACACTTACAAGCGTGAAAAAAATAAAGATCCGGGCAGAATTTTCGGGTTTGGACAGCGAAAAAGATCGGCTCGATAATGTGGTTATGACCTGCGATCTGGTTATGCTTCCTGTTGAGATCAGTTCATTTGATTTGGTGGATGAAGGTAACCGGACTGCCGCAATTACATGGCGCACTGAATCTGAATTTTCTTGTGAAGGATTTATAATAGAAAAAAGCACGAACGGTTTTATTTTCGATTCGATCGGGTATGTACAAGGACAAGGAACATCAGTTTCTGCTACAGATTATGCTTTCTACGATAATTATTTTGTTGCTAATGCATATTACCGTCTTCGTGAACATAAATCAACCGGTCGAAATTTTCTTGGAGAAGTAAAGCATCTGCGTTGTAAAACAGATGTTGAACTTTTTACGGATATTTATCCGAATCCGGCCGACAACTACGTATATCTCGTTTCGAACAGCCCCGAATCAGTTATTTATTATGATGTTTGCGGACTCAACGGGCTGATCTATAAAAGCTCTGTGGTTTCAAGTAATTCAGGGGTGTGGCAATCAAAAATCGATGTGAGCGATTTACCTTCCGGATTATACATTGCAAATTTCTACATGGATGGAAGAAAGGAATCGAAATTATTTGAAATCCAGCATTGATTTTCCTGCTCCTTTGCATCAGTTAATTTCCCCTGTTTCATGATAATGTTTTTATGGATTCAGACTTTCCCGTAAATCCCGTAAACAATTAATGAATTGTTCTGTTCGGTATTCAATGGCGGCCGCAAATACAAATCAGGGGTATTATAAAATTTGTCATACCTTTAAATCCATAAATTAATCTACTTCGTAAATCATGTTATTCATCACAAGGTGAACATCGCTTCGGACATACAGGCAAATGAAGAGGCGCTCGTTCAGGGACTCAAATCGCAGCAGACTTCTGCTTTGAAGACCCTGTATGAGAAATACTCGGGGGCATTATTCGGCGTTATTTGCCGGATCGTGAACGATGATCATTTGGCCGAAGACATCCTGCAGGAGGCATTTCTGAAAATTTGGAATAATGTATCCGGCTACGATCAGTCAAAGGGTCGACTCTTTACCTGGATGCTGAATATTTGCAGAAATGCGGCCATCGATAAAATGCGTGGCAAAAATTATAAAGCGTCCAAAAAAACGGCGAGTGATGAAACCGTTCTTTATGAAAACCCCACGAAGATTTACGATGATATTAAACCGGATACCATCGGCATTAAAGAATTCGTAGATAAATTAAAACCCGAATGGAAAATCATAGTGGATATGATCTATTTCAAAGGTTATACGCACCAGGAAGTTTCGGAAGAACTTGATATTCCGTTGGGAACCATAAAAACGAGATTGCGAAGTGCAATTTTATATTTAAGAGAAAACATGTAAAAAATAAATTGAATACAAAGGATTACATAGAATCAGGAATTTTAGAGTTGTATGCAACAGGCACCCTCTCCACCGAAGAAAATAAAGGTGTAGAAGAAATGCTGAGGCAGCATGCCGAACTGCGAGAAGAGTTAAATGCAATTGAACGTGCGCTCGAAGCATATGCATTTGCGTATGCGAAAAAACCATCAGATAAAGTAATGCATGCAATTCTTTCAAATATAGAAGTGAAAGAAGTAAAACAAACACCATCTGCAAAAACAATTGAATTAAATCCGGCAAATAAATCCATTTCAAATACGATCAGGTACCTTGCTTATGCAGCTACCATTTTATTATTCTTAAGCGTTGCGATCAATATTTATTACTATAATAATTATCGCCGTGTGCAGGTTGAACTTGCGGATATGAAAGATCAGAATACCATGCTTGCTGATCAGTACAATGGCTTGCAGGTTGATTTTCAAAAAGTGCAGTCCGACATGAATATTATTAAATCGCCAAGCTTCCTTGCGGTTACAATGAAAGGTCAGCCGGTAAGCCCGGATGCGATCGCTGTGGTGTATTGGGATAAATCAACCGGCAAAGTTTATATCAACGCAAATAATCTTCCTGCACCTGAACAAGGTAAGCAATATCAGCTCTGGGCATTAAAAGACGGTAAGCCGATTGACGGCGGTGTTTTCGATCTGAAAGGCGAAATACTCGAAATGAAAAATATTACAGAAGCCGATGCATTTGCTGTAACCCTCGAGCCGCAGGGTGGTGTGCCTTCTCCAACCGGAGCAATCTATGTTGTGGGAAATGTGTAAGGAAGAAATTCTTCACTCCGAACAGAAAAAATTTATTCCATTTCAAACTATGAATCCCTACCTTTGTGAAGCAGTATTTTTATACTGATTTAATAAGAAAAGGACGATGGAACAACAGGCAACGGATACACTCACAATCGATTATCTAGCAATTTTTATTCAGTTTATTGTAGCTGCAGGCTTCGTACTCAGCATGATAGCACTTTCTTACTGGCTGGGGCCGAAACGGAAATCCGCAAAAAAATTACAAAGTTTTGAATGCGGTCTCGAATCAATCGGAAATGCGAGGTTGCCGTTTTCAGTGAAATATTTTCTCGTTGCGATTTTATTTGTTTTGTTTGATGTGGAGATAATTTTCTTTTACCCATGGGCCGTTAATTTTCGTGAACTTGGCGGAGCAGGATTTGTTAAAATGCTGATATTCATTGCACCCTTATTACTCGGATATTTTTACATCATCAGAAAAGGTGCTTTGAAGTGGGAATAACAGGATTGCTGATCGGTTGACCGGCAAATCGGATTGAATCTATATGGCAGTAAAACTAACAGACATACCGGAAGGAATACAAGGGCAGGGATTTTTCGCAACCTCGCTCGACAGAGTTGTGGGGCTTGCCCGTGCAAATTCAATCTGGCCGCTGCCTTTTGCAACTTCCTGCTGCGGAATTGAATTTATGGCAACAATGGCTGCAACTTATGATCTCGGACGGTTCGGTGCCGAGCGTTTGAGTTTCTCTCCACGCCAGGCCGATTTATTAATGGTGATGGGTACGATTGCAAAAAAAATGGGCCCGGTTTTAAAACAGGTTTATATTCAAATGGCAGAGCCAAGATGGGTAATTGCCGTTGGTGCCTGTGCTTCGAGCGGCGGAATTTTCGATACCTATTCTGTTTTGCAGGGAATTGATAAAGTAATTCCCGTTGATGTGTATGTGCCGGGTTGCCCTCCACCACCTGAAGCAATTCTTGACGGTATCATTAAAATTCAGGACCTGATCAAAGTGGAAAGCAGGAGAAGAAGAGAATCGGAAGAATATAAAACGTTACTCGCCGGATACGGAATCGAATAATTGAAAGCATGAAAAACGAAATCAGCAACGCACTCATCGAATCATTATTGAAAGAAGAATTCGGCGAACACATCCGCGGGGTGGAAGAAAGTTTCGGGATGATGGATGTGATCGTTAAGGCAGAAGCAATAGTTGAAATTATTTCCTGGTTAAAAAATCATCCGCTTTTAAAATTTAATTTTCTCACGGATATCTGCGGCGCACATTTTCCGGAAAATAATAAAGAAGAACTTGCGGTAATTTATCATTTGCATAGTTTCGAAAACAATGTACGCATTCGTATCCATATTTTCTGTTCTTCCGCTGATCCCAAAGTAAAAACACTGACAGGTGTTTTTTCATCGGCCAACTGGATGGAAAGAGAAACATTCGATTTTTACGGAATTGATTTTGAAGGACATCCCGATCAGCGCAGGATATTGAATATGGAGGATATGAATTATCATCCTCTGCTGAAACAATATCCGCTGGAAGACGGAACAAGAACGGATAAAGAAGATAAATTTTTCGGGCGATAAATTATTTTTTAAAAACAGCAGCATTGTCGGATAAAAGAAATAAATCAAGCAATTTACCGGAACTGGGTGTTGGTATTCACGGAGTAATTCCAAGTGAAGAAGAATTAAAACAATATAATTATTTAAATCTCGGCCCAACCCATCCCGCAACACACGGCATTTTTCAAAACGTTTTGAAAATGGATGGTGAAGTGATCGTGGAAGCAGAACCCACCATCGGATATATTCACCGTGCATTTGAAAAAATTGCTGAACACCGGCCTTATTATCAGGTTACCCCTCTTACCGACAGATTAAATTATTGCTCATCTCCAATAAATAATATCGGCTGGTATTTAACGGTTGAAAAATTATTAGGCGTTGAAACACCCAAGCGTGTGGATTATATGCGAGTTGTAATTATGGAGCTTGCACGTATTGCCGATCATATTGTCTGCAATTCGGTAATTGCTGTTGACACAGGAGCACTTACAGGATTTTTATATGTATTTCAGTGGCGTGAAAAAATTTATGATATCTACGAGGAAATTTGCGGTGCACGCCTTACCACAAATATCGGCCGCATCGGTGGTTTTGAAAGAGATTTTACAGACAGCGTAAACAAACGTATCCGCGATTTTTTAAAGGAATTTCCGAAAGTGTGGAAAGAATTTGAAAAACTTGTAATGCGCAACCGCATTTTTATGGACCGCACAATTAATGTCGGGAAACTCTCACAGGAAATGGCGCTTGATTATGGATTCACCGGCCCTAATTTAAGAGCTGCGGGAATTGATTATGATGTGCGCATCATGACACCTTATTCTTCTTATCAGGATTTTGATTTTATTGTTCCGGTTGGAACTGCAGGAGATACCTACGATCGTTTTTGCGTGCGCAATGAAGAAGTTTGGCAGAGTTTGCATATTATTCAGCAGGCAATGGATAAAATGCCTGCCGGTGATTATAAAGCAGATGTACCTGAATTTTATTTGCCTCCGAAAGAAGATGTATATAATACGATGGAAGGATTGATATGGCATTTTAAAATTGTGATGGGTGAAGTGGATGTACCGAAAGGACAACTCTATTTTCCGGTTGAAGGCGGAAACGGTGAACTCGGATTTTATTTAATAAGTGATGGCGGCCGCCAGCCCTATCGTCTGCATTTCCGCAGGCCTTGTTTTATTTATTACCAGGCATATCCTGAAATGATAAAAGGCGCCATGCTGAGCGATGCAATCATTACCATGAGCAGTTTGAATGTGATTGCGGGTGAACTGGATGCGTAATTAATTTCAAATCTCAATGCACCAATTTAACTTTCCTGTTTGCAGGTGAATTGATAAAACAGCATTTCCAACGCATATTAAGATCGAATCATTTACCAAAACAGCATTCCCGATTTCACCATCCGGTATTGCGGGACTTGAAATACTCCATACATTTTTCAACTCATAATTATAACAATCTACTACAGGCTGATCATTTTCCGTTGTTTGATAACCCGCTATGATCAGGCATTTTTTTGTTGTGTCGTTTGAAAGAATTTGTCCGTTGATCCAGAACTTTTCAGGTAAAATAGGCTGGCCGTTTAATTCAAGTTTTTTACGTGCCGTACCACTTAAAATAAAATCAGGCTGACTGTTCATTTGATTTTCATTTTTTGTATAAAGAACAAGCTCTGAATTTTTGTTCATATCAAATGGATGTAAAATCGTATCGGTTCCATTTTTTCTGAAAACATGCACTTGCGGTTTTGAAAAATCAACCGTAAAATTTTGAATTCCTGTACTCCGGCTTGAAGGGTCAAGTGATTGCAGATATTTCTCATCTATTATTTTTTTATCGCCATTCGTGATATTGATGCCTGTCAATTTTTTTTCTGATGGAAATTCAACCCATAAAATTTCACCGGCCACAGCCCACGCATATTTATCTAAATTTCGTGTAAGCAGAAACCTGTTTGTTTCACCACCGGTTTTCAAATCAATTTTATGCAAGCGGTGGTTCCGGTAAACAGATTTACCTGTTTTTTGAACGGGGCTCATTACATAAAGAAAGTCTGTATCATGCGCTGTAAAAGCGGGAGGTGCCGTCGCTTTTCCGTATTTGGCTCCCAAAGTTCCAAAAACCGGTACGGTTAAAACAGCAGGAATCACAATGAAGAGAATCAAGATGTTTATTTTCTGCAGGGATTTTTTTGCTGGAAATAATTTAGTCAGTACTATTCTGAATAGAATTAAATAAATCAGAATAAAAATCAGAATGGAAGTTAAGATCATGACAACAGGATGATTGGCAAAATAATCCAATGTTGTGAGCATGTTCATGAAAACAAAAATCAAATTATCAGGAAATGGGTGCATGGCCGATGACTTTATAGCATACAAATATAAGATTACATGCAAAACACTATTTTCCCTACTGAAATAACGGGCTCATTCAAATCAGCCATAAAAAAATTCAAAGTCGGCTGGTTCAAAATTCAGAAAATCCTCTTTGTTCCGGTAGTCTCCTCCATTATGAGCGGTATAATGACAGGACTGACAAAGAATAACACAATTTTCAAGCGAATTATCTCCACCTGATTGGCAATGCAGCATATGATGTGCGTGGGCAATTTCACCGAATCGATGCTCTTCCTGTCCTTGCTTTCCGAACATCGATATTTTTTCACCACATGCAGCACATTTATTTTTTTGCCGTTTTAATGCTTCTTTCTTTGTTGAATTGGAAAATTCTAAACGGCTCATAAAAGATATATTTTAAAATTACTAAATACAGTGCCTTCAATGCATTAAATCGAAAACAAAGCTCAAATAGAACCAGCAGCTGATAAATTTTTTAAAATATTTATATAAATCCGGGATGCATGTTGAACTTACTTTTTTCTAAAGATAAATGGAATATCATATCTTTCCTTAACTTTAATAATGCTGACGGAAAAAATATCCATCCGGGTTTTTAAAATTGCCGGTATTTTATTGCTGTTGATTATTACGGGCGCAAAACCGCCTGTTAACGACGACCAGAAATTTGATGCATTTAAAGAAAGATTCATCGATGCTTATATGATGAATTATCCATCTAATGCAATTTTTGATGGCTATCCGAAATATAACGACCGCCTTAAAGTTCCTGATAAAAAAACATTATGGGCCGACGGTTTTTGGCTCGATATGTATCTGGATTCGGTAAATGCATTTCCCTTCCAAAATTTATCAGACCTGAATAAAATTTCATTTCAAATACTTACCAACGAGCTGGAGAAAAGAATATGGTATCAGGAAACATTTAAAGATTATGAATGGGATCCATCGATTTACAATATCGGATGGGATGTTTATGACATTCTCAGCCACACAAACACACCCTTGCACGAACGGCTGGAAATGATCGGTCGCTATCTCGAAAATGCGCCTGCTTTTTATGAAGCGGCAATCTCCAATATCAAACGTCCGACAAGAGAACATACCGAACTCGGCTTGCAACAGAATACCGGCAGTGTTGAAGTTTTTGAATTCATGCTTGCCGATTCAATTAAAACAGCAGGATTATCATCTGCTGAAACAAACCGCCTCTTATCCATCAATACAAAAGCACTTGGAGCATTGCAGAATTATATTGCATTTCTTCAAAACATTTTAAATGATAAAAATTATTTGTTTCGTGATTACCGGATCGGAAAAGAATTATTTGAAGAGAAATTCGGATACGAAATTGTTTCTGACTTATCAGCGACTGAAATTTATAACAAAGCTGAAAAGGCAAGATTAAGTTATTACAAAGAAATGTACCGCTTAACGGGTGAATTATGGCCAAAATATTTTACTACAGAACAAATGCCTGCAGATACGTTTGCGGCGATCGGCAAAATGATCAACATCATTTCTTTGCAGCACGCATCACCTGAAAATTTATTTGACACCTTGCAGCAGCATCTGAAAAATTTAAAATCATTTATTGTATATAAGCAATTATTCGATTTTGATATAAATGCGCAGGTAAATGTGCGGTTGATGCCGGCATTTGCCATGGGTGTAACAATTGCTTCAGCAAGTTTCCCGCCCGTTTTTCAGGAAGATGGAATTGCGTATTATAATATTTCGGATCTCACCGTGTTACCACCTGAAGAATCTGAAAGCATGCTGCGTGAATACAATAATTATACTTTGCAGATTTTGTCGATTCACGAAGGGATTCCGGGGCATTGCCTGCAGGGAATTTATAATAAAAATAATTCTTCTGATCAGATCACCGCTGTTTTTGGCAATGGAACCATGATCGAAGGATGGGCAAATTACTGCCAGCGGATGATGTTAGAAAACGGGTGGGGAAATAATACAGCCGAAATGTGGCTGATATTTTATAAATCGGCATTGCGTGAATGTTGCAATGTGATAATTGACTATGGAATTCATTGCCTTAATTTTTCCGAAGCGGATGTTTATGACCTGCTGGTAAATAAAGCTTTTCAGCAAGATGCGCAGGTAAGAGAAAAATATAAACGTGCAAAATTGACACAGGTGCAACTTTGTTCTTATTTTACCGGTAACACAGAAATAAATAATTTATTACAGCAATATAAAATGCAACAGGGCAAAGATTTTAAGCTGATTGATTTTCATGAACAGTTTCTGAGTTATGGATCTGCACCCATAAAATACATTGGAGCATTAATGCTTTCGGATAAAAATTGATTGTTTCTTACTTTAAAGGTGGTGGTGCGTTTTTCAAATGCTTATATTTCCCGGATAACCTGCCGATGAAAACGGTAATTGGGAAAATAACTTTTTTTACAAATTGCGGAATTTCCGGCATGTCATATTCCTTTTTATAGCGTGAAAGTAGATAAGCTCCGATAAAAGGATCAGGTGCTGCTTTCCCGGATTTATTTTGTGCATCATATAAAGTTGTTAAAAAAAATACCACATTATCAGCCGGTTGAATCCTGCCCGTCAAATGCAAATCTTCTTGTCCTTCTGCCCAGAATTTATGAGGTGTTTTTGCTTTAAATAAAACTGTTTGGCCCGGCTCGGCAAATTTTATTTCCCCATCTAAAACCTGATATCCCATTTTTCCGGAAACAACCGTTAATTCTTCATCCTGCCGTAAATGTGTATGCATAGCAGGGCCTGCTCCAGGTTTACAATAAGCATCAACCACGACAATGCCGGTTGAAGGGTCCATCTTTTGAAAAGTGATTTTTTCACCAACACAATTTTCGATGGAATGTGGAAAATTATAAGTCATGTTCTTAGAATTTTCAGCAAATATATTTAATTTTGGACATTGTCCAAATATTCAATGACAACAAAAGAAAAAATTCTGAATAAGGCATTGGATATGTTTAATACAAAAGGTATTGAATATGTCGGGATCCGTGAAATCGCAACTGCACTGGATTTACACGTGGGCAATATCACGTATTACTTCCCGACAAAAGACGACCTGGTGGATAGCCTTTCACTTGAACTGAACCGCAGGAATTCGGAAATTGTAGTAGACGATCAGAATTTAACTCTTGAATCTTTCGTTTTAAATTTTCAAAAGGTATTTTCAAACCATGTGAAATTCCGGTGCCTGCTGCTGAGTTTTGTGCATTTGATGGAGCAAAATAAAAAAATTGCAGCACGGTATAAAAAGACGCAAAAAGACAGAAATGCCACCTTGCGAAAAAATCTTCAAACACTCAACAAGGCAGGTTACCTGAAAATAACTGATGAAAATGAAATCGAATTTCTTGTTTCGAATATTGCCATCATCGTCCGATTCTGGATTTCCGAAGCCGTAGTTTCATTAAAAGGGCATCATCCGGAAAAACAACTAAATTATTTTGTAAAGATGATTGCAAGGCTGTTGCTGCCTTATACATCAGCAAAGGGAGCAAAACAATTGAATATGATTATTGAATCAATTTGAAAAAATTCAGCCCTTCCCGGTGGTAGGGTGTTATTGATATCTGCAAACACCTGAATCATTGGGTTGAAAAGTCCGGCAGCAGCTACTGCCAGACTGCATAGTTTGGGTGTGCAGCCGTCGTGGCCGGTATATGCAAACCCAGGATACCTGTCTTTCAATGCCCAAACACGCCAAATACCTGTTCTGTCTTTCGATAAAAAGCCATTAATTTTACGGCGCTTATGAACGAAACAGCGCCAATCGAATTTTCCCCTGCTTCCATGCTTGAAATAAGCAGGATCTTAAAACAATATCCGGCAGATAAACAGAAATCTGCTTTGTTACCTGTCCTGCATATCGCTCAAAAGGAATTCGGTGGATGGTTAAGTGTTGATGTGATGGATTATGTTGCCCGGATCTTACATATTCATCCGATTGAAGTTTATGAGGTGGCAACATTTTATTCGATGTACAATACAAAACCGGTCGGGAAAATTGTAATTGAAGTTTGTCAAACAGGCCCATGCATGATTTGCGGATCGGAAAAAATTGTTTCTTATATCGAAAAGAAATTAAAAATAAAAAATGGTGAAACAACGGCAGATGGCATGTTCACTTTGAAAACAGTTGAATGTTTAGGCGCTTGCGGATATGCTCCGATGTTTCAGATCGGAGAAAAATTTTACGAGCATTTAACGGAGGAAAAAGTGGATGCGATTTTAGAAGAGCTACTAGCCGCTAGCTACTAGCCACTGGCTCTTGGCAAGCAGCCAGTAGCTAGCGGCCAGTAGCCCATTATTAAACTTTGTGCCTTTGCGGGAAATTTTTTCTCCGGGCATTTAAAAATAAAATCTGTGGGAAGAAAAATACTTTTAGAGCATATTAATAAACCGGGCATCGAAACGATCGATGTGTATATCCAAAACGGCGGGTACCGTTCAGTTGAAAAAGCATTGAAAAAAATGACGCCGGATGAAGTAACGGAAGAAGTGAAAAAATCCGGGTTGCGTGGCCGTGGTGGTGCGGGATTTCCAACTGGAATGAAATGGAGTTTTTTGGATAAGAGTACAACCAGGCCCAGATATTTATTATGCAACGCAGATGAAAGTGAACCCGGAACTTTCAAGGACAGACTATTAATGGAAAAGATCCCCCATTTATTAATAGAAGGTATGATCACTTCGAGTTATGCATTGGGATGCCGTACTTCATATATTTATATCCGCGGCGAATACATGTTCATTTTGCGCATACTTGAAAAAGCAATTGCTGAAGCATACGCAAAAGGATTTTTAGGAGAGAATATTTTAGGTTCGGGGTATGCACTTGATTTGTATGTGCATCCAGGTGCCGGCGCTTATATCTGTGGTGAAGAAACTGCGTTGATCGAATCATTGGAAGGCAAGCGGGGTAATCCGCGAATCAAACCACCGTTTCCGGCTGTTGCAGGTTTATGGAATTGCCCTACAATTGTAAATAATGTTGAATCAATTGCTGCCGTTGTGCCGATCATAAATGATGGCGGAGAAGAATATGCAAAGATCGGAATCGGAAGATCAACAGGAACGAAATTAATTTCCGCATCAGGCAATATTAATAAACCCGGTGTGTATGAAATCGATCTTGGCTTACCGGTTGAAGAATTTATTTACAGCGATGAATATTGCGGCGGCATAAAAAATAATCTCGAATTAAAAGCTTGTGTTCCCGGCGGTTCATCCGTTCCTATTTTACCTAAACATTTATTATTGAAAATGAGCGACGGTAATCCGCGGTTGATGACCTATGAAAGTTTAAGTGAAGGCGGATTTGCAACGGGAAGTATGCTCGGTTCCGGCGGATTTATTGTGTATGATGAAAAACAATGCATCGTGCGCAATACATGGAATTTTACACGTTTTTATCACCATGAAAGCTGCGGGCAATGTTCACCCTGCCGTGAAGGAACCGGATGGATGGAACGGGTGCTGCACAATATTGAATACGGCCACGGCAAAATGGAAGATATTGATCTGCTTTGGGATATTCAGCGCAAAATTGAAGGCAATACAATTTGTCCGCTGGGCGACGCTGCAGCCTGGCCGGTTGCCGCTGCGATACGTCATTTCCGCCACGAATTTGAATACCATGTAAAATATCCGAACAGGGTATTTGATGAAGATCATGTGTATCAGCCGGAAATGAAAATGGAAACTGTTGTATAACGGTTCGCCCAGATTCAAACAACATTTTCACTGTTAATTTATTTGTAACTGCGGCAGCAAGAAGCTGCATGTATTTCCTTTACTCTATCACTTAAAATGGAGCTTCTGTATTTTGCATTTTCATGCATATGGTTAATCATTTTTTTCTTTACCCGTTTCATGAAATAATTAGAAATGATTATTTTTTGACTCCGGTATTAAGTACTATAAATAATTAATCTTATATCAAAAAAAGAATTTGATTTTTCCGCAAAATAAATTTGGAAATATGGAATAGCCTCGCTAAACTTGTCATCATTATTTAACCCTTAAATCTTACGATATGAAAAAAATCAGGTTTAGGAAGCTACGCTTCATCTTTCCAAAAACTTTCCTGCCTGAACTTATCCCGGCAAAACTTTTTCGTTTTACATTTTTCTTTTTCCTTTTATCAGCCAATGGATTTTTAATTGCACAAACGCAATTGAAATACCGTGTGCAATACAGAAGAGATGAACACATTTATTTCGCCGTGGCGGATACCGCAAAACATTTTACGGGACCCGAAATGGTGAAACTGCGCAACCAGGTTTTTATTGACAGTATTATCCGCGATGTTGCTAAAACAAATGATATCACAACTACAAAATTTCATATTAAAAATTCGTTGTTTGAAGAATGGAATACAAAGCCGGCAAAAACGGTGATCGATAAAAATAAAATCAATTTATATGGCAGCGACAACAGTTTGTTGCTTTCTGTTCCGCACAGCGCATATTATTTAAAAAATTATAAAACACTTAAGGCGCAACTTACAGCAGAAGCAGAAGATATCATTCCCGCATTCCCTTTTTTAACTGCAGCACGCATCGATTCATTTATTGCGGTGGGTTTTCAGTATACGGATCTCGGGAACGACGGCGCCCAGTTTACAAAAGACAGTATTGAAATACGTATCAATAATGATAAGCTGACTACGTATTTCCGGATTAATTCTTCATCGGGTGCAGAACTTGCAAATTGGCGGTCGGGGTTCATAAAAAATCCGGAAGGACAGGTTGTGCCGAGCTACAGGATTTCTCAAAAATGGGATGAACGATTTGATGATTATTGTGTGCAGCAAACAAGTGTGATTGATTATGAAAACTATAAGATTACCTACTATACAAAAAAACGTGAAGCGGATGATGATGTAATGGAAGTGGGAAATTTTGATCTGATCATTCATCCAAATCCGGTAAAGGATGAATTAAATATCTATCTCACAAAAGATGTATTCGAATCAGCATTGCTTGAAATCGTTGATCTGAATGGAAATATTTTATTGTCAAAAGATTTTTCTGAATTGGAGCAGGAATTCGTGTTGCAATTGAAAGACTTTGCTCCCGGAATTTATTTTATCCGGATTCTGGGTGAAAGTGAGGAGATCTATAAACCATTTTATAAAAATTAATTTTCAACCCCTAAATCAATTTATATGAAAAAAGTAGTAACCCTGTTTTTTTCAACTTGTATTACAGCACTCTTACATACACAATTAACTGACTGTGTAAAACCAATTGCCGCATTTGAAATAAACGAATTAATTCCGGTTGAATTTATTCCCGCGGATTTTACGGATGATGTCTGGGCAGAACCTGTTTTGGATGATGACCCCAAAGAAGACAGATTAATTGTATGGGTACACGGGCTTGGTGGAAAAGGTGATCCGGAGCCAACATCTTCAAACAGCTGGATACAGGCTTCAAGTAAAACGGATATGGATTATTACGCAAGTTCAAGGCGACCGGAATACACGAATGTAGATCTTGTTGCGGCTGGTTATAATTTAAAAGGATTGATGGAGGATTATGATGAAACCGACGACCGAACAATTATGATCGCACATAGTCAGGGGGGAATTGTTGCCCGTGAATTGGAAAAAATTATTTCCGATTATGATTATGAACAAACGTTTGGCGGGTTGGTAACATTCGGAGCGCCGCATCAAGGTGCAATGATTTTAAATAATATTCATGAATTTGAACCCTGGCTTGAAACTGCATGCGAGGATTTAACAGCAGGACCGCTTGCAGAATTTGAAGCAACAACTTTTTTAGGCGGTGCCCTTTCACTGTTTGCCGATCTCGAAGATTTTTCAGATTATTTCTGTTCCGAAGCACTGCCCATATTAATGGAACAATTTACGGGTGAATTCACAGCGCCGATCACAACCGATTATCAGGTAGGTGCATATGAACTGGATCAATTAAATACACATGCACCTGAAATACCAATTGTTTGCTTTTACGGAAGAGAAACTGAGCCTGCAATGTGGAATACACTTGTTCATATTTTGCCCGGTCATTTACCAAATGATTCGGAACCGTTTATGGCAAACAATGACGGCGCATTAAAAGCAGATGCCGATGCTGCAACATTGCAATATTGGTCGAAATATCAGGAATGGGATGAAGAAGCAGATTATTGGGGAAGTTTTTTTGATGGCGATGATGACAGTTGGTTTGAAGTATTGCCGATTATTTTCACAGGAGGTATTTATTATTTTTTTGATAGTGATTATGAATTTGATGAAGCAGTGCGTGTGCGGGATGCCTGGAAAAAAGGATATGACTGGTGGACATCCGCAAACCCGACATGGAGATCAATTATCGGAGCAGACCAATATGTGATAGGCAGTTATACATGCCAGTGTATTGATGAAACAGAATTTGATCTGGTGGATGCATATTATGAAATCGAACCCGGAGAAGAATGTGATCCTGATTGGGGGGATTGTATAATGCATATCAATTATGCAATCGAAACTTTTCCGAATGATGGTGTTGTCCTGTGTAATTCTTCTGGCAATGTACTTG
>CAYXBK010000026.1:0-55405 GCA_964463165.1 uncultured Chitinophagales bacterium
TAAATTTCAGCAATGGGCAAATTCGCATGATGGACTAGATTACCGCTCTTTGCTATAGGAACTCCAGGATGCGTATGCAGCATATCAGCCTTATGCCGAGCTGGTGGATTATACAAGCGAAGCATTTTATGCAGTTGAAATAATAAATTATGCAGGAACGTACAATAAACTCGCCGGACTCCTGCGGAATGATACGGTGAATGAAGCTACATTGCAAACAGAAGCTGAAAGGCTTTTAAAAAATTCGGAAGGATATTTCAGCAAATATTCTGCAAAAATTGACCGCGAACTTTTCGCAACCATGCTGAAAATTTACAGCGATAAAGTTTCGAAAGAATTGCAAAGCGAATATTTTAAACAACAGGTTGCCGCATATAAAAATGATTTCAATGCAATGGCAGATGCAATGTTTAAAAAATCGGTTTTCGCCAGCGAATCGAAAGTAAAAAAAATGCTTACACAGTTTAACGCAAACAAAGGCAAAAAATTAATGCGTGATCCCGTATTCAAATTGTATGAAGAGGTGTCGGTACTTTATAATGAACAAATAACAAATGCAGTAAATCCGATCAACGAAAAAATAAATATTCTCATGCGCAGTTATATGACCGCTCAGCGCAAAATGCAACCGACAAAAGATTTCTATCCCGATGCAAATCTCAGTTTGCGTATTGCATACGGTACTGTTGACGGGTATACAGCAAAAGATGCGGTGTATTATACTTACCAAACCACCGATAAAGGCATTGAGGAAAAATACATGCCCGGTGATGAAGATTTTGATTATCCTCCGGCTTTAATGGATCTCCTGCATAAAAATAATTTTGGAAAATATGCAGATGCAAACGGAAATTTACCTGTTGCATTTCTCGCTTCAAATCATACAACCGGAGGGAATAGCGGCAGCCCCGTTATAAATGCAAATGGCGAACTGATAGGAGTTAATTACGACCGCGTGTGGGAAGGGACTATGAGCGATGTGATGTATGACATCGACCGGTGCAGAAATATTGCGCTTGATATGCGCTATGTTTTGTTTATGGTCGAAACATACGCCGGTGCAAAAAATATTATGCAGGAATTATGGGTGGTGGAATGAGATGGAAATCGGATAATTAGCAAATTAGCAAATTGCTTAAAACTTCGCTACAAGTTTTACATTCAGTCTCCTGTCGGTAAGAAAATTCGGAAATGCGTATTGTGTGCTGTTGATATCCTTCACCCAGAAATAGCTGATTGTATTTTCAATGCCGAGTAAATTAAATACCTCCACTCCTACCCATAAAGATTCAAAAGCCGTATTGAATTTACTTTTATCTGTGCGGTCGCGATTTTTATCGAGTAATAATGCGGAAAAGCCAATATCAACTCTTCTGTACGGTGTGATACGCTGTGAATTTCTGTAATATTGATTATCCGGTGGGCCGAATGGTAAACCTGTTCCGATCAATAAACTCAGATTCACTTTAAAATTCTCGTTGCCCGGCATATAATCAGAAAAATACATTCCGAAATTCACAAGCTGATCTGTCGGCCGCGGAATATATCCCTGCAAAACTGGAATCAGTGAATCGATATTTCCTTCGGTATCATAAATTATATTAAATGTGGAATCGCCTTCAATATCTTCCATCGTTCTCAGCAAACTCACAGATATCCATGAGTCCGCATCTTCCACAATTTCACCGTGCAATCTCAAATCAATTCCGGCGGCATATCCTTTCGCCATATTTGCACCATAATATCTGATGCGCACATTATCGAGATCGTATGGAACAAGGTCGTATAAATATTTATAATACGCTTCGGAAATAAATTTGAAATCGCGGTTCCATGCACGGAAATTATAATCAGCCCCTAATAAAAAATGAATCGATTTCTGCGACTGCACATCCGTATTTACATTCCCGTCGAGATCACGCAATTCGCGGTAAAATGGCGGCTGATCATACATGCCCACAGCGGCTTTAATCGCAATATCAATTTTCGTTTTATCTTTTTTGCGATACCAAAGCGGCGTCCATACTGCCTGCACACGCGGAGAAATTGTTATTTCTTTATTCAGGTCCCAATAACTTGAACGAACGCCGTATGTGATCGCAAATTCATCCGCTTCCGGCTCCCAAGTATCCTGCAGGTATGCATTATATCTTCTTGAATTTAAAACTGTGGCGGATTTAAATACTTCATCCAGTTGCACTTCTTCTCCGTTGTATGGAATTGAATATCCTGCCGAATCCTGTTCTTCCCATTCCTTTAATTCATCCGAAATATATTCATATTGTGCACGCAATCCCCAGCGTAAAATATGCGCCCCGAAATCTTCCGTACCATTATGTGAAATATTTACAACATCAGAAGTAAGATAATTTCTTGCGAAATTCTGAAAGCCTCCGACACCCAATCCATATTTTACATCTCCGAAATCTTCATCTCCAAGATTTGTTTCAACCTGGCCGATATAATATGCGCCGAGTATATCGAATGTTTCCGTTTCAAGTGAATGATAGGAAGAAGCAAGAAATTGCAATAAGGTTCTTTTGTTCGGGTGATAATTATATGCGATGCCACCAAAGCCCGTGATAAAATCATCTACTTCCTGTCCGTCGAAATATACATCAAGCCTGATCACATCATTTACAACACCTGTTGTGGTTGACCTGCTCACAGGAACAAAAGTGTAGGAACTCAGACTATAATTGCCGAGAATTTCAATATCGGATTTTTCATTGAGATGTACGCCAACCAAAGTTTGTGCATCCAGAAATACAGGCTGATAATCTGCATCGGTATTATTTAACGTACTCACGAGGTATTGATTTGTTTTATACCGCACACCGAATAAATAATATACTTTTCCTGAATCCGGATTATCGTTGATATAAAATGAACCACCTAATAAACTTGCCGTTACACCCGCTTCAAATTTTGTCGGCTTTTTATATTGAATATCCAGTACGCTTGATAATTTATCTCCGTACTTCGCTTCAAACCCACCGCCCGAAAATGAAACCTTACTGATCAGATCGTAATTCGGGAAAGGCAATCCTTCCTGTTGACCGGAGCGAACAAGCTGCGGCCGGTAAATTTCAAAATCATTTACATAAACAAGGTTTTCATCATAATTTCCACCGCGAATCGAATATTGCGAAGTGAGTTCATTATTTCCCGATCCTCCTAATATTTTTATTAATTGAGAGAGCGGGTCAATTCCGGATGGTATTTCTTCCAGTTCATCAACAGGAATTGTGCGGATATTTTCTTTTGTTCGAATTGTAACTTCACCGAGGGTGTATCCTTCTTTCATTTTAATTACCGCGATATAAGTTGAATCGGGCAATAAAAAATATTTTTTGAAGATCGTATCATAACCCACAAATGTATAGCGCACAATGATCGTATCATTTGCCGGCACTTTTAATGTATAATTTCCTTTTGCATCTGTATAGGTGCCGTTATTTGAATCCAGAACAAGAACACCTGCATTCGGCAGCGGCCTGTTTTTTTCATCTGCCACATTGCCATAAATAGTTGCGCTTTTCTGGGCAAAAGAAGAAATAGTAAGCAATAAAATGCATGCGGTAATGGCGGAGCGAAGCATCAGGTTCAAAAACGCTTTGTGTTTGGTTTTATTTTGTCAATAGGATCTTAATATGCTGATCGCCTTAGCCGGGTCTTTCTCACCAAAAACGCCGGATCCCGAAACAAGCACATCTGCACCTGCTGCCAGAATACGCTGCGCATTGTCGAGTTTCACACCTCCGTCAATTTCAATTAAAGCTTTTGAATTTCTGTCTGAAATTAATTTCCGGAGTTTTTTAATCTTGTCGATCGACGATTCAATAAATTCCTGCCCGCCCCAACCCGGGTTCACACTCATCAGACAAACAATATCTATATCGGGTATAATTTCTTCCAGCGCCTGAACGGATGTATGCGGGTTAATGGCAACGCCTGCTTTGGCGCCTGATTTTTTAATTTGCTGAATAGCCATATGCAGATGTGTGCACGCTTCAATATGAACGGAGATCGAATCGGCACCCGCATTCCTGAATTGCTGAATATAATTTTCAGGATGCACGATCATCAGGTGCACATCCAGCGGGATCAGGCTATGTTTACTAATTGCTGCAACCACGGGTAACCCGAAACTGATATTCGGCACATAAACACCATCCATCACATCCACATGGATCCAATCGGCCCTCGAATTATTGATCATTTCAACATCCCTGGCGATATAGGCAAAATTGCAGCTTAAAATACTGGGGGCAACCAAATGATTCATGCCGCAAAGATAGTTGATGCCGGAAGAATAATCGTCCTGCCCTTCAGTCGAAAAAACCGGCAGATTCGTCGAAAAAGAAAAAACCTGAATTTGCCGATGCGCAACTTTGTCGCAGGAATGTAACTTTGACCATTCATTTTAAAAGTATGTCGCTACCATTACGTGATTTTTTTCGCAATCCGGAGAAAACAAATTATCTGATCTCTCCCGACGGCACGCATATTTCGTGGCTGGCATCCCATGCATCGCGATTGAATATTCATATTCAGAAAACAGGTGAAGAGGAAGTACGCCGCATAACAAATCAAACGGATAAAGATGTACTGTATTATTTCTGGATAAATAATCAGCAGATAGGTTTTTTAAAGGATCATAACGGAGATGAAAATTATCATTTAAATGCCGTTCATATTGCAGATGGAGAAGAAAAAGACCTGACGCCTTTTGAAAATGTGAAAGTGGATGTGATCGATGAACTGGAAGAAATTGAAAATGAAGTGCTCATCCAGATGAATAAACGCAACCCGGTATTTTTTGATGTGTACAGGTTACATACTGACACCGGTGAAATGCAACTTGTCGAAGAAAATCCGGGTAATATCACAGGCTGGATCACCGATCATGATGGAAATGTGCGGATGGCCAGTACAACTGATGGCGTGAATACGAGTTTATTATACCGCGATAAAAATGAAACTGCGTTTAAAACAATTTTAACAACCAATTTCAGAGAAGGCGTATCACCATTATTTTTTGATTTTCAAAATGAATCTGTTTATGCGCTTAGCAATATGGGCAGGGATAAAATTGCAATTGTGCGCTTTGATCCGAAAACAGGAAAAGAAATTGAAATCATTTACGAACATCCTGAAGTAGACATCGACAATCTCGGCTATTCAAAAAAAAGAAAAGTAATTACAACAGCATCCTTTACAACCTGGAAAAAAGAATTTAAATTTTTTGATGCGCTGTCTGAAAAAAGATTCAAACGCATCCGCGAATTAATTTCCGAAGAAGCGGAAATTTATATCACGGCGAGAAATAAAAATGAAGATAAATTTATCGTGCGCACACTTTCTGATAAATCTCTGGGCAATTATTATTTCTATGATGAAACTACCGACAGCATCAGTCATCTTGCGAATGTCAGCCCATGGTTGCGCCCGGAAGAACTTTGCAATACACAACCCATTACCTATTTATCGCGGGATGGAATAATTATTCATGGATATTTAACCCTTCCGAAAAATGCGGCGGGAAAAAATATGCCTGTGATCGTACACCCGCATGGCGGCCCGTGGGCAAGAGATACCTGGCATTTTACACCGGACGTACAATTTCTTGCAAACCGCGGTTTTGCTGTATTGCAAATGAATTTCAGAGGATCAACGGGGTACGGAAAAAAATTCTGGGAATTATCCTTCCGGCAATGGGGTAAAACCATGCAGGATGATATTACCGACGGAGTACAATTTTTAATTGATACCGGTATTGCCGATAAAAACAGGATCGGAATTTATGGTGCAAGTTATGGCGGCTATGCAGTACTTGCAGGCCTCACATTCACTCCTGAATTATATGCATGTGGTGTTGATTATGTGGGTGTTTCCAGTTTATTCAGTTTTATGGAAACAATTCCGCCTTACTGGGAGCCTTATCTTGAAATGATGTACGAAATGGTGGGCCACCCCGAACGTGATAAAGAATTGCTTGCATCTTCATCACCGCTGCTGCATATTCAGAATATTAAAGCACCGCTTTTTGTGGCGCAGGGTGCAATGGATCCGCGTGTAAAAAAATCCGAAAGCGATCAGATCGTAAATGCATTGCGTGAAAAAGGAATTGATGTGGATTATATGGTGAAAGAAAATGAAGGGCATGGATTTACAAATGAAGAAAACAGGTTTGAATTTTATGAGGCAATGGAAGCGTTTTTTGAGAAATATTTGAGATAGAAATGGGTATTGAGTATAGAGTATTTGGTATTGAGATTATGTGTTCTTGGGTACAATTAAAAGCGATGAGGATAATTTGAATGCGATGAAATGTATCACACTTTTACTGAGCTTAAGCATATTTACTGCTGCCCGTCTTTCTGCGCAGGAAAATTCTTTATTATGGGAGATTTCAGGAAACGGATTAAAGGAGCCTTCCTATTTATACGGAACGATTCATATGATCGGTAAAAGTGATTTTTTTGTACGGGCTGAAATCGACTCCGTATTTTCAAAATGCAGCCAGGTTGCGTTTGAAATTGATCTGGATGATATCGCTCAGTTAAATTCCGCACAGGCATGGGTGAATTTACCGGAAGACCTCAAACTGGATGAAATTGTGCCGCCCGGTGCGTATCAAAAAATAAAAACATATTTTTCCGATTCACTCGGGCTCGACCTGGTGGATTTTAATTCACAAAAACCATTTGCAGTATATCAGCAATTTCTCAGCGGTTTGATACAGGATGAACAGGAATCTTACGAAATGTATTTTCTCATGAAATCAATCAGCGCACAAAAATCAATTGTAGGATTGGAAAAAATAACTGATGAATTCCGAGTGATAGATGCAGTCCCTTATGAACAGCAAATTAAATGGTTACTGGACGGGATCGATTCAATTCATTCCTATCGCGAGAATTTTAAAGAATTAGTAAGCGCATACAAAGAAGAAAATTTAAATAAAATTGAAACCCTGCTCTCCGACGATCCGGTTGTAATGGGTGAACTTGCAGATGATCTCCTGCAGAAAAGAAATCAGAACTGGATGGATGAAATAGAGAATTACATCAACACGCAACCAACTTTTATTGCGGTGGGTGCTGCACATTTACCGGGTGATGACGGGCTGATCAGATTATTAAAAGCAAAAGGATATATTGTAAAACCAATTTTAAAGAATTGAATTCATTTTTATGATCGAGATACATAATCTTTCCAAAACATTTCTGCTTTCTCGCTCACAGCGAAAAGAAATGGGTGCAGAATTTAAAAGCAGTTCTGTTCAGGCAGTGAAAAATATTTCATTTAGCTGCAAACCGGGCAGGATATTTACTTTGCTCGGACCAAACGGTGCAGGTAAAACAACTACACTGCGCATGATCGCAACAATTTTAAAACCTACCGAAGGCAGTATTAAAGTGGCAGGATATGATACAGTGCAGGATGGTGTGGAAGTGCGGAAGCGCCTCGGATTTTTAACGGGTTCAACGGGTTTATACGACAGGCTCACACCACATGAGCTGATCAATTATTTCGGCCGATTAAATCATATGGATAAATCCATTCTTGAAAAAAGAAAAAAAGAATTATTTGAAATACTCGGCATCAATGAATTTGCAAACCGCCGGATCGGAAAATTTTCGACAGGTATGAAGCAAAAAGTTTCTATTGCACGAACTATGATACATGATCCTGAAGTGGTTGTTTTTGATGAGCCGACATCGGGCCTTGATGTGATCACTGCAAAAAGCATTATCGAACTGATCAGAAACTGCAAAGTGCAAAACAAGACGGTCATTTTCTCAACACATATCATGAGTGAAGTGAATATGCTTGCAGATGAACTGGCTATTATTCATAAAGGAGATCTGATTTACAACGGATTGTTTTCCGAATTCAGTGCCGGTATGCAGGAAGCTACACTGGAAGATGAATTTATCCGCATTGCCACACAACATGAAATGACCCATTAAAAAAGAAACGATGAAAAACATTTTCACCATATTTAAAAAAGAATTACTCGAGATCACCCGCGATAAAAAAACGATGACGTTCATGCTGGTGATTCCGATATTTATCTATCCTGCGCTTTTTACCGGAATTTCAAAATATATTTCTTCCCAGACCGAAAAAGCAGAACAGGAAATTATGCGTGTGGGTATTTTGCAAACCGGCGGGCAAAATGATTTTATGCAGTTTATTGATGCGCAACCCAATGTTGAAATCATTCCCCTGCAAAATGATACCACTGCAGCAATAAATCTGATCACGGCCGACAGTATTGATGTGGCCTATTATTTTGATCCGCAATTTGATTCTGCATTTGCACATCTGCAGCCAACAAGTTTCAGTTATTATTTTACATCTACAAATAATGAATTTAAAGTTGCCATTATTGAGCAGATCAATCAGATCTATAAACAAACACTCACGAGAAAAAAACTGGAAGAATTAAAAGTCAATGCAATTGTGCTCGAGCCTGCAAAAAGCATTTCAAGAAATATTGCATCTGCCCGCGAGCAATGGGGTTCCATTATCGGTGGAATGATCCCCTATTTTTTCATGATCTTCTGCCTCATCGGATGTATGTATCCTGCAATTGATCTGGCGGCTGGTGAAAAAGAAAGAGGTACACTTGAAACACTGCTTGTGTCAGCAGCAAGCAGGCTGGATATTTATATCGGAAAATTTCTGGCCGTTGCGTTAAGCGGATTCATCAGTGCCGTATCGGCAATTATAGGTCTTGCCATTGCAGCGAATTTAATTGGTGCCGATGCGGGATCTGGCTCTGCTGAACTATCAGGTATCAGTGATCTGCTGAACGGAATGATCGAACCGAAATCAGTAATACTTTTATTGAGCATTTTATTGCCACTCAATGTATTTTTTGCAGCCATCACCTTAATGCTTTCGATTTATGCAAAATCGTTTAAGGAAGCTCAAAGTATGATCACACCCCTGATGATCGTGATTGTATTTCCTGCAATACTCGGTATGCTGCCCGGCGTAAGGCTTGATAATTTAACCGCATTGATTCCGATCCTGAACGTTTCGCTTGCCGCGAAAGAAGTAATTTCCGGGAATGTAGAAACGATTCCGATGGTGATCACGCTTTTATCACTTTTTGTTTATGCATTTATTGCACTCATCATTAGTGTGCGGTTCTTCAACAATGAGAAGAATATTATGCGTGGTTGATGGCTAAGCAGGTGGAAGGTCGGATCCTGAGATTTGTGGATGGCCTGTTCATAAATAAAATTTTCTGCAGAACAAACCTTTGTTGCTGAATAATCGTTTATTAACATTGAGCGATATTCGAATTCATGGAAAATTTATTTTGGAAGATCAAAAGTTTTCATCAACTGAATGTGATGGAATTGTACGGGATTTTGCGGTTAAGGCAGGAGGTGTTTGCTGTTGAGCAAAAATGCATTTACCTTGATGCAGATGGAAAAGATCAGTTTTGCGACCATATTTTTGGCGTGGACGACGGCGGAAAAGTTATCGCTTATTGCCGCATCGTGCAGCCGGGTGTCTCCTATCCGGAAGTTTCAATCGGCAGAATTGCCACCCATCCTGAACACAGAAACATGGGTTATGGCAGGTTATTAATGGATAAAGCGCTGAGTTATATCGATGATAAATATGGTAAAATGGATATAAAAATTGAAGCGCAGTATTATCTGGAAAAGTTTTATTCCAATTACGGTTTTGAAAAAGCAGGCGCTGTTTATCTGCTCGATGATATAGAACATATTGAAATGGTAAGGAACAAAAATGCCGTACCTGTTCGTGTGGGTTGATATTTATCTTCTCTTTTACTTTTTAAAATTTCTTACTAACATTACAAAAGCTAATTCGCTTTTTGTTTAACCTAAAACTCTACAATTATGGGGATGTTAAAAGAATTTAAAGATTTTGCCATGAAAGGCAGTGTTATTGATCTCGCTGTCGGTGTGGTAATCGGTGGTGCATTCGGCGCTATCGTAAGCTCAATGGTAAATGATATTATTATGCCACTGGTTGGAATTATTACGGGTGGCACCGATTTTAAATCATTATCCGTACAGGTTGGAAACGCCACATTAACCTATGGAAATTTTATTCAGGCAGCGGTGAACTTTATCATTATCGCATTTGCCCTCTTTATAGTGATCAAAGCAATTAACCGCACAAAGAAAAAACAGGAAGATGCGCCTGCTGCGCCACCTGCTCCTTCTAACCAGGAAGTGCTGTTGATGGAAATTCGGGATCTCCTGAAAAAATAAGCAATGTTGAAAAAATGCCTCCTGAATCAGGGGGCATTTTTATTTTTGCACTGTTTCCCTGAAGATTGCTCACACAGCAAACTAAATCCAAACATGATGAAAAAATTAATTACACTTTCATGCAGCATGATGCTGATGATACTCCGCATGCATGCTCAGGTAGATACAATCCCGAAAATAGATACAACCTGGAAAAAAGGGGGAGGCACTATTTTAAATTTTAATCAAACATCGTTGACAAACTGGGCAGCGGGTGGCGAAAGCAATCTTGCACTTTCCATACTCACAAATTTTTATGCGAATTATAAAAAAGAAAAAACAACATGGGATAATACCCTCGTAATGAACTACGGTTTGATCACTGCAAATAATTATGCTGATGTGCGAAAAAATGACGACAGGTTTGAATTGAACAGCAAATACGGACAATATGCATTTCTTGATCATTTTTATTATTCGGGGCTGGTGAATTTTATTTCCCAGTTTGCAAACGGCTTTGATTATATCAGCGATCCGGAAGCACTGACGCCGATATCAAAAGCGTTATCACCGGGCTATCTTACTGCAGCTGTCGGACTCGACTGGAAACCAAATGATAAATTCTCTTTATTCCTTTCGCCGGCAACTGGTAAAATGATATTTGTGATCGACGATTCCATTTCCAACAGACTGGTGGATACCGTAAATAATAAAAATTTATACGGAAATATTGTGGGGGATAAAATGCGCACAGAATTCGGTGCAATGCTCATCGCATCACTCGCCACTCCGATTGGTAAAACAACAACACTCACGTCTAAATTAACATTGTTTAATAATTATACAGATCCGATTGCCGACCATCGGGGAAATATTGATGTAGATTTTCAGAACACCCTTGCGATGAAAATCAATAAATATATTGCAGCAACAATTTTCCTGCAGGTATTATATGATCATGATATTACAATCCCGACCTTTGATGAAAATGATGTGCAGATCGGATCAGGACCGAAAACGCAATTTAAAGAAGTGTTCGGCCTCGGATTCAGTTATGCATTTGCCATGTAAGATATGCAGCAACTAAAATAAAAAATGCCGGTGGTCCCGGCATTTTTTATTTTCCGCATCAGAAATTTGTAAGCTTTGAGAATTTTGGTTTTGCAGATAAATGATATATCCATTTTACAAAGAAAGGCACCATGCCGAAAAAATAATTGCGGTCCTTCTCATCCATTGCATCAACCATCCACGGCATTGTAACCGACATTTGTTTACGGGTCATTGTTTTCCTGTATGCTTCTTCAGTTTCCAATATTTCATTTTCGGGAATTCCTTGTACGATCGTTTCAACAATTACCTCTTCCTTTTCAAGATGTGTAATGATCAGGTTGACATAGGCCTGGGCAAGTGCCTCAAATTGTGATTGCAATCCTGTTGCACCTGCTTTTAACTCAGCGAGAATTTTTTTCATTGCTTCCAGCTGTTCATCCAGCAGAATATGTTCATGCTCCATTGCATCAAGTTCAATTTTAAATTGCGGCTTGCGTTCACGCATGATTGGAAAAAAGAAATCATCTTCGCCATGATGATGAAATAAAATACATTGCTCGTGGAAATGATACCATTCTTCGATTTTTGAAAAATCAGCGGCTGTATATGAAGAAAATTTTTCAACCACTTTTTTGATCCGGTCCATGTCTTTCCGGATCGCATCGTGATTCCAGTAATATCCCTTTAATAATTTTCTGTCTGACGTTTTCATTCCTGTGTGTTTTAGAAAAGTAAATTTACTAAACAAAAATTTTAAACCTTTCAAAGCAGGACTGATGTATGGCTGCCCGATCATCCGGATGTGCAATTTCAATTAATGCCTTTGCACGCTGACGAAGATTTTTCCCGAATAAATATGCAATTCCATATTCAGTAACAATATAATGTGCATGTGCACGTGTTGTGACAACTCCTGCACCGGGTTTCAATGCAGACACGATCCGCGAAACACCTTTATTTGTTCTCGACGATAATGCAATGATCGGTTTTCCTCCTTCACTTAAAGCGGCTCCGCGAATAAAATCCATTTGTCCGCCGACACCCGAATACTGATACGTGCCGATGGAATCAGAACACACCTGACCTGTAATATCCACTTCAATCGCCGAATTAATCGCAACCACTTTCGGATTTTGTTTTATGACGGAAGGTTCGTTCACATAATCAATATCCAGAAATTCAAATGCCGGATTATCATCCACATAATCATATAAATTTCTCGAGCCTAACGCGAAACCACTCACCGTTGTATTGGGATGGATTTTTTTATATCTATTATTTACCACATCAGAATCGAATAATGGAATTAATCCATCTGAAAACATTTCAGTATGAACGCCAAGATCTTTATGATTGGTTAAACATTTTAATACCGCATCAGGAATTGCACCGATGCCCATCTGCAGTGTACTTCTGTCTTCAATTAATCCTGCAATATGTTCACCGATTTTCATTTCTGTTGCAGAAACCTTTTCTCCGAAAGAAGTTTCATGCAATGGTTCATCTGCATAAACCATTGAATGAAACCGCGAATAATGAATTAAACTGTCGCCGTGCGTACGTGGTACCTGCGGATTGATCTGTGCAACAACATACCTGGCTTTATTTACCGCTGTTCTTGCAATATCCACCGAAACACCAAGCGAACAGTATCCATGTTTATCGGGTGGTGAAACCTGCACAAGTGCAACATCCAGTTTTAAAATATCTCGTTTAAATAATTCGGGAATTTCACTCAGAAATACCGGTATATAATCTGCAAACCCTTCATTTACATCCTGCCGGATACTTGCGGAAACAAACATGGAATTTAATTTAAAACTGTTCCGGTATTCCGGTTTATCTACATGCATATCTCCATACACACTGATAAATACAAGTTCAACATCCGTTAATTCCTGATGACGGGTTGCGAGATGTTTTAATAAGAAAGTTGGAGTGCATGCGCTGCCGTGCACAAATACACGATCACCTGAATTGATACATTTCAATGCATCTTCTACAGAAACAAAATGGAGGCCTGCTGGCATAAGAATATTTTTTGGATAAATGATTCTGATCTGCAGTCAGCTTTTTTATACGACCGAAAATCATCATGCAAACATAGGCAGCAGTCCGAAATTAAAAACTGATTCTCATCACCATCCGAGGATCCATGCGAATATGAGCGGGGCAACAATGGTCGCATCGCTTTCAACAATGAACTTTGGTGTATGAATATCCAGTTTTCCCCAGGTAATTTTTTCATTCGGCACTGCGCCGGAATAAGAACCATATGAAGTTGTAGAATCGGAGATCTGGCAGAAATAACCCCAGAAAGGCACATCATGCCATTCAAGATCCTGATACATCATCGGCACCACACATATTGGAAAATCACCTGCAATACCGCCGCCGATCTGAAAGAAACCGATACCTTTTCCTGCAGAATTTTTGCGATACCAGTCACTCAGCCAAACCATATATTCAATCCCGCTTTTCATTGTGGATGCTTTTAATTCGCCTTTAATGCAATAGGAAGCAAAAATATTTCCCATCGTACTGTCTTCCCATCCCGGCACAACGATCGGAATATTTTTCTCAGCAGCCGCGATCATCCACGAATCCTTCGGATCGATTTCATAATCATCCTTCATAACACCACTATTCAAAAGTTTAAACATATACTCATGTGGAAAGTATCTTTCACCTTTTGCTTCAGCATCTTTCCAAATTGCATATATATGTTTTTGAATTTTGCGGAACGCTTCTTCTTCCGGAATACATGTATCGGTTACACGGTTTAGACCCTGTTCCAGTAATTCCCATTCCTGTTGCGGTGTGAGGTCGCGGTAATTCGGAACACGCTTATAATGTGAATGTGCAACCAGATTCATAATATCTTCTTCCAGATTCGCACCTGTACATGAAATAATATCAACCTTTCCCTGGCGGATCATCTCGGCAAAAGAAATTCCGAGTTCGCCGGTACTCATGGCACCGGCAAGAGAAACAAGCATTTTTCCACCTTCAAGTAAATGCGTTTCATAACCTTTGGCAGCATCCATTAAAGCTGCTGCGTTGAAATGACGATAATGATGCTGGATGAAATTTGATATCGGGCCTTTAGACATAGTAGATTTTTTCTTGTTGCAAAGTAAATGAATTTGAGGGGAAATGCGTCTTCAGAATTACGGGCATCAGTACACTTTTTTAAGCTCAAATCCGTTCATGTTTTTTTAATTGCCGCAATATGAAAAAATTCTGGATCAGTTTTACTTTTTTCGCCATCCTGACCATAGGGTCCTATATTCTTAATTCCTGTTCTGCAATTGATAAAACAAAGCCGGTGCAGGGCATCTGGCAATGTGTTTCGTGGACTGCCGGCGGTGTGAATGCGGGCTACGACATCACGCATACCCGGTTTCATTTTATGGAAAATGAAAAATATGAAGCAACGATAACCGGCCAGGACGAAAAAGGCAGTTATTATATCCAGGACGGTAAACTCTATACTACAGCAGACGGCGCCGCCAGGATCATGACGGTGATTGAAAAACTGCATGGTGATACACTCATTATTTCGATGAACAGGGGCGGAACCATGGAAGAAATGGAGCTAATCAGGGTAGATGGCGGGCTTGCCACAAAATAATTCTCTGAAATTTCGACTGAATAAATGCACGTATAGCAAGACTTACAGGCTGTTTATTGAAGTTTTACAATTGGAAATCAGCTATTTATAATCGGGCTGGTACAAAAAAGCCTATCTTTGTGAAAATTTAAACAAACAATAATTATTATGAACACCGGAACAGTTAAGTTCTTCAATGAATCAAAAGGATTTGGATTTATTAAAGACGATGCATCTCAGAAAGAGTATTTTGTACACGTATCTGGCCTTCAGGCTGATATTCGTGAAAACGACAAAGTGACCTTCGATTTGCAGGAAGGTAAAAAAGGATTAAATGCAGTGAACGTTAAACTAGCGTAGTTTATACAAGCACATTTTTAATTTTTGAAACCCGCCGTTTGGCGGGTTTTTTTATGAATAATTATGCAACTGGGGAAACGCCCGGACCGAGAACCACTATAACTAGTTTTTCGCCTTACTTTTTTCCTTGATGAAAAAAGTAACAATCCGCCGTACGGCGGACAAGAAAAAACGATGCTGCCACGCGGCATATCACCCCGCCAGCCGTTTTTTCAAGCCACCCGCGACAAACAATAAATTTTATTCAAAACACATTGCATTAAATTTTATAAAGAAACTCATACCAAAATTCTATATCGTCATTTCGTTTACGTAGCACCCAATCTTTGCGTGTTTCATCCAGCAAAAACGATTGGGCATCTTTTTTATATTTTGCATATAAAACTAAGTTAGCAGACCAATCGGTCCCGCCATCTTGTAGCAAATTGAGCAAAAATTTATCATCAATTGAGGATAGATTATTAGCTATACATAAAGGCTTTATTATTTCAACATATGTAATTCTGGGAACGCCAGAAGAATCATTCATTTGTTGAGATTTTATAACTATTTGATATTTAATTTTAGAGTTTTTAAACTTTCTGGATGTGCAGGTATTTTGCGATTGCACATATCCACTAAACAAAAAAATAAAAATGCATATCGCATATGGTTTCATTTTCGAAAGTTATGAAATGATTTCATTTTATTCCTTCGCGTTTTAGCGCCTTAGTGTAAAATAGCAGCCTTCTTTTATTCTTCATTTAAAATCAATTCGATCGGGAGATGATCGCTGAATCCATTCAGGTTTAAATCCTCCGACGGCCGGCTGAATCTGACGGGTGCATTATATTCACCTGAAACCATGCCGTCGAAAATAATGATCTGCACGGGTTGTGCAACCGAGAATTTCGAATTTTTCGTATCTACTGCAATATCTTTCGACACGAGAAACTGATCAAGCATGGAAATCTCCCCTCCAAAAACATGTGTACCTGTTTTGCCGTCAATTTTTTCTACCATTAAATTGTATAAATAATTTGTCGACCTCGCATTTTCGACACGCTTGATTACATGAGTTGAATTTGCATATTCAGTGAGTGAACGGTTAAATGGCTCATCATTAAAATCGCCCATGGCAATAATATTTACAGGATCTGCAACTTCTTCATGAATGCGCTTCACCCAATAACTCAGCACCTCTCCCACCATCATGCGGAATGGCTCGGATTCATATTGACCGCCGCTGCGTGCAGGCCAGTGATTGCCGATAATCACAAGTTTGTTTCCCGCACTTGTGATCAGTTGAATCTGCACCAGATCACGGGTTGCATTTCTGCGCATTACCTCAAGCGAATACAATTCGCCCTCCGGAACATATTTTGCAGAATCAAAAATAAAAGCAACATCAATTCCTCTTTCATCTTTTGAATCGTGATGCCGCACATTATAATTTTTTCCGGTTGCGAGATTTAATTTCACAATCAGTTTATCAAGTACTGCTTTATTTTCAAGTTCACATACACCCATAATATCCGGCCCACGATTATTATTGAACCTGCCGATCACCGAAACAAGCTGATCTAATTTTCTTTCCAGGATTTCGGGTGTCCATCCTTTTAATTCCTGTTTTAAAACACGTTTTAATTTCTCTGTACGTGTTGGTGAATTTTCTTCATCAAATAAATTTTCGAGATTCCACCAGTAGATATTATGTTGGGTTGGCATAAAACAAATGTTTGAATTTAAAGCAAATCAATCAACAGAGGTAATATGAAAATTTTGAACTTGCAAGTTCAGGGTTCAAAATCACTATTAATGGTGATGGGTCTTGGAAACAGCTGCGCAAGAAAAAGCTTTCTACAAATCCGTATAATCTGAGATGTATCTTAACCACAAATGAAATAAAAGAAATCAAAAGTTTTTCTGCGTGAATCAGCGAAATCTGCGTGAAAATTTTCAACCACAAAAGAAACAAAAGAACACAAAAGCTGTCTGCGTGAATCTGCGAAATCTGCGTGAAAATTTTCAACCACAAAAGAAACAAAAGAACACAAAGCTTTCTGCGTGAATCAGCGAAATCTGCGTAAAAATTTTCAACCACATAAGAAACAAATGAACACAAAGCTTTCTGCGTGAATCAGCGAAATCTGCATGAAAATTTGTTAACCACAAAAAAAATAAAAGAACACAAAAGCTTTCTGCGTGAATCAGCGAAATCTGCGTGAAAATTTTCAACCACAAAAGAAACAAAAGAACACAAAAGCTGTCTGCGTGAATCTGCGAAATCTGCGTGAATTTCTTTTTAACCACAAAAGAAACAAAAGGAACAAAAGCTTTCTGCGTGAATCAGCGAAATCTGCGTGAATTTCTTTTTAACCACAAAAGAAACAAAAGGAACAAAAGCTTTCTGCGTGAATCTGCGAAATCTGCATGAAAATTTGTTAACCACAAAAGAAACAAAAGAACACAAAAGCTTTCTGCATGAATCTGCGGAATTTGTTGAGCCCAAATCTGCGGGATTTGCTCCCAAAAAAGTGGTTTTCGCACAGATTGGTTTTGGGGAAACCAGTAACTTTGTTTCAAACTTCAGAGGCAACCGTGTATATTCAACAGAAAACGGAAGAAAAGAATTGGCGGGACCCCGCTTATGCCGGGCTCCTGAAACAATACGCCGATGAAAATGTGATCCTGAACTGCAGCGCCAAACAATGCTATTTCCCGCCGCATAAAGAGAACCTTTCACTGAAAATAACAATGAAGGGCCGCGAATACTACGAAGTAGATAATAAACAAACTGCAGTTGACCATAAGCGGTTCTATATTGTAAATGCAGAACAGGAACATGAAAGCTGGGTTGATTCGGATGATTATGTTGAATCACTTACTATTTATTTTACCAACAAGTTTGTGAATGATATTTTCAGTTCACTTTTAACACCTGAAGATAAATTACTCGACAATCCTTTCGAAGCAAAAGCATATCCGCTTTATTTCTTTCAGCAACTTTATCATTTTGACGATCAGATATTTCAGGACCTCACACGTTTGAAATCAAGACTTGAAAATGAAAAAATAAGTGATGAAGAACTGGATCAGCATTTGCGTTATATGTTGTATCATTTGCTTTATATCCATCGCAAGGACGTTGTGAATGAAGTGCACCGCATGCCTGCGATCAAGCGTTCTACACAAATTGAAATTTACCGCCGTTTGCATTGGGCAAAAGATTATATCGAAACATTTTACACCCGCAATATTACACTTGAAGAATTATCAGGTGTTGCAATGATGTCGGAAAATCAATTACTCCGCCATTTCAAAAATACATTTCATACTACACCACATCAGTTCCTGGTAAATAAACGGCTCGAATTTGCAAAAACGCTTTTGAAAACAACCCGCAAGCCCGTTGGCGAAATAATTATTTCAACAGGTTTTGAAGACCTGAGCTCATTTGGAAGATTATTTAAAAAACATTTCTCCATCACGCCGGCAGCTTATCGCGAGGCGGTTTGAGAAATATCAATTCAAATTCTCTCTGCTTTAAAAATGCAATCTGATTTTTGGTGATTTTCACCTCATTACCCCCTTCCCGGCAGATGTAATTTTACATCATTAAATGCATACAATATGAAAAACAAATTATTTATCGCACTGCTCGCAGTTTTTGCTTTTATTCAGGTAAATGCACAAACAAGCGCAACAACAGATGAAGGCCCGCATACCGTTATTCTGCCAACACAAATACCATCTCTTTCTGAACAAAATATAGATACGGAAGAAGAAACAGATCCGGTGATTGAAATTGAAACCGAGGAAACAAAACCGCAGGAGAATTGCAAAATGAATGAGCGGACAATGGAAACAGATTGCAAACAAACAATTACGATCCGCACAGAAAATTCAAACGGGATGCAGACATGTAAAAACTGCGTGCATTAAACGCTTTTAGCTGCTCATAAATCTGGTTTTAAAAACCCTTGTCCGGTTAACGGGCAGGGGATTTTTTTTAGATAGCTGGTTCTGAGTTCTGAGTTGCTGCGCCATGCGTCAGCCAATTGCGGACTGATGACTGAGGACTATTTCCTGGCCGCTGACTCACACTTCCGCATACGCTTCGATCGGCGGGCAGGTGCAGATCAGATTTCTATCACCATGCGTATTATTAATTCTGCTTACGCTCGGCCAGAATTTTCTGTCTTTTAAATAATGAGCGGGATACACGGCTTTTTCACGTGAGTACGGATGCGACCATGTTTCAGAAATAATATCGCGAATGGTATGCGGCGCATTTTTCAATACATTATCGGTTTTATCAGCAGTACCATTTTCAATTTCTTCTATTTCTTTCCGGATGGAAATCAATGCTTCAATAAAACGGTCGAGTTCTTCTTTGCTTTCGCTTTCCGTTGGCTCGATCATTAATGTGCCCGCTACCGGAAATGAAACAGTTGGTGCATGAAAACCATAATCCATTAATCGTTTTGCAACATCTTCCACTTCGAGGCCGATGGTATGTTTCCATTTTCTGAAATCGATGATAAATTCATGTGCAACTCTTCCGCTTTTTCCGACATATAAAATATCAAAATGTTCTGAGAGAATGCTTTTTAAATAATTTGCATTCAGGATCGCATATTTTGTTGCATCTGTACATCCATCTTCTCCAAGCATTTTAATATAACCGTAACTGATCAATAAAATACTTGCACTGCCGAAAGGTGCTGCATTAATTGCCGATATCGGTTTTTCTCCGCCGGTTTTAAATAATGGATGGCCTGGCAAAAATGGTTTTAATTTATCATTCACGCAGATCGGCCCCATACCGGGTCCACCACCACCATGCGGAATTGCAAATGTTTTATGGAGATTTAAATGACACACATCTGCACCGATTGTTGCAGGAGATGTTAATCCAACCTGGGCATTCATATTTGCGCCATCCATATAAACCAATCCGCCGTTGTCGTGAATTATTTTACAGATATCAATAATTGTTTCTTCATAAACACCGTGTGTTGAAGGATAAGTGACCATGAGGCAGGAAAGATCATTTTTATGTTCTTCTGCTTTTAATTTCAGATCAGTCATATCTATATGACCTTCTTCATCACTTTTTACAACAATTACATCCATACCTGCCATTACCGCACTTGCAGGATTTGTTCCGTGCGCACTTGCAGGAATTAAAACTTTATTGCGGTGTGTATTTCCATTATTTAGATGATATGCCCGAATAACCATCAGTCCTGCATATTCACCCTGTGCACCGGAATTCGGCTGTAAACTGCATCCGGTAAATCCGGTAATTGCACAAAGGTCTTTTTCCAATTCGTCGATTATTTCGAGATATCCTTCCACCTGCTCCTGCGGAACAAAAGGATGCACGGCGGAAAATTCATTCCAGGTGATCGGTAACAATTCAGATGCAGCATTTAATTTCATTGTGCAACTGCCAAGCGGTATCATGGAAGTGGTGAGTGAAAGATCTTTATTTTCCAACCGTTTGATATAACGCATCATTTCACTTTCACTGTGATACATATTAAATACGGGATGCGTTAAATAATTTGTTGTTCTGATCAGATGATCCGGTATTGCAGCAGAAATATTTTCAGAATCTGTTTTCGCAATATGCCCGCCATTTGCATGGCCTTTCACTTCTGCAAATATTTCGAGGATATCATTAATATCTTTTAATTCTGTTGTTTCATCCAGTGTAATTTGCACATCTCCGTTCGGATGATAATAAAAATTCATATGCTTTGCAGTTGCATGCTGATGAATTAATCCGCAAAGATTTCCGCAGGGAATATAAACCGTATCGAAAAAGTTTTTATTTTTTTGTTCGTAACCAAGTGTCTGCAAACCGTTATTTAAAACACATGTTAATCCGTGTACACGTTCTGCAATTTCTTTAATGCCGTTCGGCCCGTGATATACACCATACATACTCGCCATAATTGCAAGCAATGCCTGTGCGGTACAAATATTTGAAGTTGCTTTTTCACGGCGGATATGTTGTTCACGTGTTTGCAATGCCATGCGCAATGCGGGATTTCCGTCGCGGTCGACACTCACACCGATAATTCTTCCGGGAATATCTCGTTTAAATGCATCTTTCGTTGCGAAATATGCTGCATGCGGCCCGCCGAAACCCATCGGCACGCCGAATTTTTGTGAATTGCCGACAGCACAATCAGCTCCTAATTCTCCCGGTGATTTAATTAATGCAAGTGATAATAAATCTGCAGCAACTGTTACAAAAATATTTTGCGCATGTGCATCTGCAATAAATTGAGAATAGTCGAATAAATTTCCGTTGCCTGCAGGGTACTGCAATAATGCGCCGAAATAAGATGCATCCGCTGAAAAAGTTTGATGATCTCCAAAAATCAATGTAATACCGAGCGGTTCTGCTTTTGTTTTTAATACATCAATTGTTTGCGGGTAAACCAATTCACTCACAAAAAATTTCGCCGATGTAATTTCTTTTTTATTCTTGTGATGAAAGAACATGATCATTGCTTCTGCAGCTGCAGTACCTTCATCAAGTAGACTTGCATTTGCAATTTCAAGACCCGTGAGATCACTGATCATTGTTTGAAAATTAAGCAATGCCTCCAGGCGTCCCTGTGCAATTTCTGCCTGGTAGGGTGTGTATTGTGTATACCAGCCCGGATTTTCAAGTACATTCCTGCGAACAACAGAAGGAACAATTGTATTATGATAGCCCAAACCGATATAGGTGCGGTACACTTTATTTTTAGCCGCTTTCTTTGCGAGATTTTTTAAATACTGATGTTCGGTCATTGCCGCACCGATATTTAATTTTTTGCGGATGCGGATATTCGCTGGAATTGTTTCATCGATCAAACGGTCAATTGAATCTGCGCCAATTGCTTGCAGCATTGTCACCACATCATGGTCTCTTGGCCCGATATGACGGGACGCAAACTGTTCGGAGGGAGCTGTTCTTAGTTTCACTTTTATCCTTTAAAATGTCCGCAAAATTACGGTTTGCAAAACGGAGTTTCAGCATATCAAAAAAGTTTTCAAACAATTATTAATACCTGAATTATTGCTTGTAAATTGGCAGCGGTTTAAACAAATCAGTTCACAACAAAACACATTTGCCCAATTACAATGGATACGCTTAGTCATGAAACATGGATGCTCACATTATGGATCGTAGTCGGTTTGCTGTGCATCATATTCTATAAATTCATCTTACGGGTATTTTTCGGGATGGTGATCGTTCCTGAAGACAGGATCGGCCTCGTTACCAAAAAATTCGTTTTATTCGGAAAAGATAAGGAATTACCAGCCGGACATATTATCGCAACAAATGGTGAAGCCGGTTACCAGGCACAATCACTTGCGCCGGGATTATATTTCTGGAAATGGATCTGGCAATATGAGATTACCATGCAGCCGTTTATTATTGTTCCAACAGGACAGATCGGACTTGTGCTTGCAAATGATGGTGTTGAACTGGAGACAGGAAGGGTTCTCGCTCGCAAAATTGAATGTGATACGTATCAGGATGCAAAAGCATTTATGGATAATGGCGGCAGGAAAGGAAGGCAAACTGCTATCATCGCACCGGGTTCGTACCGGATCAATACGTTTCTATTTCATGTGGAGATCGTTGACCTTACAAATGTTCCTGAAAATGGAGTCGGGATTGTAACTACCATGGAAGGCCAGCCACTCGAAGAAGGACAGATCGCCGGCCGTCTGATCGAAGGCCATAACCGCTACCAGGATGCAGATGCCTTCTTAAATAATAATGGTTATAAAGGTTTGCAGGAACAGGTGATTCTGGCAGGTTCCTATTTTTTAAATCCATGGTTTGTAAGGGTTGAAATTGTAAAAATGACCGAGATCCCGATCGGGCATGTTGGCGTTGTGATCAGTTATGTGGGAGCAGAAGGTGTGGATACCAGTGGTATTGAATTCAAGCATGGAAATATTGTTTCCAAAGGGCAAAAAGGTGTTTGGGCCGAACCGCTTGGTCCGGGTAAATATCCCATCAACCCTTATATCATGAAAGTGGAAGAAGTGCCTACCACCAATCTGGTACTTAATTGGGCTAGTGCGAGAACCGAAAGCCATATGCTTGATAAAAACCTGAGCACGATCACCGTTCGTTCAAAAGATGGTTTCACATTTAATCTCGATGTCTCGCAGATCATTCATATTCCAACAACCGAAGCACCGAAAGTAATTGCTCGATTCGGAAATATGGCGAACCTTGTCACACAGGTACTCGAACCAACCATTGGAAATTACTTCAGGAATTCAGCTCAGGATGCAGATGTAATTGATTTCTTAAAATCGAGAAAAGAGCGCCAGGAAAGTGCAAAGGCGCATATCGGAAAAGTATTGGAGCAATATAATGTGAACGGCGTTGATACATTGATCGGTGATATTATTCCGCCTGAATCCTTGATGAAAACATTAACAGATCGTAAACTCGCCGAAGAACAAAAAGTAACTTATGATACGCAGATGAAAGCGCAGGAAACGAGAAGAACACTTGAAAAAGAAACTGCTGTTGCCGATATGCAAAAAGAATTGGTAAAAGCAGATCAGGGTGTTGTGATCGCTGAAAAAATTGCAGATGCGAGCGTGAAAAAAGCAACGGGTGATGCAAATGGAATCCGGATTCAATCCACAGCAGAAGGCGACCGGTATAAATTACTCGCAAATGGTGAAGCGGAAAAAATTCGTTTGCTCGCAACGGCAGAATCAGAAAAAATAAAATTGCTTGCAGATGCGGAAGCTGAAAAAATTACAAAAACAGGTAATGCGGAAGCAACAAAAATTTTAGCGATTGGTAAATCAGATGCCGAAGCATACAAATTGGCAGTTGAAGCAATGGGCGGCGATAATTTCACACAATTAAAAATCACGGAAAGCATCGGAACAAATCATATCAAAGTAATTCCGGATGTTTTGATTGCCGGCGGCAGCGATTCTCCCAACGGACCGATAAGCGGATTATTAGGATTGGAATTAATGAAAGAATTATCGAGAAGAGTGAGCGGTGAGAAAAAAGATCCTGAAGTAAAGATCATTGAAAAAGCACCTGATAAAAATCCAGGAAAAGATTTAGGGAAAGATGATGTGAAGAAGTAGAATTGAATAAATAAAATTGCGAAATGCGGATTGGGAAATTGCGAATAGGAACTCCTGAATATATCAGGCAATTCGGTTATTAATAAAAATTAATTCAAGGGAATTGCCACCCTGAATTTGCCGAAGGGTTTTCGAGAGTGGTTCGACAGGCTCACCATGACATCTACTTTTTATAAAATTTCTACTGAATGCAAAATCCGAATTAAACTATAGCACCAACCTTCCGAAACTCCCGATAGTTATCGGGATCACTTCTCACTTCTGACTTCTAACTTCAAACGTTAAAAAATCACCTCCTCCAGCTTCCCGATAATTTCTCAGCTTTTGATTGCACTTCTTCCACTTTTTTGCGCAGCCATAAAATATCAACAACCGGTTTTGTGTTTTCTATTTCTTCCAAAATTTCCTCCAGATTATTTTTCGGATTGAGTTTCCATTTAAATAAACGTGCGGTGAGTTTGATCATATTATTGTAACCAGCTTTCTGATAACCGGGAATGAGGCCGTTTCTTTTGATATATACTTTAAATGCTTCCACGAGTGAAAAGAATGCTTCCGTTTCTTCCAGCTCATAATATGTTTTCAATAATAATGATTTTGAATCGAGGTGATAATAAAAATCCGTGAATTCAACAGAACGCAATAAGGTTAATACTTCATCATAATCTTTCTGGAAGAAATGATAATACGCCATATTAAATGTAAAAGCATTCTGGCGGATGGAAACATCCAGGTTCTCATTGTATTTCACAATAAAATTCTTCACCCATTCAAACTGATCGGAACGCAGGCCGAGGTAAACAATATTTTTATAATCGAATTGTGAAAGCTGGTTGTCTTTTAAGATGATCTTATCACGCAACATCACTTTATATAATTCAAATAATTCTTTGATATATTCCGTATCGCCGTGATTGATTTTCCGTATGCAATAATTTTTTGCATACACGTACATATCAAAAATTTCTTCTTTCGAAAATAATTTATGATGTTCATCCAGTAAATCAAGCAGGTTTGTATAATGAATTTTATTTTCAGGTTCGGTGAGTGTGAGAATAATATTGTAATACACTTTTGCTGCCGGCACATAATCGAGCGGATTATGCCTGATATGATTCATAATTTCCTCATACAGGAATAATTTATAATTGATCGCCACCACATTTTTATTGTTGATGATCTCGGCACAATACCGCATTTTATTCAGGATATAATATTTATCCAGGTTGTCCACCACCTGTTGCAGGTTTGTTTCATGAAGATGTTCCTGCCGCTCCGACATAAACCTGTAGCGATCTTCTTCCAGCAAATATTGATAAAACGAATGTGTTACATCCCGCCGCGGTTGTTCGTCCAGTTGTTTCTCGGCAAGCTTCAGCGTATTGAGGAAAGGTTTATCCAGTTTGCGCATGCGGTAGGTATACAGCAGCAAGTGATATTTAAATATCTGTTCTTCCGAAATCGCTTTATAGCATAAATACTCCTCGATATGCTTGGTGAGGTCGGTCATGAGGTAGCGCAATTTCTGCTCGTCGTAACCTTCTCCGCCGAAAATCAGTTTAAACAATAAAGTTCTTTCGAGATTGGGATTATCAAATTGCGGGTACCAGCTTTTCAAAATATCGAATAACTGGATGATGGTTTGGTTTTTGTTAAAGAAGGGGGACCGGAGGTATTCATCGAACTGACGAACCTCCTGGCTTGTAAACGTTTTGAGAATTATGATGGATTTATTTTGAAACATGCTAAAAAGCGCCTAAATTTAGTGAATGAAAGTTTGTTAAATTAACTTATGCTCTAATGCGGATGTTGGGAAGAACAAAAAGAAGCATCCGATAAAGTTTTTCAAAAGGCCGGGTAGCAGGTTGATAAGTTGTTGATTTTCAAAACGAATGTTCTTAAATATGACAATTAGAAAATGATAATACGCCGATAGGGTGTTAAATTTGTCTTTAATAACTGTTATAGCAGAAGTTTAATTTTATCGGAGAAATCTTAAAATCCTTGTTTCAGGATTTCTCCCATCAAAAATTACCTATATGAAGAAACTTTTTATTCTCGCTTTTCTTTTCTCAGCAAGCACATTACTGTTCGGCCAGTCCAGTATGCGTTCTGACGAAATGAGTTTACCGGAGATCGATAACCTTTCAGGCGCAAAACCTGACGGAGATGATCTTGCACCTGAATCAGGCGTTACCAGCTATTCAACGAATGGCGATGATCCGCTGATCATGGATAAACCGGACGACGGGGATAATTTCCATCCTGTGAAGGGAGATATCAATCAGTTTCAACAGGCAGATCTCACAACTGCTACGATCTATCCGAATCCGGCAACCGAATTCATTTTTGTTACGACAGAAGCGAGCACAGGTTATATAAGGATCATGAATCTCCTGGGTCAGGAAATGTTTATGGTGACGATCACAGGCAATGAAAATTACATCAGTATCAGCCAGCTGAACGAAGGCATCTACTTCGTGAGCATCGAATCAGGTGCACAGAAGGTTGTTAAAAAGATAAAAGTATTAAACTGATTTTTTAGGGGTTAAATCAAACAACAAAACCTCTCCCTCAGCCGGAGAGGTTTTTTTATGCCCTCTTATCAGCTGTTTCCGATAATGCCTTTTTTTTGTCATGGAAACATCATTTAACTCTTTTTAAATCATTGGTATTACAGGCATTTGGGCGCAACAGCCCCTTTCTCCCTTTTATTATCCCTTCGATAACCCCATTGATTTTGTATTTGACCACCCTTGCGCACAGCGGTAATTTGGCATCATAAATCAAAAGGCTATGAAAAAAATAACCGGCACCATCATACTTACAGCTGCATTGCTCACACATGTTGCGATCACAGTAGCTACCGAGGAGTCTTATATCTTTTCGTCTTCTGATATGCAAATTGCCACACCTTCGCAACCTGCTGGTTCAACCGCCGGCAATGCTGTTGTAAAATCGGGAAGCCCTGTAGTGGCAGGTTCAATAATTCAAACAGCCGGTTTTTATACAGTTGATGATAATTCATTTCTTTATTGATTAATCAGCCCTTGCTTCGCAGTCCAAATTTCAATCCGACGGCAATACACAGTATCTTTGATTCGTTAGTAGGTTCATGAAATGAGATACTGTTTACTCACTTTAATTTTCGTTTATTCATTTTCTCTCTCCGCCCAAAGGACGGACAGCCTCATTCAATTCTCAGGTATAGTTGTTACCAGCGACAGCCTCGCAGCAATTCCATTTGCAAATATTTTTGTAGCAAACCAGCAACGTGGTGGCGTTACAAATTATAATGGTTTCTTTTCATTTGTTGCCGAGCGTGGCGATACGATCCGGTTCAATGCGATCGGATTTAAAAATGAAAGTTTTATTATTCCCATTGATTTAAGAGAGAATAAATATTCTGTTATTCAGCTCATGACCCGCGATACAATATATCTCTCCGAAACAATTATTTATCCATGGCCTTCGCGGGAAGATTTTAAGGAGGCGTTTTTATCCTATAATATTCCCGACGATTATTATGAAACGGCAAGAAAGAATTTAAAAAGAGAGCAATTAAAAGAAATGGGTGAAGCAATGGGAATGGATGCAGATATGAATGCCGATTATCAAACAAAACAACTCGCACAAAAAATATATTATGCCGGCCAGTATCCGCCGATGCGCATTTTCGATGTAATGGCATGGAAGCAGTTTATCGAAGCTTGGAGAAGGGGTGATTTTAAAAGTAAAGATTAAGAAGTAAGTCGGCGGTCTTCAGTCCTCAGTCTTCAGTCTGCAAATCATTTTTATCTGGCATTTCAGTACTGAACAAATTGTTTATTTGTTTTCTTCAGATTTACTTTGTTTACTGAAAGGAAAAAATATACTTGAAATCCAGGCAATTACTAAAGTTGATAATATCCAATTGGATTGAATATCCAAATTAATGCATGATGCAATAAAAATCCAAATTACAGAAATTGAAATTGTTAAAACAATCCTTAACAATAGTGGTAATTTTCTTGTTTTATCAAACATAATTTGATTTCGATGTGCCAGACTGTTATGTAAATTTAATCTTTTGACTTACATAAATTTAATACCAGTAAAGAAACATGAATTGAATAGCATTTAATAAATCTACTGAGGCATGAATACAGGGTTAATTTAAAAGCAATAATGAGCAGTCATTTACTAATAGCTAGCAGCTAGTAGCCAGCAGCCAGCAGCTATTCACACGAACTTCATCTTATACTTCACATCAATTTTTCCCTTAGAAATATTATCGAGCTTTGCACGAATCAGACTTCGCTTTAATGGCGTCATATGATCGGTGAGTAAAATGCCTTCAATATGATCGTATTCGTGCTGGATGATTCGGGCATTCATTTCGCTGAATTCTTCTGTATGTTCAACAAAATTCTCATCCATATATTTCATTTTCACGGTTTCATTGCGTGAAATTTTAACCCGGATTTCCGGAATACTTAAACAACCTTCTTCATATACCCAGGGTTCGCCGGTTTCTTTTACAATATGGGCATTTATAAAAACTTTTTTGATCCCTTTTGTGATCCTGTATTCTTTTTCATCCTCATCTTCCTCTTCTTCTTTCACCAATTGTTCGCTGTCGACAAGGAACAACCGGATATCCAGACCCACCTGCGGCGCTGCAAGCCCGACTCCTCTCCCGTTATACATGGTTTCCCACATATTGGCGATGAGCTCTTTCAGCCCGGGATAATCGGGACCGATATCCTTTGCCACTTTCTTTAAAACCGGATTGCCATATGCAACAATGGGTAAAATCATTTCAGATGTTTTGTAAATATTCCTGCAAAATTATAGTAGCGGCAACAGAATCTATCAACGCTTTGTTCCTTCTCTGCTTTTTTTTCACGCCGCTGTCGATCAATGTCCGCACTGCCATTTTACTGGTAAAGGATTCATCCCATTTAATAATTTCCATTTCGGGTAATTTTTTTTCCAGGGCTGCTATGAATTTATCTACGTACGGGGTTGCATGCGTCGGTTTTCCATGCAAATCAGTCGGGTAACCCATAATGATCTTTTCAACGCTGTTCGCCTTTACATAATCAACAATATAATCCAACGCTTTAGCATTGTCGACTGTTGTCAATGCTGTTGCGATCATTTGCATCGGATCGGTAACGGCAAGACCAACACGTTTTTTCCCAAAATCAATTGCTAAAATTCTGCCCATTAAGAAAGGATGAGATCCGTGATAACAAAGATACCAAACACCACACTTGCGATTCCGTTTGTTGTAAAAAATGCGAGATTTACTTTACTCAGATCATTCGGCTTTACCAACAGATGCTGGTAGATGAGCATGCCTGTAAATATTCCCGCACCCAGCCAGTATAAAATTCCGAACACAGCATAGTAACCTGCAAGAAATACGCAGGCGGCTGTAATAAGATGTAATACAATTGAGATCAGAATTGCATTTGTGCGCCCCATTGATGAAGGAATTGAATAGAGATGATGCTCTTTATCAAATTTATCATCCTGCAATGCATAAATAATATCGAAACCACTCACCCATGTAAGCACCGCTGCTGAAAATAAAATGGGTAACAATGAAAATTTTTCTGTAACGGCAATATAGGCGCCGGTTGGTGCAAGTGATAAACCAAGGCCGAGAATAATATGACAGAGCCAGGTAAACCGTTTTGTATAACTATATCCCAATACAATCAATAAGGCAACGGGAGATAAATACAAACATAATTTATTTAATAATCCTGCAGCGATAATAAACCCGATTGAATTTACAAGGATGAAAAATATTGCATTTTTTTTTGTGATAATACCGGCAGGAATTTCACGGTTTGCTGTCCTTGTATTTAATTTATCAATATCTGCATCAATATATCTGTTAAATGCCATTGCTGCACTTCTTGCAAATACCATACATAGTAAAACCAAAACCAGATCGATTATTTTAAATTCATAACCCGGTGTGGTAACGGCAAGTGTATATCCTATAATTGCAAATGGCAATGCAAAAACAGTATGTGAGAATTTTACAAGTGATAAATAATTTTTCATAACGGATAATTAATTCCCGATGCCGCGTTTTCTTTTTCGATCCTGTAGCCAGCTTTCAAATTCTTTGAGATCCATTGCATTCAGCGTCATTTGCCTTGTGAGACCGCCTTTGCGTGCGGATACAACACCCCAGTGAATATCATCGATCCCGTCGATACTATGCGCATCAGGATTTATGGATATCATCACTCCTTTTTCAAGTGCGTATGGTATAAATGTATGATCAATATCCAGCCGCCATGGATTTGCATTTATTTCAATCACCACATGATTGGCTGCACACGCATCAATTATTTTTTTATGGTTGACAGGATAACCGGGGCGGGATAAAATTAATCTCCCGGTCATATGGCCAAGAATTGTTGTATATGGATTTTCAATTGCACTCAATAATCTTGCAGTTGCTTTTTCTTCATCCATTTTTAAATTCTGATGCACAGACGCAATTACCAGATCAAAGGTTTTTAATACCGCATCATCATAATCCATCCGGCCGTCGTATAAAATATCACATTCGATACTTTTAAAAATTTTAAATGCCGGATATTTGGCATTCAGTAATTCAATTTCCTTCTGTTGCGCAATGATCTGGTCTTCACGTAAACCACCCGCATATACTGCTGTTTTGGAGTGATCGGAAATAACAAAATAAGAATACCCTTTTTCAATACAGCCCTGCACCATTTCTTCGAGTGTGTTTTTCCCGTCGCTCCAGGTGCTGTGGTTATGCACCACGCCTTTTATATCTGCATCCGTAATTATTTCAGATTGCTTTAAATTGCTGATTTGAATCTCTTCTTCCCTGCATTCCGGTAAAACAAAATCAATTCCTGCCGTTTTATAAATTTCTTCTTCTGCTGAAAAATTTGTTTTGCCGTTTAATGCAGAAACAATTTGTTCAACATGGGATTTACTGCCAGTTGTCCGGAACAATTCATATTGATAAAAAGCCGCATCAACAAAATAAATCTTGAACGGAACTTCGTTTGCAATTTTTCCTGATAAACTGTTTTGTTCTTCTTTTTCGATGGATAAAAATTCAAGTGATTTACAGGAAGATAAAACAGCAGGGTCACCAATTATTATTTCAACCAGATCGATCACATTGCATTTTCTTCTCACGGGGCCGGTAAGTGAAATCAGATTTGTATGCGTTGCAAGCTGAATTGATTTTATCACGTCATTTGCAACCTGAGCGACGGTAGCAAAATGAAATTTACCCAGATTGCTTTGATAATATTCGATACTTTGAATGACACTTTGCTGCGTTTTTTCTCCGAACCCTTTCAGTTTAGCAAGCCGGTTTTCATGACATGCATACAGCAATTCCCCGATCGTTTCCACACCGAGTTCTTTCCAGATCACACCAACTTTTTTACCTCCTAAACCTTTAACTCCCAGTATCTCGATTATTCCCGGTGGTGTAACCTGGTACAGATCTTCCAGCGCCTGAATGGTGCCGGTAGATTTTAATTCATGAATTTTTGTTATCACCGATTTACCAATTCCCGGCGCTTTATCGAGTTCATCATCCGTCATCTGCAAAACAGGTTTATTCAAACGTCCAAGCTGAAATGCTGCATTTGAATATGATTTTGTTTTAAAATCGTTCTCGCCATGCAGTTCCATCAAACCGGCGAGTGTTTTAAATAAGGATGAAACTTCTTTATTGGATAACATGAAGCTTATTCAGAATATTAAAGTGATAGAGATTTTAAATAATCACCGGCTTTATCGAGAACTGCCTCTAAACCAGCAGGATTTTTACCCCCTGCAGATGCAAAAAATTTCTGACCGCCGCCGCCGCCGTCAATTAATTTACCCAGTTCACGCACCATCAGACCGGCATCCAGTTTTCTTTCTTCAACGAGATTGTCACTGATAATGATCGTGATATTTGCCTTGCCGTTTATATTTCCTCCCAGAACACAAAATAAATTACTGATTTCATTCCTGAGCTCATATGCGATCTTTTTGATATGATCCGTATTTTCAAGACTTGTGATCGCAAACAATACATTTATTCCATTTTCATTTTTGACAAGTTCTTTCAGTCGGATTTTTTCATTTTGAATTTCTTTTGCATATAAGCGATTTAATTCAGCGGCATTATTTTTATTTTCACTGATAAGCGCATGCACACCTTTTAAAACACCGAACGGAGCATTTGTAATTTCAGCAAGTTCTTTTAAACTATTTTCAATTCCGTTGAAATATTCTGTCACACCTTCACCTGTCACGGCTTCAATTCTTCGGATGCCGGCAGCAACAGCTGTTTCCGAAATGATTTTGCAGTAGCCGATATTGCCTGTCGATTTCACATGCGTGCCGCCGCATAATTCCTTGCTGTAATTTTCATCTGCAATCACCACACGTACCACATCACCGTATTTTTCTCCGAACAACATCATGGCGCCTGTTTTTTTTGCTTCTTCTATCGGCATGCTTTGAATAATTACCGGAACATCTTCCCGGATTTTTTGATTGATGAGATTTTCAATCTGCATTAATTCTTCATCCGTCACTTTTGCGAAATGTGAAAAGTCGAACCGCAAACGATCAGGCCCCACATAAGATCCTTTTTGTTGCACATGGGTTCCAAGCACTTTCCGCAATGCGGCATGCAATAAATGTGTTGCAGTATGATTGTATTCTATTTTTCTTCTTCTGTCTGCATCAACCACCGCATATATTTTTCCACCCGTTTGCTCAGGTAATTTATTTGTGAAATGAATGATGAGGTCATTTTCTTTTTTGGTATCAATCACTTTGATCTCTGCACCATTCATTTTTAAAATACCTGTATCGCCGATCTGGCCGCCACTTTCTGCATAAAACGGAGTCTGATCCAAAACGATCTGAAACTGCACTTCATTTTTTTGCTTTACCTGGCGCATTTTTATAATGGATGCTTCTGCGGAGAGTTTTTCGTAACCTACAAAATTTATTTGATCAGTTTCATGTACGATCATCCAATCGCCGGTTTCCATTGAAGTTGCATTGCGGGAGCGCTCCTTTTGTTTTTGCATTTCCGCATTGTATTCCACCTGATCCACCTCAAGTCCACGCTCTCTCGCCATTAATACCGTAAGATCAAGCGGGAAACCATTTGTATCATATAATTCGAATGCTGTTGATCCGGGGAAATTTATTTTTTTGTTGCGGATAATTTCATCTGCAACCTCATTGAATTTTTTAATTCCGGAATCAAGTGTTTTTAAAAAGGATGTTTCTTCTTCGAAAATTACTTTTGCAACAAATTCTTTTTGTGCAGCTAATTCAGGAAATACCGATTGCATTTGCTCAGCAAGAACATCCACCAGATGGTAAAAAAATGGTTGCTTGAAATTGAGAAATGAATATCCGTAACGTATCGCTCTGCGCAAAATTCTTTTAATCACATAACCTGCACCAGTATTACCCGGTAATTGTCCGTCTGCAATACAAAATGAAACCGCACGAATATGATCTGCAATTACACGAAATGCTATATCGGATTTTGTATCTCCTCCCATGTAATGAATTCCGCTTAATTCTTCTGTTTTATTGATCAGCGGCATAAAAATATCCGTATCGTAATTCGAAGTTTTTTGCTGCAATGCACGCACAAGTCTTTCGAATCCCATTCCGGTATCAACATGTTTGGCAGGCAATTCTTCTAGCGAACCATCTGCTTTTCTGTTGAATTGCATAAATACGTGATTCCATATTTCAATCACCTGCGGGTCGCCTGCATTTACCAATGTTTTTCCATCCAGTTTATTTCTTTCTTCATCCGGCCGCATATCGTAATGAATTTCACTGCAAGGCCCGCACGGACCTGTGTCGCCCATTTCCCAGAAATTATCTTTTTTATTGCCTTTTAATATGCGGTCCTCCGGCAAATGTTTTTTCCATTCATTAAATGCCTCGGTATCAAATTCCAGTTTTTCTTTTTCATCCCCTTCAAATACCGTAACATATAATCTTGATTTATCGAGTTTATATATTTCAGTGAGCAATTCCCATCCCCATGCAATACTTTCCTTTTTAAAATACCCGCCTGCCGGCGAAGCAGGATCGCCGAAACTCCAGTTGCCGAGCATTTCAAACATGGTATGGTGATAGGTATCAACGCCAACTTCTTCAAGGTCGTTATGTTTACCTGATACACGCAAACATTTTTGCGTATCGGCAACTCTTTTATATTCTGATGTTTTATTTCCGAGAAATAAATCCTTGAACTGATTCATACCCGCATTTGTGAACATGAGTGTCGGGTCGTTTTTCACAACGATCGGTGCGGAAGGAACAATTTTATGTCCTTTGCTCTCAAAAAAATCCAAAAACTTTTTTCTTATTTCACCTGCTGTCATCATTGCGTTCATTGCATTTCTGATTTAACAAACAAATCGTTAATTTCGTGTTCCCCTGTCATTTTTATTGAATAAAAATCAGCCGCAAAATTACTGAAATAAACCTGCATGGCGAAGAAGGTAAAATACTTTTACAACCCGGCAAACCTGCGTTTTGAGAAGCATATTACGCCCCGATGGTTATGGGCTTTGCGGATCACGGGCTGGATTTGCACCGCCGGAGTTTTCGCCCTCATCATTGTCTGGATCGCATATACGTACCTCGACTCACCTGAGGAGCGCTACCTCAAAAACCAGATCGCAGAAATGGAACTGGATTATGAGTATATGAATCATAAGCTTGATACGATGACCTTTATCCTCGATGAATTACAGGAGCGGGATGATAATATCTATCGTGTGATTTTCGAAGCGGAGCCGGTTTCCCGCAATGAAAGAATTGCAGGTATCGGTGGAAGTGAGCGGTTTAAAAGATTGAATAAACTGGATAATGCTGCTCTTCTTCAAAGCACTGCAATGAAACTTGAACTGATCAAACGAAAAATGGTGGTGCAGTCACGATCATTTGACGAAATTGGCGAATTAGTAAAAGACAAAGAAAAATTGTTGGCACATACACCTGCCATTCAGCCGGTTTCAAATAAAGATCTTGAACGTATCGCTTCCGGTTTCGGATGGCGTATCCACCCGATTTATAAGGTGGCAAAATTTCATGAAGGATTGGATTTTACCGCACCGAAAGGCACGGATGTTTTTGCAACGGCAGACGGCACCGTAATTCAGGCAGACAATAATTCGAGCGGTTTTGGTAATGTTGTTGTAATTGATCATGGCTATGGATATAAATCACGGTATGCGCATCTCAGTGCATTTAAAGTACGTGCCGGTGAAAAAATAAAAAGAGGTGAACTGATAGGCCTTGTTGGAAATTCGGGATTATCGACAGCACCGCATTTACATTATGAAGTGGAGAAAGACGGGATTAAAGTTGACCCGATCAATTATTTCTATAACGATCTTTCACCTGAAGAATATCTCAAGCTGATTGAACTGGCGAATAAAGCAAACCAATCATATGATTAAAAATTGCGAATTGCGGATTTTAAATTGCGAATTGCATGAACTCTATCAAATAAATTCTATTTTTTCTTAACTTCGCCATATATGGTTATAGCCTAAATGCGCAATCCAGCTGATGCCTTATAAAGAAAAAGAAATAGAAAAAATTTACTGGTCCATTACCGAGGTAAGTGAGATGCTTGGTTTGTCACATTCACAACTCCGTTTCTGGGAAAAAGAATTTGATATTTTTAATTTGAAGAAAAATAAAAAAGGCGACAGGTTTTATACGGCGAAGGATATTGAAAATGTGAAGATGATCAAATATTTGCTGAAGGAAAAACAATATACCATCAAAGGTGCCAAAGAAAAATTAAAAGCAAATACCGAAACTTCACAAGGGCAGTTCCAAACTGTGGAAGCACTAAAAAAAATAAGAGAATTTCTGGTGCAGCTGAAGGAGAATTTATAATTGCTTTGAATTCCTGATTTCTTCAAAAATAATTTCTTCTCAAAATATCATTCATGCGAATACCGATGCTGAAATAAGTTTCGGTTTGATCGTCCGCAATTGAAGTATTGAGTTTTCTGTAAATAAATCTTCCGTCGATAAAAACATTTGGCCAGAATTGCCATGACACTGTAAAATCATTCAGCATTAAATTATTTTGAACACCCTGGCCGATTTCGTTTCCGTATGCATGTTCATACGTATTATAATCCAGAAAAGGATTGCCGCCGAAATTACTGCCGCTTGTATCGGTTCCGAATAACGACATGAACAGTTGATTTGTAATTGTGAATTTGGGTGCAGGCTGATACCATAAAGAAATGATCTGTTCATTAAAATTTGCACCAAGCGGGTGCGCCAGCGGCTGACCATAATGCGTATAACTCGAACCATTGTCATCTTCATAACTGTAGATATACGGCCTTGCAAGGTTTTCTTCTAATTGCAGATCCAGATTTGAAATACCGAATGCATTGATATATTTCAAACCCATTTGAGCAGCATATTTATTTCCCCACCACCCGTCTCCGCTGAATAATTCATCAAAAATAAATTCATCAAGAACAAACTGCCCGTAAAAAGAAAAATGATTAAGGAAATTCCATTTCCAGTTCGTTCCAAGTATCACATTATCGCTGCTGCCCAATCCGCTTTCAACGGCACGATAAAAAATTACAGGATTCAGATAATACAATTCAAATCCCTGCGGATTACCTGCCGGATCCGTTCTGTCGAATACGACGGTTTCAAAAGCCCCCAGGTTAATATTTTTTGTAATATTTATACTTAAATGATGCATGGCTGCATATTTTTTATGCACCAGGCTGTTGTAAATATTCGATCCGTCGAAATTTGCGAGCTCCGCAAATACGTTTTGATAGTTCAGCCGCCAGATCTGCGTATTTATTTTCAGAAATAAAAAATCTTTCGACTGATCACTCCAGATCATACTCCGGATGCCATCACCGATAAATAATTTATCCTGGCCGAATTGCATTTGAATATGTTTCGTTGCATTCAATCCGATATATCCATGCGTGGAAGAAAAATCAGATCCGGTTTCTTTAAATATTTTTGAAACGCCTTCACCCGGCACCACCTGATTATTTTCTGCAATATGCTGCTGCACATATGCCGGAAATTTCGCCTGGTTATCGGTTGCGTATAAATAAAACCCGATTTTGTCATCAATGCTTCCCCGGATTTCAATACCGCGAGTATTTAAAAATCGCAATCCGGCGGAATCGCTTGAAGATCCTATTTCAGTATGCACAACCGGGTTGATGCGGATCGTAAAAAATTCATAAAATACAGCCGGTGAAGCTGCATAAAAAAAATTAAAGAGATCGCCGTGGTAGTACGGATTTTTCCTGTTTGTAAAATATTCGTCGTTATCTGTTTTCAGACCTGCCAGATCAAATGAATCTGTTTTTGAAAAAGAATCTGAAGCTTCATATTGTTTCACAAGCCCCGCTACCTGGCTTCGCAAAAACGGTTTCACGGAGGTATGCAGGTATTGATAGGTGTTTGGATACTGAATATCGATACGATCGATCAGGTGATTTGCATCGCCATACAACAACGTATAATAATTGCCAGTTTTGGGTAATGCATCAGTTGTCTGGGCATACAGTTGCCAAGAAGAAAAATGCAGAAGCACGATAACCAAAATGTGCAGATTATATTTGTTTCTGATTTGCATTGCAGGCACGGCATTTGAATTACCGGATGCAGAGATACTAAAAAATAGGTATATGAAAAAATTACTTCCTTGTTTGCTGTTGTTGCTAAATACTGCATTTGCGCAAAGTTTGGGTTTCAATGGTGCAGGATTTTTTGAAAATTATGACAGTGATGTGGAGCAATATCTCATCGATATGCATCAGCCTTTCACATTGCGGGTTCCGGGAGGTGCAATTTCAAAATTTCACGATCCCGCGAATGTAAAAAAGGGATGGGGCATGACAGAGGCAGGTGTGAAAAGCTGGTTTGAAAAAACAGGATTTGATGAAGACGGCAATGGCCTGGACAAATGGCTTCGTAAAACATCCGATCAGCCGGATCATTCCTATCTCGATGACCTGATCAGTTTACAGAAAAAATTTCCCGACATGACAGTGCTGTATGTTTTGAATATATTGAACAGCACACCGGAAGCAAATATGAAAGCGATCCGTTATCTGATGCAAAACGGCGTAAAAGTAGTTGGTGTTGAAGCCGGCAATGAGGTATACGGGAAATATGCTTCCTTCCAGGAATATGCAAATGATTTTGAACCGATATTCAAACAACTGGAAAAAGAATATCCGCAAATAAAAAAAGGGATTGTAGCCGGCGCAAATCTGCAACGAAAAGAATTATTAAAATGGAATAATGAAATTGCCGCCTACAAAGGTGATTACGATGCAGTGATCATGCATTTTTATTATACGCAAAAAGAATTGAGTGAAGCATACGAAATGATTAATTTAAAATCAACTTCCTCCACTGAATTTAATTCCGGGCTCGACAAAGGGTACAGAAAAGCAGCAGAACTGATGTTGTCGAAAAAAATGTTTGAAGAAGGAATTGCATATTGCCATGAAAAATTTCCTGAAAAAGCAATTTGGGTTACCGAATGGAATACGAAACCATCATCTGTTTTAAATAATACGATTGTGAACGGTGCATGGCAATTTAAAACCATGGTTGAAAACAGAAACCAAATTGAATATTTATTGGTGCATAATGGCGTGAGCCCGGATATTTACGGAATGATCACCCGAAAAAACAAATATGATAATGTGAATGAAGAAATGGTGCGCAGGGTTGGTTATTGGGCTTATATTCTTGCAGCAGAGGTTGACAATCCGATCAAAATAACAAAAGAAGCAAGTATTAAATTAAAAGCTGATGACGACGGAGAGGTTTGTTATTATTTTACAAATCTGGACGAAGCGTATAATATGAAAATAGAAACCGGCAACTATAAGATCGCATCCATTACAATTCACTATCTCAGCGGAAAATATATTTACAGTTCTGCAGGCATTGCAGGATATATGGGAAAGGGAACGAAACCAAGTTATGAAGTGAATGGAATTAAAGTCGAAGAATACAAAGGCACCATTCCGAAAAACTCGTTTGGTTATATCTCGGTGAAACTTGCCAAATAATTTAAGCGGATAATTCTTTCAGACGGGTAAGAATCAGATCGGGCACATAAATAAATTCGTCGGTTTGATATCCGTTGCGAGTGAGTGCATCAAACACTTCACGGGATAACACCACGGGTAAATATTCCTGCAGGCTTGTTGCAATGGATTCACGTTCTATTTGCTCTTCAAACAGATCGTAACCGATCACAAGTGAATATGCATTTTCAGGATTATCATCGTAGCCATTATCTTTCAGGCGGTCGTAAAACCGCTGTTTATATTCTGCGCTGCCGTCTACCGAAGCACGGAAAAGAATTCTTCTTCCCGGATATTTTTCCAATAAAAACTGAATGATCAGATCCGTAGCATCAAGAACAATTATTTTTTCAAACCGTTTGCTGATCGATTCAAGTGAAACAAAATCTGTTGTTCCGTCTACCACACCTGTAAAACTTTCCGTTTGCACACAGCTTGTTTGTTCTTTATCTCCAACTATAATGATTCGTTTTGCGGCCCAACCTTTCATTTTCTCAATATCGCGAATGGATTGAATCATTACTTCCACTTTTTCAGGTGAAAGGTCATATTTATGCGGGCCGGGCAAAAAGATTTCGGTATCCGTTACAGGAAATAAAATATATTCTCCGCAATTGTACGCATCGGCAAGGTCGAGTGTTTGCTGCAATGAATTAAAAGTGATCAGCGGATCGTATTGCAGCCAGTGTTCCGTATAATTTTGTTTTTGTGAAGCAAGTAAAATCACATTATCTTCTTCATTATTCAGATAAAACTGGTGTCCGATAAAATCACCATTTCCGATAAATAAAATACTATGGCCATCACGCAGATTATAATTTACTTTTCCGGCATCAATCAGTTTTAATAAAGTTGTTTTCGCATCATTTACTTTATCAAGCCATGATTTTTTGCGGAGATATTCAAATAATTTCTTTACTCCTACTACGCCAAATGAATACAAGATCACATTCGGAATATGATAGATCATATTTTTTTGTTTCACCGGCTTCCCGATAATACTCCAGACATAATCAACTCCGGCCAGTAATTGATCCGACATATTTGTCCACCCGGGTAGTTTCGTTACAAGGTTTGCATAAAAAGCAGGAAAGGATGCCATTGTCATCCCCAGAATGATTGAACCGGGCAAAGCGATGCGTGTAAGAAATTTCTGTAGTTTGGTTTGTTTGTCCTTGTATTCAAAATAAATGATGGATTCGATTTCGATCGGTGATACCGGCTGATTCAATTTCACTTTCCCAGCTATTGCAATCAATTCTTTTATTTTTGAATGCGGTATTTTGTTGCGGGACATAGCGGCAAAAATAATACGTGTCTTCAACAATTTAAACCCCGGCAGCGGTTTCAGGTCCATACAATAGAATTTGATGGCACAACGTTTGTTTTTCCGTCAGCAATCATTTCCTATGGTAAGTCATCAGCAAAAAATACAGCATCTGTTTTTGCGGGCGGGCTTTGGCGAAACACCTGCAGTAATCAGGCAAAAACAAAATTCTTCGATCGATAAAATCGTTGATGAATTATTCAATCAATCAAAACAATTCAGGTCACTTAATTATCTGGAAGATCCGATTCAGGGTCAAAAAGTTTCAAACTTCAAAGTATTAATTGCAATTCTGCGTGCACCTGAACAGGCGAGGCAGCTGAATCTTGAATGGCTCGATATGTTTGCGACCACTTCCGGTCCGCTGCGTGAAAAAATGACTTACTTCTGGCATGATCATTTTGCAACATCTACACAATTTGCCTGGCTGATGCAGGTGCAAAATAATATGCTGCGCAAAAATGCGCTCGGCAAATTTGGAAAATTACTGCATGCAGTTGCAAAAGATCCGGCGATGATATTATTTCTGAATAATCAGCAAAATAAAAAAGATCATCCCAACGAAAATTTTGCACGTGAAGTAATGGAATTATTCACGCTCGGTGAAGGAAATCTCTACACTGAAAAAGATATTAAAGAAGCTGCCCGTGCATTTACCGGATGGACGGTGAATAAAAAAGGTCAATTTGAATTTGTTGCAGATGAACATGATACCGGTGAAAAAGAATTTCTCGGCAGGAAAGGAAATTTTACCGGAGAAGAAATTCTCAATATTCTGCTTGAAGAAAAACAAACTGCGAAATATATCTGTACCAAAATTTATAAGGAATTCGTGAATGAAGAACCGGATGATGCGATCATCAACAGCCTGAGCGATGAATTTTATACTTCGGGTTATGATATCAGCAAATTAATGCGTTCCATTTTTATTTCAGATTGGTTTTATGAAGAAAAAAATATCGGCTCACGCATTGCATCGCCGGTTGAATTGATTGTGCGTTATAAAAAAATGATCGGACTCGATTTCAAAGACAGAAAAAATATGTCGGGCCTGCAGAAGATCCTCGGACAGGTTTTATTTTTTCCTCCGAATGTGGCTGGATGGCCGGGTGGCCGCACATGGGTCGACAGCTCTACGCTTGCAATGCGCATGAATATGCCTGTGCGCATAATTAACGGCGGCGGTTTCGACATACGGCCCAAGCCTGAATTTGAAGATGCTCCCGAAGATGAGGCAATGCTGAAAACCAAAAAAAAGGCAGAGGTGATCTCAGACTGGACCAAATTTGTAAGTGTATTTAAGAATGTGAAGGAGGATGCGCTCACCGATACACTGCTTACATTTTTAATTCAGTGCCCGACGCACGATATTGATAAATCGCTTTTTGAAAAATATGTTGATCATTCAACAATCGAAAACAGAATTATCAGTACTGCCGGAATTATTATGTCATTACCCGAATTTCAACTTATCTGATTATGAAACGACATTCAAGAAGAGAATTCATAAAATATTCAGGGCTTGCATCTGCCTCCTTATTTATTCCTGAATTTATAAAAGCGTCGAATCCGTTTTTACAGCCGGCAGCAAAACCAAAAGTTTTGGTTGTGATTCAATTTTCGGGCGGGAACGACGGATTAAATTGTATCGTGCCGTTTCAAAATGATCTCTACCATAAATACCGGCCGAATATCGGCTACGGAAAAGATGAATTGATCCATCTGAGTGATGATATCGGTATGAATTATAATTTACAGGGCCTTGCAGATTTATTTTTCAACGGAGATGTTGTTTTAATAAATAATGTTGGTTATCCGAATCCGAACCGGTCGCATTTCAGATCAATGGATATCTGGCAAACAGGAAGTGATGAAAATGTGTATCTGCAATCGGGCTGGCTGGGAAGGGTACTTGATTCTTCGTGCAACAACGGAAATTGCGTGAAACCGCATTTTGCAATTGAGCTCGATGATTCATTGAGCCTTGCATTAAAGGGAATGGAGATGGGAGGATTTGCAGTACGTGATCCGAAACAATTGAAAAATGTTAATCAGAATCCGCTGATCAATGATGTGGCGCATCAGAAATATGAAGAGGATCATCACAATGTTGCCTATCTCCATAAATTAATTGCCGACACAACAGAAAGTGCCGATTACATTTATGCCCAATCAAAAATTTATAGTTCAACAGCAATTTATCCTGCAACTGAATTCGGGTCTCAATTAAAAACAATTGCGGAATTAATTATTTCGGAAACAGAAACTTCTGTGTATTATGTTTCGCTCAGCGGATTCGATACGCATGCTTTACAGCGCAATCAGCAGGAACGTCAATTAAAAATTTATGCAGATGCGCTGAAGGTATTTTGCAGTGATTTGAAAGCAAACGGCAAATTTGATGATACACTGATCATGACATTTTCAGAATTCGGAAGGCGTGTGGAAGAAAATGCAAGTAAAGGCACCGATCATGGTACTGCGAATAATATTTACCTCATCAGCGGCGGTTTCAAACAAGGCGGCATTATGAATGATCTGCCTGATCTATCTAAACTGGATGATGGCGATCTGCTTTACTCGATAGATTTCAGGCATGTATATGCGACGATTCTCGATAAATGGCTGAAAGCTGATTCGAAAGAAATACTCGGAAGAAGTTTTTCGCCTTTGGATTTTCTTTGATGGCCGGTAAAGGCATAAAAAAAGGCCGCAATCAATGCAGCCTTTCAGATTCTAAATATGGTTATGCTTCAGCCTGAACTGCAACCGGTGTAACATGCACGGTTGATTTTTCATTGCGTCCGCGGGTAAACTTTACTGTTCCGTCTACCAATGCAAAAATTGTATGGTCTTTACCCATTCCGACATTTTTACCGGGGTGAAATTGTGTTCCCCTCTGGCGGATGATGATATTGCCGGCAATTACTGCCTGACCGCCCCAGATTTTAACTCCGAGTCTTTTACTATGCGATTCACGACCGTTTTTGGAACTACCGACGCCTTTCTTATGTGCCATTGCTTTAAATTTTAATTGATCTTATCGATCTTGATCTTGGTTAAATACTGGCGGTGACCGTTTTTCACTCTGTAACCTTTTCTGCGTTTTTTCTTGAAAATGATCACTTTGTCGCCCTTTAAATGATTCAATATGGTTGCCGAAACACTTGCGGCTGCTACAGTGGGGGTTCCTACCTGAACCTTACCATCTGTGTCTTTCAGGAGTACCTCGTTGAATTCGAGTTTATCGCCTTCATTGCCATCCTGGCGATGAACAAAAATTTCCTGGTTCTCCTCAACCTTGAATTGCTGGCCTGCTATATTGACAATTGCGTACATGACTTTTTGAAAATGAAGTTGCAAAGGTAAAACAACCATCTAAATTTAACAACGATGATTTAAAAAATTAATACAAAAAGTGCGGAAAATTATTGAGATGCTTGCGGGACTAAAGCAGATAACAAAAATTAGATCCGGCAACCGGTTTATAGCTCCTGACTCAGTTGGAGGCTGTGATTGATTTACACTTCTAATGAGCCGAAGGCGGGACCTGCCAAAAAAAGGCGGGCAGCTCAAACCCTGATATTCGTACCGAAGGCGGGACTCGAACCTGCCTGCCGCAGCACAGCCCGGCCGCACGGCAGGCAGGCCCGCACGACTACCTCAATGAAAGACTTTTCAAATACAATTTTCCAGATCCGGTTTTTAGGAATTTTTCCCTTACCCTCGCTGCACTGCGATCAGGAAAAGTTTCAGTCAGAATTATTTTGAATGGACGATAGGGAGACGTTGTTTTTTCCCACCCTGAAATATGTTCTCGAAATCTCCTCTCAATATCATTTGTGACGCCCACATAAATATAATTCCGGGTTAAGCTTTGGAGAGCATAAACATAATACATGGGGTTAAATTTTAGTACCGAAGGCGGGACTCGAACCCGCACGTCTTTTGAGGACACTGGATTTTGAGTCCAGCGTGTCTACCAATTCCACCACTTCGGCAAAAATTAAGAGCCCGCAAATTTATCCAACTGCTCCCGTATCCGCAACAAATATCTGCGCTTGTAGTAAAATTCCTTTACCTGATGATAGAACGCATCTGAAGCATCGGCAGCATTGTAAGTTTTTAAAACGGGCATGATCCCTTCAATTAAATTCTTTTCAGTTTCATTGAGATGCTGCTTTACCTGCTCCTGTTTTGCCGGATCGGGATCAAACTGAATTTCCATAAGCAGTTCATTCAGGTCCATCATCTCCATCAAAAACATTTGCGGTAATGTAAATTTTTCCTCTTCTTCCAGATAGCCTTTTTCCTGCAGGATATATTTCATCCGTTTATCAAAATCTGAAAGTGTTTGAAAAGCTTTATTACTCAGGGTAGAAAGTGCTAATACCTCATTTTGTTTTTCGGCTGAAGCGGAAGAATAAAAATCAGGATGGTATTTTTTACTGAGCTCGAGATATTTTAAACGGATCTGTTTTTCATCCGGCAAAAAACTCAATGGAAGATCATATAATTCAAAATAATTCATTTTTTACCAGAGGTGTTCGCAGTTGCAATAAGCGATTGATTCAGCAGATCAGAAATGACAGGAAATTTTTCTGCGATGATTTTATCTATATTGGTTTCTCCGGATGAAAAAGTGACTTCTACTGCATCTCCTTTCAATTGTTTACCGGATGCATCATACACAGAATAATGCACCACAACTTTTCTTTCGAAATAATTTTTTGATCTGTCGAGGCAGTGGGCATAATTTGTAATTAGTTCAAACTGATTAATAAATAAGAATAGATCTGTACCATATTTTGCCTGAAGATTTTCAAAAATTTCAGGATGGGTGATCACAGCATTCAGATATTTTTTATCTCCTGTTGATTCTACTGTTTCTTTTTTATCAAAAATAGCGTGTTTCTCTTCGGTCGTTTCCTCTTCCGCCCCATTACCGAAAAGATCGGGCTTTTGAATTGATTTACTTTCTGCACTGTCTTTTGCAAATGCATCCATTGGTTTTTCAAACTGATAATGAATGGACGAATAAATCAGGAATAAATCTTTTTGCGAATCAACAGTCGTATCGCTTAATAGATCGTAGCTGTCACGTGAAATAATTCGTGTGCTTAAATCATAATTCAAACCATAGCGGAATAAAGTTGCTATTTCCTGCGGCTGGCGTTTATTTATTTCAGCAAGTTCACGATCTGCATCCGATAAATAATTATACGGATTAAACGGAATGATCATCACCTTATGTGCGGCAGGTTCATACATTTCACCGGATTGCGCAGATAAAATCCCTGCGGGAAAACACATGAAAATAAAAGCAATGATCTTTCTGATCTGCATTTATATGGAATTAGAAAATATCGTTGAACACGGCAAACACCATAAGTGAAAGCAACAACACCATTCCAACCACTTGTGCCCGTTCCAGAAATTTATCGGATAATTTTTTCCTTGTTATTGATTCGATGCCGATAAATAAAATATGTCCGCCATCCAATGCCGGGATCGGCAACAAATTCATGAATGCCAGCACCATACTTAAAAGAGCCGTCATGCGCCAGAATCCCGCCCATATCCATTTTGTCGAAAAATATTTTGTGATGCCGATGGGACTTTGCACCGAATCTTTTGCCGGAATTTGTCCGGTTATAATTTTCCAGACACCAATTGCCTGAAAATAAAAAATTTCATATGCATCACGGAAACCAAATGAGAGCGATTTTCCCATTGTATATTTTATAGAATCGTACGGATAAGAAGTTATTCCCGGGGTAAATCCGATATAGCCGGAAGTATCAACTAATACCGGAATTTGCAGAGCTGTTCCATTTCTGTCAACTGTAATAGTTACAGAATCACCTTTAAAATTTTTGAGCATTTCTGTGAGCTGTGCAAAACAAATTACAGAATCGCCATTCACCTCAAGAATCTTATCCTTTTCATGAAATCCTGCATTTATTGCATTTGCGATTTTCGTGCTGAAACTGTCAATTACAACTGTGCTCCGTGTATCGAATAATTTATCACCCAGCATTAAATTTTTAAATGCATCGTTCGGAACATCAATTACAATTTGTTTACCATTGCGTTCAACTGTTAGTTCGGCGCCGAAATATACTCTCTGCGAAGCATAATCAAACAAGCGTGTATATTCTTTTCCATTTACAGCAATTAATTTATCGCCGGTTTGCAGACCGACCTCCTGACTTCTTCCAAATTCAGTTGCGTAAATACCTCCATTTTCATTTACAGATTTTACATCCGTATAATATTTTTCGTAATGGTTGAGATAGATAATAAATAAAATAATACCGAGGATAATATTCATTACGATACCCGCAATCATCACAATAAATTTCTGCCAGTTTGGTTTGGATCTGAATTCCCATGCCTGCGGTTCACTCTGCATCTGTTTCGTATCCATGCTTTCATCGATCATGCCGGCAATTTTTACATAACCGCCCAGTGGTAACCAGCCGATGCCGTATTCTGTACCGCCCCGTTTAAACGACCATAATTTTTTGCCCCAGGCATCGAAAAAAATATAGAATTTATCTACCCTGATGCCAAACATTCTTGCTGCGAGAAAGTGTCCGAGTTCGTGAATGAAAACTAAAATGGTAAGCGCAAGAATCAACTGCGCCACTTGTATCAACGTATCCATAATTGCTGCGAAATTCGTGAAATAACTTGTGATTTGCGGTATTGTGAATTAAAGTTTGTTAACAGGCAAGCCATTGTTTAAGTTCATCCGCAATGAGGCGGTCGTTTGAAAGACGGGCAACCTTATTCTGCCCGCCGAGTTTTCTCTGTGCTTTCATATAATTTCTGAAACCGTTTTGCTGAAGAAACGAAATTTTCAAAGGGCGCAGTATTTTCCCTTCGATCAGATCTTTATAATAAATATTTTTCTCCTGCATGATCGCATCCAGTTTTAAGGCAAAAGCCTCGGGATCGGCAACTGTGTTTCCGGATTCAATAAACCATTCGTGATAAGGTAATCCTCCTTCCTCCGGATTTACATTCGGTGCAACAGTAAATTCAACAATATTGATACCTTCTGCACCTGCTGCTTCCAGCAATGCTGCTTCCACTTCTTCACCAATCACATGTTCTCCGAAGGCAGAAATAAAATGTTTAATACGGCCGGTTACAACAATGCGGTAGGGATTCTTTGAAACAAACCGAATTGTATCACCGATATTATATCCCCATAAGCCTGCGTTGCTGTTAATAATCAATGCATAATTAACTCCGATTTCCACTTCATCCAATGCAATTCTTTTTTGATCTGCATTTCCCATTTCCTGTGCGGGAATAAATTCAAAGAAAATTCCTGAATCTGTATTCAGTAGTAATCCTTCTGCATGTTGTGTATCCTGATAGGCAATAAATCCTTCGCTTGCCGGATAGGTTTCAATTGCATCAATTTTTTTTCCGACGATCGTTTCAATTTTTTGACGGTAGGGTTCGTAATTCACACCGCCATAAACAAATAATGAAAAATCAGGAAAAATATCTTTGATAAATTCTTTTCCCGAAATTTCTATCAATTTTTCAAAATACATCAGTACCCATGGCGGAATACCGCTGATGAGCGACATATTTTCATGTATCGTTTCCCCGCAAATTGCTTCTACTTTCGTTTCCCAGTCTTCAATACAATTTGTTTTATAGGAAGGCATCCTGTTTTTTAATAAATAATCCGGTACAAAATGATAAACGATTCCGGATAACCGGCCTGTATTGATACCATTTATTTTTTCAAGCTCGGGTGAGCCTTGCAGAAAGATCATTTTTCCATTTACAAAATTTGTTTTTTTTGTTTCATGAATATACAGCAATAATGCATTGCGTGCCGATTGAATATGATTTGGAATGGATTCTTTTGTAAGCGGAATATATTTTACACCGGATGTTGTGCCTGAAGTTTTTGCGAAGTATAAAGGCTTACCTTTCCACAAAACATTTTCTTCTCCCTTTTTAATTTTTTCGATATATGGTTTCAACCCTTCATAATCACGAACCGGAACCAGTCTTTTAAAATCACTATAATTATTTATCTGATCGAAATGATGATCTTTTCCGAATTGTGTAAACGCAGCTTTCTGAACCAGGCTTTGAAAAATTTCCTGCTGCGTTTCAACGGCACGCATGGAAGAAGCACGCACTTTTGAAGCGATCCGGGCCGCAAAGGGCCGGGCAAGAATTGATTTCAGACTCACGGCGCAAAGATAGCTTTCACTGCCGATACGCCTGAATGCAAAATCAGGAACAATTAATTTTCAGAGGTCGGGAGATTCACTTTCCCAATCCTGCTTATGTCTTTCCATATATGCATCCATACTCCATGGACCCGAGCCGTACACGAAGAAGAAAAGCAGCATGCAAAAAACAATAATGGATAAAAGCAATTCCGAATTATCCGTCAATAATCCTGCAGGTGCATTCACAAACAGGATTGCACCAAGCAGGATCGGGATCTGCACACCAACTGCAAGTCTTGTCATTAATCCGAGAATGATCATCAAACCTCCAATCAAATGTGCAAATGCAACAAAATGGATCAGAACATAATTATACAAATGCCAGTCGTTATTCAATAATGTTTGCTGCAGTTCACCGGTATTGCGGATATAATAATATCCTTTAACGACGAGAATGATACCGAGCACGATGCGCATGAGATCGAGCCATTTGGGATGGTGTGCGTCACCGTAGGACTGCAAACGATGAATCGTATTCATATTGCCTCCTTTTTTTGTAAAAGTTAAAAAGATTTATCCAGAATTCAAAATCTAAAAATCAACATGGATTATATTTACGAATTGGTTGTAATGCGTTTTAAACAACACTGCGATTTTATCTTTCAGAAAGTGAAAAACAAATACGTTTATATCCAAATGTGAAACTTTTAAAATGGCAGGAATGTAATCAACGATTCAAAAAAGGTATTTAATTTTCATGAGCGAAAATATATTTTCAGCGGTATATCCATCACCACTTGGCAATCTCCAAATAAGGGGCGATGAAAATGCAATCCATTCCATATTGTTCGATAAAAATGGCGGTGAGGAAAATATATCAATTGAATCAGCTCTTCTTTCCCAATGTAAATTACAGCTTGATGAATTTTTTGAAGGGAAGAGAAAAAAATTTGAATTACCACTTTCTCCGGCCGGTACAGAATTTCAGAGATCGGTTTGGAATGCCTTGCAGAATATCCCTTTTGGAAAAACAATTTCATACCTCGAACTCGCGATCGGCCTCGGCGATGAAAAATCGGTGCGGGCAGTTGGTGCGGCTAATGGTAAAAACCCGATTGCCATCGTAATTCCCTGCCACAGGGTAATCGGCATGAATCATAAACTCGTAGGTTATGCGGGTGGTTTATGGAGAAAACAATGGCTACTCGAACATGAAGAAAAATATGAAAAAGGGGTACTCCGTTTATTCTGACAATTTGTTGACGCACAGGAAGAACGATTATTTATAATTTTAATTACCTTAGCCAAATCAATACAGCAAAACTCTGAGACTATGAAGCAACTTTTTACCACACTCCTCTTTTTATTTGTGAGCTGTTCACTTTTTTCGCAGGTGAATCTGAATGAAAATTTAAGCGGAGATCATGTCAAGAAGCCTTTATTTAGTCAACCGGCTGCAAAACTCGGCATTGGTGAATCAATCACACTGAGTCCGAATCCTGTTTCAGTTGCCGATCCGAGTGTTGAGATCATTACGGTGAATGTTGTTGTATTTTCTTACCACGTATACACAACTACAGGCCAGATCGTTGAAATTGAAAATTTGAGCGGCCGGCCAAATGGTTCCTTTTTCAGGATGCCTGACGGAACACTTCCTGGCCTCTATATTGTAAAAATGGATACCGATTCCGGATCTGTGAGCCGGAAACTGCAGGTTTTATAAATTTCATTTCCTTCCAATTTGGCACCTTGTTGATAACCGGGTGGCTTAATTTTTGCCAAACAGCCGGTATTGAAGTATCTTTCAATTATGCGGAATCAACTGCCGAAAATTATTATTGCGATTACGGGCTTCTTTTTAATGAGCCTCGGCAGCCTTGTTGCGCAGTCCGGTAAAACGGAAACAGGTACCGCAAGTTTCTATCACGATATGTTTGAAGGCCGGAAAACCGCCAATGGTGAGATCTTCAGACAATCAAAGTTTACGGCGGCCCATAAAACCCTGCCTCTCGGCACCTGGGTGCGGGTAACCAACCTCAGCAACGACTCAACGGTTATTGTGAAAATCAACGACAGGATGCCTTTGTGGAATAAACGCAGTATCGATCTTACCGAAGCAGCAGCATCGCAGCTTAATTATATCAGTAAAGGATTGACCAAAGTGTTGATAGAGATAATCCCCGATCCATTTAAAAAGACAGATTTTGTAAGGCCGGTTGATCTCCCGTTAACCTATATAAGTGTTGTCAAACCGGAACAATTTGGGTATTCAGCACCACAGCCGGCACTCAAAAGTCCGGTTCTTGCACTCAATTTTTCAGAACTTACAGGCCAATTGATTGACAAGAAAAAGCGGAGATAACCAATCAGATCTTCTTTTCCATTTCCCAGTGCGGAATGGTCACTTCTTCAAACATATCCCCGACTTTCTTATAATTCAGTTTTTCGTAGAATGGAACAGCCGTATCGCGGGCATGGCAAAACATCAGATGAAATCCCTTTTCGGAAGCAAGCATTTCTGCAGCAGCAACCAGTTTAGCTCCAATCCCTTTTCCCTGCCATGCAAAATCAACCGCAACCTGTTTCATCTGAATTTTTCCATTTTCTTTCGGCAGTAATAGTAGGCAGGCAATCAGTTTATGTTCTTTAAAATACCCGAGATGGAAACAATCCTTTTCTGCCGCAAGCTGTTCCGCAGTAAAATGCAGTTTCAAGGGTTTGCGCAAAACTTCATAGCGCAGATTTATTTCATCATCATATTCTTTTGATGCATATGCGATTTCCATTATCGAATCCGTATCTGATAGTATCTGCATGAAATCCTAAAATTTTTGAATGAAAGTAAAATTACGATCTGCCAAATAAAAAAGCCCCGGATTAAATCCGGAGCTTTTATTTTATTTCAATATGCTTTTTGCGTCACCACACTCTTCACGCATCACTCCTCACACCTCACTTATCACTTCACTTCCTCATACTCCACATCATCCGTTTTTGTTTCATTATTTCCGGTTGATGTATCTTCTGCATTATTATCAGGTTGTGCATTTTGCTGTGCGTACATTTCCTGAGAAGCGTTGTTCCAGGCAGCAGTTAATTTTTCAACAGCTGCGTCGCAGGCAGCAACATCCTGATTTTTATGTGCTTCACGCAATTCATTTAAAGCCGCTTCAATCGGTTGCTTTGTGGCATCACTTAATTTCGGGCCGAATTCAGTTAATTGTTTTTCGGTTTCGAATATCATGCTGTCTGCCTTATTTAATTTCTCGATTTTTTCTTTTGCAGCTTTATCTGATTCTTCATTCGCTTTCGCTTCATCACGCATGCGCTTGATCTCATCGTCGTTCAAACCGGTTGATGCTTCGATACGAATACTTTGCTCTTTTCCGGTACCCTTATCTTTTGCAGTGACATGTAAAATTCCGTTTGCATCAATATCAAAGATCACTTCGATTTGTGGAGTGCCTCTTCTTGCAGGTGGAATTCCGTCCAATATAAATCTTCCGATCGTGCGGTTATCTTTTGCCATTGAACGTTCACCCTGCAGAATATGAATTTCAACCTGACTTTGGTTATCAGCTGCGGTTGAGAATACTTCACTTTTCTTTGCAGGAATTGTGGTGTTTGATTCGATGAGTTTTGTGAATACTCCGCCAAGAGTTTCAATTCCAAGAGATAACGGAGTAACATCCAGCAGCAATACATCTTTCACTTCACCTGTTAATACACCACCCTGAATGGCAGCACCCACCGCAACAACTTCATCAGGATTCACACCTTTATTCGGTTTTTTGCCAAAGAATTGTTCAACCACTTCCTGAATTTTCGGAATACGGGTTGAACCTCCCACAAGGATCACCTCATCAATATCATTTTTTGCATATCCTGCATCTTTCAGTGCTGCTTCGCAAGGGCGCAATGTGCGCTGAACAAGATCATCGCATAACTGCTCGAATTTAGAGCGTGATAATTTTTTCACAAGGTGTTTTGGAACACCATCAATTGCAGTGATATATGGTAAATTGATTTCTGTTTCGCTTGAAGATGATAATTCGATCTTTGCTTTTTCAGATGCTTCTTTCAAACGCTGTAATGCCATCGGGTCTTTGCGTAAATCAATTGTCGGCTCATCTTTTTTGAATTCATCTGCAAGCCAGTCCATAATTTTTTTATCGAAATCATCACCACCTAAATGCGTATCTCCGTTTGTTGACTTCACTTCAAATACACCGTCACCCAATTCAAGAATCGAAATATCGAATGTTCCGCCGCCGAGATCAAATACCGCGATCTTCATGTCTTTATGGCGTTTATCCATACCATAGGCAAGCGCAGCTGCGGTTGGTTCGTTGATGATACGTTTTACTTTTAAACCGGCAATTTCTCCCGCTTCTTTTGTTGCCTGGCGCTGTGAATCGTTGAAATAAGCAGGCACTGTGATCACGGCTTCGGTAACTTCCACACCCAGATAATCCTCCGCTGTTTTTTTCATTTTCTGCAAAACCATTGCAGATAATTCCTGCGGCGTATACAGCCTGTCGCCGATCTTAACACGTGCCGTATCATTATCGCCACGCACAACCGTATAGCTTGTCATTTCCAGTTCACGGGTTACTTCACTGTAGCGATGTCCCATAAACCGTTTGATGGAAGAGATTGTTTTTTGAGGATTTGTAATTGCCTGACGTTTGGCAGGATCACCGATCTTGCGCTCCCCGTTATCTAAAAATGCAACGATCGACGGCGTTGTTCTGCGGCCCTCATCGTTCGGAATTACAACAGGTTCGGTTCCTTCCATTACCGCAACACAACTGTTGGTTGTTCCTAAATCTATTCCTATGATTTTTCCCATTCTGGTAGTATTTTATTATTTGATTATATGCAAGGGGCGGTATTTCAATGATTATACCATTGGGTTTTTGAGCGTGTTTTCTGACAATTGGAGATGTCGCTGCCTGAAATATTATGACATGCTGACATGCGAATTAAACAGAAATAGATTTGCATTGATTTGACAGAGAAGAAACCCGTTCAAAAATGAAAGTAAAACGCAATGAATGAAAGCAGAAGAGGATTTAGAAATATGAGTGCTGCACTTGTAAAGAATGGAACTGTATGAATGGATTAATTGCAAAACGGAAATCCGGGATTGGTGGAATTCGGTGCAAAATTTAATCCGCTGGTTACTGCACTGCATGCGATTGAATCACGTGTCTGCGTGCTGAACGGATATATATTCCCTACCCGATGGTATCTGCTTGAAACGACACCCAGCCCGCCGGAAACATTTGTATATGCATCGGTGAATTGCCCTTCCGTAATTCCGAGAGAAGCATTGCTGTATTGAATATAATCGTATAATTCCTGCCCGCCTGCGTCGATTATAAACTGCACCGAATCTGCGATCCGGATAAAATAATCATCATTTACGGGTTCAAAATGATCTGCGATAAAATTATAAAATGAAGTGCCCAGCACATCAAAAGAAAGTGAACCACCACCTGTTGTGCTTTCGGCAGTGAAATTGGTTTCCATCAGCCAATCGATATAAGCCGAATTTGTATAATGAATTGAATCCCCCTCCGGATAATAAATTCCTTCCCGATAATGCATGCGCAATGTCAGGTCGTAAATTTTTGCATCCTGAGCGGCAGCCCAGCGCATACGAAATAATCCGCTTGGTGCAATTGAAACGCTGAACGGAAAAACGGAACCATCATCCGGCGTAGTGGTTCTGAAACTGTCAACCACTTCCGTTTGTGCAGAAATTGAAATTCCTGTTTCCGAATTTTCTGCAACAATTTTATAGGTATGGGTATAATCCACCGGTGCCGTAAAGCGGTAAAGTATATTCGGAACGTTCGCAAAAATTCCTTCCTGTTTCGGAATGCCAAGTGTATCACCATCAACCCGTTGTAAAGGATAGGTTGCGATCAATGATCCGAAATTATATTCTTCAATTACCGCTTCGAGTTCATCGCCATAATAAATTTCATCAGGATTTGCGGCCATTGTATAGCCATCGGTCACATCACTTAAAAATGCCCTGTTGATGCGGATGAATTGTGTATCTGAAGATGCGTCAAGCAATGCATATACAACAGGTGTTTCCTGATAATCAGCATTCAAATCAAAATCTGTGGAGCAACTATGGACCAATACGGTTCCGATCAAACCGATTCCCAGCAAATACTTTTTCATCGGGCGCAAAGATAAAAGTTTTAGGGGTTTAAATGTCGCAGCAATGTAAATTGTAGGATGTGGCTGGTTGCTAGTAGCTAGTAGCTAGCGGCTAGCGG
>CAYXBK010000027.1:0-48472 GCA_964463165.1 uncultured Chitinophagales bacterium
TTAAATATGGGCACTTTCCGAGGAGATTTAAGATTGCGGCGGGGCGATGGTAAGTATATCTGGCATCATGCCATTTTAAAACCATTTTCATTTGAAGAATATGAAACTGCAACGTGGGTGATAACGATAAACAATATTCACGACCAGAAACTCATTGATGAAAGTAAAGATGAATTTATCGGTATTGCAAGCCATGAACTCAAAACACCACTTACCAGCATAAAGGCTTATATTCAATTGCTGAAGGATAATATCGAGCAAAATAAACTATCCGATATTTTGTATCTGGCGAATAAAGCAAATCATAATATCAACCGTCTCAATGAGCTTATTTCCGAATTACTTGACCTCACCAGAATTCAACACAGAAAATTAAGCCTGCACTTTACGGAATTTAATTTCACTGCAGCGGTGGACGAAGTGATAGATATGCTGCGGCCCTCCACACGTCATATCATCAGAAAGCGTTCGGTTACCGATCATACGGTAATTGCCGACCGCGAAAGAATACAACAGGTAATAATTAATTTGATTTCCAATGCAGTTAAATACAGCCCGAACGCAAATGAAGTGGAAATCGATATCAGCAGTACATCAGATGAAATTTCATTCTCCATTCAGGATTACGGGATCGGTATTCCAAAAACTGATCTTGAAAAAATATTTACCCGTTTTTACCGTGTTGAAGCAAATTCCGCACAATTCCAGGGGCTCGGTATCGGTTTATTTATTACGGCCGAAATAATCAAACGGCATAATGGTAAAATATGGGTTGACAGCACGCCCGGTAAGGGCTCCGTTTTTTATTTTAAAATTCCAATTAAATCTTATTCATACAATGAAAAAGTCAGTGTTACTATGTGATGACGATTCGGACATCCTTGAGTTATGTAAATATATTGTAGAGCAGGAAGGATATGAAGCCCGTGTTTTTTCTAAAACACAGGATGCAATCCATGCAGTATACAATACACCTCCCGACCTCATTTTACTGGACATCTGGATGCCGGGAATGAGTGGAATTGAAGTTGCAAAATTGCTTAAACAAAATCCCGAAACCAGCAATATACCAATCCTGCTGTTTTCCGCGAACAGCGAACTGGACGTAATTGCGAATGAAGTAAATGCGAATGGATATATTAAAAAACCATTCAATACGCATGAGTTAAAATCTACCTTAAATAAATACCTTAATATGCATGAGGAAATGCCGGATTGAAAATTCGGCCTGCTTCGATTATATTTGAAATCCATTCCAAAGGATTTATCTGATGCAAAGTATTTTTAATACCGCAGACTGCGAAGCATTTATAACCAGGATACAACTTCTTACAGCGGATACAAAACCGCAATGGGGGAAAATGTCGGCTGCACAAATGCTTACACATATTCAGCAACCGATAAAAGTGGGGCTGGGTGAATTGAAACTCAAAAAATCCTTTATGGGATTTTTATTCGGAAAATGGGTGATGAATAATTTGCGCAAAGGAAAAGGCTTTTCGAAAAACGCTCCCACCGATAAACATTTTGTAATTCATGACCAACCCAATTTCGACCGCGAAAAACAAAATGCAATTGAAATTATTAGAAGGTTTTCAAACGGCGGGCCTGAGAAGGTGACAAAAGAACCGCATCCGTTTTTTGGAAAAATGACTGCAGCAGATTGGGATATTTTAACTGTTACACATCTCAATCATCATTTGACGCAATTTAATGTTTAAGGTGAACAATTCTTCCACATATACGCCTTACCGTGTCAGGTTTTTATTAATTGTAATCGGATTAAGCGGCATATTGCTCAGCAGATTTACAGATACATGGAATGTGTACGGGATCATTTTTTTTATTGTTGAATTAGTCTGCCTCGAATTGATTTTAAAAGAAAGTACGATTTTCCTCACAATATATTTCCGTCTGATCTCCATTTCCATTTCGTTTTATCTGGTTGGCGCATTATTTAAGATACTGCATTGGGAAGGCGGCGATATGCTGTTATTGTTATCCCTTTCCGGAGTTGTTGTCATTTACTGCATACGCACCATAAATAAAAGAAAAAAGATCTTGCTTGATTTTGTGAAATGCGGCTGGGTTCTATTTGCTGCAGCTACTACAATATTTCGTTTATTTCACTGGCCTTATGCAGAATTATCAGGATACATCACCGTTGCACTTTTTATCGCCATGTTCATTTTGTTTTTACTCTCACCGGACCAGCAGCGGCCGGAGGATATTCCATATGAAGAAAAACCGCTCGATCAGATCAATTGATGAGAAAGAAATTATTTCTGATTCTGATTTTTGCCTGCATCGGTGTTACCGGAGAAATTATTTTTACCGGATTAAAATATAATCTTGTTCTTCCTCTCCTCCATCATGAAAAAATAAATTATGCATTAACAGGAACGAGCTATATCTGGATGCTTTTTATTTACGGAGTAATCCCGCTTTTATTTCCTCTTATTTATAAACGTATAAAACAGTTACACCCCGCCATACGCATTTCGGTTTATGCAATTATTTGCCTCGCAGTTGAATATCTGAGCGGATTTATTCTTGATATTGTAACAGGTGATTGCCCCTGGCGCTACACAACAGGATGGCAAGTAAACGGATATATCAGGCTGGATTATTTTCCTGTCTGGTTATTTTTTGGTTTTATCACCGAAAAAATATGGCTCTATTTAGAAAAACATGTACGGTGAAATACATCAGAATATTAATTTCAATTTTCATTCACCACAACTAATTTTTCATAATCATCCAGTTTGTCGAGTTCAAAAACGGTAGCGCCATCTTCCCTGAAAAAATAAGGGATCTTGAATTTCGCATCCCAAATTACTTCATCATAAGAATACGAATACCTTGCATGCACCTGTTGTGAAGATGTTTCATTATAACCGTTGATCATTACAAGTATTTCAATTTCTCCATCTTTTAAATCCTGCGCCGACATTCCCCAGAGCGGGCTTTTTTCATTGATCGGATGCACCATTGTCCAGTTCAGCGGGAAATAGGTGATCTTGTTATTGTCTACATTTATTTGCTGGTATCTTCTTGTTGCAACACCATTTTCATAAACAACCACCACCATTAATACACGCACTTCCAGTTCTGTTAAATTATGCGTGCGCTCATTTGCTGCACGAAACATCAAACCAAATCCCTCTTTATATGGCGCAACCAATGCATGTTTTGAAAAGCGAATTCCCGAAGGAGATTTTGCAAATCGTCCATACATCAAACCTGTAAAAATTGCAAAGCCCATTAATCCGACGACTGCTTCTGTAGCAGCAAGAAAACTCACTTCAACAGATAAGGGATAGAGTGACCCATATCCGACGGTTGTAAGCGTTTGTGCACTGAAAAACAAGGCAATTAAAAATCGTCCATGCACTTCATAATCGCTTGTCATCCCAATGCCGTTGAAATCAATCAGCAAATAAATGCAGGCAAAGAATATATTCATGAGTGTATAAAACACAACAACATAAAGTGCAAAGCGCCACCAGTTCATTGTAAGGAGCTCATGAAATATCTGCTTCTTCGCTCCCACCCTGATCACATTGAAGCCTCCGTCTTTATCAATGATTCTTTTGGAGCCTTTTTCATACCGGTTCGTAAATCCAAATTCTTCCCCTTTATTATTCGGATTATTAAAGCGGGCTTTATACATTTCTTTGAGATTCATAGTCTGAAATTTTTACGAATGTCGGAAGATTCCTTTAAATTTGATTTAAACCCTTTGAAATGAAAATAATTCCCAAAACACTTTCTTCAAAATTAAGGGCATATTCTTTATGTGCAGGGGCAATTGGAGGATTTAACCAGGCTTCGGCGCAAATTATTTATATGGATATTGATCCTGATATTCATGCCGGATATGATTTCGATCAGGAGTGGTTTACTTTAAATATGAATGCAGATGCTTTTAGTGATTTAAAAATAACAGGTTTTCACGATACCTATATTGGCGGCGGCGGATATGAAAGTGATACTCCGTCTTATCGAAACAGTGTCTTTATTTCACCAGGCATTTCTGCATCAATACTTGTAAAGTCCGGCCCGGTTGGTATTACATTGCCTGCACCACTGAATTCAGGTGATTTAGTTAATGATTCAGGAGAATGGAAGAACACTGTGAATCAAAAACTTGCAACAAGTTTAACAAACGTATTCGGGGCCATTTCTTCAACCGGATTATGGCTCAATGGAATTACAGACGGATTTCTTGGAATTAAAATAAATGCCGCGGGTTTTTCTTATTATGGTTGGTTGCGGCTCGGTGTAGATCCAACAAATAATTCATTTACGGTAAAAGATTATGCCTATAATGCAACACCGAATGAGGGAATTTATGCGGGCGAACTTGTGAGTGAAATTCAGGAATCTATATCTCACTATGAAATTTATTTTTCATATCCGGCAATTCATTTTATTCTGCCTTATGAAAAACAAAATCTGTATGTTGAAATTATGAATGTTGCAGGCGAAATATCCTACAATGAAATTTTAACAACAAACAAAATTGATGTTTCGGATTTTATTCCGGGAATTTATTTTGTGAAGCTGTACGATGAAAACAACATGATTGCAATAAGAGAGATAGTTGTAGTTTGATTCAACTTTCATATCCTGAAATATTCTGCTAATAAAATAACTTATTGTTGACTGGCAGATCTGTTGACCCTGACTTACTTACCCTGCAGCATAATTATTCCCGATCTGTTTCAACACTCTGATATGTGAGCCGAGTGCCTGCCAGAAAGTTTGTTTTTCGTAATATGGAATGCCGAATTCTTTCGCAGTCTTTTTTACGATCGGCGCTATTTTTTTGTAGTGTATATGACAGATATTATAAAAGAGATGATGTTCCACCTGATAATTCAATCCACCCACAAACCAACTTAATATTCTGTTGCGTTTTGCAAAATTTGAAGTGGTTTCCAATTGATGGATTGCCCATGCATTTTCAATTTCACCATTTTCCGTGGGCACCGGATGATCGGTTTCTTCCACCACATGCGCCAATTGAAAAATTGTTGTTACAAATACACCTGCTGTAAAATGCATCACCAAAAATCCAAGCAATAAAATACCGAATGAAAATCCTGAAAATAATAAAGGAAGGCCGAGCATGATCATGAAATACACAATTTTACTTGCAATTAATTTGATCATTTCTACTGTCGGTTTACCACCACTACCTTTTGTTAAACCCGATTTATTATAGCGGATCAATTGTTTGAAATCTTTATTTAATGCCCAGCCAAGTGTAGCAAGACCGTATAACATAAATGCATAAATATGCTGATACTTATGAATACCGCTTAATTTGCCGTGCGGCGATAAACGCAATATTGGTTTATCGTGAATATCTTCATCCATACCGTAAATATTTGTATAGGTATGATGTAAAACATTATGCTGTATTTTCCAAGTGAATTTACTTCCGCCCAGTAAATACATCGAACGGCCCATCATTTTATTGATAAAAGGATATTTGGAATATGCCCCGTGATTTGCATCATGCATCACACTCATGCCGACGCCGGATGCACCAAGCCCCATCAAAAACCACATAATAAATGTTGCCCATACCGGAATGGCACCTATCGTAATAAAAATAAACGGGACGAAATAGAGGGATAACATTAAAACAGATTTGATCACCATGCGGTAATCACCTGTTTTTTCAATTTTATTTTCTTCAAAATAATTATTAACCCGGCTGCGCAGAGTGTTGAAAAACTCAGTACGTGGCCTTTCAACAAATTTTACTTTTCCTTTCATTTATAGATTAAGTGCTCAAAAATAAGAAGCAGACAGCATGAGAACAAACACATTCCGCATTCGGTTCATGTTGATAATCCTCATTATTCTACTTCAACTGCCATCGAAGCTTTCTTGCGCTCATGTTCCTCCAGGAATATTTTCCGCAATCTGATGTTGAGTGGTGTTACTTCAACAAGTTCATCGCTGTCGATATATTCCATTGCTTCTTCCAGTGTCATACGATGCGGCGGCGGCAAACTCACTTTATCATCACTACCCGAAGCACGCATATTTGAAAGCTTTTTTGTTCTGGTTACATTCACAACAAGATCATTATCACGGGAATGCTCACCGATCACCTGCCCTTTATATACATCTTCGCCCTGGCCGATGAAAAAATATCCCCTGTCCTGCAGTTTATCCATTGCATAGGCGATTGATGTTCCTGATTCAAAAACGATCAATACACCGCTTGTTCTGTTTGGAATTTCTCCTTTCCATGGTTCATATGCCTTAAAGCGATGGCTGATGATCGCCTCACCCTGCGTTATGTTCAGTACGTTTGTACGCAAGCCGATAATTCCCCTTGACGGGATATTGAATTCTAGATGCACCCTGTCTCCCTTGTTGTGCATCATGATCATTTCGCCTTTACGCTGGCTCACAGCTTCAATCACTTTTCCACCTGATTCCTCAGAGGTTTCAATAGCAAGAATCTCCACCGGTTCACATTTCACCCCGTCAATTTCTTTGAGGATCACTTTCGGCTGTCCGAGCTGAAACTCATACCCTTCGCGGCGCATGGTTTCCACCAATATTGAAAGATGCAGGATTCCTCTTCCGAAAACGATAAATGAATCTGCAGAATTTGTTTCCTCAACCCGCAGTGCAAGATTTTTTTCAATTTCCTTGTATAACCTGTCGCGAAGGTGGCGGCTTGTTACAAATTTGCCTTCCTTGCCGAAGAAAGGTGAATCATTGCTCCGGAAAAGCATGCTCATCGTAGGTTCATCTATGGAAATATGCGGTAAAGCTTCCGGGTTTTCAAAATCCGCTATGGTATCACCGATCTCAAATCCCTCCACACCTGTCAATGCGCAGATGTCGCCGCAGAATACTTCCTGGATCTTCGCTTTTCCCAATCCTTCAAAAACATAAAGTTCTTTAATGCGTGATCTTACAACCGAACCGTCTCTTTTGCACAAACTCACAGGCTGGTCTACTTTCAGGCTGCCTCTCAGCACACGACCTACCGCGATACGACCGATATAATTTGAGAAATCAATACTTGTGATCTGCATTTGAGTAGTTCCCTGCAATTGAATCGGAGCAGGCACATGTTCAATCACCATATCGAGCACTGCTGAAATATCTTCTGTTTTCACTCTCCAATCATTGCTCATCCATCCGAATTTTGATGAACCATAAACTGTAGGGAAATTTAATTGTTCCTCTGTTGCACCGAGATTGAACATGAGGTCGAACATGGCCTCGTTCACTTCATCGGGCTTACAATTTTCTTTATCCACCTTATTGATCACAACACATGGCTTTAAACCGAGAGCGATCGCTTTACTCAATACATAGCGGGTTTGCGGCATCGGGCCTTCAAAGGCATCGACAAGTACAAGTGCACCGTCGGCCATATTGAGCACCCGCTCCACCTCACCGCCAAAATCGGCGTGACCTGGAGTATCAATGATATTGATCTTCACGCCTTTGTAAACAACTGAAACGTTTTTGGAGAGAATGGTGATACCACGCTCTCTTTCCAATTCATTATTATCGAGGATGAGTTCTGTAACTTCTTTGTGAAATGTCTGACAATGATGTAAAATCTTATCTACCAGTGTTGTTTTACCGTGGTCTACGTGCGCAATGATTGCAATATTTCTGATCTGATTCATAAATTCGCTGCAAAGGTAAGGCTTTTAAAGGTGTGAATGAAGAAATATACGGTTTTTGCCCCTTCATCCTCGATTCATTCAACCATTATTTTTCAATCAACAGGTATCAAAGCGAATTTGTCCCCGGAAATTATTTTTTCCATCAGAAAACTGCGGGTACATAAGACAACATCACCAGGCCTGAATGATATGTTGTGGAATTGATGAGTTTCAGATCTATGCGTTCCTGTAAATTCTGAAATAACGGTTTACCGCTTCCGAGTAAAACAGGATGCACGGCAAGAATAATTTCATCAACAAGATTTGCACGCATACATTCTGAAATAAGTGATGCCCCACCAAATAACCAGATATCTTTTCCTGCCTGCGATTTTATTTTTTTTATTTCTGAAACAATATCTCCTCCAATTAGAATACAATCCTGTTTGGCAGTGGTTAATGTGTTTGAAAAAACATATTCTGTTAATTTCGGAAATCCCGGCCAGGCAGCATCTCCCATTGTTTGCATTAATTCATATGATTTTCTGCCGATGAACATGGCGTCAAGTCTTTTCAAAAATTCGGTCATGCCATAATCCTGATCCGTAAAACACCAATCGATTTCGCCGTTTGGCCCTTCAATAAAATTATCGAGACTCACAGCCAGCTGAAGAATTAATTTTCGCATTCAACAAAATTAAAACCGCAATAATGCAGCACAAAAAAATCCGCCATGAAGTTATCAATACTTCATGGCGGATATATAATTCTGGTAAAAGCCTTTCAATTTCGTTGAATTGAAATCTTATACCTCAACCGGTTCTTTTTTGTTTTGTTTGTCGAGATATTTTTCCAGCAGATCAGGCACTTTTTCAAATGCAGCTGATAATCCTTTCGACTGCCTTGTTGGAATAAATTGAATAAGATCTCCTTTACTTACCAAAAATCCGATTGGCCCCATGCCCATTCCTGCACCGCCACCGACACCGGTGCCGGCACCTGATTTCGGATTGGTACCTTCACCTCCGCCTGCGCCGAATCCAAATCCGACACCGATTACAGGTACACATTTAAATTCTCCAAGCATAAATTCTTTACCAATTACTGTCTCTGTTTTTGCTTCATTTTTGAGAAACTCGGTGAATTTATCGAGCAGCTCATTTAAATTATTGTTTGTCATATCATCTGTTTTTATTGTGAACTGATTATTTACCCATTATAAATGCCTTACATATTCTTGCACATGAATTTTTAATTGTGAGTATGATTTCATTCTCGCCCCAAAAATTGATCATGATTGTTTTGCCTGTTTGCGCTCCAAGTAAATAAAACCACGGATACAATATTCCATTTGCAGGATAATTTCCCGTATCAATGGAGATATAACATTCCTTCACTGAAAAACTTTTGAGCACGGCAAGTATGCGCTGCGGCATATGTTTCAATTTAAACGACCTTTTCTTTTTCGCAACTTTTGTATGAGCAGGGATTTGTTTTTTTATTTTTTTCGGAGCTAATAGATCAATTTCTTTTTCACACCATGCAATCCGGTATTGGAGGAAAATGCTATCCCGCAATATGATGATCTGCGCATGTGCAATTTTATGCAAACGAAATTCTAACTTTCCATTCCGGCTGTCAATTTCAAAATAAAATGGTGCAACAAATAAATAAATGATCAGAATGAAAAGGATGATCGGTAATATCCAGAGAAGCCACCACATATATTTTATTCAATACAAAGGTCGCCACGGGTTAAAATGCGCCGGATGATAAAATATACAGCGCAAACTGATTTATATCAATTCAAATAAATTGCAGGGAATTCTTTTACTGCTTTATGAAATTTGTTCAATTTCAGACTGAATGATCGGGTCCGGCAACTGACTTTCCGGTAAATGATCCGGAATATGATGGTGGCGCAAAGTGGAGAGAACGATAATTACGCCGATGATCGATAGTATGGCACCCATCATAAACGGCGCCCCCGGAAAATAAACCGGTGCATTATCGGATGAAAAGGTTGTAAATAAATTTGTCATCAGCAATGGGCCGATCACCATTGTTGCGCTCATTAAACTCGTCATGCCTCCCTGCAATTCACCTTGCTCATTTGGCGGAACCTGCGAAGAAATAATTCCCTGCAATGCAGGCCCTGAAATCCCGCCCAAACAATACACAATTAAAATTGCAAACATCATCCATCCTTCTGTGGCGAAAGCAAATAAAATAAAACCGAGTGTGTAAAAAATAAAGCCGGCATATACTGCTTTCTTCTGACCGATTCGCGGTATGATGACACGAATTAAACCGCCCTGCACGGCACCAACAAGCAATCCGACAACACCTAAAGAAATTCCAACCATGGAAGTTGACCAGCCGAACCGAAACATTGTATAATAATTCCAGTTACTCTGCACTGCATTGATTGCAATAAAAATGAGGATCAATGAAATTACCAAACCACGTATGGTGGGATATTTAAATAATTTGAAAAGTGTGCTTGCAGGATTTGCTCTTCTCCATTCAAATTTTCGTCTGTTTTCTTTTGATAAGGATTCAGGTAAAATAAAATAACCGTAAATAAAATTTATCATTGTCAGTCCTGCAGCGGCAAAAAACGGTACTCTTGACCCGAGTTCACCGAGCAAACCACCGACCATCGGCCCCACAATAAAACCAATCCCGAATGCGGCTCCGATCAAACCAAAATTCTGTGCACGTTTTTCAGGAGGACTCACATCGGCAATATATGCACCCGCGGTTGTAAAACTTGCACCTGTAATGCCGGCAATAATTCTCCCGACAAACAACCAGCCGATTGTTGGTGCAAATGCAAGGATCAGATAATCAATGGAAAATCCGAATAAAGAAAATAATAAAACGGGCCGGCGGCCAAACCGATCACTTAATCCACCTAATATAGGTGAGAAAATAAATTGCATGATCGCAAATGCTGCAAGCAGAAATCCACCGGTGCGGGAACCTTCATTATAAGATTGTCCTGTCAGTTCTGTTATCAAATCAGGAAGTACGGGAATAATAATTCCAAATCCGATCACGTCGATCAGGATTGTAATAAAAATAAAACTTACCGCTGCCTGTTTATTCCGCATACATTTTTATTTGAGAGAACAATATTAATTTAAAAATCTTTATTTTGATTTAAATACTATGTGAATAGAAGCGATTTACGGATGAAGGGTATAAAATCATCGGTAAATGGAAACCCTGAACAAACGAATCCTTTCTTTTGAAACGAAATAAAATAATTGATCAGGCAGATCTTGTATCAATGTCTCAAAAAGAAAACTCCCGCCGGCTCCGATAAATTTTGCAGAATTTTTATTTTCTGCATTACAACAACCTGCGGGAGTTTAAAAATTATTTATGCATAAACAGTCCGTCGAGTGTTTCATTATCAAGACCTTCCATGGGTGCACCGCCCTGGGTATAATGATAAACAGCACTGATGAAAATTGTTTCTGCAGCTGATATGATTGCAAAAATTAAAAAGCAACCCAACACGGCGAGAATAATTCCAAGTAACGGGCTCACCAGACTGCCGAGAATAAATAAAATTGCGCCGGCAAGAAAAAGTGCGATGAATTGAATAATTCCAAAACTGAAAGTTGCACCGAGCGATTCACCCCATTTTTGTTTCATAATGGAAGAAGATCTTTTGAATGCCGCAATCGGACCGAGATTTTCATATGCGATGACAGGCACAACAAAAAATGTTGCAATACTCCAGACAACGCCGATCAGTCCTACGATGATCTGACCAATTTTTCCTGCATTGTCCTGAATAAGTTTTAAAATCAATCCGACTGTTCCGGCAAATAATGCCCAGGAAAAGATCACACCTATTTTACCAAGGCTGAAACGCAAACCATCCGAAGCACGTAAAGGTTTATTTTCAAAATGCAATCGTGCACAATGAATTAATGCCATATTAAAAAATACAATGATGAAATAACTTGCAACGTAATAACAAAACAGCAGGACATAATATACAACTCTTGAATTTTCGTTGAGTGTATCAATATCAAAGCCGGTCGTACCGAAAACACCGATTGCGAAACTTGCCATCACTACAAGTAGGGTGATGCTTGATAAAATTGGTAATAAAACCAATTGTTTATGCTGCCTTATCACGGCAAAACTTTTGAGAGCAAGATTCCATCCTGCAGACAAGCGGGTAAAGAAGTTCATAGTGTTATTTTTTTCGAAAGTAATGATTATTCCGGGATTGAAAAACAGAGTTGTAAACAAATCCTGCTATCGGATGCATTTTATTCATCAGCAGAATCCGAACCGGATAAACCTGCGATCAATGCTTCTATTTTACCATTTACTTCTTCAAGTTGATCATCATATGTATTTGTATCTTCAGCGATTGCTTTATAGATCAACCTGTAACTTTCAATACGCAATTCGCAATAGTGCATGAATACGGAATCGCGGTCATCATATTCTTGCGGCAGATTTAATTCTGCATTCGATTTTATCAGATCAATGCATGCATTCCATTTTGCAATTCCATCCGGATCAAGTGATTTTAATAATTCCTGCTGAGGTGAAGTTTCGGTCAACGTATAAAAATATAATGCTTCTTCTTCCAGCTTCGCAAATTCATTCATGTGTTCGTCGTATACATGAAAATCATTCGGCAATTTATTCATTGTGAGAAAACTAATTCCGATTGCAGCGATAGAGAATCCGGCGATGATCGGCTTATCCAGTTTTGCCTTTTCAGGATTTTTAAGGACAGGATAAAATGCATACCCGATTATTAATCCGCTGATCAATCCGCCAAGATGAGCAGCATTATCAATTCCGCCTTTTAATCCGTAGAGTAAATTATATCCTACAAAAATTCCGATGCTCGTCAATAATTGTTTTCTTGCTTCTTTTTCAATGAGGTTGGTAGTGAGCATTGCAAGAAAAACACCATACATACCGAATACGGCGCCCGATGCCCCGGCACTTACCGTAAGGTCGTGCCATACTAAACTTGTAAGGCTTGCAAATAATCCGGTTATAAAATATGCAGAACCGAATTTCAGGCTGCCAAGCAGCGGTTCAAGTAAAATACCGATATATAGCAATGCATACATATTCAGCAACAAATGCAAAACGCCGATATGAAGAAATGCGCAGGTAATTAACCGCCACCATTCTCCGTTTAATGTTGAGGGCCGGAAATTTGCACCCCATTGTAAAAGATCATCGGTTGTCGGTTCAAGAAAATCAACACCGTTTAAAATCATCAAAATAAAAACGGCGATATTTAAAATGATGAGCACAGGTGTAATATAAAATCCCTTATGTGGAATCATAAACGACAGAAAATTACCGGATGCCGGTTGTTGTGCAGTTTGAGCATCACTGACAGGCTCTGTGTTCTGATTATGTTCGTGCGCTTCCATATATTTTTTTTCGGGTAATGGTTGTATGCGTTTCTTACCCAATCGTTGCGCTAAAGATATTGAATTAATTAAATCTTCCATTATCATGAGTGGAGATGCGTGCCTGCTGAGCGAAAATGCACTTATCTCACATAATGGTTTGCCCGGATATTTTTTGCTGCGAGTGTAACGGTTTCATTTATGCGTTTCTTTCTGGTTTCATCACGCTTAGCTTCCATGATCCAAAGCAAAATTATTTTTTTTGATGAAGGCGGGAAGGCGAGAAAGTTTTTATAAGCCGTTTTATTTTTTTTAAATGCTTTTAGCAGGTCATCAGGCATGATCTCATTATCAATTTCATCCAATGCATCCCATGTGCCGGATTTTTTGGCAATTTCAATCATTTCCAATCCGGCAGGCCACATTTTATTTTCTGCAATTAATTTTTCGACACGTATTTTATTTGTTTTCGCCCATTTACTTTTTGGATTGCGTACGGCGAAATATTGGAAATGACTCTCATCGTCACGTTTATTCGGTTTGCTGTCTATCCAGCCGAAACACAATCCTTCTTCAACAGCTTCAATATAGGTAACTGATTTTTTTGAACTGTTTTGTTTGTAAATAATCAGCCAGACAAATTTTTCTTTCAGATGGTTTTTCTCAAGCCATTTCCGCCAGGCATTTCTGTCCTTTGCGTAGAATTCTTTTTCTTTTTTGGGAGATATCATGAATCCGGTATAAGGTATCAGGTATAAAGTATCAGGATCTGATTGAGTAAAATTAATTAAACCAGTTTGATTCATCCGTTTTGACTCACCCATCAGCCTTGCGGCTGACACCCTCTCTAGTGCATAGAGAGGGAGGGAGTTTGATTAGACGACGAAAATTTAATTATTTCAAAAGAAATATTATATCGCATTGAATATTCAAAAATCTTTTTTCTATTTATAAAAATCAGTGCCGATCAATTCAATCTGCGCCCTTTGCGCCTGCCTGCCAGTGTACAAAGCCTTTGCATCGGCAGGCAGGTTCTCTAGCATTTTCAAATCCTGCGCAGCACTGCCAACCGGTACTGCCTGCTGCCAGCTTTAATGTATCTCAATCGTCTGCACATCTGCAATATCCACCAAAATCAATTCAATATGTTTTGCATGTGCCTTGGTTTTGAAATCATGAAAAATTTCGAGCACATCATTATCGATATAAACTGAATCAGTACCAACTATTTCAACAATACTGTAAGCAGGAATTTTATCCAGCATTTCTGTCAATCTTTTCTTATTCAAAAAACTCACATTCAATGCAAGCCGGATCGCATAATGTTTTGTATGGCCTTCAGTTCTTTCTTTCAAAGTATATCCAGCCCGGTAGGTATGTTTAATAAGGAAATAAATTGCAAATGCGATTCCGATGAGCACACCGATAAGAAGATCGGTAAATAATATCGCACCCACTGTTACGGCAAAAGGCAAAAACTGTTCTCTCCCCTGTTTAAAAACACCGCGGATCATTTTTGGCTTTGCTAGATTATATCCGGTTTGAATTAATATCAATGCAAGTACGCAATAAGGAATAAAATGAATGACAGAAGTTGCAAATAAAATCGTAACAAGCAGCCATACCCCATGTGTGATGGAGGATAATTTTGTTTTTGCGCCTGCCTCCGCATTTGCGGAACTCCGTACGATCACGGCAGTTATTGGTAATCCGCCCAATAATCCGCTGATAAAATTCCCTGTTCCCTGCGCAACAAGTTCGCGGTTTTGAGGCGTTACGCGATTATAAGGATCGAGTTTATCGATGGCTGTAATACTTAATAATGTTTCGAGTGAAGCAACAAAACAAACTACAACTGCATTTTTCCAGATATCTACATTTTTAAAAACGGCATTGAATTCCGGTAATTGAATATTTGAAAATACATGTTTTGGAATCGTAACAAATTGTGTTTCCTTCAATGCAAACTGCGGTACATAATTTTGAAACAAAATTGCAAGCAACGATCCGAATAAAACCATTACAAATGATGCAGGCAGGAAAGAGATTTTCTTGCCTATTGTTTTTTTCCATGCGATTAAAATTCCGAACGTGAGTGCCGTAATTAAAACGGCACCTATCGAACTATGATGATAGAGATCGGAAATATGTTCGAAGCCATGGCGGAATGTGATGATATTAAACAATTCATTTGTCCAGAAATCCGGCTGATCATAACCGATGAGCAAAGGAATCTGTTTGGAGATGAGTAGAATTCCTATTGCAGCAAGCATGCCTTTTATAACTGCGGAAGGTATAAAATGCGTAAAACTTCCAAGACGGAATATGCCCAGCAGGATCTGCAATAAGCCTGCAATCGAAACACAAAGAAAAAAGATTTCAATACCGCCGAGATTTGTAATCGCTGCAGCCGTAATTGCTGTGAGCCCTGCAGCCGGCCCGCTTACGCTTAATTCAGAACGGCTGATCATGGTAACAATAATTCCCCCGATTATGCCGGTAATCAAGCCCGCATAAACCGGTGCTCCCGCTGCAAGTGAAACGCCAAGGCAAAGCGGCAGTGCAACAAAGAATACCGTAATACTTGCTTTGAAATCGTGCCTGATAAAAGAAAGAAAAAAGAATCTCGTTTTTCTGACAACCCTGTCCATAAGATTGCAAATGTGAATATTTTATTTCTGCAAAGTGAATGAATTTAAGAAGACCCAAATGTTTATAAGATTCCGGCAACACCTGATAAAGATCATCAAAATGAGGCCTGAAGATTTTATCTTTGGGCAAGATATGCTGCGCTCCTCGGGTTTGATACTTACATGTATGCTCTTTTTATTTTCCTGCAAACAAAAACAGGGAGATGAATTATCCGAATTTCTCTATTCAAAACCTGAAACGGTTTTAGCATTGGATAATGGAAAAAAATGGAAAGCGAATTCCGCCACAACCATCGGTATAAAAAACATGATCGCCATTACAGGTGATTTTAAAGGAGCAGACACAGCAGATTATCATTATCTCGGCCTGGTATTGTTTGATGAATATGTAAAAATATTTGAGCAATGCAATATGATGGGTGAAGCACATGCGCAATTGCATGCTTATTTATTTCCGCTTTATGATAAAATCGACAGCCTTCGTACTTGCACCGACTGTCCGAAATATTATGATGATCTTGTGCCGTATTTGAAAAGTTTCGGGGAGTATTTTGAGTGAGATAGCTTTTTTAATAATTAATATTAAGGGACAATATTATTTTCTTTGTCTTTTAACATTTAAAGTTATTAAATTTAATTTGGTATTCACCATGGGATCCTAAAACCAGTTAGCAATGCTAAATATCTTAGGCCTTCCTTATTATATAAACAAATCATAGATAGTTCACCGTAATTTAAATCGCATAACATTTGAATCTTGTATGAAATTTCAAATTCATTAATTAGCATCCCGCTAGGCTCTAAAAAACTCGAATATGGATGGATCCCCTGTTCAGCTCCAAATTTTAGATAGATACCACCATCTTTATAATGTCGATATAAGGCTATTGGCACAATAACACCACCTCCCAACATTACATCAGATGAATCCGAATAAATGTCATCCTCATTGATTTTATCTTTTATGTTATAGTGGCTAATTTCACTATAAATTCCAAACCTAAAAATGTCATCTTTTAATAAATACAACCCCAAATGAGGCTCAGAAATAGATCCAAAATAGTCACCCAAAGTAAATATATATTGAAAATTATATGCTAATTCAAATGCTATATTTCCTCTTTTTCCAAATAAATATTGTTTTATTCCAAAATAAACCCCGGATAAATACTGAGTAGTAGAATTGATGTGCAGATCAAAACCTTGCATATAACTCAAATTAAAATCACCATGATACCACCCTTTGCCAACTTCCATATTGGCAAGAGAAGCCGTTGCATTCAAATTATCAATAGTTGATTTTTCGAAATTTTCCTTTTCAGCATTGCTTGAATTCACATCACTTATTGTATCTTCTGATTTATTGTTTGAACTTGATGTCACTGACGTGTTATCCCCGGAAATTGTGCGAGCATCACTATTATTCTCTTCATTATGAATTCGGGCTTCCGTTTCAGCAGCAATTTTTGCTTTTTCAGTAATATCTATTACATCCAATAGTCTGAATTCTGCGTATCTTATTTCTCTGCTGGATATGAGATTTCCGTCAATAAATAAAACTTCGTCAAAACATCCAAACATAAAATTTTCCCCGCTCTCACCAGCTTTAATTGTACAATATCCTTCACCGCAATAGTCACTATTTAACCCATCAGACGTATGAGTTAAAGTGACTTCTTCTCCACCCTTGGTAACGAAATAAGAATCATAACTAATACAGATGTCTTGGTCACTATTGTTTTTAACAACCCATTTAAAAGTCGGTTCATTGGCAATCCCCATAAAATCATAGAAATAACTAATTGAAATGTTACCGCTTGAATTTGAATAAAAAAAAGTGAAATCACCCATGTAATATATATCATGAGTTTCAGATTTAGTTTGGATTGGATTTGTAACAGAGAGTTTATAACCTTGTTGACCATTACATATGGAAACAACTATGGTTAAAACAAGTGTAATCGTAGGAATTTTCATAAAGGCAATTTATTAAAGTAATCTGTGTTTTGAATAAACTGTCATTGTAAAGATATTTATCCAATTTATAAATCCAAAATTTAAGGAAACATGTCAAATTGTTGGCTCCATTTTTCCAATGCGGTCATCAATAATCTTCTATAATTACCTGTTTAAATCTCCTCTATTTTCCCTAAATTTACTCCGCCAAATGCCACATCATGATTAGAAATTTATTCTTATTACTCTCCCTTTGTATTTTATTCGGAACCACAGATGCACAGTTAAATCGTTGTGCAACAGTTGAACATGAAGCGATTCTGAAAGCAAAAGATCCCGGTTATGCACAACGCAAACAGGAGATTGAAGATTTCACAAATAAAGTTCTTGAAAAACAAAAACAAAATCCCGCAAAAAAAATGGGTGCGGTGGTTACGATTCCGGTTGTATTTCATGTGGTATATAAAACAGCGGAACAAAATATTCCGGACGCACGTCTTTTCGAACAGCTCGATATATTAAATGCAGATTTCAGGAGATTGAATGCCGATGCATCGGATACACCAGATGAATTTGCCGGTGTTGCAGCAGATTGTGAAATAGAATTTTGTCTCGCTCAGGTTGATCCTGATGGTGCACCTACAACGGGTATTGTCAGAGTTGCAACGGACGTTGGAAGTTTCGGTGTGGATGATAATGTAAAGTTTGATGCAGACGGTGGCAGCGATGCCTGGCCGGCTGATACCTATTTGAATTTATGGGTTTGCAACCTCGGTGCTTTTCTTCTTGGCTACGCACAATTTCCGGGCGGCCCCGCAGCAACTGATGGCGTGGTGTTGCATTACCTGCACGTCGGAAATAATCCGGCGGGTTATCCTTATCATTTGGGACGAACAGCTTCACATGAAGTTGGCCATTGGCTGAATCTCTATCATATCTGGGGAGATGATGCGAATTGCAGCGGTTCGGATCTCGTGGCAGATACCGAAAATCAAAAAGTGGAAACATATGGTTGCCCCGGTTTTCCGAAAACGGATATGTGTTCACCGGATGCACCCGGAATTATGTTTATGAATTATATGGATTATACAGACGATGCCTGCATGAATATGTTTACGGCAGGACAAAAAGCAAGGATCCAATCTTTATTTGAACCGGGCGGTGCACGGTACAGTATGCTGTCTGCAGAAGTTTGCACACTCGAAGCATACGATGCACAGGCTATTGATGCGGCCCCTGTCGGATTCAGCTGTTCAACAACGGTGAATCCTGTGATCACGATCAGAAACGGCGGCAGCGAAACACTTGTTTCGATGGATGTGAATTATTCAATTGACGGTGGTGCAACTTCCTTATTTGCGTGGACCGGTTCACTCGCAACAGGCGCTGAAGAAAATGTTGCATTGCCTGCAATCATCACAACGGAAGGCGATCATTCGATTACAGCAACACTTTCAAATCCAAACGGAAATCCGGATGGAGATGCGGGAGATAATACGATTACAACAGATTTTTCTGTGATCCTGACCGGCACACCATTACCTCTTGAACAGGGATTTGAAGCAACAGGATTTCCATATGCGGGATATACATTATATAATCCGGACGCATATTATACATGGGAGCGCACAAATGATGCGGCATCCATCGGAACATATTCCGTATACATAAATCATTTCGACAATGATGCACCGGGTGAAATTGATGATTTCATTTTACCTCCCTATGATTTTACAGGATATGTTTCAGCACATTTAAGTTTTGACGTTGCTTATGCGCTCTACACTGCATCGGGTGAATTTTCGGATACACTTGCAGTTTTGGTGAGCAGTGATTGCGGAGAAACATGGAATGAAGTGTATAAAAAAAACAATCCTGATCTGCAGACGGCACCACATACAAATGATCCGTATGTGCCAGCAGATGATGAATGGAGAAATGAGATGATAGACCTTACGGAATATGCCGGTGAAACACAGGTATATGTAAAATTCAGAACGATCAGTGATTATGAAAATAATTTATACATCGACAATATCAATATGAATGATGATGAACAAATTGCAATTCATACAATTGATGAATTAACTGCTTTGCATGTATTTCCAAATCCTGCAATTGATTTAATGCAAATTGAATTTAGTCTGAACCAGGCGGAAGAAATTCAACTGACCATTTATAATGTACTTGGAGAAATTGTATATTCAAAAAAAATAAATGGTGATGCAGGAAAAAACAATTTTTCAATTCCTGTTTCAGCATTAGCGAATGGAAATTATAAATTGCAATTATCCAATACCGGTAGAAATACAACGACGACCTTTGTTAAGTTTTAAAAGCTGGTGCTTTTTTTACAGGGAGGCGCAGCGACGCAGAGTTAAATTTCTATGCGTCGCTGCGCCTCCCTGTTTTTCTTGGTTTTCTTTGTGCCTTCGTGTGAAAAAAATCAGCCCTGCAGCACCGAAACTTCTTTCTCCGCCCCTGCCACTAGAACGAAGTTTTCCTGCACGATATAATGCATGAGATAATCCACCACCTGTCCATGTTTTAATAAAACTCCATCCAGCTCTCCCCTGCTTTTTAAAAGAAATGGTTTGATAAACATATCATCTTTAAATTCAAGTTTTCTTTTGCCATAAATTTTGTAGATCACTTCTTTGGCACTCCAGTACAATAATAATTTCCGCATCCGCTCTTCTTCACCAATATTATTTATTTCCGTCGGAGATAAAAACTTATTTTTCAACTGCTCCATGTTCCGGTGCGATTCTTCAATATCTATCCCAACTTCATATTCTTGTGATATGATCGCAGCTGCATATCCTGCACTATGTGATAAACTTAATTTCAGATCGAAATTTGAAATAAAGGGTTTGCCATGCACATCAAATAATAATTCAACAAATTGAGTTGTGTTCATTAAATATTTCAATACATATCTGCTTGCAAGCCATTGCAATTTTCGGGCAGGATGCTGAATATCGTCGAGATATTTTTGTTCCCAATCGCTGAGGATGAGTTGTGAAAGAAAAAAATCATTGTCCTCTTCAATTTTCCAAACCGCATATTCTGCATAATCGGCGAGTTGTTCTTTGAGTACGACCGGCATTTAATGAGAGGATTAAGCAGGCAATGTTACAGAAAAGTTTGATGATAAAATTTTGCAATGCCGTTGATAATTTTTATTTTCACCATCCAAACCACACACATGTTCAGGATTTTTCAATTTGTAAAAAAGGAGCAGGAATATCTGCACGTCGCAATTCCCAAACAATTGCGGGGAAAGCTCGTTGAAATTGTTGTGCAGGAAAAAGCCCCTGATCCCGATTTGAAACTCGAAGCCTCTGAAGAACAGGAACTTGAACAAAAAGCAAAGGAACTGCAGGCAATCGATCAACTCCGCAACCAGCTCAACGGCTGGGATATCCGCTGATCTTAATTTTTGATTTTGTTATTTTGCGCCCGATGCTTTCAGCATCCCGCAAATCATGCGTCCATCCCAAATTCAAATTACAAAACTCCAGCATTTTACCGGACATACAGGTGCCGTTTACGCTATTGCAAAAGGCCTGGACGAAAACACATTCTTTACCGGTGGAGGTGATGGTGTGATCGCAGAATGGAACATACTTGAACAGCTCCCCGCTAAAGGGATCGCCATGGTGCCCGGGAATATTTTTTCGCTTACAACAATTTCAGAATACAATTTATTGATATGCGGTGATATGAAAGGCGGGATCTATGTGATCGATCTCGAAGCAAAAAAGGTAATTAAAAATCTGCAGACCGGAACTGCTTCTGTTTTTGACCTGCATTTTGATCTTGATGCCGGAAAATTATTTGCTGCCTGCGGTGATGGCCATGTACATATTTGGGAAGGCAAAGATTTCACATTCAAAGGCTCAGTATCCATATCGCATCAAAGCCTGCGCAATATTTCCATCTCCCCTGCTAAATCAAAATTTGCATTTGCAGCGAGCGATCATCAACTCTATATCACCGATCCCGCATTGCAGATTGAACACATTTTAGCCGGCCATACGAATTCCGTTTTTTGCAGCACATTTACGCAGGACGGAAATTTTCTGCTCAGCGGCTCACGTGATGCGAGATTGCGGATATGGGATGCCCGCGATGCGTTTATGCCGGTTCTTGCCATCGACGCACATATGTTCACAATAAATGATATTAAAATGAAGCCGGATGGGAAATTATTCGCAACCGCCGGCCGTGATAAACACATTAAAATATGGGATGCAGCAAGTTTTGATTTGCTGAAAGTGATCGATCACGAAAAATTCGGGGGGCATATCAACTCGGTGAATAAGTTGTTTTGGAGCGACTCGGAGAACTGCCTAATTTCGTGCGGCGATGACCGGGCGGTGATGGTGTGGGAAATTAGAATCAAGAATCAGGAATCAGGAACCTGAGTTGAATACATATCATCCATATAAACCGCGTGTCAGACACGTGAACACATGAACACCTGAAAACATGAACACTTAAACCACTTAAAAATTATGATTCTCACAGACAAAGAAATTTCAAAAGAAATAGAAAAAGGAATGATCCTGATCGAACCATTCAGGGCAGAATGTTTAGGAACAAATTCATATGATGTGCATCTTGGCCGTTATCTGGCAGTATATAAAAATCATATCCTCGATGCAAAAAAACATAATGAGATAGAAGAGATAATAATCCCCGATGATGGCTTCGTGATTCATCCGAATATTTTATATCTCGGCGTTACGGAAGAATATACCGAAACACATGCGCATGTTCCTTTTCTGGAAGGTAAATCAAGTGTGGGCAGGCTTGGAATTGATATTCATGCAACGGCAGGTAAAGGTGATGTCGGATTTTGCAATACCTGGACATTGGAAATTTCATGTGCACAACCGGTGCGTATTTATGCAGGTATGCCCATCGGACAATTAATCTATTTTATGGTGCAGGGAGAAATAGAAAATTACTACAATAAAAAACAGAGTGCGAAATATGTGAACCGCACAATTCGACCTGTGGAAAGTATGATGTTTATGAATAAATGGTGAGTGGTAATTGGTGAGCGGTGAGTGGTGAGTAGTGAACCTAACTCTGAACTTAGAACACAATCCTTCGATCCTCCGATCCTTCTATCCTTCAAATCTTCCTCCATCATCCTTCAAATCTTCCTCCATCATCCTTCAATATGAATTGATATTAAAATCGTTCTTGAAAACAAACCGTCGAGAATTGCACTTTCCTGTAAATTCGGATCAGGAGCGAGTAAATTAAAAATACCATTGCTCAATTTTATTTCGGGAGAGAAAATAAAATAGGGAAAATAAAATTCAAATCCGAAACCATAATCAATTGCAAGATCATGGGCTTTAACTTTCACAAGATCTTCCGCATTTCTTGCCTTTGCATTTGAGCCCAGGTCGTATGAATATTTTGCACCGCCGATAATATACACTTTCATGTCTTTATATGCGGCACTTTTAAATTTTATATCAAATGGAAAATCAACATAAATGGATTCGGTGGTTTGTGTTGAGATCTGATCATCATGATAGGTATAATCGAGATTTTTTTCTGCAAATGAAAGAGATGGAATAAAACGCAGGTCAAAATATTTTCCGATGCGCAGGTTGGAAATAATACCAAGATTAAATCCCGGACCGCGGGAAGATGTACATTGCAGAATCGAATCGTGATAGATAAACTGTTCGCTGAAATTAATTTTAAAATCAGAAGTATTGTAGGCAAGTGAAATACCAAAATGATAAGGCTTCATCGAAAACCTGTTCTCATACTCAGTAACATTCAACTGCGCATTTACAAAAAACGGCAGCATCATCAAACAACCAATTCCTATTTTTCTCCAATATAGAGCGAACATATTCCGAACGTAAGTCTTTTGTAATAACAATTTTTAAATCCCGCTTTTTGTAAATGACCAATGAATGCATCTCCTTCAGGAAATGCTTTAACAGATTCGTACAGATAGGTATAGGCTTTTGCATCTTTCGACAATAAACGGCCTGCAAACGGCAATATTGTGCTGAAATAAAAATGATACAATTGTTTGACGGGAAATCGTTTCGGCGATGAAAATTCCAATACTGCCACTGGTGCACCCGGTTGTAAAACACGATTTATCTCCAGTAACCCTTTGTCAAGATTTTCAAAATTGCGCACACCGAATGCAACCGTACATGCATCAAAGGTATTTTTTTCGAATTGCAGATTTTCTGAATCACCCGCAATCAATTCAATTTTACCGGTTAATTTTTTTTGTCTGATTTTTTCATTTCCTTTCTCCAGCATTTCAACTGAAATATCAATTCCCGTTATTTTGTCCGGATGCAGTTTTAATGCGGCAATACTGAAATCACCCGTTCCGCACGCAACATCTATTATTTGTTTCGGCTTGTATTTTCTTAATTCACGGATCGCACGGTTGCGCCAATAGATATCTACGCCAAACGATAAAACCCTGTTGAGCAGGTCGTACCGCGGAGCGATCCTGTCGAACATCGTCTTCACCTGTTCTTTTTTGGTTTCTTCCGATTTATATGGAGTTACAGTTTCCTGCATAAAGGCAAAGTTAAGGTGCTTTGAGAGAGGAATGTGCACAGGAGCTTTGCCAATTAAATAAATCTACCTTTGCAGTATGCTTATCCGAACAGCAAAATACGCAGGAAGTTTTGTAGATGTGAAGACCTGCCCCGAAAAAATGGCGCTTGAATTTGCCTTTATCGGCCGCTCGAATGTGGGCAAATCGTCTCTCATAAACTACGTTACCAATCATAAGGACCTCGCACGCACATCCTCCAAACCCGGAAAGACCCAAACATTGAATTACTATGCGATCAATGATAATTTTCATCTTGTAGACTTACCCGGCTATGGTTTTGCCGCAGTTTCGAAAGAAAAAAGGTCAGACTGGGAGGAAATGATCGAGGGCTACCTCCTCAACCGCCAGCAGCTTGCATGTGTTTTTCAGCTTATTGATGCTTCGATTCCCGTTCAGCAAAAAGATCTCGACTTTACAAATTGGATGGGTGAACATTCGATCCCTTTCGCCATCGTGTTTACCAAAACAGACAAGCGGGAAAAAACCGACGGTGATACAATTGCAGAATACAGGGAAGAAATGCTGAAATACTGGGAAACACTGCCTAAGATTCTCATTACATCCGTCAAAAAAAATAAAGGGAAAGAGGAATTGCTCGCCTATTTCGATGAGATCTTCAAAACCGGTTGATCAAACCACTTTATTGGCGCAGCTTGAGGATGCAAACGAATCCGGCTTCGCCTTGAACACAAAACCCATACTCAGGATATAACCCATCGCCTCATGCAGGGCAGTATTGGATTGAAAATGCGGATTTGTATTGATATCGGCATGCACTTCGAGATCCACGTCGTATTCATCGAGCAAATTGCAGATATCATACGCCACTTCAATGGATTTTGAAACTTCATACAGTAAACGTTCCTTCAGCGACATACGCTGTGATTTCCGTTCGTTCGCAATGAACATGAAGCCGCCGCGGCCTTCACGGAGGAATACGATCACCGTTCCGAATTCGATAATATTTCCATATACCTGGGAATCGGAGCCGACGCAAACCTTTAGTCGATTGCCGGCAGCGGTTTCCCGTACAATGGTATCACGCACCTCATCTACAATGGGCCGTTCGATAATTTGTCCGTTTAATTTGCGCCAATTCATCTGCTAAATTGTTTTCCACACAATATTACCAGTAAATTTTTAGAAAAGTTTTCTCTTCCTCGGGCGGATTGCCTATTTTTGCACCTCTAATTCACAATAACAATGAAAAAAGGTATTCATCCTGATAATTACAGAACAGTTGTATTCAAGGATTTCAGCGTCGACATTTCATGGCTGGGAAAATCAACCGCGAACACGAAAGAAACGATCAAATGGGAAGATGGCAACGAATATCCGTTGATCAAACTTGAGATTTCAAACGAAAGCCACCCTTTCTTTACTGGTAAAATGAAGCTGCTTGATTCAGCCGGACGCATTGAGAAATTTAACAAGAAATACGCTAAGAAATAATTTTCATTTAAGATTCACTCCAACCCTTCTGTTTGTAAAACCTGCAGAAGGGTTTTTTATTTTCTCCACTTCTCCCCTGTTTTCTACTTTGCGAAGAGTTCTTAAATACCTCTTAAATTTGCCCGCATGAATTTTATTCTTTTCGACGACCATCGCTTGCAACAACTTTTACCATTAACTTTTACCAGGCCCGTTTCTGCATTGCGCATCGGAATTGATACGATCAAACAAAAATGGGATCATTTTCTTCAATTTGATACTTCGCAATTAAGTGAAAATTATCTGCAGGAAAAATTTCCCGCAATGTTCACGGAAGACAATACATATATCAACAGCGGCATCATACCAAATCAGGAACTCGTTGCAGAAATTAAATTATTAAAATCCGGAGAAAAATTAATTGCAGGTGAGGAATTGATTGCAATTCGTTCAAGCGAAAAATATTTTTCAAAAAGAAGCCTGAATGAGCATGCACTTGAATTTACAATCAAACAATTAAATACAACAGAAAATCCATATAGTAGCATTTCAAGGCCATGGCATTTATTTCAAATGAACGACCAGGTAATGCGGGATGATTTTAAACGGATCACCGCAGGTAGAAAATCTGCCGCAATATCTTCCACCAATACGCTGATCGGAAATGAAATTTTTATAGAAGAAGGTGCGGTTGCAGAAGCGTGCATTCTGAATGCAAAAACAGGCCCCATCTATATTGGCAAAGATGCAGAAATAATGGAAGGTGCAATGCTGCGTGGCCCTGTTTCTATAGGAGAACATGCTGTGATTAAAATGGGTGCAAAAATTTACGGTGCTACAACCATTGGCCCGTTTTGCAAAGCTGGTGGAGAAATCAGCAACAGTGTTTTAACTGCTTATTCAAATAAAGGCCACGACGGATTTTTGGGAAACAGCGTGCTGGGCGAATGGTGTAATATCGGAGCCGACAGCAATAACAGCAATTTAAAAAATAATTATGCGGAAGTAAAACTCTGGGATTATGTTTCCCAAAAATTCATTCCTACCGGATTGCAATTTTGCGGTTTGATTATGGCGGATCACAGTAAATGCGGAATTAATACAATGTTCAACACAGGAACGGTGGTTGGCGTAAATGCAAATATATTCGGCGATGGATTTCCGCGAAATTTTATTCCCTCATTCAGTTGGGGCGGTGCTGCAGGCTTTGTAACCTATAAATTGAAAGATGCATTGGCTGTTGCGGAAGAAGTGATGAAGCGCAGAGACATTGCGCTTACGAAAGCAGATAGAAATATTCTCACGACAATTTATGAAATGAGTGAAAAATACAGGAAAGGGCAATTAATATTTCTTCACAGATGATTATTCGCAGAGGGAAATAATAAAATCATCCATAAAATCTTTTGATTTTTCCCATTTAGGTGTCGGCAGAAAATGATAAGGCACATGATTAATCATCACGGTAAATAATAACTCTCCATCCTGATTAAATAAATATTTCACGTCCTCAAGTTTTATATTGCTGGTATAACGCAATTTCCAGATTCCTTTTTTTTGTTTTTCGGTAATAAAATTTTCCGCTTTCATTTGTTTTCCGTTGTTAAATACTATGTATGCAGAATCCGAAAATGCAGGTTTGTTTTTTGTGAAGATGGAGAAATTCATGTAAACAGAGCTCTGGCATTTTTTTTCTTTTATATAATTTACCGCCCAGTCGGCATACGCATCGTCTTTTTTACCCTCCACTTCGAGTTCAACCGGTTTGATAAAATAAACCGTTCCGCTGTCGCTGGCAACAGATGAATAATATTTATTTGTTTGTGCTGATGCGAACTGTACGACGCAACAGACAAAAAAAATGAAGGCGGTTAATTTTCTCATAATGATAAAAAAACTTGTCCCTCAAATAAATTTGAAGGACAAGTTAAATAAGAATTGTGTTGATTAATTATTCTCCGTAAACTACGGTTGTCATTTTTGCGAAAATGCCGAGGATACTGTAAACCTCATAATCAACATGAGAAATTTTTGTGATGTTGCCATCTTTAGCTGCGGCATTAATTCCGGCATCTCCTGTTAAAACGAGGCCGAGAATATTGGTTGTTTCAGATTTGCCGGCTTTAGAACCAACAGAGTTTGATGTTGCGGTAAGAGGCATTGTGGCATCAGTGTACAGGCTGCCCATCCCGAGAGAAGCACAGCTGCTCAAAGCGACACATGCAGCAAATGCAACCGGTAACAGAAATTTTTTCATAGTAATTTAAGTTTTTTTGTGAACGAATGGTCAAAACTATAAATATTCCTGTAATTACAAAGTGATATTTACCGACATATTTTCGTTTATTTCTCCAACATGCGAATCATTTATATTTGCAGGACTGAATGAGTTGAAAAATGCGACAAAAAATAATTGCCGGAAACTGGAAAATGTATAAAACCGCCACTGAGGCAGAAGCAACAATTGCCGCACTTGCAAATCAATTAACTCATTCAGTTACCCCGCACCAGATTTATATAGCCGCACCTTTTGTTTACCTCGAGGCCCTCATCCGGCGTTTTGGAAATACACAGATCCGCTTTGGCGCCCAAAACCTGAGTGAACATGATGAAGGCGCTTATACCGGCGAAATATCCGGGAAGATGCTGCATTCCATTGGTTGCCATTTTGTGCTGATCGGGCATAGTGAAAGGCGCCAGTATTTCGGTGAAACTGATATTTTGCTCCACCAAAAGATCATAGCTGCCTTGCGGAATTTCCAGCAACCCGTTTTTTGTTGCGGTGAAAAACTGGAAGAACGGAGAGCCGGAAATCATTTTAAAGTGGTGCAGCAGCAGGTGGAAGAAGCCGTTTTCGGATTAGGTTCTGATGCACTCCGAAAACTTGTCATTGCATACGAACCTGTGTGGGCAATCGGAACGGGCGTTACAGCCTCGCCTGCTGAAGCAGAAGAAATGCACGGATTTATCCGCAATCTGATCAAAACAAAATTCGGAAATGAAACAGCGGAAAGTTTACAGATTATCTATGGAGGAAGCGTAAAACCGGATAATGCCAGGGAATTATTTTCTCAGCCCGATATTGACGGCGGACTTGTTGGCGGCGCCAGCCTCAAAGCCGAAGATTTTATTAAAATTATTGAAAGCATTTAATTATTTTCGGTTGCCGGTTGGAATAATAACCGGAGTAATGCCCGTCTGAACAGCACCTTTATTGTAACTGCAAACTGCCGCCACAAACTATGAATTATCTCGAGTATACGTTTTCAGCCGCAGATGAAACTACCGCTGAAATTCTGATGGCATTGCTCGCAGAAAAAGGTTTCGATACATTTGAACACAATGAAAATCAACTCAGCGCATATATCCAGGAACAAATTCTGAGCAGTACGGATATTGAAAATTATCTCGGCGATCTGCAGCAAAAATTTATTTTCACCTGGCAGACCAAAAAATACAAAGACCAAAACTGGAATGAAGAATGGGAAAAAAATTTTCAACCCGTTTTAGTAGCAGAAAGATGCCTGATAAGAGCACCATTTCATGAACAAAACCCCGAGGCTGATTTTGAAATCATCATCGAACCGCGGATGAGTTTCGGAACCGGACATCATGAAACAACTTATTTAATGCTCGAAGAAATTCTCGGCCTGGATTTTAAAAATAAAACTGTTTGCGATGCAGGTTGCGGCACCGGAATCCTGTCTATTCTTGCTGCAAAAAAAGGAGCCGGTCATGTGCTCGGCATCGACAATAACGAATGGGCATATCAAAATGCAAACGATAATATCGCAATGAACGATGTCGTAAATCAAATTGCAATTGAACTTGGCGAACTCGAGCTGATGAACGGAAAACAATTTGATATTATCCTCGCCAATATCAATAAACCGATCATCATTCAGAATATCCCTTTGTTTTTCCGCAGCCTGCATGCGGGCGGATTATTAATCATTTCAGGCATTCTTCAAAACGACCTCCAGGATATTTTGAAAGATGCAGAAAATTATTTTTTCACCCAAGTCTCTTCTAAAACCAAAAACGACTGGATATGTGTAACTCTTGCCATGAATTGATTTTCAGGGCAGAATAATTTCTTCGTCGATATAAATTTGAAATCTGCGCAGTTCCATCGGAAATTTTGAAAAGCATTTTAATTTCTTTTCACAAATAAAAATCGATCACTTTCTGCTTTGAAAGAATGATAAAAAAATTAGCAATTTGTGATTTACATCATGCTTTGAAAATGCCCGGTTCAATTTTTTTTATCCGCTGATAAGACTTGTTAAGAAAATACTTTACCCACCATTTTTGCGTTTGCACTTCAAATTAATTAATAATCACTTCTTAACTTAACGGCATGAAAAGGTTTCTGCTTCTAACTGCGATCGTTATTGGATTTTCAGGACTCCGTGCACAGGTAATTTCATTTTCGCCCGAACAGGATGCATTCATGAAAGAACTGGGTGATTTTATGGGTGCAAATAATAATGAGATCGGAAAAGATTCCTACAACCGATTCGCAAAGGAGGTGGATGCGGGAAATATCACTGCCGAACAGGTAGACATGATCATTGCCCTCTCAAATAAAATGGCTGATTACCGGATGAAGCCAACGCCGCAATATGTAGCCGTGCTCGATGCGACTGTAGCATTTGTGAAATCTGGGCAGTTTACCGACCGCTATGCAGAATGGATGGAAATTGTAAACACGCTTCTCGACAACAGCAAAAAAGGAAGCTATAGCGTATATAACCACTATCTTGAATTTTCAACCGCATTTTTTTCAAAATATGCCCTCAATGAAACGCCGACCAAAACCTGGTCATTCAGTTCTCCAGAATATCAGCTTAAATTGAATGGTGAGATTCCTGAAGTGCATATTCAAAGTACTTCCATTATCGGGTCAACCAAAGGCGATACCTTATACATCAACGAAACGTCCGGAGTTTACTACCCCCTTGACCAGAAATGGGTTGGAACGGGTGGCACGATGCATTGGGGCCGGGCGGGACTTGACAGCACAACAACTTATGCTAAATTCAATCATTATGTGATCAATACGAATGACAATGAATACCGGGCCGATACCGTACAGTTTTATTACGGCAGTTTGTTTTCAAAACCATTGAATGGTTATGTTGTAGATCGGCTGATCACAAATAATGTTACTTCAAAAAGTGATTATCCCCAGTTTCATTCCTACAACAATAATCTGGCGGTGAAGGATATCCTGAAAAACGTTGATTATAAAGGCGGGTTCTTTTTAAAAGGCAATCAGATCATTGGCAGCGGGACAGACTCCGTTCCTGCCGTTATGCTTTTTAAAGATGTGAATGGAAAACCTTCTGTGCAGGCCCGATCCAAAAACTTTCTCATCACTCCGGAAGTATCCGTTTATTCCCGCGACTGCGAAGCCATCATTTTTGTAGGGAAAAAGGATTCAATCTATCACCATGATGTATCGATTGGATATAACAGTCTGGAAAACAAAATGAATATCACCCGGCAGGAAGAAGGTTTTTCGAGTTTAATGTTTTACAGCTCGTACCATAAGATTGATGCGAAAGTTGATAACCTGTCCTGGATACTCGGCGATACGGTTATTAAAATGAAGAACCTTGAGGGTGCAGGTACCAAATTAAGCTGGTTTGAAAGCCAGGACCTTTACAACCGGGTATTGTTTGACCGCATTCGCGGAGTTGCAACATATCAGCCGCTCGTGAAGATCAAACGCTATTGTGAGACTTATAAAACACGGGTGATCCCATCACTTGCCCTGGCGAAAGAACTCAATCCGAGTTTAACGGTAGACGGAATTCAAAGTCTGATGCTCACCCTTGTTGAGGAGGGCTTCATTTTCTATGATAAAGAAAATGAACTGATCTACGTCAAGGACAAGGTCTTTAATTATGTGCTTGCAGCCAGCAAGAAACAGGATTACGATATTATCAATATTCCATCCAAGGCAAAGGATGCAAACGCTACTTTGGACTTGGATGATTACGACCTGCATATCAATGGCATCAAACAATTCTATTTAAGTGATTCTCAATTTGTTTTGATTTACCCAACCGACGATAAAATCATCATGAAGAAGGGCAGAGATATGCTTTTCGACGGGACAATCGTTTCCGGAAATATTGATTTTATAGGCAAAAACTATTATTTCAGTTATGATACATTCAATATCAAAATGACCAATGTGGATTCGATGATCCTCTATGTTGAATCGGTTGATATGGACGATATGGGAAATTCACTCTATCTCCCGGTTAAAACGAATATCACTGTAAGCTCAGGAAAGCTCCAAATAGATAAGGCCGATAACAAATCGAGCAAAGTAAATAACCCCATGTATTCTATTTTCACCACTTATGATTACTCGGTAGCAGATTACATGAAACCGGAGATTTTCGATAATGTATATCAGAAGGATGATTTCTTTTTTAAACTGGACCCATTCACGCTCACGAGTTCAGATTCACTGGACTACCGGCAGGTAAAGTTCCAGGGGTCTATGGTCTCGGATGGAATATTTCCGGATTTCAGGGAGGCCCTCATGTTGCAGGAAGATAGGTCGCTTGGCTTTAAATCCGTAACGCCGCCAGGTGGTTATCCGATGTATGGAAAGTCAGGTAAATATAATGGCAATATCTCATTGAGCAATAAAGGATTCAGAGGTTCGGGTAAGATCGATTTTATGGCTTCAACTTCTACTTCCCAGGATATCATTTTCTTTCCGGATTCAACAATCGCAAAGGTGGATGATTTTGTTGTTGCGAAAACGGAAAAAGGCGTGCAGTTCCCGCAATCATCAAACTCAGGAACTTCACTCAGATGGCTTCCCTATGAAGATAAAATGTATGTGAAACAGGGCCAGACACCATTCAGTATGTTTGATGGTGCTGCCACGCAGGAAGGAACTGCAATTGTCACCTCCCATGGATTGCTCGGTGACGGAACAATGAACTGGGGTGAAGTAAAAGCCATTTCAAACCAGTTTGTATATGACGCGACACACGCAAAAGCAGATACTTCTAAAGTGACGATCGGCCAGATCTCCCCAGGTGTGGTTGCCCTTAAGATTGACAATGTGAAGATGAACGTAGATTTCACAAAACGCATTGGTAATTTCAAATCTAATGTTGATTCGATCTTCACGTATTTACCTTACAATGAATACAAAACCGACATGAATGAATTCGACTGGATAATGGACGATCGAGTTGTTGAATTCAAATCAACCAAGGAGTATGCGAATTTTTATTCTACAAATGGCACACAGGACAGCCTTGTTTTTCAGGCAAAAGTTGGTAAATACAACCTCAACAATTTCCTGCTTGCTGCCGAAGGTGTACCGCTTATCCGCATCGCCGATGTGCATGTGATCCCCGATTCAGGAAAAGTATATGTAGAAAAGGGCGCTAAAATGCGGACGCTTTATTATGCAAAAATCTTTGGCGATACTGTAAACAATTACCATAAGATCACAAATGCCAAGGTTACGATCCTCGGCCGGTATTCCATGACCGGAACAGGCGAATACGAATATATCACACCACAAAACAAAAAGGAAATGATACCTTTTGAATCCATTACCGTAAGGTCGGTTATTGATTCAATTATGGGCCAGACTGATCATAAGATATTGGGAAAGGGATATATACAGGATTCTTCCAAATTTGTACTCGAGGATAATGTAAGTTTTAAAGGGCCCGTTGAATTATATTCCGAGGACCAGTTCCTAAGGTTTAAGGGGTATATAAAACTGGCAGTTGCCGATACGGCGAATTTCCGGCCCGACTGGTTCCGGATCAATTCTTCCATTGATTCGAAAAACCCGGTATTCAATCTGGATGATGCTGTTACTGAAAAGAATGATTCGGTATTTGCCGGCATCTTCCGGTTCAATGATACAGCTGCGGTATATACCACCATCATGAGCCGCAAACATTCTATTTCCGACGCCAATCTCTTTATTGCGAGAGGAAAAGGTTTTTATAATGAACTTGATCAGACCTATTATTTCGGCAATTTCGAAAAACTGGATGACCCGACGGCAAAGGGCTCTATTTTAAAATACAATAATAAAACAGGGGCGATTTATGCCGAAGGCAGGCTGAAACTCGGATTGAAAACAGACCTCTGTGATACGAAGGCGTATGGTACGATCATCAAACGACCAAACTACGACGAGTATAAAATGGACGCGACAATCATGTCGGAGATCCCATTGCCGGACGAACTCATGAAAAAGCTCGGTGAACTTATTTATACCACCAACTCTGATGCAGGTGCAAACCCGATCAATTTCGAAACGGAAACACAGATCATCGGAGCGATTCAGGAATTGCTGGATGAAAAGATGGCACTGAAACTCATAAACGATATCAATTCGAAAGGCTATCTGGAAAAACCGAAAGACCTGCCGATGACCTTGTTTTTAAGTGGAATTAAAATGATATGGGATCCATCAACAAGATCTTTCCATACTACGGATTCAAAGGCAAAAGTGATATGGATCGGCGATCAGCTCGTAAATCAGGAAATTAAATGTTTTGCTGAATTCGGTAAGCGCTATGGTGGAGATTATTTCACGATTTATCTCGAAACGCCGAATGCCGATTATATCTACATCAACTATAAAAAGAATGTGATGAAGATCTATTCTTCACGTGAAGAGATCAATTCTGAAATTTTTGGCTACGACACAAAACAGCGTCAGGTTGAAACAACCAAAGGCAATATGATATTTGTGCTTGAAAATAAAAATGCCGTGAATGAATTCATCCAGAACATGGAATACTTCGAAGGCTTGAAAAAGTAAATACAGATTAATTTCAAACTGTAGTTGTTTAGTATGAAATTTGACATATCTGATGTTTAAATCATGAATGTATGAAGAAGACCTTTTTGGCAATGACACTGGTTGCCGTATTTGTATCCTGCAGCCGGGTACCTATTACCGGACGCAAGCAATTGCATATATTACCGGAAAGTGAGCTGGTTGCAATGAGCCTAACGGCTTACCATGATTTTCTCAACACAAATGATGTTGTTGAAACAGGCCCAAAAGTTACTGACGTGAAAGAAGTTGCTAATAAATTAATTCCCGCTGTTGAAGAAGTAATGCGCATGGAGGGATTATCTGAAGAACTGAAAGATTATCATTGGGAAGTAAACCTGGTTGAAAGCGATGAACCGAATGCCTGGTGTATGCCGGGAGGAAAAATTGTCGTGTATACCGGCATCCTTCCATATACGAAAACAGACGAAGGCCTTGCTGTTGTTCTTGGCCACGAAATTTCACACGCAATTGCAAAACACGGAAATGAAAGAATGAGCCAGGGTTTGGTTGCACAAACGGGATATACAGCACTTGATATAGCATTGTCGAACAAACCAAGTGAAACAAGAGCATTATTTCTTACTGCCGTTGGCATTGGAACTGAAGTCGGCGTTCTTCTCCCCTTTTCAAGAACACAGGAATCGGAAGCCGACAGGCTTGGTTTAATATTTATGGCTGCAGCCGGTTACGACCCGCATGCTGCAATTTCATTCTGGCAGCGCATGGCTGCAAGTTCAGGCAGCGGTTCAATTCCCGAATTCCTGAGCACACACCCGAGCGATGAACATAGAATTGATGATATACAGAATGTGTATATGACAGAAGCAATGAAATTTTATAAACCCAAATAACTCTCTGTCTTCGTGGCGTCAAACCGACCGGGATTTTTAAAATATGCCGCGAGTTTCTTTGCGGAAATTCCAATTGAATCTGTCTCCGGCCCCCTGAACCCCCGGTTGGATATTGTTTTATCCGCAGGGCGCTATAAGCTGAATACTGAAACAGCTACATATTCTTTTGAAGATAAATACGGATCTTTCGGAACGGCCCTTGAACAGGTCAAAGATGCGCTCCCAAAATTTAAATCTGCTTTGGTATTAGGCCTTGGGTTAGGCAGTATTCCTTTTATATTATTGAAAAAGTACAGATTTACCGGTGAGATTATTTGTGTTGAAATTGACCCCCTCATTATTCAACTCGCCGCTAAATACTTTCCCATCTGGCCAATTCCAGAAAATTTAGAATTCATTCAGCAGGATGCCGCGGATTTTATTGGATCGAACCACAGGAAATTTGACCTGGTAGCAATTGACCTTTTTATTGACCGGGATATTCCAAAGAAATTTCATGATCTCAGATTTCTCGAAGCGTTGAAGAAATCGGTTGCGCCCGGAGGTATTCTTCTCTTCAGCAGGCTGACGGACAATTTCACGGCAGACCGGCCTTTGAACCTCGCCTTAAAAAATATTTTTCCTGATGCCGGTGAAATAGACACGGGTGGTAACCTAATTTTACATTGGAACTGCCCGAACAACTCATGACCGGAACAAATATTCAAACAGCTGCTGCCCTGCTTAAAGCAGGCAAAGTGGTTGCAATTCCAACAGAAACCGTTTATGGTCTGGCAGCAAACGCATATGACCCCGACGCCATCCTCCGGATTTTTGAAATTAAGCAGCGGCCAAAGTTTAATCCTCTCATTGTACATATTTCATCTTTAGATCAGCTCGAAAAAGTCGCAGTGACAACAGAACCTGTATTGTTTGATCTGGCAAAGCATTTTTGGCCGGGACCTCTGACAATACTGGTTAAAAAATCCTCTTCCATCAACGACCTCGTTACTGCAGGAAGTGATTATGTAGCAGTTCGGGTTCCGGATCACCCGCTCACTTCAGCATTATTAAACAGCCTCGATTTCCCGCTTGCAGCACCAAGTGCAAATGCGTTTGGGAAGATCAGCCCAACAAATGCCCGGCATGTTGAAGATGCTTTGGGTGAAAAGATCGAATATATTCTTGACGGTGGCGTTTCTGAGGTCGGACTTGAATCCACGATTGTAAAATTTGAACACGGCAAAGTTGTGATCCTGCGGCCTGGCGGAATCCATCCCGAGCAGATCGCCGAACAGATCGGTTATTTGCCTGCTTACGGGAGTAAAACAAATATGATCGAGGCGCCTGGAATGCTGAAAAGTCATTATGCTCCGCGAATCCCTCTCTACCTGGGAAATATTGACGAATTAATCAACAAACACAAAGGAAAAAATGTAGCGGTCCTCTCATTTTCACAAATATCAAAAGGTGAAAACATCATTTTTCAAAAAATATTATCTCCTCAGGCAGATTTACAGGAGGCGGCAAAAAACCTTTTCAGTTATATGCACCAGCTCGAACAATCTGGCGCCGAATTGATTATAGCAGAATTGGTTCCCGATACCGGGATCGGCATTGCTGTGAACGACCGTTTGAAGAGGGCTTCAGCCTGATACTGGCATAATTTTTAGTCAATGAAATGCAAAAATCTATCAATATGAAGAAAATGAAATTTCTACCTGTAATTCTCTCATTGATCATCACACAGATGTCATACGCACAAAATCCGGGACAAGATAAAAAGGACAATGTGCAGGACCATGTTTCAAACAATGGAATCGACTGGGCAAAGGATATGACGCAACGCCTCGACAAAATTTGCGATTTAACACCCGAGCAGGAAAAACAGGTGATGGAAGTGAACCTGCGTTATGCCGATAAAATGGAAGATGCGCACAACAATTCAGAAATGAGTGAAGAAGCAATGAAGGCGCACAAAGACAAAATGTTTGAAGCCCGCATGGGTGAATACAATTCAATTCTTACCAAAGAGCAAAAAGACCGTTTAAAAGATTACAGAAATGAAATGCGTGATGATGACCATGGCACAGGTAATAACGACAAAAAAGAAGAGATAAAAGAAAAGGCACAGGAAAACGGGTATACGAAAGAAGAAGTGAAAGATAAAGCCGACGACAAACGTGATGATTCGAAAAAAGACGAAGTAAAAGAAAGAGCGCAGGAAAATGGTTATTCTAAAGAAGAAGTAAAAGAAAAAGCAGCTGATAAAAAAGATGATTCAAAAAAAGAGGAAGTAAAGGAAAAAGCAAAAGAAACAGATCATTCGAAAGATGATGTAAAAGAAAAAGCAGAAGATAAAAAAGAGAAGAAAGATAAAAAGGATTAAAGAGCGGGGTATTTTGCCTGTTTGCTGAATTTAATTTTAACTTTGCAAACAGCCAATTAAAAAGCGGCACAGTTTTTACATATACTCAACTCATTATAAAACTAGATTTAAAATGAAAAAAACAGCGTTACTCATGGCAATAGTTGCCACCCTCATGTTGAACTACAGTTATGCACAGGTAAAGGGTACATCAACCACATCACCTACTTCCACTACTTCAAATCCACAAACAGATAAATCGGATAAGAAAGATAAAGTAAAGGATGAAATGTCGGGCGATGCATCACAAATGGCAAAAGACTGGACACAAAAAATGGATGAAGTTTGTAACCTTGATGCATCTCAGGAAAAAAAGATTATGGAGATCAACCTGAAATATGCAAACAAGCTTGAAGAACTGAAAGCCAAATATAAAGGAATGGAAAATCCTAATTCAGAAGCTGCTAAAGCGGAAAAAGATGAATTAACTAAAAACAGATTGAAAGAATATTCAAATGTGCTTTCAAAAGATCAAATGGAAAAATTCAAACAGGCCCGCGATAGCAAAAAAGGTGAAAACAATGGCGGCAATTCGGATAAGAAAGATGAAATGAAAGAGAAATATAAAAATGCCACACCTGAAGAAAAAGAAAAGATGAAAGAAGAAATGAAAGAGAAAAAAGAGAAATAATCTTCTGATTGGAAATAAAATACAACCCTGTTCGCTACATGCGGACAGGGTTTTTTATTTTTATTTATTGCGCAACACCCAGGCATCAGTAATACCTGTATCTCCAATAAACACATCTCTGTAAGTTGCAGGACTCACCGAATCGGGAACTGCAACAGCAACCATCTGATAGCCGCTTTTTTCATAGATATAAGCGGTATAATTTATCTTCGACAAATTATTTATGATCTCCTGGGCTGCTTCTTTTGTATTTAATGCACCTGCAATTAAAAGATATTTTGTTCCGCTGACACTCTTGGTTGAAATAACCGGCTCCTGTTTTTCTACGGTCGGGATTTTTTCATTCTGTGTAATTGCAATAGTCATTGTGTCAACCGCCCGGTAGGATAAAATTGTATTATTTAATTTGATCTCTACTGGCTTATACCTGTCGAGCACAACTTCTTCTTTATTAAATAATTTGTTGAGGCCGAGAATTTCAGCATAATTATATCCCTGCACTGCAGATTGAATATAGATCTGTACTGTTATCAGGCCCAATAATAATACGGCAGCAATAGGGAGAAATACTTCGCTGAAACTTTTCCGTTTTTTTTCAGGGCGGATCTTTGTTGTTTCAATATGTTTAATTGCAGCTTCCTTTTCACGCAATACAGGTGGTGCGGTGAAACTGTATAAACCGTATGCATTTGTCAGAAAATTCTGAGAATTGTCGGGAATAAACTGAATATGATTTTCAACATCCACCGTTAGGCGGCCGATGCCCGGCAATTTAACCGGCTTATGATCCCGCAATGCATCCTGGATCTGATCAACAAATTGTTTTATCTGCAATTCAGCATATTGCGGTGAAACCTGCTCCTCCAAAACAAGGGTATTCAGAAGCAGTCCGTCATTGTTCCGCAAATTCACGTTGAATGCAATCGATTTTGCAGGGCTGTTGAAAATATAAGAAGTAGGATGAATTTTCGCAGGCTGGTAATTTCCCACAAAGCCGCCCAAACCGGGCACGATCACACAATCATGCGACGATAATAATTTGCTGATATGCTGCGTAACCTTCTGCAACAGTGGGAAATTTCTTCAAATATCCACCGAATCGCGGGAAAGCTGTACTGATTTATATCCACAGATGTTTAAAACGTAAACGAGAGCCCGCCAACGATCTGAGCCCCATACGACGGATAATTATAATAGCGCTGGTATTTGAAATTCGCCATATTATTCAGGTTCAGGAAAATATTGAAATACTTCGAATATTCATATACCGCCGAAATATTGAGATCGGTTGTTCCTTTCAATTCTTCTTCAGTTCCATCAGCCAGTAAAGCGAATGATTTGCCCACGCCGAAAATATCTGCATTCATCAGCATTTTGCTGTTGAACCGGTACATACCACTGATAGTCCATTCGAGTGTTGGACGATGATATGGCTGATCCAGTTTTGTGAGTTCAGAGAATTTGAACATGTTCACCGATCCTGTGAAATTGAATTTATCGGAATTGAAATAAGCGAGCTCAATATTTCCTCCCCATATGGAAGCATCGTCGTACACAATATCAAATCGCTTCATATCGGAAGAATCGTTGATATAAAACGGGAGGTCCTTCGCGGTTTTCTGGTAGCCTTTCAGTGTGAATGAAAAGTTTCCGTTTGTTGATCCGCGTAAACCGATAAATTTTTCCTGAATTTCAGAATTGCGGAAATTCAAAGTATCGTTTACAAACGGATTTTCAGCAACAATATTTTCGAAATTATTTACCTGCAAAACACCTTCCCATCCGGCAACAAAAACAAATTTATCACCGATCAGATCATAGGAAAAAATCGCATCCGGTAAAATATAGGATTTGGAATCTTTATCAACCTTCGCTTCAAGGCCCGCTGTTAAAGCCCAGTCGTCGTTCATGATCTTGTAATACGGTTTGATACCGGTGATATAATCATAATCAGTTCCGGCTCCTGTGTATTCATAATAATCATAAGAAACCGATGCACCTGTTTTATGCCCGTTTGGCAATTCTTTTTCTGCAAATCCATTGATAAACGGATTTATTTCATGGTATTTATTGATATCGCTTATTCCTTTCAGCCCGCCGGTAATTCCGAAATCAAGATCAAGCGGATTATCATTTGTGTTTTTAAAGGCGATATCAAATCCATAATTATGAAACGTTTGTTTTACATCATTTTTTTCAAATGAAGTATCATCGTTATTGTAACCATAATAATAAAATGTATTCGATCCATAATATGCATTTATCGGCAGCACATATTTTTTATCGATAAAAAATTTACTTGTGCCCCCGATCTTCAGGGTGCTGTAATTCTGATTCTCCAGATTACCGTTCTGAGAAATATATTTTCCATATAAACCGTAATTCATTTTTTCATTGCGCCCTGATCCGATATATGCTTCAGCCAACGGTGTTAATTGTGTTCCGAAACCGACTTTCACATATACATTCTCAAGTTCTTCCGGCTTTTCATCCGGCAGGCGAATCGGTTTCACTTTTACCGGCTGATACGGAATCTGAAAAAAATCAATCGGCACATTATACGTTTGCGGTTCCGGCTTCGTATCTCCTTCGGGAATAAGCGGCGTGAAATTTTCTTTTACCGCATCAGCAAGAACCGGGTTGTAATCACTTACTACTTCCACATCTTCATCGCCCACATTTTGTGCAGTCAAAAAAGAAACTGAACAAATCAACACCGCAAAAAATATTATTTGAAATGATCTCATTATCAGGTTGTCGTTTTAATTATTATCGAATTGTAATTCCAAATCGTTCGGGTCTTCAGCAGCAGGTTTTTTCTTATTGTTTTTTTCCATTTCCTCAATCTGCCTTAATTTTTCCTGCGCCAGTTCCACAAGATCAGGATTACCTGTATAATTTTCAATAATGCTGTTTAATGTTGCTTTCGCCTGTGCATAATCTCCTTTAGCTGCCGAAATATCCGCAAGGAGAATATAACTTCTCACGATCCATTCATCGTAAGCGGGCATATCATTGATTATTTCCAGGCATTTCGTTTTCGATTCATCAAGTTTTCCCTTCTGGAATAAAATATCTGCCATATGGAACCTTGATTCCACGCCAAATTCATTTGTTGTAAGCTGCGCTGCTTTGGAAAACATATCGTACGATTTATCAATATTGTTTTTCGCCAGATATGCCTGTCCGGAATAATAATACGCCTCAATGCGTTCATCGGTGCTCACAAGGTCGGATCCGAGAATACGGTTTGCATTGATGATCACTTCGTCATAATCATTTAAATAATATGCAGTGCGCAGTAATCCTTTCATTGCCACGAATGAATTCTCTTTGTAATTTGCAACATCATATAATTTCTTATAATAATCGTATGCAGTTTTATAATCCTTATTCTGGTAATACTCGATCCATGAAGCACGGAGCAATGCAGATTCAAGATAAGCGGCCTTATTGCTTTTAATGATGGATTCGTAATCGGGAAGCGCCTTATTGTATTGCTGTAATTTAAAATAACTTTCACCGCGGTAAAATTCAGCTTCAGATTTATAATGCCCTTTCGGGAATTCCTTCAAATAATCTGAAAATCCGATCGCTGCAACTGTATAATCGTTCTGATCATATTTTGTCTTTGCGTAATTATATTTTTCTTCATCAATTTTTGATGCATCACCAACACCTTCCGCCGCATCTGTTTTACCGGTTTCACCGACAATATCCAGTAATCCTTCGGCCGCATCCTGTCCTTCTGGCGAATTCGGCGACATATCATATGCAAGGCGGTAATATTTTTCCGAATTATCGTAATCTTTCAGATTGAAATATATGAGCCCGAGTTTTAAATAGGATTTGAGAATATAACTGCTGTTTGGTTTTTTACTGATCAGGTCTTTAAATGCACTGATCGAATTTTGTGTCTGATTCATGATGAAATAGGTATTTGCAATTTCATACATGGCATCATCTTCATAAAATGAATTCGCATATTTTGCCGTGAGTTGCTGCAGGGTGGAAATTTTTCCAGCATTATTTCCCTGCAAACCGGCGAGCATTCCTTTCTGATATAAAGCATAATCAACACCCTTTCCGTTATTGTCGATCACCTTTGCATAATTCGTTTCCGCTTTTTTATAATCCTTCGTCATGAAATAACAGTCGCCGAGCCTGAGCAAAGCATCGAGATAAACATTTGTTTGTGTTTGATCCGATTTATTCACTTTCAATGCGCCGGTTACTTTGCTGAAATAAGTTGAAGCATTGGCATATAATTTTTGTTTCAGATAACTATATCCAACTGTATAATTTGAATATTGCGTGGTTGTTTCTTTCGGAAGGTTTTTATTGATTGCAGCAAGTTCCTGAAATTTCACATGATTATTAATTGCGAGCTGATATTTATTATCGCTGTAGCGAATCTCCCCTATCCAGAAATAACATGCAGCCTGCAAATTTCCGTCAACCGGATTTTCGAGCGATTGCATGAACATTTTTTCTGCTTCTGTGAAATTTTTCTGATTGTAAAGCTGCACGCCGCTGTAATACGAAACTTTTTGAAATGCCTCTTTCAGCTGTTGCGTTTTCTGCGGCACTTTTTCAATCACTTCCATTGCAGCCACATAATCGTTTGTACTCAGAAGTGATTCGGCGAGCAATTCCTGTGCTTCCACTTTATTGCCGCTCTTGGGATATTTTTTGAGAAATCCCTGCAATGCTTCTACAGCTGCTGTATAATATTCTGCCTCGTAGGATAATTTACCGTAATTAAATAATGCATCCTCATGTATTTTTTCATCCACACCAATTCTCGATGCTTCCGAAAAAGCATTTCTTGCCTCATCTTTTTTATTCAGTTTGAGATAACAGTTTCCATATAAATACTGGATATGCTGATAAAGCGTGTCATTGTCATCGCCTGTTTCTTTTAATGTTGTGATTGCTCCCTGGTAATCATTTGTTTTGAACTGCGTATAAGCGAGCTGATAATAATCTTCGTCCCGGATATTATTTGCTTTCTCCACATAATAACTCAGATACGGAAGTGCTTTGTTGTACTGGCTTTTCTGAAAATACGACTGGCCGAGGATACTGTTTATCTCGGCATAATAGATCAGCTTTGTATTCGACATTAAGGGCTCGGCATAACTGATCACTTTGTCATATTTTTTCTGCGCATAATAAATATTGCATAAATAATACGGCACTACCTGTGCGTAAGGACTAATATCTTTTACAAGTTCAAAACAATCGAGCGCACTTTCATAATTACCTTCTTCCTGCTGAATAAATCCGAAATAATAATTTGCCGGATAATAGTAAGGTGAGTTTTGCTTATCCTTTAATTGTGCGAACATGAGTTTCGCATCAGCAAATTTCTTTTTATTGAATAAACTGTAACCATATTGGAATTTATATAAATCTCTTTCGGCGAGTGAAAGATCTTTCACATCCACTTTGGCAAACCATTCAACTGCGTTGGTATATTCTTTTTTATCGTAATAAATTCTGCCCAGCTGATTATAAGCGGATCCGATCAATGCATTTCCCGGATTATTATATACAAAATCAAGCATGAGTTTTTCTGCATCCGCATTCTGAAGTTCTATTGCACAAATTGCTGCATAATACTGGCTGTTTGAAATATATGTAAATATTTCCGTGTCGGTACCTTCGGGTATTTGCGCAGCAACTGCTGTAAATAATTCCTGTGCGGGTGAATACATTTTATTTTCATACAGCTCGAGTGCTTTTTTATAATCAGCATATACATCTTTATAAATCAATGTTTGCTGTGCACCTGCAGAGGTGAAAATAAATCCTGTCAACATCAGGGCCATCAAAAATCTGAACATATATCTGCTTCTCTTTCTATTTTGAAACTCCATGATAAACGGTATGGTAATATTTAATTATTGTATTTCAGACAAATTCATGCCTGTTTATAAAGCGCCGAAAATACTGAAATTAGCGAGTAGAGAAGGTTAAACCATCGTAAAATGAATGAACACCTGCATGTTGATAATCAAACGTTTTCGCAGGTTTTTTTAGTATGCAGCAGTTGAATTTTTAGGATTATTCCTTCGGTATCCAAACCATATCTCCCAAACTGAACCATCGTCCGTTAAACTTGCACGTTGTAAATGTATATTTATAATATGCGCCTTTTACATCGAATTTCGTTGTTGTTGTTGCTACCTGCAAAATACCTTCTTTTGTAATCTGCGTATGTGTATTTGCATATTTCGTCTCAGACCAGTCGGCGAGCATTTTGCGTGTTAAAATAAAATTCATTTCGGTTTGCATGACAAGAGAATCATATGCTTCTTCAGGAACATCTGTATTTTTCCATTCCTTCATAATTTTTCTGTAGGTGCCCTTATCCGGCAGAAGCGATAACGCTTTGTCGGGGTTATTATCACGCATTGTATCAAAGAGTTTCCGTGAAATTGTTTCGTTGTCGATAGCTCCGATTTCGGGTTTTTCGCATGAACCCAATAAGAGTATCATGATGATGAAGGAAGAAATCTGTTTCATACGGCTGTGCTTGTGTGTGTAATGCAAAATTTGTCTATTTTCTGTTCTTGCCCAAATTATATTTATGTCTGCTTCTGTTCTTGTTCCTGTTTTAAAAAAGATTTAATCTTTAGCGGAATTGCTACATCTTTACGACCGATTATGATTGAAATGTTCACAGACGGAGCAGCGAAAGGAAATCCGGGACCCGGTGGTTTCGCTGTGATCCTGCGCTATGGAAAACATGAAAAAGAAATTTCAGGAGGTTATCGCCGCACAACAAATAACCGTATGGAATTAATGGCAGTAATTGCAGGTTTGGAAGCGATCACTAAAGAAGGCATGCAGGTAACAGTGCATTCAGATTCAAAATATGTTGTCGATGCGATCGAAAAGAAATGGGTATACGGCTGGATCAAAAAAGGATTTGCAGGGAAAAAGAACAGCGACCTCTGGATGCGGCTGATGCAATTAATGGCAAAGCATAAGGTGAAATTTGTCTGGGTTCGCGGCCATGTCGGCCATCCTGAAAATGAGCGTTGCGACCGGCTGGCAGTTGAGGCTTCGGAAATGCCGGGATTAAAAGCCGATATTTATTTTGAGGAAAATGAAAAAGGCAAAGAGGGGATCTTTTGAATGCGTTTGCGGTCGCTGTTCCTTCTAAAAGTTTTAATTGGCAGTCATCAGGCCTTTACTTCAGCATAGCGCTCCAAAAATTCTTCAATTACTTCCACCATTTGCATCGACCCGATATAGAGTGGCGTTTTCTGATGCAGTTCTTTCGGCTCGAGTTCAAGAATACGCTTTCTGCCATTGCTAGCACTTCCTCCCGCCTGCTCGGCAATAAATGCCAGCGGATTACATTCATATAAAAGCCTGAGTTTGCCTCTTGGAGATTTTGCAGTTTCCGGATATAGATAAACCCCGCCTTTCAGCATGTTCCTGTGAAAGTCGGCTACCAGTGAACCGATATAACGGGAAGTAAATGGTCGTTTTGTTTTGTCCTCTTCCTCCTGGCAATATTTGATATAACGTTTTACACCTGTCGGGAAATGCACATAATTGCCTTCGTTTATACTGTAGATGATGCCAGATTGAGGAATCCTGATATTCGGATGTGATAAGCAAAATTCGCCGATCGAAGGGTCCAGCGTAAATCCGTTCACGCCATTTCCTGTCGTATAAACCATCATTGTGGATGACCCGTAAATAATATAACCTGCTGCAACCTGCTCTGTGCCTTTCTGTAAAAAATCTTCAATAGTTGCCGGCCCGGAAAGTGTGATCCTGCGGTAAATTGAAAAGATCGTACCGATGGAAACATTCACATCAATATTGCTTGAACCATCGAGCGGATCTATCAGCACCACATATTTCCCGCTCTGAGAAACAGCGCCGTCAAAACCAATGAAATTCGTTTCTTCCTCGCTGGCAAACCCGCACACTTCACCACCCGCCATCAGTGCATTCATGAATTGTTTGTTCGCATACATATCCAGCTTTTGCTGCGTTTCACCGCTCATATTCTCACTTTCCGCAGCTCCTAAAATGTCGACAAGGCCTGCTTTATTCACCTCACGGTTCACAATTTTTGCAGCAATACTGATATCGCTCAGTAAACGGGTAAGCTCTCCGGTAGCAAAAGGGAAATCATTTTGACGCTCAACAATAAATTCAATCAGGGTTTTTACCTTCATAAAGGAGTGGTTGTTGGATGCAAAGGTAATGTGTGGAGGAGAAAGAAGTTAGAAGAATGGGGTCTAAGTTGGGAGTTGGGAGTTGGGAGTTCTGAGTTCTGGGTTCTGGGTTCTGGGTTCTGAGTTCCGTGTTCTGAGTTCTGGGTTCTGAGTTCCGTGTTCTGAGTTCTGGGTTCTGGGTTCTGGGTTCTGGGTTCTGAGTTCTGGGTTCTGGGTTCTGAGTTCCGTGTTCTGAGTTCTGAGCCTGCCTGCCTGCAGCACATGGTCTGAGCGTCGGCCGGCAGGTTGCTCCGCCAGCTACTCATGCGTCAGCCAATTGCGGACTGAGGACTGCCGACCGTGGACTGCGGACCGAAGACTGCAGACCGAAGACTGTGGACTGCCGACCGATTGGCTGCGGACCGATCTACTGCGCCAGCTACTCATGCGTCAGCCGACTGCCGACCGCCGACTGTGGACTGTGGACTGAGGACCAAGATTCCTGCTTCCTGATTCCTACCTTTAAACATGGAAATTAAAATCCGAAAAGCAGTTCTCACCGACATGCCGCGAATTCATGAACTCGTGTATCAGCTTGCCGTTTATGAACGTGCACCTGAAGAAGTAATTACAACTGCAGAAATTTATAAAAACGACTTTTCTGAAAAACGATTTGATGCATTCGTCGCAGAAAATGAAAATGAAATTGTGGGGATGGCATTGTATTACTGGGCCTATTCAACATGGAAAGGAAAATATATCTGGCTCGAAGATTTTATTGTGCGTGAAGACATGCGCATGCACGGCATCGGAAAATTATTATTCGACAGGATGCTGGAAGAATGCAAAAAAGAAAATGTTAAAGTATTTAAATGGCAGGTGCTCGACTGGAATACGCCGGCAATTAAATTTTATGAAAAATATAATTCGGAATGCCAAAAAGAATGGCTTACCTACCGCATTGCATTTTGATGATCTTTGATTTTACAGAATGAAAAAACCAGCCGACTATTTCTTTGTTTTTATTTTTATATGCGGCTTTATTTTGATCACAGCCGGTTTGAATTCTTCCGCAGGCACTTCAGATCTCAATACGGCAATACTGATTACAGGAATTGTATTATTTCTACTTTCAATCATTGCAGTTATTACCCGCGAATCCCGCAAAGACCGGATAAAACAAACGGAAGAAATTGCCAGGATCAAGAATTTAAAAAATAATTCTATGCACATTCACGTGGACCATTCAGTATGTGAGGTGAAAGGCCATACGGATATTTTTGATATAAACAATCTCGGTGAAAATGCCCGTTACCGCACCGCCGAACCACGGCTTACCAAAATATCCAGAACGATGATACAATACAGGCATCAATTGACAACAGGTGAAATAATTGTATTTCATTCAGAAAGCATAAACCGCGATATCGCAACTGTAAAATTATTGCTCGACTTACACCCAACCTCAATTATTTATGTAAAACCCGATAAAACAGAATACTACTGGGATTTGGAATTTCTAAAACAAAGTGCAGAGCAAATCTGAAAATAAATAGTTTATCTAACCCAATCCCGCTCCCACATCGATTGTAAATGTACAGCAACCGAATCCGATAACCGGCAATAAAACGAGCCAAACGATATTGCTCACCCATATATCCGGCCTTTGTTTAAAAATAAAAACGATCATCATCACAAAATTAAATGCGCAGGCGATCATCGAGAAAACAAACGCCTGAAGCGCAAGATGCCCGAGAAAAGCAAGACCAAAAACAATCAGCAATAAAATAAAATTTATGATATTGATATGTTCG
>CAYXBK010000028.1:0-46602 GCA_964463165.1 uncultured Chitinophagales bacterium
CGGTTTTAAAAGATTATGATGTGATCGATCTTGGAAAAATTAAATGCATGTTGCTCCATACACCCGGGCATACAATTGAGTCGAGTTGTTATTTATTATTTGATGAAGCCAATAAAATACATGCAGTTTTCACAGGCGATACATTATTTATCGGTGATGTGGGAAGGCCGGATCTGATGAGCGGTAACCTCGATCAGGAAATACTCGCAGGTATGCTGTTTGAATCATTAAATAAAAAAATTAAAGTGTTGCCGGATGATACGGTCATTTATCCCGGACATGGAGCAGGGAGTGCATGCGGTAGAAATCTTGGTACGGAAACATTTTCAACAATCGGTATTCAGAAGGAAGTAAATTATGCCTTGCGTATCAACGACAAAAACGAATTTATTAAAAAAGTATGCGAAGGCCAGCCTGCAGCGCCATCCTATTTTTTTAAAGATGCAAAAATAAATATGCAAGGTTATGAATCGCTTGAAAAATTATTTGATTCCGTTTTTAAACCTTTATCCTGTGAAGATATTAAACTCAAAACCGGAGCAGGTGCACTCATTCTCGATACCAGGCCGGCAGGTGAATTTGCAAAAGGATTTATCAGAGGTTCGGTGAATATCGGATTAAATGGCGAATTTGCAGTTTGGGTCGGCACACTTATCGATTTTATGAAGCCATTGATTCTTGTAACGGAAAAGGGAAAAGAAAAAGAAACAATTACACGCCTTGCAAGAATTGGATATGAAAACATTGAAGGATATCTTGAGGGCGGTATTGAAAATTGGAAATCTGAAAAAAATAAAGCAGATAAAATTGAAAATATTACCGTTTCAAAACTTGCCGAATACATGGACTCAGGGAAATATGCATTGCTCGATGTACGTCGCCCGCCTGAAGTAGAAAAAAAACGGATATTTGAATCGCATCATTTACCGTTGAATGAATTAGTATCTTCAATTGACCTTCTCGAAAAATCAAATCATTATATTGTTTACTGTGCTGGCGGGTACAGAAGTATGATCGCGGCAAGCATCCTTAAAAGTGAGGGATTTAATGTTACAAACCTCCAGGGAGGAATCGACCAGGTGATGAAAGAAAATCCCGAATTGATAGAGATCTCTCAATTAGCATCCTAACAGGATGTCCTTTAACTTTATGCCTGCATAGTTTGTGCAGGCATCTTTATTTTTATGTTACGATCCATCATTCTCCTCATCTTTTCATTTATTATTTTCAGACCCTTAACAGCACAGGAAGTAAAATTTGAAGGGTTAAAAGAAATCAACGGGACGCATTTATTTGTGAAAGTGATTGGCGAGGGTGAACCGATCCTGGTCATACACGGCGGACCCGGATTGAATCATAATTATTTCCTTCCGCATCTCGAAAAATTAGCAAAAAAATACCAGCTTATATTTTATGATCAGCGTTCGGCCGGACAATCCGACTTGTCGGTGCACACGGAAGTAAATATTAAAAAATTTGCCGAAGATATTGAAGCGATCAGAAAAGAATTTAATATTGATAAACTGAATATTTTATGCCACTCATGGAGTTCCATCATCACATCTGAATATTTAATTCTTTATCCCGACCATGTGAAATCGGTGGTATTTTGCAACCCGTCTCCCTTAAATCATGAATATAATAATAAAATGAATGAAACTGTCATGGCAAGAATTCAGGATGCGGACAGTGTTGCCAGAGCAAATATCATCAGTTCGGACGCATTTAAGCAGGGTGACCTCGCAACTGTAAATGCATTAATGAAATTGAATATCAAAGCAGCATTTTGCGATACGGCAAATATCAGGCGGTTTGATGCGAAATTGCCAGACAATTATCTCGTGGCATCTTTATCTCTGCAGGGACTCATGTTCGATATGAAAAGCCTCAATCTTTATGATCAGTTAAAAAATGCAAATGTGCAGGCTCCTGTTCTGATCATGAGCGGCACCTGTGATATTATTCCATCTGAAGCAATGTCGAAACTTGCAGCCTGTTTTCCGCAGGTAAAACAATTTACATTCGAACATTCCGGCCATTATCCGTTTATTGAAGAAACAAAGGTTTTTACAAAACAGGTTTCAAAATTCATGAAACATGTGAATTAAGAGAACAAAAGTACAATCCACATTTCCATGTCAGTTATTCTCTGTTTTAGAAGCTATCAATAAAAATAATATTTCTATATTTGAATCACCGTTCTATGAAATAATGCGCACAGCAATTTTTAACTATTTAAATTTTTTTGATGCACAAGGTGTTCCTCCTCCTCACCTTTGGATGCATACACACCCTCTCCACTCACGCACAGTATTGTATTGAAGACCGTTTTACCCAAAGCGCCTATTTTTCAGACGAACAAATCGTTGTGAATTCGGATATTTCATATGGGTTAGCAGAACATTGGTTTATGGATCAGCCGCAACCTTTGCTCAATACATTTGATATTGCATATCCGGAAAAATCATTGGACCCGCTGATAAAAAAACCGCTGATCGTATTAGCACATGGGGGTGGTTTCTGGGGTGGAGAAAAGGAAGATTTTTCCTTTCCGATAAATCAGCTTGCACAAAGCGGCTATGTTGCCGTTTCTATGAATTACCGCAAAGGCTGGTTTGGCGATCCGGAAAATTGTGCCGGTGATCCGCTGTCACTTTCAACAGCAATTTATTTTGCAATTCAGGATACAAAAGCATGTTTGCGCTATTTAGTAGAACATGCTGATGAATATGGAATTGATACAACGGCAATATTTATTGGTGGTGAAAGTGCAGGTGCTTATGCAATGCTCAATTCAATTTATTTATCACAGGAAGAATGGAATTCTGTTCATCCTGGCTTTGAAGAGCTGTACGGGGATTTTGATCACGCAGTAAATACTTCGGAGCAGGAATATACTGTGAAAGGTTTTCTCAATATGTGGGGTGGTGTACTGGATACGGCATTTTGTTCTGCCGACGAAATGAAGCCGACAATTTCTTTCTACGGTACTTCCGACGATGTCATTCCACCTTATGATGGAAATGTGCAGTTCTGCGATGAATATGAGCATGTGAACGGATCGGCAGGACTGGCAATACATCTTTCAAATTATCATATACCGAATGTTTTGCATGGACATTTATTGTATGGCCATGAAGCTTATGAGGATACCTATACAACCGGAAATATCGCATGTTTTGTAAAATCTGTTTTGTGCAACGAACTTGTAACCAAAACTGTGGAATATGAAGAAGCAAATTGTTCGGTAATGGAATCAGATGTTGCGGATTTGCAGCTTTCGGATGTGCTTGTTTTTCCAAATCCTGCTTCAGAATTTATTACTATTGATTGCAGAAAACAATTTGATGCCAATCCTGCGATAAGGGTTTTTGATCTGAATGGACGGGAACAGGCAGTGAGCTGTTCATTCAATTCCCAAATCCTGACGATCCGGGTTTCAGAACTCCCCGAAGGGATATATCAGGTTTATGTTCAATCTAACGGTCAAACGATCCGGGCGAAATTTCTTGTCGCACGGGTTTAGTTAAATAATTTCAAGTATGCGTTAAAGTCAGCAGGTATTTACTGCTGACTTTTTTTATGAATCGGTCACGAAAAATCTTTCGAACAATTGCATTACCTTTATGTTTGGAATCAATCTAAACAAGTAGCCTTGCCAGCCATTCAAATATTAATTGCAGATACACAATTTCTTATTCGGGAAGGATTAAAAGCATTATTTAAAGTGCATGAAGATATTTCTGTAATAGGCGAGGCCGTTACGAAAGAGGACCTTTTCCTGAAACTGCGCAATCTCAGGCCGGATGTTGTAATTATAGATCATGTGAATCTCGATGAATTCAGGATTGATGATATAGATACAATTGATACGATCAGCCCCGACACAAAAATTCTGATTATAAGCGATATTAAAAATCCGGAACTTGTAAAAAATGTGGTGGAGACCGGTGTTATGGGCTTTCTCACCAAAACATGCGACGAAAATGAAATTCTTACTGCTGTGCGGGCCGTTGTAAGAGACGAAAAAATGTATTGCCATAAAGTGCTCGATATCGTTCTTGAGCATCCTGTTCCCAATCCTGCAGATTGCGACCCGGCAATACTTTCACAGCGTGAAATTGAGATCATCAGGCTGATTGCCAATGGCTATACCACCATGCAAATTGCAGAAACCTTATACCGCAGTTTTCATACAATTGCTACACACAGGAAAAATATCATGAAAAAATTGGGCATCAACTCAACTTCAGAATTGCTGCTCTACGCTATGAATACCCGCCTCATTCAGATCCGTGAACAGGAAGTTGAGTAATTTCAGTCAGCAGTCTTCAGTCGGCAGTCTTCGGTCGGCAGTCTTCGGTCGGCACTCATCACTCATCATTCATCACTCATCACTCCTGATTAACTTTGCAGCATGAATGTAAAAACAATCCGCTGGGTTATAGTGCTTGGGGTTATTGCTTTTGCATCCGTCATTATCTCCCAGGTTTTCTGGATCAGGAAAGGATTGACGATAAATCAGTCAAATTTCGAAAGTGCAATTACGGTTACTCTCGAAAAGATCGCTGCCCGCATCGAAACGAATAATCACGGTAAAAAAATAACCGATCATCCGGTGGTGCGTATTTCGCCGCATACGTATCTTGTTGATATTTCAGAAACAATAGATCTCAACAAACTGGATTATTATCTGCGGAATGAATTTGCAAATCCGTTTCATAAAGTGGATTTTAATTATCAGGTGTTTGAGAAGGAGTATGATTTATTGGTGTTTGAAGAAACGGTGAGCAGTAAATCGTCCGATCAGACAATTATTTATCCAACCAACTTGCCGGTATTAGCTCAATCCACGTATTATTTTACGGTCAATTTTCCGCAACGCCCCATTGTAAATTCGGTGATGCTTTTTGTCTGGATCACTTCGCTCATCGCACTTACGGTTGTAATTGTATTTTTCGGATATTCACTTGATGTGATTTTAAGACAGCAGCGGTTGAGCAGATTTCAAAAAGATTTTATTAATAACCTTGCGCATGAATTTAAAACCCCGATCTCCACAATTAAAATTTCTGCAGATGTGTTAACCGAACCGGATATTGTGGATGAACCCGAACGCATAAAAAATTATGCAACCATTATTCAGAACGAAAACAACCGTTTAACAACACAAGTGGGTAAAATACTCGAGCTGGCAAAACTCGAAAATGATGATGTGCTGTATAATGTAGAACCACTTCACATTGTGGAAGTGGTTTCAAAAATTGTTGCGTCCTTCGAAATAAAGCTTGCCGAAACAAACGGTAAAATAACAATTGAGGCATCGACGAAAAATGATCTGATCCAGGCTGATCGTGTACATTTTGAGAATGCAATTTATACGATCATCGACAATGCATTAAAATACAATGATAAAGTACCATTCATCAAAGTTGCAATTTCCCGCGATCATAAACATTTGCATTTATCGGTTTCGGATAATGGTATTGGCATCCCCAAAAAATACCGCCGCAAAATATTTGAAAAGTTTTTCAGAGTGCCAACAGGTGATATTCACAATGTAAAAGGATTTGGATTGGGATTGAGTTATGTGAAAATGGTGGCAAAAGCGCATAAATGGAAATTGCACGTAAGCAGTGAATTAAATAAAGGAAGTATCTTTACAATCGTTTTCCCGGTTAAATAAATACACAATGGAGAATAAAAAGACACGCATTTTATATGTTGAGGATGATGTGAATCTCGGATTTGTTACAAAAGACAACCTGCTGAAAAAAGGTTATGATATCACTTTGGTGCAGGATGGATTAACAGCCGCACAAACATTCACACAACAAAAATTTGACCTCTGCATTCTGGATGTGATGCTTCCCAAAATTGATGGTTTTGCTCTGGCACAGAAAATCCGCGATAAGGATAAAAATGTTCCGATCCTGTTTTTAACAGCCAAATCAATGCTGGAAGATAAATTACATGGTTTTAAATTAGGAGGTGATGATTATATCACAAAACCCTTCAGTATTGATGAACTCGTTTCAAAAGTGGAGGTGTTTTTAAAACGCAGCAAAGTGTATTCGACGAATGCTGAAGAAAAAAATATGTATCATATCAGTACATATGAATTTGATTTTAAAGAGCTCACATTAAAAAATAAAAATAATTCCTATGCACTTACTTTACGTGAAGCAGAATTATTGCGTATGCTGAGCCTGAACCGCAATCAGGTAGTGCGACGTGAAGCGATATTGCATCAGGTATGGGGTGAGGATAATTATTATATCGGCCGCAGCCTTGATGTGTTTGTCAGCCGGCTAAGAAAAATGTTTGCCGATGACGATGCAATTCAAATCGAAAACGTAAGAGGTGTTGGATTTAAATTTATTGTGAATGAATAGGGCTGGTAGGAGCTGGTAGCTAGTAGTGAGTATCTAGTAGCTAGCAGCTAGTGACTAGCGGCTAGTATCCAGTGGTTCGCAGCCAACAGCTTTCTGCAACATACATCAAATAAAAAATCCGGAAAAATTTTCCGGATTTTAAAAATATTCTGTGTTGATTTCTTACTTCACACTTCTTACTTCTTCATTTCCTCTACACCAACCCCTGCGCAAGCATTGCATCAGCAACTTTTACAAATCCGCCGATATTTGCTCCTTTCACATAGTTGATATATTTTCCTTCCTTTCCATATTTCACACATGTTGCATGAATATCATACATGATTTTCTTTAAATGATTATCAACTTCTGTGCGGCTCCAGCTCATCCTGATGCTGTTCTGACTCATTTCCAAACCACTTGTTGCAACGCCGCCTGCATTACTTGCTTTACCGGGTGCAAACAAAATATGGTTTTCTAAAAATGCAGTAACTGCTTCCGGTGTACATGGCATATTTGCGCCTTCCGCAACACATTTTACTCCGTTTTTAATAAGGAGTTTTGCATCTCTTCCGGTTAATTCATTTTGCGTTGCACAAGGTAAGGCAACATCGCATTTCACACCCCATGGTGTTTTACCTGCATGATATTCGCATTTAAATTTATCAGCATATTCTTTAATACGGCCACGCTTTTCATTTTTCAATTCAAGCAGGAATGCGAGTTTTTTTCTGTCGAAACCATCTTTATCATAAATATATCCGTCGCTGTCGCTTGCCGTTACAACTTTTGCTCCCAGGTCAATACATTTTTCAATTGCATATTGCGAAACATTTCCTGAGCCCGAAACAACCACGATTTTATTTTTAAACGATTGTTTTTTTGTTTCCATCATTTGCTCTGCAAAATAAACGCAACCATAACCGGTTGCTTCCGGGCGAATTAAACTGCCGCCCCATTCAATTCCTTTTCCGGTTAATACGCCTGTAAATTCATTTCGTAGTTTTTTATACATACCGTATAAATAACCGATCTCCCTTCCACCAACACCGATATCCCCTGCAGGAACGTCTGTATTGCCGCCGATATGACGTGCGAGTTCAGCCATAAAACTCTGGCAGAAACGCATCACCTCATTATCGCTTTTTCCTTTCGGATCGAAATTACTTCCGCCTTTTCCGCCACCCATCGGAAGCGTAGTTAAGCTATTTTTAAATACCTGTTCGAATGCAAGGAATTTTAAAATGGATAAATTCACAGAAGGGTGAAAACGCAATCCGCCTTTATAAGGGCCAATCGCACTGTTCATCTGAATCCGGTAGCCGCGGTTAATTTGAATTTCACCGTTGTCATCCATCCAGGGAACTCTGAACGTCATTACCCTTTCAGGTTCTGCAATGCGCTCGAGGATTTTTGTGTTTTTATATTTCGGATTTGCCTCAATAAATGGGATCACCGTTTCAGCAACTTCCATAACAGCCTGAAGGAATTCTTTCTCGCCCGGGTTGCGTTGCTCAACCAGCGACATAAAGGCTTTAACTTGTTTATCCATAGTGGTTTTTTTTAAAACGGAGTGAAATTAAGAATCATTTCCATATAAACAAATGAGCAGAAACTGTTTTAAAACCCATTAATATCCTTGTGCATCAATGAGTTCAGGAACTTTTGGTAAAGCCTCCATAAATTCCCACAGGCTGCCGGCATGATCAATTTTACATATGAAATGATCCGTGCCGTTTGTAACCCATAAATAAGGCACTTTTAAAATAAGGTTATATCTCGCGATCTGATCAAATACATCCTGGCTGAGTTTTATTTCCGGCGCTTTGCATTCTATAATTAATTGCGGATTTGCATGGTGGTCGAATAAAACAATATCGGTTCGTTTTTGCAGGCCGTTTAAAATCAATTGTTTTTCGACACTGATGAGTGATTTCGGAAATTTATAATCGTAGATCAGATAGTGAATGATATGCTGCCGCACCCATTCTTCAGGTGTGAGTACAACATTTTTCTTCCGCACAATATCAAAAATTGTCTGCAGGTTATTTTCAACCTTCAAATTGAAATGATATTTTGAGAAATTAATATGCATGCCCCGCCTAAAATTAAAAATATCTCACATATCCGTCTAATCCGATCAAAGCAATTCTTAATTTTACATGATGGATCATGTGGATCTTATAAAAGAAATTCAGTCGAAGCGATTCAAACCCGTTTATTTATTGCATGGAGATGAATCGTATTATATCGACAAAATTGCCGGCTTTATGGAGAATCATATTCTGTCGCCTGAGCAAAAAGATTTCAACTGCACTATTTTTTATGGAAAGGATTCAGCACCGCAGGCTATCATTGATGCATGCCGCCGGTTCCCGATGTTTGCCGAGCATAATCTTGTGATCATCCGTGAAGCGCAAATGATGAAAACCCGCGGGAGTGAACTCGATAAACTGGAATCCTACACTGAAAATCCATCGCCAACAACCATACTGGTGATTTGTTATAAAGAAGGAAAATTCGATGCAAGAAAAAAAATGTTCAGGCAGATAAAAGAAAAAGGGCTCGTGTTTGAATCGGAGGCATTGAAGGAAAATGAAGTGCCGCATTTTATTGAAAATTATCTTAAGAAGAAAAAAGTAATTGCTGAAAGTGTAGCCGTGCGTTTATTGGTGGATCATCTCGGAACCGACCTTTCCAAAATTACAAATGAGCTTGAAAAACTATGTATCAATTTGTCGGAAGGTGAGCGCATTACACCCGAACTGATCGAAAAAAATATCGGCATCAGCAAAGATTATAATGTGTATGAATTGCAAAGTGCATTACTCACGAAAAATTTTGCGAAAGCATTTACAATTGTCGATCATTTCAACAGCACACCAAAAACAAATCCATTTGTTCTTACAATCGCAAATGTTTTTGCCGCCTATCAGAAATTATATCATTTTATTTTGGGCGGAAATGTGAGCGACTGGGATATGTGGAAAGTGTATCAGATCCACTCTACACAATCTGCCGATTACAAAATGGCGAGATCACTTTATTCAAAGGAAAGGGTAGAAGAAATTTTTGAAACACTTCTCGAATATGACCTGCGCTCGAAAGGCGTATATAATTTTGAAACACCGCATGAGGAATTATTAAAGGAAATGGTGTATCAGATAATGGTGTGAATGGTTTATTTCCGTGGTAACCTGCTCACCCCCCTTAATCCCCCCTCAAGGGGGGAAGCTATAACGTTTTTCCAAAAAATGATTTGCAATTGAAATATTATTTTTCTTTTGTACTTCGATAAATACGTGGCCGGAAAGGAAATTATTTTTTTGAGGTTAGTAAAATGCAAAAAAAAAGGAAGTGAAAGCCTCCGCCGTACTGCGGACGAAGGGGATGATAACCGGTTTATTTACACAATCGAATTAATGAACTTCAATCCGTTTTCTTTATCCAGATCCATCGCAGCAACAAGCGCTTCAGCAGAATTGAATTTTTTATCCTTTCTCAAAAATTTTAAAAACTGTACGGTTATTTCTTCACCATAGATCTCATTTTCAAAATCGAGAATATAAACTTCAATTCTTTTTTCTGTTTTATTAAATGTGGGCCTTGTGCCGATATTTAATAAACCGTAAAACTGTTTTGGGTCGCGTTTCAGTTTTACATCCACCACATATACACCATCTCCGGGAATTAATTTATGTTCATCTTCCACGTGCATATTTGCGGTGGGGTACCCTAATGTACGGCCCAACTGATCACCTCTTACAACAATACCTGTAAGGCTGTATGCATAACCCAATAAATTATTTGCTTCTGAGATATTTCCGTCGAGTAAAAAATTGCGGATCTTCGATGAACTTACCGTAAGGCTGTCGATAATATGCGCAGGAATTTCTTCCACACGGATCTGATATTTTTCTGCAACAGATTTCAGCAGATGAATATCGCCTTCCCGGTTTTTACCGAATTTATGATCATAACCGAATACAATGCATTTGGGATTGAAATTTTTTATAAGAAAATTTTCAGCATAATCCATTGCATCCATTTCCGAAAACTCTCGCGAAAACGGAACAACGATCACATTTGAAATATCCAGCGATTGAAGTATCGTTAATTTTTCTTCCAGGGTAGTGAGATAAAAAACCGGCTGACCGGGTGCAATAATATGCCGCGGGTGCGGATGAAAAGTAATGATGATGGTTTCGCTCGATGTTTCTTTTGCAAGTTCATTTAATTTCTGAATAATATCCCTGTGCCCTGAATGGACACCATCAAACATGCCTATTGTAATAACCGAATTAGAAAATTGCGGCAATTTGTTTAATTCTCTGAAAACTTGCATAAGACGGCGCAAAAATAAAGATTTGTACATTCATACCTGATATTCGTGAAGCGGCTGCACATTTTAAACCTCTGGATTCCCATCATTATTGGTGTTGCACTGCTTGTATATGTAATTTTAAGAGCTGCCCTGATTCCGATCACACACGATGAAGCAAATACATGCCTTACTTTTTCCGTGAAACCGGTTTGGGATATCGTCACCTATGCCGATCCGATTCCAAACAATCATATCCTGAATACACTCCTCATTAAATTATTTACAAATGTTTTTGGAATGCATGCATTTATTGCCAGGCTGCCCAATATTCTTGGCTTTATTTTATATTATTCCATTCTGCTGATTTGGTTGCGCAAACTGAGCAGCAATTTTATTTTTATTCTCGCAGGAATCGTACTCTTTACATGTAACCCCTATCTCATGGATTTCTTTTCACTTGCAAGAGGCTATGCATTATCCGTTTCTTTCATGATCACTTCCTGTTTTTTTGCCTGGGAATATTTTCAAACAACTTCTGCCCGCAATCATTTACTTTCACTTGTATTTGGTGCTCTTGCAGTTTATACAAATTTCACGACACTCAATTTTTTTATCGCACTCATTTGCTTATTGTTTATGGCAGATGTACAAATGCTGTTCAAAAAGAATAAAAAACATTTTTACAAATGTTTTAATCAGATTTTGTTGATTGTATTTGTATTGGGAGCAATAAGTTTCTATCCGATCTACCGCATGGTGTCGACAGACCAGTTTGTATTTTGGGGAACAAATGGGTTTTATACAGATACGCTTCTTACTCTCATTCAGGCTTCAAATTACGGACAGAATTATTTCAAATTGAATGTCAATAGTTATGTGCATATATATCTCTATCTGATTTGCATTTCACTGGTTTTTGCAGTTCTCGAATGGAGAAAAAATAAATTCCGTTTTGCACAAAACACTTTTTCTTTTTTTGTTTTACTGGCGGTTCTTACTGCTGTTGTAAATATTTTGCAATATTATCTTCTCCATACTCCCTATCTCACAACCCGCACCGCATTATTTTACTACCCTCTTTCGATGATTGCAGTGTTATTCCTCCTGAAATTCTTCTTTGAAAATTACAAATGGGGTTTCAGGTTATTTTCCGGCGCATTTATTTCTGCAGGAATCCTGCATATGGCAGCGAGCGTTAACCTGCATTCTGCCTACGAATGGTGGTATGATAAAAATACATTTGAAGTACTTGCCGCTCTGGAGAAAATGCATCCGGATGAAAAAAATATTTCACTTGATGCCGACTGGTTGTTTTATCCTTCATTAAATTTTCATATCGTGACCGATAAGCACGAGAAAATCATGCTCCGTGATTTTCATACCGATATTGATTCAAATTCGACAAGCAATTATTATTATATTCTTCAAAGTGATTACGCAGCATTGCAGAACAGGTATGAGATCGTAAAATCGTATGAATACGGAACAAGGATGCTGCTGCGAAAAAAAATCAACTGATCGATTGCAGGAATTCTTCTATTGTGTTTGCATATTTCAGATCGAATTGCCCGACGCGGGTTCTTGTTAATTCTGTGAGATATCCTCCGCAGCCGAGTGCCTGTCCGAGGTCATGCGCAATTGAGCGGATATACGTTCCTTTGCTCGAGGCAATCCGGAATTTTATTTCAGGGATCTGCATTTCGAGGATTTCAAATTCATAGATCGTGAGTGTGCGTGCTTTCAAAATCACTTCTTCTCCTTCGCGTGCTTTTTTATATGAACGAAGTCCGTCCACCTTAATGGAAGAATAAGCAGGAGGGATTTGTTGAATTTCACCTGTGAGTGCACTTGCTGCTTTGCGGATTGCATCTTCGGATATATTCGAAATATCAAATGTTTTTGAAACAGGAGTTTCAGCATCGTACGATGGCGTAATGCCGCCTAGCATGATCGTGCCTGTATATTCTTTATCTAATTCCTGCAACGCATTCATGGTTTTTGTGAATTTACCTGTTGCAATTACAAGTAAACCTGTCGCCATCGGGTCGAGCGTTCCTGTATGCCCGATTTTTAATTTACGGCTTGAAGTAAATCGCTGCAAAGGCCCGCGGATTTTGGCAATTACATCAAACGATGTCCAGCCCTTCGGTTTATTGATCAATAAATAAACACCATCAATAAATTGTTGCGGCGAGTACATATCTATACAATTTGCAGATCGATACCGGTTGCAAGTAAAATTAAAATGATGGTTCCGATAATGATGCGGTAATAACCGAAAATTTTAAATCCTTTCCGTGTGAGAAAATTTACAAACGAACGCATCGCGAATATTGCAATAATAAATGCGATTATGTTGCCGATAATAAATACCGTCAGGTTATCTGCATTTTGAGTGAGCAATTGATACGGGTGTAATCCCGCATTGGGGCCATCTGCAATTTCATCAAGAAACATTGTTTTACAGGTGGCTGCAAACATTGTGGGCACTGCGAGAAAAAAAGAAAATTCAGCAGCAGTTTTGCGTGTGAGTTTTTGTGTAAGTCCGCCGATGATGGTTGCTGCCGAACGCGATACGCCTGGCACCATTGCAATACATTGAAATATGCCGATGAGAAATGAATTTTTATAACTGATCTTATCGGTTGTTCCGATATCGGCCGGTTTATCTTCGCTGAAAATCTTATCAATAAATAATAAAATAAATCCCCCCGCGATCAAAGCAATCGCAACCACCATTACATTCTCCAGTAAAGCATCAATTGCATCTCCAAATAAAAAACCGATGATTGCCGCCGGAATAAATCCGATGAATAATTTCAAATAAAAATTTACTGTTTTGAAAAATCTTTTCCAGTATAAAACCACAACCGATAAAATTGCGCCGAGCTGAATTGCAACGGTAAACGATTTTGTAAAATCGTCGGAAGCAATACCCATTACACTCGAAGCAATGATCATATGACCTGTGCTGGATACGGGAAGAAATTCTGTTATGCCCTCAACGATGGCAAGAACAACAGATTGCAGAATTGTCATCTGAATTGAAAATTATTTTTTTGATCTGTGAAATACAGCATAGATCTCTACGGCAAATCCTATTATCACAACGATGGGAGCGATGGTGATTCTTCTTGTGCTGTAAATTTCATCTTCAGGAAATACATTCGGATCGGTGTATTTGCCGCCGCTCATGAGGATGAAGCCGATAATAATAATTGCAAGTCCGGCGAGCATGAGATAATAATTTTCTTTGCCGAGTACTATTTTTCCTGCAGGGGCTGCATTTGTTTTTGTATCCTGAACCGGTTGCGTACTGCTTTGTTTTTGTACTTCTTTTGCCATTTCTGTATTTGTTTAATTAATACAGCTCGTCGAGTTTCATCTTCACATATTTATGAACCGAATTTCTCGTGCTGTACCATGTTATGAGAATGCCGACAACGATAAGCATGATGAATGTTCCTGCAAAACCCGCTTTGAGGGAAGCGCTGCCGAAGTCCCAGTAATGGAAATTCTGTTGCACAAAGATGGCTAAAATTATTAAAAGTAGTATGGAGATGCCGGCACTCGTGATCCCGTTTACAATACTGCGGCGCACATAAGGGCCGGTAATAAAATTGCGGGTTGCCCCAACAAGCTGCATGCTCCTGATCACAAAACGGTTTGAATACATGCTGATGCGGATCGTTTTGTCGATAATCGCGATGGAAACAATCAGGAACAATACCGATAATGCGGCGATCACAAATCCTGCGATCTTCAGGTCATTATCCACTGCTCCGATCAATTCATCATTCACACGCACAAGGGCAACTTCAGGATATTTCTGTAATTCTTCGGTATAAATACCGATACTGTCGACATTCACGTTTTCGGCTTTCAGATAAATTTCAAGCGATGGCGGCAAAGGGTTTACATCACCCAGGATAATACCGGGATCTTCATTGAAATTTTCCTTGTATTTTTTCATCGCCTCTTCCTTCGAAATAAAATTGATTGATTTTACCGATGGATCCTTTTCAACCCGTTTTATCAGCTTATCTACGTCTGCCTGTTTGATTTCATCTTTCAAAATTGCTGAGATCAGAAAACTTTCTTTAATACGGCTTTCCTCCTGTTTAAAAGAAATGAAAAGTAAACTCATAATGCCAAGCAGCATTAACGCCAGAGAGGTAATTAAAATCGAATTGAGATAATGTGTTTGTTTTTTTTGCAGAAGTGATTTTCCAACCTGATGCGACATTCGGCAAAGATAATCAGGTGTAAAGAGGAGAGGGGATTCTTATTCATGGATAAATGTGGAAAAGGTGGAGTGTTTTAAAGTTCTGAGTTCTGAGTTCGGAGTTCTGGGTTGCTGCGCCAGAATCAGAACCTGAACTCCGAACTCCGAACCCCGAACCCTGAACTCTGAACTTTGAACTCAGAACTCTGAACTCTAAACTCCGAACCCCGAACTCCAAACCCCGAACCTACCCTGAATCGTGACTCCTGACTCTTGGTTCTTGCATCTTTTTTACCTTTACCAAATGGATTATAATTTTTCAGAAATAGAGAAGAAATGGCTGGACCATTGGTCAAAAACCAATTTATATAAAGTTGAGGAAGATCCGTCGAAGGAAAAATATTATGTGCTCGATATGTTTCCTTATCCCAGCGGATCGGGTTTGCATGTTGGTCATCCGCTCGGTTATGTGGCAAGTGATATTGTTTCCCGGTATAAAAGACTGAAAGGTTTTAATGTGTTGCATCCGATGGGTTTTGATGCATTTGGCTTGCCGGCCGAGCAATATGCAATCGAAACCGGCACACATCCCCGCACAACAACATTAAAAAATATTGATTATTTCCGCAGCCAGCTCATCCGCATGGGGTTCAGTTATGACTGGAGCCGCGAAGTGATGACATGTGATCCGAAATTTTATAAATGGACACAATGGATCTTCATGCAATTATTTAATGCATGGTACGATCCGTTTTTACAGAAAGCGCAATCTATTGAAACGCTGATTGATTTATTTGTAAAGGAAGGAAGCAGGAAATTATTTGAGGCAGATAAATCGGAAAAAAATATTACTGCAGAGGAATGGAAAAATTTTTCCGAAAAGGAAAAGCAGCAATTTTTAATGCAATTCAGGTTGGCATATTTAGATTATGCAGAAGTATGGTGGTGCGAAGCATTGGGAACCGTATTGGCAAATGACGAAGTGAAAGATGGTGTAAGTGAACGTGGCGGACATCCTGTTGAACGCATGAAATTGCGCCAGTGGTTTTTGCGGATCACCGAATATGCCGACAGATTATTAAATGGTTTGGATACACTCGACTGGAGTGATGCGATGAAAGAAATGCAAAGGAACTGGATCGGTAAAAGTGAAGGTGCTTTAGTAAGATTTCAAATCGGAGGAACCTCCCCCCTCGAGGGGCGCAAGGGGGGTGAGATTGAGGTTTTTACTACGAGACCCGATACTATTTTCGGAGCGACATTTATGGTGCTGGCGCCGGAGCATGAATTAGTGGAAAAAATAACAACGGCGGAATGTAAATCTGAAGTTGAAAAATATCTCAGTTACGTAAAAAGCAGAAGTGAACGAGACCGGATGACGGAAGTGAAAAAAGTAACCGGGCAATTTACAGGTGCTTATGCAATCAACCCGTTTACTGAAAAACAAATCCCGGTTTATATTGCTGAATATGTTTTGGCGGGATATGGCACAGGTGCAATTATGGCGGTACCGAGCAACGACGACCGCGACAATGCATTTGCGAAAAAATTTGATCTGGAAATAATTCCGGTTGTTGATCAGAGTAAATATCCGAATGCAGAAAGAGAAGATAAAGTTGGGGTGATGACAAATTCCGGCTTCTTAGATGGCATGGAAGTAAAAGATGCGATCCAAACAATTCTCAATGAAATTGAAAAAAGAAATATCGGCAAACGAAAAATAAATTACCGTTTGCGTGATGCAGGATTTTCACGCCAGCGTTATTGGGGCGAACCTTTTCCGGTGTATTATGTAGACGATATGCCTTATTTAATTCCGGAAAATGAATTACCTGTTTTATTGCCTGAGGTAAATTCGTATAAACCCGTTGGTGGAGCAAAAGCGCCTTTATCTGCATTAACCGAATGGACAAAATATAAAAACGGAACACGTGAGGTAGATACAATGCCCGGGTATGCGGGTTCATCCTGGTATTTATACAGATACATGGATGTAAATAATGAAAATGCATTTGCATCCAAAGAAAAAATTAATTATTGGAAAAATGTAGACCTCTATATCGGCGGTGCTGAACATGCTGTTGGCCATTTATTATATTCCCGTATGTGGAATCATTTTTTATATGATCTTGATCTGGTTGTGGAAAAAGAGCCGTTTAATAAATTGGTAAATCAGGGGATGATTGCCGGTATTTCTTATTTTATTCCCTGGGATCAAAAAAACAAAAAATTAATTTCTCATAAAGTTGCATACCCGGCATTCGAAAATGAAAAAGATATAATTAATTATAGTCAAAAACGAGTTCCGGCAGAATATGTGATTGAGATGAAATTTGACCTTAGTAAATTGGATAAATTTTTAAAGGAATTTGCGTTGGAAGGATATGAATTTATAAGGAATCCAAACGGAGAAATCGATTTGGAATATGCAGTTGAAAAAATGTCCAAATCAAAACGCAACACTGTCGATCCAAACGAAGTAATCAATGAATACGGCGCCGATTGTTTCCGGTTATATGAAATGTTTTTAGGCCCTCTTGATGCGAGCAAACCCTGGGATACAAAAGGCATAACAGGGGTTTCTTCCTTTTTGAGAAAAGTCTGGAGATTGTTTTATGAAAATGATATTTTAAAAATTACTGATGATGTCCCAACAAAACAGGAATTAAAAATTCTCCACAAAACAATTAAAAAAGTGGGAGAGGATATTGAGCGGATGAATTTTAATACCGCAGTGAGTTCCTTGATGATTTGTGTAAATGAATTGCTGGAGATCAAATGCAATAAAAAAGAAATATTAAAAGACATTTTAATTTTACTTGCTCCGCTTGCGCCATTTATTACGGAAGAATTATGGTCTGCAATCGGGGAGAAGGGAAGTATTCATAGCGCAGCCTGGCCAGAATTCAACAGTGAATATTTAATTGAAAATACTTTTAATTATCCCATTCAGGTAAATGGTAAATTGCGTGATAATGTAGAATTACCTTTGGATATGCCGAAAGACGAAGTAGAGAAACAAGTGCTTGCACTCGAATCTATTTTAAAATGGACGGAAGGTAAAACTCCGAAAAAGGTTGTGGTTGTGCCGGGTAAGATCGTCAATGTTGTGGTGTGAGTGTTGAAAGTTTGCAGCAGGCAGTCGCTGATACGGTATCACCCATTCAGTGGTTGCAAACCCTGAATGCGGTTAAATATCAATCAAGTCTATAATAAAATTGAATTGAAAAAAATCGGTATCCTCATTTCTCTGATTGTTTTTTCGAAAATAAATTTCGGTCAGAATTATTCTGCTACAATTTTAAAAGAAGCAGATACGATGCTTACCGCTTTTTTAAAAGGAGATGTGGATGGACTGCTGGATTATACGTATCCGCCTTTATTCGAAATAATTGGTAACAGGGAATTTATGGCGGAATTTATCGCAACAACAATTATTGCCATGCAAACCGACGGATTTCAAATTGATACGGCATTGGTGAATGCACCCGGCCCGGTTTATAAAGCAGGAAATGAATTGCATGCCGTTTTAACCCAGACAATTTATTCCAATTTTGCCGATGGAACTGTAAGAAGTGATTCGCCGTTACTTGCAATATCACAGGATGGAGGAAACCATTGGTATTTTCTTGACCTCAAACAATTTAATTCTGAAATGATGCAGGAAATATTTCCGAATTTTAATTATGATTTGAAATTGCCGCCGATACCGCCGCCGGTTGTTACTTATAGAAATGGAATGAAAGAGAAGTAAATATCGAATAACGAACAAGGAATAATGAACCCGCCTGCCGCCGCAGTGGCCCAAGCGTCGGCGGGCAGGTATTAAAGTAGCTTGCGCAGCCATCTTGCGCCAGCAACTCGAACACTCGAACACCTGAACACGTGAACACTTCTTCACATATCAAACTCGTTGAATGCCCCCGCGATGCGATGCAGGGAATTCATGAATTTATTTCCACTGAGAAAAAAGTGGCATATATCAATCAATTATTAAAAGTAGGTTTTGATACGATCGATTTCGGAAGTTTTGTTTCACCGAAAGCAATTCCGCAAATGGCAGACACAGCGGCAGTTCTCGAACAACTTGATCTTTCACATACAAAATCGAAATTGCTTGCAATTATCGGGAATGTGCGTGGCGCTGAAGATGCTTGTAAATTTCCACAAATACATTTTTTGGGATTCCCGTTTTCCATTTCAGAAACATTCCAGATGCGCAATGTGAATTCTACAATCACAGAAAGCGTGGATCGTGTGAAAGAAATTAAAAAATTATGCGACGACAACGGAAAAAATCTCATGATCTACATTTCAATGGGTTTTGGAAATCCGTATGGCGATGCATGGAGTGCTGAAATTGCAGCTTCCTGGGTTGAAAAATTAGTTGCGATGGATATTACATATGTTTCACTTGCTGATACAATCGGTGTTGCAAATCCCGAATCCATCAATTATTTATTTTCTCATCTCATCCCTAAGTTTCCGGAAGTTGAATTCGGCGCACATCTCCATACAACACCCGATTCGTGGCTGGAAAAAATTGAAGCTGCTTATAATAGCGGATGCAGAAGATTTGATGGTGCAATAAAAGGTTTTGGTGGATGCCCGATGGCATCAGATGATCTCACCGGCAATATGCCTACCGAAAACATTATTCAGTATTTTAATTTATTAAAAGCTGAAACCGGTATCAATAAAAAAGAATTCAGGGAAAGCGTGCGGAAAGCGCTGGTTACTTTTCCGGCCTGAAATAATAAATTTTTAATCCGGACGTTATAATTTTCAATATGAAAACATATAGCATCCTTCTTTTTATTTGTCTGTCCGTCACATTACAGGCACAGTCAAATTTCGGCATTGGAATAAATTTATTTCCGCATTTTGCATCCGCAATGGTCACTGATCCCGGTGGTGAAGAACAGGATGCATTGGCCGAATTGCAAAATCTAAAAACGCCTCAATTTGCATTTGCCGGCGGTATTGCCATTTATTATTTTGCAACAGAACATATCGCTATCAATTCCGGCTTGAATTTTATGCAATCGGGCTATTCAACAAAAGAACAAGAACTGAGCTGGCCGGTTCCCGACCCTTCACTTGCCGTTCGTTCAAAATCAAGAAATGATATTTCATATATTGGGATCCCTGTGCTGTTTAATTATTATTTCAGAGGATCGCATACATCCGGTTTGTTTACTACAATTGGCCCCGAATTCAGTGTTCCTGTAAAAGACATTTCAAAAATTACATTGATTTATGCAGATGGATCAGAAGAGACTGAAAAAACAGATTTTACAATTGACGGCGCAAGATATCAGATTCCCTCAATTGCCTTAGATGCAGGAATCGGATACCAATTTATTTTAACCGATCATCTATCCCTGACAGCTCAACCATTTGTTCAATACAATCTGACAGGTGTTTATGCGGAAAGTGACCTGAAAGTAGCTTTGCTGAACTCCGGCTTACAATTGCAATTACTTCTGCAATAATTATTAGCTGATTATTTTCTGACGGGATATCAGGCCCATCTCTCATCGTCGCGGGGCAAATTCCCTGTACAGGTAAATTCAACAATTTGCTCATCCCGCCTTCAAGTTTCATTCTGCACATTTTTTAGATAATTTGTGATTGCCTGAAAATATTTCAGTGAATATTTGGAATCTTCATGGCTTATTTCAAAATTTACATTACCTATCAGCCACCTATGGTCCAGCTCGACAATTTGGATTATCAGATATTAGAACAATTGATCCGCGATGGGCGCAAGTCTTTTACTGATATTGCAGATGAACTAAAAGTTTCCGTAGGAACTGTCCGCAACCGCTACAATATTTATATCGAAAATGAATTGCTTACAATTATCGGCAGAGTAAATCCCGAGAAAGTAGGTTTTCATACCTATGCGCAAATTCTGATTAAAGTGAGGCCTGTTGATAAAGTAAAAGCAGTAGCCGATGAAATTGCCAAATTGCCTGAAGTGAGTTTTCTTGCAATGACCACCGGTTCGTTTGATCTGGAAGTAAATGTAATGTGCCGCGATAATGATCATCTTGTAACACTTATGACAACCAAAATCACAAAAATGGATGGCATTTTTGAAAGTGCAACAAATATTTATTTTAAAGTATATAAATATGCGCAACCAGATTTGTATTTGCTGAACAAGAATAAATAGCTGCTAGCCGCTAGCTACTGGCTACTAGCGACTAGCTGCTGCGGCCGGCGCAGCAACTCAGAACTCAGAACTCAGAACCCAGAACTCAGAACTCAGAACTCAGAACCCAAAACTCAGAACTAAAAAACCAACTATGAACCCAACCCGAATTTTTTTATTTATCGCGGTGCTTTTAGGAATTACGAGCATGCACGCACAAACAGTTATTTCCGGTTCAGTGAAAGATTCTGTAACCAGCGAAACATTAATCGGTGCGAATATCAGACTGAAATCGGATCCTGCTGTCGGAACAGTAACGGATATTGACGGAAATTTCAAACTCGAAACCGTCCAATCGAGCGGCACATTAATTATTTCATATGTCGGTTATAACGACAAAGAAATAAATTATTCCGGGTCTGCAAATTTGCAGATCGCTTTAAGCTCAGAAAAATATCTGGATGAAGTAATTGTTGTCGGTTACGGATCACAAAAGAAAAGTGATATCACCGGCAGTATTTCATCTACAAAAAATGAAGATTTCCGCGATCAGCCAATATCGAATATCGCAGGAAGTATTCAGGGAAAAGTTTCCGGAATCGATATCCGCAATGCATCCGGCACGCCCGGTGCGGGATTGCTTGTAAGTGTTCGCGGGCAAAGCAATCCACTCTATGTGGTTGATGGAATTCCGATGATCAGTGAAAGCAATTCTTCTATTTCAACTTCATTTGATCTGCAGGGGGCATCAGTTGGTAACGGGCAAAACATTTCTTCTATTTCCGATATCAGCCCGGATGATATCGAATCAATTGAAATATTGAAAGATGCATCTGCTGCTTCCATTTACGGGGCACGTGCTGCAAATGGTGTGATTTTAATCACAACAAAAAGAGGTAAGGCGGGAAAAACAAAATTCGATCTGAATTATTATTCAGGTATTCAGCAGGTTTCCAGGCCGCTCGATTTTTTAAGTTCGGATGAATTTGTAGCATTAATTGAAGAAGCAAGGCAAAATGATTTAAATGCATATAATGCAGATCCCACAATTTTCGGCGAAGATTATGATCCGGCCTTGTCGACAAACCCGCTTCCCGACAGCTGGTTCACCGGTGTAAATACAAACTGGATGGATGAAATTTTTCAAACCGCACCGATCAACAACGTCGAATTTTCAACTTCAGGCGGGAATGATAAAACAACATTTTTTATTTCCAATTCATATTTTGACCAGCAGGGAATTGTAATTGAATCCTATTATAAACGATTTAACTCAAGGATCAATTTAGATCATAAAGTAGGAGAGAAATTAACGATAGGCGAAAATATTTCTTTTACACATTCCGACAACCGCAGAAGTTTAAATGATAATGTGTATACAGGAACGGTAACGAATGCAATTGGTGCATCTCCGTTAATGCCCGTGTATGAAGATGACGGCACCTATGCAAGTTTCGAAGATTATCAGGCAAGCTGGTTGAGTGATAATCCTGTTTTATCTACAAAAGAAATTATTCCGTTCACACAAAGTAACCGGGCACTTGCAACAATTTTCGCAGAATATAAAATCATTCCCAATTTAAAATTCAGAACATCCTGGTCTGCAGATATTACTTCTTTAACTGATGATATGTATTTTTCTCCGCTCACAACCGATGCCGAATCTGTTGGCGGGAAAGCAATCAACAGCACATATCGTCAAACAGTTTGGCTGGGAGAAAATATTCTGAGTTATGATAAAGATCTCGGAAATGAAAGTGCATTAAATGTGATCGGCGGATTTACTTTGCAGGAATCCAACAGCGATTTTGTAAGCATCAGCGGTCAGGGTTTCCCGATCGGATCAGGTTTGCAGGATGTATCGAGTGCAGCAATTGTAACAGGTGGTGATTCATATGCAAGCAGATGGGCAATTGTTTCTTTTTTAGGAAGAGCGAATTATAATATTCAAAGCAAATATTTATTTTCATTAAGTGCAAGGTTGGATGGTTCATCGCGGTTTTCTCCGAATAATCAATTTGGATTTTTCCCTGCAGGATCGGTTGGATGGCATATAAGTGATGAAGCTTTCTGGCCGTCATCTTTATTTCTTACAGATTTTAAATTGCGTTCCAGTTATGGAATTACAGGTGATCAGGAAATTGGCGATTTCCAATATATCTCATTTTGGAGTCCGGTGAATTATAACGGACAAGCAGGATTGGGCCCGCGAAATCTTGCAGATGAAAATTTAAAATGGCAGGAAAATAAAATGTTCAATATCGGATTTGATTATGAATTATGGAAAGGAAGAGTGAATGGTTCATTTGAATATTATCTCGGAAATAAAACAGATTTATTGAGTGAAGATGTAATTGAAGGTGTAACTGGATTTGGGTCTGTAACCCGCAATTACGGCAATATTGAAAACAGCGGTGTTGAATTTTCTTTTGATGCGATCTTAATTGATAAAAAAGATTTTGAGTGGAGCTTTGGTGGAAATATTTCGTATCTGCATAATGAAATAATTGATTTGAGTACCGATAGTATTTTAGTAAGCGCATATACCGATTTAACAGCAACACATATTCTTGTGGAAGGCCAGCCTTATGGTTCTTTCTGGGGCGTGCCTTATGAAGGTGTTGATTCGGAAACAGGCGACCCGGTCTATACGGATACAAATGGCGATGGAATAATTGATGATGGCGATGCAACAATTCTCGGCAAAGCAACACCCGACTGGTATGGAGGATTTAATACGTCGTTGCGGTATAAAATCTGGGATCTCGGAATTTCTGCAACATATACAATCGGAAATGATGTGTATAATTTAATCAGGTCCACTTATCAAACATTAGGCTGGAGTGATTATGGCTGGGACGAAAATTTTGATCTCTATCAGGTATATGCAAATAATACACATGTGGTGGATGATCGCTGGCAAAACCCCGGCGACCAGACGGATATTCCGCGGGCATCTTTATTTAATTATAATTTTTATCAGAATTCAGGACAAGCTCTTGAAGATGGTTCGCATTTGCGCATTCGTGAGATCACGATCGGCTACACAATTAAACCGGAAAATCAGAAAATGTTTAATTCATTGCGCATATATGCTGAAGTGCAAAATGCATTCATCTTTACAAAATATACAGGCTTTGATCCCGAAGTAAGTTCAACCGGCGGCGATCATCCTGAAACTGCCGGTGTTGATTATGCGGCATATCCGCAGGCAAGAACATATATGGTTGGATTTAATTTTAAATTTTAAACTGGAAACTTATGAAACTGCAAAATATAAAATCGCAAAACTCACTTAGCGCCTTAGCGCCCCAGCCTGCCGCAGCACCAGCCCGGCGCCGGCTGTCAGGTTCGTGTTTAATTTTTATTTTTCTTTCATCTCTTCTTTTTTCTTCCTGCGAAAATTTTCTTTCGCAAACTTCAACAAATGAAATAGCAGATGAAAATATGTTCACCGATCTGGCAAGTCTGGAAAATGCAAGGATCGGTTTATACAACACATTGCAAAACCAATATTATTACGGTGGCTATTATCAGCTTGTTGCAGATGCATACAGCGATAATGGTGCAACCGGCGGATATGATAACCTTGATCTTGATGAACTCGGATTAAAAGCAGCTACACCGAATAATATTTATATCGAAAATATCTGGATCTCAATTTATAATACCATCTACACGGCAAATCAAATTATTGGAAATGTAGATATAATCGAAGATCCCTTGTTGAGCGATGAATTAAGAAACGATATAAAAGGTGAAGCACTCACAATTCGTGCGATGGCACATTTCGATTTATTGCGCATGTTTGGTGAACACTGGGACTTAACTTCTAATTTAGGAATTCCCGTTGTAACATCCGTTCTTGAAACAACTGCACAGGTAGGAAGAAGTACGGTTGCAGAAACTTATAGTGCAATTGTAAATGATTTAACGGAGGCTGAAACGTTATTATCGAATGATGATCTGCGCATAGATCCACCTTCATTTAAAGGACCGCAGTTTATAACAAAGACTGCCTGTCAGGCATTTTTAGCAAGAGTATTCCAATATGAAAAAGATTATCCAAATGCAGTATTATATTCTGATAAAGTAATTGATGAGGGTTTTGCAACATTGTCGGTTGGAGAACAAATTCTATCTGTTTATACCACAAAATTTTCTTCCGAAGCTATTTTTGAACTTGCTTTTGATAACCAGGATAAAAGTCAGTTTAATGCATTAACCTTTGCACGTGCCGATGCATTGCGCAGTGAAGTATCATTTCTTACCGCGAAAGACCTAAATAACTTTTTCGAAGATCGTCCGGATGATTTACGTGCAGGACTTGTTGATTTTATTAATAATGATGTAAGCATCGAACCTGACGGAAGAACACAAAAATATCGCGGTGAAGTTTTTCAGGATAATAGCGCATACATTGTTCGGAATGCAGAAATGTATTTAATTAAAGCCGAAGCGCAAGGTTTTGCAGGTGGCGGAAATGATGCACTCACCGATTTGACATTTGCTCGCGGGATGTTTACCACTAATCCGGACAACGAGGAGGAATTTATGCAAAAATTAATGGATGAGCGCCGTGCAGAATTAAATTTCGAAGGTCACCGCTATTTTGATTTAGCACATTTTGGAATATTAAATGATATTTTGGGAGATGATGTTCTTCCATGTCTTCCAATTCCGCAGAGAGAAATTGGTGCAAGCGGCGGATTGCTTGTGCAGTATCCGGGGTATTGAAAAAGGAGAAAGGAGAAAGGAGGAAGGAGGAAGGAGGAAGGAGTCAGGATGGTAAAAGTATAAAGTATAAGGTAGTATGTATCAGGTAAAGTAAATCCGGAAGGCATGACATTATTATGATAAAAAAATACCAATCAATTCAATAAAACCCGGGGGTGGCACAATATTCAAATGAAAAAATTTCAATCGATAAATCCTTTTAATAACGAATTAATTAATGAATTCGAAATATTCGATGATGCCCGGATTGAAAAATCACTGGTGCAGGCTGAAAATGCTTTTTTGAATTGGCGAAATACAAGTTTTCAGAACAGATCTGATTTGTTTATACAATTGGCTGCAACACTTCGCAGAAATAAAGAAAAATATGCACATAATATTTCTCTCGAAATGGGAAAAACAATAAAGGAATCTACAGCCGAGGTCGAAAAATGTGCTGTTTGTTGTGAATATTATGCAGAACATGGTGAACAATTTTTAAAGGATGAGATCATTCAAAATGAAGAAAGTATTAAATCGCTTGTTGCATTTGATCCCATCGGAGCTGTGTTTGCCGTTATGCCCTGGAATTTTCCATTCTGGCAGGTAATTCGGTTTGCTGTTCCTTCGCTTATGGCCGGTAATGTGGGTTTATTAAAACATGCAAAAAATGTAACACAATGTGCATTGCATCTCGAAGAAGCATTTATCGAATCCGGTTTTCCCGAACATGTTTTTCAATCATTAATCATTGAATCTTCTCAATCTGAAAAAATCATTCAGCATAAAATTGTGCAGGGTGTTACCTTAACCGGAAGTGAGGCGGCCGGTTCATCTGTTGCATCAATTGCGGGAAAGCATATTAAAAAATCGGTGCTTGAACTGGGCGGATCCGACCCGTTTATTATTTTGGAAGATGCGGATATTTTAAAAGCAGCAAAAATCGCAACACAAAGCCGTATGCAAAATGCAGGGCAAAGTTGTATTGCGGCGAAACGGTTTATAGTTGAAGCAAAAATTAAAAATGAATTTCTACAGGCATTCAAAAATGAAATCGAAAAAATAAAACAGGGCGATCAGTTTGATCCTGGAAATAATATGGGCCCGGTTTCTACTTTAAAATCCGCTGAAGAAATTGAAATGCAGCAAAATAATTCCTTGCAGAAAGGTGCCGAAGTGATTACCGGGTCAAAAAGAAACGGAGCAAACTATCAGCCCACATTACTTGCAAATATAAAATCGGGTATGCCCGCATTTGATGAAGAATTATTCGGGCCGGTGGCTTCCGTTATTACAGCATCAAATGCGGAAATTGCAATTGCAATTGCAAATAGTCATCGCTATGGATTAGCATCTACGATTTTTACAAACGATTTGGATAAAGCATATCATTATGCACGACAAATTCAATCCGGTGCAGTGTTTATTAACACAATGGTGAAATCAGATCCGAAATATCCATTCGGCGGTGTAAAAAAATCCGGTTATGGAAGAGAATTATCTTATTATGGAATGAAGGAATTTGTGAATGTGAAAACGATTGTTATGGAAGGGTAGTATCTAGTAGCTAGTATCTAGTAGCTAGTAGCAAGTGGCCAGCAGCATATTTCAAAATGAAAGATGAATTAAATGACAAAAACAGAAAATTTATTTTTAAGAAGAAAACAATTTGTTCCGAATGCATTGGGGATTTTTAATCCTTCTAGTGTATCAACTGCGAGCGGTGCAAAAATTATTGATGCAGATGGAAATGAATTTATTGATTTCGCCGGTGGTATTGGTGTGATAAATGCAGGACATTGCCCGCCACCGGTTGTAGAAGCAATTAAAAAGCAGTTGGATAAATTTATTCATACATGTTTTAATGTCAGCATATATGAGCAATATCTTGATGCGGCAGAAAAGATGATAGGTATATTACCTCACGGATCATCAGCAAAAATCATGTTTACAAACAGCGGCGCCGAAGCAGTTGAAAATGCAATTAAAATTGCCCGTCAATTCACAAAGCGATCTGCAATTATTTGTTATTCACAGGCATTTCATGGCCGCACCTTATTGGCATCTACACTTACAAGTAAAGTGGGGTATAAAACGGGCTTTGGCCCTTTTGCTCCTGAAGTATATAGGATTGATTTTCCTGCTTATTCTTATTATCCAGGAGAAAAAACAATTGACGAATTTTCAATTGATCATATCAATCAATTAAAAGAATTTTTTCATACAACAGTTTCCGCTTCCAATGTTGCTGCAATCATTGTTGAACCTGTGCAGGGTGAAGGCGGATTTCATGTTATCCCGAAAAAATATTTACAGGAACTTCGCAAAGTTTGTGGTGAGAACGGCATTTTACTAATTCTTGATGAAGTGCAAACCGGATTTGGACGTACAGGAGAGTGGGCCGCTTTTCATCATTATAATATCATTCCTGATTTAAGCACCTGGGCAAAAAGTATGGGCAGCGGTATGCCGGTTGGTGCCGTGATGGGAAAAACAGAAATCATGGATGGAATAAATGCAGGAACAATCGGCGGAACCTATCTCGGTAATGCTTTATGTTGTGTCGCCGTGAGCGCAACAATTGATTATATGAAATCAATTGATTTGAATGCGAAAGGAAAACATGTCGGTGAAATTATCCGGAAACGATTTGAAGATTTCAAAACCAAATTCCCCAAACATATTTCCGATGTACGCGGGCTCGGAGCAATGATGGCATTTGAATTATCCGTTGATGGAGATTTTAATAAACCGAATGCAGATCTCTGCAAAAAAATTGTGCAGCGCTGTTATGAAAAAGGATTAATTGTTTTGAGTGCAGGCGTGCATGGAAATGTGATTCGCAACCTTGCACCTTTGGTAATCAGTGATGATGATTTAAATAAAGGATTGGATATATTGGAAGAAAGCCTGAGGGAATTAGCTGATTAGCTGATTAGCTGATTAGCTGATTAGCTGATTAGCTGATGAATTTGACTGGTAAATCTAAATTGAAATGAATTCATGAAAAAGCAATTTATAAACGGCGAATTTACTGATGCATTGAATGGCAGCACTTGGGAAGTGATGAATCCGGCAACAGATGAAATTATTTGCACAGTACCGTATGGAGATGATGCTGATTGCAGAAATGCAATTGATGCGGCTTCATTTGCATTTAAGACCTGGAGTAAATTATCACCCTGGAGCCGCAGTGAAATACTAAAACGCACTGCTGAAATAATCAGGAAAAATATTTCTGTTTATGCAAATGATATGGTGCTTGAAAGCGGTAAACCCATTGCTGAAGCTAAAGGTGAATTAAATGTGGCGGCCAATTTATTTGAATGGTATGCTGAAGAAGGAAAAAGAAGTTATGGAAAAGTAATTCCATCATCACGCACCGATAAACGCATGCAGGTAATTTATCAGCCGATGGGTGTGATCGGTGTGATCACAGCATGGAATTTTCCTGCATATAATCCCGTAAGGGCCTGGGCCGCGGCCTTGGCTGCGGGTTGCTGTATTGTTGCCAAAGTGAGTGAATATACGCCCCTCACAGGAATGAATTTAATTGCTGCTTTATTTGAAGCCGGAATTCCAAAAGGTGTTGTGAATCTTGTAAATGGTGACGCAGCAAAAATCGGAGATGAAATGATCAATAACCCGGCAGTAAAAAAAATAAGTTTTACTGGAAGTACCAGAGTCGGGAAAATATTAATGGATGGTGCTTCCAAAACAAATACGAAACTTGCATTGGAATTAGGCGGTAACGCACCTGTAATTATAATGGATGATGTTGATATTGATACACTCGCAAAAACATCTGTAGCCAACAGATTCAGGAATTGCGGCCAGGTATGCATCGCACCACAACGATTTTATGTGCAGGAAAAAATTTATGATGCATATCTTTCAGCTGTAGTGCGCTATACATCGGAATTAAAAATGGGGAATGGACTGGAAGTTGAAACGAGAATCGGACCGCTTATTAATAAAACGCAGCAGCAACATATTTTACATGTAATTGAGGAAGCAAAAAATGAAGGAAATGAAATTCTGATTGGTGGAATGAAATCAAAGGAAGGAAATTTTATTTCGCCGGCCATCGTAAAAGTTGAAAATCAAAATTCAGAATTTTTTCAAAAAGAAATTTTCGGCCCTGTAATGCCTGTCATTAAATTTTCGTCGATTGAGGAAGTAATAGAAAAAGCAAATGCAACTCCATATGGTTTATCTGCTTATATCTGGACGAATAATTTGCAAAACGCAATTCATTTAAGTGAAGCATTGGAATGCGGGATTGTAGGCATAAATGAATGGGCGCCGCATGGAACGGAGGCACCGTTTGGCGGATGGAAACAAAGTGGTATCGGACATGAAAGCGGGAGTGAAGGAATGCTGGAATACATGGAGAAGAAATTAATTTCGATTGGAGGAGTTTGATTAGCTGATTAGCAAATTAGCTGATGGAATTTGATAAAATGATTTATATTTTATTGTTGAAGTTTAAACTATAACTGAATTAATTCATGACTGAAGCAACAACTTATTTCGGATGGCAATCATTAATTCCGCCGTTAGTGGTTGTGATCGTATCAATTATTTTGCGTTCCTCTTTCGAAGGATTATTGATCGGCTGTATTGCAGGTTTTATTGTGATCGACGGCTGGGGGTTTTTTGACGGATTCATATCTTCCTTATATAATGTGATGATGAGTGAGGATACCGTTTGGGTGATTCTTGTCTGCGGTTTATATGGTTCTGTCATGGCATTGATGATAAGAAGCGGTGGTGCGATGAAATTCGGAGAGCGCATGCTGAAATATATTCATACAAAACGACAGGCATTGATGGGTACTTGGTTTCTGGGTGTATTTGTTTTTATTGATGATTATCTCAGCGCATTAACAACGGGAATTACGATGCGCAGTATTACCGATAAATTTAAAATTCCAAGGGAATATCTCGCTTATATTGTGAATACATTATCGCCGCCCGTTTGTGTGATCGTTCCCATATCAACATGGACAATTTTTATCGGCGGTATTCTCGAATCGACAGGTTATGCAGGAGAAGGGAAAGGACTCACAACATATTTATCTGTGATTCCTTTTGTTTCGTACGGTTGGATTTCTGTTTTAATGGTGCCCTTATTTATTTACGGCATCATTCCGGTTTTCGGAAAAATGAAAAACGCAATTGTTCGTGCGGAAACAACTGATGAAATTATTCCGGAAGGAACAAAATTGTCTTCAGTGCATTTTGAAGCATTTCCGAAACTTGTGAATCCGAAAGCGAGGCATTTTTTAATTCCATTGCTGGTGGTGCTTTTTGCCACGGTCGCATTTCAGGATCCTGCCACACCGGGTATTGAGATCGATGCATTGAAGGGTGTGATGATCGGCGTGGCATTTACCTTTTTTTATTTCCTGATCCTTAAACTGGCAAATGTGCAGCAATTAACGGAGACGATTTTTTCCGGATTTAATTCAATGGTATTTGCACTGGCACTTGTTGTGATTTCACTTGAGTTAAAAGATGTTGGCGACCAGATGGGATTGACGCAATATGTGATCAATTCGGTAACGCCTTATGTGAGCAAAGGATTTTTACCCGTAGTTATTTTTATTTCACTTTCACTCATTTCATTTACAACCGGTTCGAGCTGGGGTTTATATGTTGTTTCCATTCCGATTGTGATTCCTTTGGCACAGGCAATTGATTCAAACGTATTGCTGAATATCGGTGCAATTATCAGTGCAGGAGTTTTTGGAGCAAATGCTTGTTTATATTCCGATGCAACAATTCTTACATCACAGAGTTGCGAGACAAATAATATGCAACATGGATTGAGTCAATTGCCGCTGGCGTTAACTGCATGGGTGACGACATGTTTGGTTTATGTTGGAATGGGATTTATTTTTTAATGCGAATTGCGAATTGAACAAAATTGTGAATTGAGCAAAATTTGAAATTGAAAAAAGTGATAAATAAAAGTGGAACTGATTTTACAAAATAATATCATCATCACAAATACAAAACCCGAACATGCTCAGGCATTGGAAGAATTGCAATATATAGTTTTCCCGAATTTAGCTGAAGATGAGATTTTGCATCGCGAGCATTATTTAAAACATCTTGAAATTTTTCCGGAGGGACAATTTGTTGGGCTGGATGGAAATAAAGTGATCGGTGGAACTACGACAATGCGCTATAATTTTGATCTTGAAAATCCCGCCCATCATACTTTTTCAGAAACAGTTGCAGGAGGGTGGCTTACAAATCATGACCCTGATGGAGAATGGCTTTACGGAATTGATGTGAGCGTGCACCCGGATTATCGCGGGCAGGGAATTGCAAAAGCATTTTATACAATCAGGCAAGATCTTGCGAAACAACTTGGTTGCAAAGGACAATTAACCGTCGGTATGCTGAATGGATTTAGCAATTATAAAAACGAAATGAATATTGATGAATATTATGAGAAAGTTTTAAATCATGAAATTTTTGACCCGACAGTTTCCGTGCAGGAAAAAATCGGATTTAAAATAAAAGGATTAATGAAAGATTATTTAAATGATCCGACTTGCGGCAATGCAGGGGCGATAATTGTGCTGGAGTAGAACAGAGTCAGGAATCAGTCCGCCGTACAGCGGAAGGAGTCAGGAGGCTGATGCGAAATTAGCTTGCGCTGCAACCCAGAATCCAGAACACAGAACCCAGAACCCAGAACTCAGAACCCAGAACTCAGAACTCAGAACTCAGAACTCAGAACTCAGAACTAAATAAATCAACAAAAATGTCAACAATAAAATTACTCACGCAGATCCCCGGACCGAAATCAATTGAAATAATTGAACGCCGGAAAAATGCAATGCCGGCTGGCCTGGCAAAATCAACCGAAGTTGCAATTGAATACGCCGACGGCGGAACGGTGATCGATGTTGATGGAAATATTCTGCTCGATTTCGCAGGTGGTATCGGTATGATGAATATCGGTCACCGCAACAGCAAGGTAATAAATGCAATGAAAGAGCAATTGGATAAATATATCCATATCTGTTCGCTGGTGGCAACACCGGAACCATATGTTGAACTCGCTGAATTATTAAATAAAATCACACCGGGTGATTATCCGAAAAAAACATTACTTGCAAATTCTGGTAGCGAAGCGGTTGAAAATGCAGTGAATATTGCAAGGTATTATACAAAGCGATCAGCAATTATTTGCTTTGAAGGTGGTTATCACGGACGGACATTGCTCACATTATCTCTCACAAGTAAATACGCATTATTTAAAAAAGGATTCGGGCCATTTGTAAATGATATTGTTCGTTTGCCTGCACCAAATATGTATCGAAAACCCGATCAGTTTTCGGATGAAGATTATATTGATTTTTGTATAAAGCAATTTGAAACTGCAATGATCTCTCAAATTGATCCGGAGAGTTTGGCTGCTATTATTATTGAACCGGTAATGGGTGAAGGCGGATTTATTCCCATGCCCAAAAAATTTTTGGAGAAATTGAGATCAGTTGCCACACAACACGGTATCGTTTTAATTTTTGATGAAATTCAATGCGGCGCATCCCGCACCGGAAAATTATTTGCGTGTGAACATTTTAATGTGGTGCCGGATATTATTTGTATGGCAAAATCAATTGGTGCCGGTATGCCGGTTAGTGCAATTACAGGTAAAGCTGAAATTATTGATGCCGTGCATTTGGGCGGGGTAGGAGGTACGTATGGTGGAAATCCGCTTGCCTGTGTTGCCGCAATTGAAGCATTGAAAATTTTATCATCAAATGAATTTCTGGACAGAGTAAATCATATTGGGAATTTAATTGCCTTGAGATTGGAAGAATGGAAATCAAAATATAAATATGTTGGAGATGTTCGGGGTATGGGTGCAATGCGTCTGATTGAATTTGTAAAGGACAGAGGATCAAAAGAACCGGATATTGAGTTGGCAATGGAAGTAATTAAGGATGCCGTTTCAAACGGAATAATTTTAATCCGTGCAGGTTTATTTTCAAATTGTATCCGCTTATTGCCACCGGTTGTCATGACGGATGAACAACTAAATGAAGGGTTGGATGTGCTTGAAGCGGCAATTCAAAGAGCACATGAAAAAAGAAAAATGATTCCGGTTTGAAATTTTCCCGTATGCAACGAAAAATTTTCTACAACGGAAAAATACTTACACAGGATATATCCCATCCATATGCAACTGCATTTATTATTGAAGATGGAAAATTTACAGTAGTCGGACAGGATGAACCGATCTTATCCTTGCAGAATGAAAATTCAATTCTCATAAATCTGCAACAGCAAACTGTTTTACCCGGATTAAATGATGCGCATATTCATATCTGGAAAGTCGGGAATTTACGTACGTATATGCTTGATTTACGTGGTGTGCAAAGTCTCGAGGAAATGCTGGAGAACATATACGAATATGCGCAGCGGTTTCCGGATATGAAGTGGATTCAGGCAAGGGGTTTTAATGAGGCGAATTTTCCCGATCAAAAAATGCCGTCGAAAAAAGATCTTGATAAAATCATTTCCGACCGGCCGGTTTGTGTTACCAGGACATGTGCACACCAGATCATTGTGAATTCAAAAGCGCTGGAATTATGCGGCATCACAAAAACTGCAGTCGCCCCGGCGGGCGGTGAAATAAAATATTTTCCGGATGGCGAACTTGCAGGTCATTTCACGGAAACTGCCATCGGACTTATTCTGTCAAAGATTCCAAAATATACTCCGGCGGAATTGAGGCATATGGTCCTTGAAGCACAGGAGGAACTGCTTGCAAACGGCATTACTTCAGCAACAGATCCGGCAGTTGAAAATGATTTGCTGGAGGTATACAAAAACATGAACCGCAGCGGTGAATTAAAAATGAGAATTAATGCAATTCCGATTCGGGTGCCTGATGGTATCAATAAAATTTATCCCAACCCGGAATTTTATGCCTCACCTTATTTAAATGTAAATACTGTTAAATTTTTTGCTGATGGAGGATTGAGCGGCAAAACCGCCGCATTAAAAAATCCATATAAAAATGAAAATACATTTGGCGTTTTAAGATTGCAGAAAGATGTATTCATGCAACTCGCAATGGAATCGCAGGAGGCGGGATTTAAAATTGCAACACATGCAATCGGAGATGCAGCAATTGATATGGTACTCGATGTGTACGAAAAAATATCTTCAAACCATAACAACAATTTGTTCAATCGCATCGAACACCTTGGATTGCCAACTGCGGAAAATCTTTTGAAAATGAGGAACCTGCAGGTATCTGCTGTAATGCAACCAATTTTTATATCTGAATTAGGGAAAAATTTTATTGATTATCTGCCTGAATTTTATTTAAACAAACTTTATCCTTTACATGACGTGTTGCAGGCAGGAATTAATCTTGCATTGTCTACAGATGCGCCTGTTGTAAAAAACTTTTCACCGCAGGCGAATATGGAAGCCGCAATCACACGCCTGTCAAATTCTGGTGAAGTGATTGCTCCATCACAAAAAATTACAATGCAGGAAGCAGTTTTTGCTTATACTATGGGTGCGGCAATTGCAAATGGTGTTGAAGAAATCAACGGGAGTATTACACAGGGTAAATATGCCGATTTTATATGCATTTCAGGACTCGAAACAAATTTTCAAATACGATCGGTTTTCATTCAGGGTGCGGACGTGAAACCCGGCATAATCTGACCATACAAAAAAAATTGTATGCATTATTTTTTAATAAAGTTTCCATATATTTACAATCCTTAATATTTCATTGACTCTATAACTAAAATAACACTTATGAAAAATTTGTTTACACGACTATCGGTGTTTGCATTGCTTTTTGTGGTAGCAGCAAGCGCTCATGCTCAAACGTACACGATTGGAGCCGACAATGGGTCCAATACCACAACTTCTTATCCTACTCCATTCGGCGATTGGTATAAAACCCAGAGAATGCAGTTCCTTTATCTTGCTTCCGAATTATCGGCAGCAGGAATGGTAGCCGGCGATATTACCGAGATCGGCTGGAATATTGTTGCGGTTGACCCGACTGTTAATGCAACAGAAGGCTATTCATTGAAAATTATGTCTACAGGTACTTCCTCCTTAGGTTTAACAACCTGGGAAGAAGGAGCATCAGTTGTTTGGGGGCCTACAGATTACACCCCTACAGTTGGTGTGAACTCATTTACACTTGCGAGCCCTTTCACATGGGATGGTTCAAGCAATATCCTTATTGAAATCTGCGGTGGTTCAAGTTTAGGTACCTATACTTACAATGGTCAGGCTACATGGACAGGTCCTCTCGCTTTCAACGGTTCACATACATACAGAAGTGATGTTGAATTATCACCTTGTTCTTATACAGGAACAACATATTCAGATTATACACCAGGTGGTCCGGATTACAGACCACAGATCATGTTTACAGTTTCAGCTGCTGTTACCTGTACAGGTGCACCGGAAGTTGGGTCAGCTTTATCAACTATGGAAACTGTATGTCCTTCCGACATTTTCACCTTGTCGGTAACACCAATAGCTGCCGGAAGTATAACCTATCAGTGGGCCTATTCTGTTGATGGTATCGGCTGGACTGATATCGGTGGTGCAACTTCAGCTTCTTACAGCACTTCTCAAAGTGTTGCTACCTGGTATCATTGCACTGTAACTTGTACTGCTTCAGGTGAATCAACAGTTTCAGGAGATGTGTATGTTGGACAGAATGAAGCAACTGATTGCTATTGTGAACCAACGTATATAACAGGAACAAGTGATGGAGATTTTATCAGCAATGTAACGCTTGGTGTAATAAACAACACAACTGAAGGTTCAGGTGCACCATACTATACTTATTACAGTGATATGTCAACCGACATTGCACAAGGAGAAACATACACAATCAATATTACTTCAGGATCATATGGTTCCAATAATGGAGTTGCCGCATGGATCGATTTCAATGCTGACGGTGTATTTGACGAAGTAACAGAAAAATTAGGCGAAGTTACAGGCATGGGTGCTTATACTGTCGGAAGTATAGAATTTACCGTTCCGGACGGAGCAACTTTAGGCAGCACAAGATTGCGCACACGTGAGTCATGGAATACACTCGGTATGCTTGCCTGCCCTGATTATACTTATGGTGAAACAGAAGATTACAATGTAAATATCACTCCAACATTATGCGCTGTTCCTGCAGCAGGATGGGTTGACGGAATTACATCAACCAGCTCTGTTTTACATTGGGAAGCAATGGATGTTTCACAATATCGAGTTACATTATGGAATACCGCAACCGGCTTGATTGCCACACGTGGTACAAACACAAATATTTATTATTTAACAGGAAATCTAACTCCTCTTACTACCTACGGATTCAGAACAAAAAATGTTTGTTACGGCGAGGGTGCTGTTTCCAATCCTTCTCCTTGGGTTTACTGGACAACACTTGCACGCACAGGTGAAACCGCAAGCACTGTTACAATGTATCCGAACCCTAGTAACGGTGCATTTACTTTACAAATCGGCGGATACGAAAACAATAATTTTGAATTGTTTGTGTATGATGCAATCGGTAAAGTGGTATATCAGAAATCAATTGATATTACAAATAATAATTTCACTGAAAATGTTTCTCTTGATAATGTTTCAGCCGGTATGTACCAGGTGAAACTGATCAACAGCGAACATCAGTTGAGCTATCCTGTAATGATTCAGAAATAATCATTCGGATTAAATCATAAAATCAACGGCCTGCAAATTTTTGCAGGCCGTTTTTATTTTATATTGTTTGATTTTCGAAAATGTGAATATGCTTTTGAAATACTGACCGATGATTTTTAAGGGACATTGATGAATTTGTGCAATTGCATGGATAATTCCCATTGAGGATGTTCCTTGATATAAGCAATGATCCCGGCTGTCGTTTCATCATGTTTACTCCACTCAGGTTGGAGGTATAATTTGCAGGAGGGAGCTACCATTTTTTTATTTTCTTCCGCCCATGCAAAATCGGATTTATTGTATACTACGACTTTTAATTCATCTGCTTTATCTGCAACTGCAGATAATGGCTGTTTGAATTTTTTCGGAGAAAAACAAACCCAGTCCCATGTTCCCGTTAACGGATATGCGCCGCTTGTTTCAAGATGTGTTTTATAATTTAATTTTTGGAGCGCAGAAGTTAATTCAGTCAAATCATATATTAAAGGTTCGCCACCTGTTATGACAACAATTTGCGCAGGGTATTTTTTTATTTCCGCAATAATTTCTTCAATTGATTTTTGCGGATGTTTTGTTGCATCCCAACTTTCCTTTACATCGCACCATACACAACCCACGTCGCATCCGCCCAACCTGATAAAATACGCAGCCTTCCCCTGGTGAAACCCTTCACCCTGAATCGTATAAAATTGCTCCATTACAGGAAGAATGCGCATTGTTTAACTCTTAAAAGGTTAATTTCTTAGCAGCTTTCATGGTATTCATCAGGAGTGAAATTACAGTCATTAAACCAACACCGCCCGGAACAGGAGATATGGCGCTGCATTTAGGCGCCACCTCATCAAATTTCACATCTCCTTTTATCAAATATCCTTTTTCATTGTCTGATTCAATCCGCGAAATACCGACATCAATTACAACTGCACCTGCTTTTACCATATCAGCGGTTATAAATTCCGGCCTTCCCAACGCAGCAATTAATATATCAGCCTGCAGGCAAATTTCCTTTAAATTATTTGTGCGGCTATGACAGATTGTTACTGTGCAATTTCCGGGATTTGAATTGCGTGATAATAAAATACTCATTGGCGTGCCTACGATATTACTTCTTCCAACCACTACACAATGTTTCCCTTCCGTATTGATTTGATAACGCTCGAGCATTGTCAAAATACCGGCCGGAGTTGCCGAAACAAAACAAGGCAAACCGAGTTGCATGCGCCCGAGATTGATCGGATGAAATCCATCAACGTCTTTATTTGGATCAATTGCCTCTACAATTTTATTTTCACGAATATGTTCCGGAAGAGGTAATTGCACAATAAATCCATCAATTGCATCATCATTATTCAATCCTTCTATAATTTGTAAAAGTTCTGATTCACTTGTTGTTGCAGCCAGATGAATAAATGTGGACTGCATCCCGACTTTTTTGCAGAGATTAATTTTACTGTTCACATAAGTCTGGCTGGCGCCGTCATCACCAATTAAAACAGCTGCAAGGTGCGGTACTTTTTTTCCATGGGATTTTAATAATTCAATCTCAGATTTTATTTCCGATTGAATTTCTGCAGATAATTTTTTTCCGTCAAGTATTAAAGTCATGGAATCTATTCAATTTGGAAATCAGAATTTATACATCTGATTTCCTGTACGAAAGTTATTCTTCATCAAACCGCTGAACGGGTTTACAACCGCGTTCAGGGTTTTACTGTTTCAATCATCATTTAATTTCAAAACAGCTAAAAATGCCTCCTGCGGTACTTCTACCGTTCCGATCTGACGCATTTTCTTTTTTCCCTTTTTTTGCTTCTCAAGTAATTTTCTTTTCCTCGAAATATCACCGCCATAACATTTTGCAGTTACATCTTTCCGCATTGCACTGATCGTTTCTCTTGCAATTATTTTTGCGCCGATTGCGGCTTGTATCGCAATTACGAATTGCTGTTTCGGAAGAAGCTCTTTTAATTTTGCACATAATTTACTGCCGAATTCGTATGCCTTATCGCGATGGATCAATGCGGAAAATGCATCCACATTTTCTCCGTTCAGTTTAATATCCAGTTTCACCAGATCACCTTCACGGTAATCAATTATTTCATAATCAAAACTTGCATAACCGCGGGAAATGGATTTTAATTTATCATAAAAATCAAATACGATTTCCGTGAGCGGCATTTCCCAAGTTAATTCAACTCTTGTTGTTGTTAAATAGATCTGATTTTTAAGTATGCCTCGTTTATCCATACATAATTTCATGATCGATCCGATATAATCGGGTTGCGTGATAATTTGCGCACGGATATATGGTTCTTCCACATGATCAATATATGCCGGGTCGGGCAGGTCGGTTGGATTATGCACGACGATTTTTTTTCCTCCCGTTGTAAAACAATCAAATGATACGTTTGGAACGGTGATGATCACATTCTGATCGAATTCCCGCTCAAGCCTTTCCTGAATAATTTCAAGATGTAACAGTCCTAAAAAACCGCAACGGAAACCAAATCCGAGGGCAACCGAACTTTCTGGTTCAAATACGAGTGAAGCATCATTTAATTGCAATTTTTCGATTGAATCACGCAGGTCCTCATAATCATCATTATCTATCGGATAAATTCCGGCAAATACCATTGGCTTCACATCTTTAAATCCCTCAACAATATTGCTGCAGGGATTATTTTTCAGGGTAATGGTATCGCCCACTTTAATTTCCTTTGCTTCCTTTATACCTGTGATGATATAACCCACATCACCTGCACGCACTTCCTGTCGTGGTTCATATTCCATCCTCAGGATTCCAACTTCATTTGCTTCATAATCATTTTCCGTATTCACAAACATCACACGGTCGCCTTTTTTCATTGTTCCCTGAAAAACACGGTAATATGCAACAACGCCGCGGTAGGAATTAAAAACGGAGTCAAATATCAAAGCCTGCAGAGGCGCATTTTCATCTCCCTTTGGTGCAGGAATCCGGTTAATGATCGCATCAAAAATCAAATCAACGCCGATCCCGGTTTTACCGCTGGCTTCAATAATGTCTTCCCGTTTGCAGCCGATGAGTTCAACTATCTGGTCTTTCACCTCTTCCACCATTGCCCCGTCCATATCAATCTTATTTACCACAGGAATGATTTCCAGGTCGTGTTCGATTGCGAGGTATAAATTTGAAATTGTTTGCGCCTGGATCCCTTGTGTTGCATCTACGAGCAATAAAGCACCTTCGCAGGCGGCAATACTTCTTGATACTTCATAACTGAAATCCACATGCCCCGGCGTATCGATCAGATTAAGCACATACTGTTTTTTATTGTATGTAAAATCCATCTGGATCGCATGACTCTTTATTGTAATACCACGCTCACGTTCAATATCCATATCATCCAGCACCTGAGCCTGGAGGTCACGGCCGCTCACAGTATGCGTAACCTCAAGTAACCTGTCGGCAAGCGTGCTTTTTCCATGATCGATATGCGCTATAATGCAGAAATTCCTGATATTTTCCATTCTGCCGCAAAGGTATGAAAATCAGGCGTCAGTAAAGGTGCAGACTTGCATGTTAAGTAGAGTAAAAGAAATAAACAGAGAAGGAATCTGCGCCGCAGATAATTGCGACCATCATCCAGAAGCATATGTTGGTAATTGTTGAAAGATGGCAGGGAGCAAAATTATAAGTTCTTATATTTGCGTTGAGGCTAATTTAATTTGAATGACACATAATTATCAAACAGCGGGACTTTTAATCCGGTTTATAGCTTACCTGGTTGACGGGATATTAAAGGGAATGGTTATTTCTGCCTTTTTGCTTTTAGCAATGGGTAAATCGGATGAAAATGCATTTGTGGATGAAGGAAAACCAAGCCTTGCTGATGAGTATCAGTTTTTTGCATATGCCGACGGCATAGTAAACGGCCCGAATAATATTACTTATTTTGAAAGTTTTTTAAAGAAATACCCGATGGAAGCGTTGGTCGGTTTACTGGTAATACCCATGCTTTATTATGTGTTGTTTGAAGCTTTGTTCGGCGGCACGATCGGTAAACTGATTACCGGTATCAGAGTGCGCAGAAAAGATGGCGGAAAGATCAGTTTTCCCACTGCATTTATCCGTTTTATCGGCAGATCGGTTTCGGCATTGATTTTTATGCTGGGCTATGTGCTTGCGCTTTTTGATAAAAAACATCAGGCATTACACGATAAGATAGCGAATACACTCGTTCTTAGAAAAGGAACCGGTATATAAATACATTAATTAACTCCTCTAATTAATAGATTATTTTTTTCGGGCGATAGAATTTCGCCCTGGAAATTTTATTAATAAACACACACACAATGACACACACAACTGCACTTGCAAAAGTCTCCAGGAGATTTTTTGCGTTTCTGATCGATTTATTAATATTGTCGATCGTTATCGGTGTTTTTTTATTTTTCTCAATGGGTAAAACACCGCCCCGCGAAGCTTCAGGCGATGAAGGCCGGCCGAGTTTGATGGATAAATACCAGTCGTTCGCTTATTTTGAACCAATCATTTTTGAACAGGGTGTCGTACGGGGAGCTGCCGTAAAATCACTCATGCGAAAATTCGGATTGCAGGTTATTATCGGATTTTTATTGATCCCTCTCGCATATAATGTTTTTTTCGAAGGAAAATGGGGCGCAACGATTGGTAAAAGGATCTGCAAAATCAGAGTAACGAAATCGGACGGAACAAAATCCAATATCTCAACTGCATTTCTCAGGTTCATCGGAAAAATTATTTCATCATTAATTTTCATGATCGGCTATCTGGTTGCATTTTTCGACAGGGAACACAGGGCGCTCCACGACAGAGTCGCAAAAACGCTCGTTATGCAGTATTGATACAACATTTTTCAGAGGTAGAATAAATCATCTTCCTCATTGACCTGCGTCATCCGGGGGCTATTGACTATCTTCTAAGTTTGAAAAAAATAAAGATTATGATTTTCAAACGCAAAGCTTCTGATTTCATGACCCCTAATGTAATAGTAGGAGGAAAAGAAAATAATTTCAACCAAATAGCTGATTTCTTTACAAATTATAAAATTCAACATTTACCTATTGTAGAAAAAGATAAACTGGTTGGAATCGTATCAGTTAACGACTTGTTGAAATTCGTTGTATCTGCAACGAAATCGGGAAAAACATTATCCGCAGACGAATTGAACAAATCATTTCGGGTTGAAAAAGTAATGACGCAGAATCCTGTAACTGTCGGGCCGAATGATTCACAGGGAAAAGTAATAGAAATATTAGGCGAAGGAAAATTTCAGGCCGTGCCTGTTGTTGAAAATGAAAGAGTGATCGGGATCATTACAAATAAAGATATTGCAAGAGTATATCAATACGATTTTACACATGTATTGTAATGTATTTCTGCAGATCACCATTTTACCCTGACCTGTAATTTTGCATCACTGCGGGTATTGCCGGGAAACGTATTGTCGCCCGAACCAACTTCATCTGATTCTGCATACCACGTGTTTGCAATACGTGCCCATATATCGAGCCAAGGGAAAGGAGAATAGGTGAGAAGAAAATAAGATCTCGTTCCATGCCCGCTTAAACCAACAATAGAATAAGCGTATAACACTTCTGATTCATAAGTATAAATTCTTGTATTATAACTGTCGGTATTAAATACGGCAAATCGTGTTGCAAATGAAAACGGTGAATTCATCGGGTGATAATTAAAATCCTGGAATAATAAATATCCCTTTTCTGGAAAACCAAGTTGCTCATCATAATAAATTATTTCCAGTCTTGATTTTACATTGATTGTTTTATTTACATCGTAATCGGCATGGATGCGCAGACTGCTTTTTTCAATTCCCGTAATAATATTGGTTGTAAGATTTTCATCAAAATAAGAGGACGATGCATTGCCGTCCTTGATTTCATGCTTGAAGCGGATATACGATTCAAATACTTTGGAAGGCTGCCAGGTAATTTGTGCAAGAACATCGGTTCCGTAAGATGGTGCATCTACCTGATAGCGGAGCCATTGGTTTTTATACAAATCAATATAACCACTCAGCTTCCAGCCTCTCACAGGTTTAATTTCGGTGCCGAAATAGGTACCTTGTTCATTCTGCGGCATGGCACCTTCAGAAAAAGTCTGCGCATATAAACTCTGATATTCGGGAGAAAAATATCTGTGCAGCACCGCGATATCAATTTTCGGATCTACAGGTAAAATAATTCCGTTGAGTGTTGCAATTTTAAAATCTCCGCTCACTGCAGTTTCGCCAAAAAACAATAAATTTCTCCATAGTGTATTGTAATGTAAACTTGAATTCAATAAATGGTTACCGCTGAAATCATAAATTTCGTAGGGGCTCACAACTTCATTTACCGGTGATGATAATTTCATAAATATAGAACTCACTCCGATATTAAATTGTCCTTTATAAAATGTCGCATCAAAACCGGCCAGGGTTTCTTTGATGGCATCTTTATTGGCAAGTTCATTTTCCGTTCTGTGCAATCCGCTTTCATCGAGGCCTGAAACTTCAACCACTTCCATTTCGCTTGAATCAACAAGTGAAATATTTGCATCAACTGATTTATAAGAACCGAATACAGTGAGATATGTATTCCCAATTGCCATCGTTGCTCCGGCACCCCGTAAAAATCGATTTTCATTTACAGAAGTATAAGCATCCAGTACCGGCCCTGCTCTTCTGATCGCAACAGGGTAAACGCTTTTCCCGAAACCAAAACCACTCCACATTGTGAGGCCCTGACCGATACGCAATTCATAATCGCCAACTGCAAGTGATTTGACTGTGCCTGTTCCTTTTTTGAAAAAATGATACGAATAATAATCAAATCCATGCGGCTGCGATGTGCCGAATACTTCCTCACCTGCATCTTTTTCAACCGTAATTCCATATTTCAGTTTATTCTGATAGCTGTATCTGAAACGTGAATAGATGCGCAAATTATTTCCGTAATAACCTGTTGCACCCGTGCTGTCGGGAATATATCCGTCCTGCACTTCAATATATCTTCCAAATCTTAAAAAATACTGGTAATCGCCTTTATATAATTGTTCGTAAAACGGCACCGCATTTTGCAATGATTTATTGTTGATGGTCACATATGGTTTAATGCGGTATATATCTTCAGTTGAAAAGGAAGGAATCGTTTGTAATTCATAAATTGATGTTAATTCGCCGTAATATTTGATATGCCGCAATAAATCTCTTATTTGTAATTCGGTGAATATGGTTGTTGCACGTAATTCATTTATGCCTGCTTTATTCAGGTTGATCGGATTTTGTTGGAGATCGATTAAATTTTCCTGATATGTATCGAAAGAAATATCCGAATTATCTACTTTTTCAACTGCATCTTCCAGTATATCGCTTTCGAGCAAACGCCCGTCACCCGGATTGTTCTGTGCATTTATTTGCATGCAGAAAAACGGGAGTAATGCGGTCAGGTAAAATGCTTTTTTCAATGGTTGTTGTTTTAATTTTTATGTGTCTGGTCTCCGTCACGCCACCATTCGGAAAGTGTGATGAGATTATACAGCACGGGGATTTCTTCATTCCCACCGTCAATCACAACATACGTAAATGTTTCCATCTGTATTTTGCCGATGCCTTGAGAATAATATTCTACGATCTGCGTATAAATCTTATACCCTTTTTCTTCTCTGTAAATGGATTTACTGGCAATGCCGAACGCATGCAGATCGCCGATACCTGTTGTTATAACCGTATCAGTTGTGATGCAGAAATAAAGACTTTTTTTATAACTGTAATCCAGTTGTTCCCATTCATCATCAAAATGCAGCGGCGTTTTAATCGTATTAAAACGGTAACCGGCATATTTCTTCTTTAATTTTGCAAGCGACTTGGATGAAATATCTTCTTTGGAAAAATTGATCCAGAAATACATTCCGCTGTCGGTGATCATCAAAGGCGAATAATTAATTGTCATCGTATCTTCACCATCGATCTGCATGATATTAAAGTTTACGATCGTATCTCCTTCGTCCACTTCTTCATTATCAATATAATAATATAATTCCGAATTGGTATTTAATTCTTCTGCAGCTCCTGTTACAGGATCCGGTTTATCATAATTGTAAAATGTATTGGTTCCGGTATAATGAAAATGATTTCCTTTTTTATATGAAAAATTCAGGCGTTCAATCACTACCTTTTCAGATGTCTGGGAGAATATGGAAGGCGACATCAGGATGAACAAAATCAAATGAACTGTACGAGGACTAATTTTATGTGTCATCACGGGTAATTAAAAATGAAATTATTTTAAATCATAAGACAGGCCCAATCCCGGCGACATACCTAATTGCTGATGGAATTGAGCAGAAAGATCCAGTTTGAATTGTTGAATTTTTACACCGATTCCGCACGAAAACATCGAAGGATATGTGATGTATCCTCCTCTTAAAAATAACTGATCAATGATCTGGTATTCGATGCCGAATTTGCCTCTTAATATTTCTTCAATTTCCTGTTCCGCTCCTGCACATAAATTAATTTTTTCAGATGGATGGTAATTCAGGCCGACATTTATGAGTGCAGGTAATTCCTGTTCATAATCCAATCCTGTTTTTGCCCTGATCGGATTAAACACCTTCGCACCGATTGTAAGATCCTGCGCCGGTTTATACAATACGCCAATATCGAAAGTAAATGCACTTCCGCTGCCGACTTCCGTAGTTGAAGTGCCGACATAATCGAGCTGCAAACCCACTGCAAGTTCATCTGTTAATTTTCGCCCGTAACCAATTCCGATCTTTGTCTGATTGAATGTCGGGTCGCCTTTATAATTTAAACTGAGCCCGAATGTTCCGGAAGTTTTTACCGGCAATGCAAAAACCCCATAATAGGAATTGATGCCGCCTTCAACCAAAAAATAATTTAAGGTGCTGATACCCACTCCGCCTGTTTCAAGATATCCGAGCGCCGCCTGATTGTTTTGCGCACTGTAAACATCCACATTGGTTACAGATGCATTTCCCATTGCATTTGTGCGTGCACCCGCATCCGAATAACCGGTTTGTGCA
>CAYXBK010000029.1:0-39489 GCA_964463165.1 uncultured Chitinophagales bacterium
ATAAAGAAATAAAAGAGCAAAAACTCTCCTTCATCTCCTTTCTCTCCTTTCACTCGGCGGTTTAATTTTTCACCACAGAGAAAAATGAGATAATGAAGAAATGAGCGAAAACATACCTTCATGACCTTTCTCTCCTTTCACTCAACGGTTTTTTTTATTTTTACCTCTAATGACTAAGCTTTCCGTCAACATAAACAAAATCGCAACCCTCCGCAACGCCCGCGGCGGTAACATACCCGATGTAGTGCAGTTTGCGAAAGACTGTGAGCGATTTGGTGCCGATGGAATTACAGTGCATCCCCGCCCCGATCAAAGACATATTACATTGCAGGATGTTTTTGATCTCTCAAAAATTGTAACAACAGAATTTAATATTGAAGGTTATCCTGATGAAAGGTTCATGGATATTATCCGCAAAGTAAAACCGGCACAGGCAACACTTGTTCCCGATCCGCCGGATGTTATTACTTCAAATACCGGCTGGGATGTACTTCAAAATTTATCTTCACTGCAAAAAATTATTTCTGAAATTCAATCACTCGGTGTGCGTGTGTCTATTTTTTTAAATCCCGAAATTAACCAGGTGATTGCAGCAAAAGAAAGCGGAACAAATCGCATTGAATTTTATACCGGGCCATATGCTGAGGAGTTTCATGCAGATAAAAACGCAGCAATTAAAAATTATATCTCCGCTGCACAAAAAGCATTTGATCTTGGCTTGGGAATTAATGCGGGCCATGATTTAAATCTCGACAATTTAAAATTCTTCAAACAATCTCTTGTGAATCTGGATGAAGTGAGCATTGGCCATGCATTAATAAGTGATGCATTGTATTTTGGGATTGAGAATACAGTGCAGTTGTATAAAAGGCAGTTGATTTAATTATTACTCTGCAAAAGAAACAGATGCATTCTAACTCCCTGCAAAATAAAATTAAAATTTTTACCAGTCAGTTGCAATGGAACGCACAGGCTAAAATCCTCAATTCTAAAGGGGAAAAAATAAGTAATACGAGAATTTTACTTTATCACGGCCTTGTAAAATCAAATCCCTATAAATACAACAGACGGTTTACAACAATAAAGGATTTCAAAGCACAGATGGAGGGATTGAAATCAATTTGCCAATTTGTATCAGTAGATGATATTTTTTGTAACAGAATAGATCCGAAAAAATTTAATATAGCAATAACATTCGATGATGGTTACAGAAATAATTTCACCTATGCAGCTCCAATACTTTCAGAAATGAATATTCCTGCAAGTTTTTTTATAACTACAGTTCGTGCTGTTGGCATGCATTATTTATGGACTGATTTTCTTGATATAACATCTCCATATGGCCCTTCTGAAATCCAAGTGAACGATTCTGTTTTTAAGAAAAAAAATAAAGGATATGTATATAATGGAGAATCATTAAAAGAATGGTGCCGGCAGCGTGGGACTGAAGCGAAATTAAATGCTATGCATGTTTTGAAAGATTTTTCAAACGTCCTCGATCTGAAAGAGAATCTTGATTATTGGGAATTAATGGATGAACAAGAAATACGTGAGCTTTCTGAAAATAATTTATTTACCATTGGTTGTCACGGGCTTTTTCACAACGACTATACGAAAATAAATATAGAAAATGTTCGCGAAGAAATTGAAAAGGCTCGTCAATATCTGGAAAATAATACTGGAAAACAAATCACGCAACTTTCATATCCACACAGCAGCTATAACACTGAATTGATTCAATTGATTAAATCTCTCGGGTTTCCCTATCAACTCTTAGATCATTTTATTCCAGGAATCACACCTTTAGATTTTGAAAGTAAAATCAGGATGGGAGTAAATCCATATTTATCACCTAACAACCAGGTAAGATTTTTTAAACATGGCAGGTATAATTGATAAAAAAAGTTTGGGTGTTGTGAAAATCACTCCTGCAAATATGCGTGATGCATATCAACTTTACAGTTCGATCTTGAATGGAAAGCTGTCCTTTAACCACTTCTATGCAAAATATACAAACAAATGTGAATCACTGCAATGTATTGGATACCTTGCTTATGTAGATGATAAACCTGCAGGGTTATTCGGTGCCCTTACAAATCAATTTGAAAAAGAAGGTATGGAATTTATCGCTTCACAATCATGTGATGCATGTGTCTCACCTGAATTCAGAGGATCAGGCATAATAACAGCGCTTGCTTCAGAATGTATTTCGGAATTGAAGCAAATCGGTGCGCATTTTATTTTCGGAATGTACAGTAATATTCAAATCAGATCTGCAATGGAAAAAATAAACTGGAGTATTATCAATAATCCAGTCTTTAGATTTAATATTATTGAGCAGCCTAAAGGAATTTTTAGAATCAGTAATAAATTAAAGTGGCTTGTTAATAAAAAAGAGTTTTATTCGCAATTGAACAAGCATCTTCAAGACTATGATGGATTTTTCAATATTTTAAAAAGTGAATATGGTATTGCCGCAGTTTATAATTCCAAAAATATGACATGCCGGCAAAGTAATGATAAGTATATGATTGAATTAAATGATGTAAAAATTTGGATTAAGATAAAATCATATATTGATATTGGTGCAATAGTTTACAATGATGAACTTTCACTAAAAATTGCCTTGGACAATTTGAGAAGTATCACTAGAATGACTGGGAAAAATTTAGTGATTAATGCACCTTTTAATTCACGGCTGTATACCGCATTATGTAAGTATTATGATCCAATCCCGTCATGGCAAATTGGCTATTTGAATTTTAAAAAAGATTTTGACGGTGCAGAATTGCTTTGTAATTCTGCTGATATTGATACCTTTTAGAATTTCATTAATGAATATTTTTAATTTCGTATCTGATAATGAGGGAACAATCAATTATTTCGAAATTAGTTCCGGTTGCTATTTTGCTTAGCAGCATAACGATTATTTATCTCCTTTCCTTTAACGGCCTTTACGGACAGGATGCTTATGAATACCTGCGTTTATTGCGTTCTTATAATGATTATTTTACTGATGGACACGCAATGCCGTCTTCTTTTTTCCCTGGCTTTTATCCGCTTATCAGCTTTCTCGTTTCGAAAATATGTATGAATGATATTCTCGCATTACAACTTGTATCAGTGTTGTCATTCGCAGGCGCATGTTTCTATCTTAAAAAATTGATCTTACTTATTTATAACAAATCGGATCAACTTACACTCTATATAATTTTGTTTTTTGCATTATCGCCCTATGTATTTCGATTTACATTTCTGGATATGAGCGATATGGCCACAACCTTTTTGATCCTTGCAGCCATTTATTATGCAATGCTTTTCCTGAAATTAAACAGGTTAGCTGCTCTGGTCTTATTCGCTTTATTTGCTTCATTTGCTTTTTATACACGTTATGCATCAGCCGTGATTTTATTTCCTGTTCTGTCTATTGTAATTATTGCTATTATAAAGCAACGCAACTACGTTTATTTTGTCTATCCAATTTTAATCTTCGCAATACTTTCATTACCGGATCTGCTTATCCGGTCGCGGTTGCTGATATGGGACCTCCAACCTGGTAATCTTCAATTTGCATATGGAAGCTTACATTGGAATATTGCAAATTTATTTTCACGCAATTTTTATAATACCGACGGTTGGCAACATTATACGTATTTCAATTTACTTGCTGTATTCGAAAATGTATTTCACCCCGCATTTATTTTCTGTGGTATCCTGTTTTTATTTTTTCTGAAAAGAGATGAATTAAGCAACCGGTTTTCAGCCTTATTAGTTATGAGTATTCTGTTGTATGCATTATTTGTTGCCGGATTTCCGTATCAGAATAAGAGGTATTTATTGATCACCTTCCCATTCCTTATCGTTTTATTTTATCCTTCATACATCAGGATCACATCTAAGTATTTTAATAACACCACAGCATTATCCATCATAATAAGCCTGATTATACTCCTTCAAGGTTCATTTATCGTTTATTCCTCTCAAACTATCTATCAGGCAAATAAAAACGAAAAGCAAATTGCGGAAGCAATGAAAGGCTATCCCAAAGAAACGATTTACACTTTTTCCATAAACGGTGCATTAAAAGCTTATGGGATTCAAAACAAAATAGAAGATATTTATAACCGGCGAATCAGTTCAATAGAAAAACCTGCGGTACTCTTATTTAATTATAATCAGTTTTCAAATCAATTCATCGGATTAAATCCTATGGAGAATTGGAATTCTATAAATAATAATTACGCTGTAAAAAAGGTGCAGGATTTGCCTGATGGTTGGGCAGTTTATCGCATAGAATAATTTTCCCTGAGAGTGTACATAAAAAAAACCTCCCTGAAATCCAGAGAGGTTTTTTTTATGAAATATTTTTTATTGTCCTTCGGTAGACTGAACGTTTACAAAAGTATATTTATCAGTTGCAGAATCATATTTCCAAACAATGGCGATACAATACATATTATCTAAATTCCAGTCATCATGTTTTTCAATAGAGTATGATTTATTAAATGCCTGTCCGTTTTGACCGGCTGCAAATACCCACTGTTCACCCCATGCGCTGCCGTTTGAACTTCCTCTGATCACATGATTATGTACCCAGTCTGAAACTGTTCCTGTGCTTTCCACTTCCTGCGGATAGATCAAACCGTTTTCCATCAGATATGCAGCAACAAAATAATCACCGGTAACTTCTGCAAATAATTTTGCGCTTACCTGAATTGTGAGTGATGTACCGTTGTCAACAAAATCTGCAATGGCGCCGGCTTCAGCAGTAAGTGATGCAATTTCTGCATCAACAGAAGCAGCACCTGCAGTGCCGTCTGTAAAAGCTGATTGGTTCCAAACATATAAAGTTGGATATCCGGTAACAATATTTTCTGCAGTATAATAAGCGTCGAGAGCAGCTGTTTCAGCAGTTGTCATTTCATCGGTTACGTGAATTCCCATCGGCACAACCTTCGTTCCTGATGCGTCGATCATTTTATCAAATTCAGGTCCGCCCCATTCACCGCACCATGGACACCATGTTCCCGTAAAATCACCTGCCAATGCATGCTTTTCACTTGAAGGTGCAAAACAGCTTCCGTCTTCATCGGTCGCATTCGGGTTATAGTTGATGGAAAAAGGATCTGTGCATCCTTCAACCCTGTCTTTTGCACAAGAGGAGATAGCTAAAACAGATGTAACCGTAACAGCTATGAGCAATATTTTTTTCATGTTTATCGATTGGTTTATGAAATTCGATCCTAAAGTAAACACTTTTTTTTGTATATACAAATAGTGCTCTGTCCAAATCTTACCGAAAGATTACAAATCCACATCTTATCCATCTTGTATCTTTATGCAAAACTCTGTTATGCGTCGAATCGGCTTTCTTATCCTGCTCTTTTTTGCTTCCCCGGTATTTGCCCAACCGGTTATTCAACTCGAAGAATTTGCCTCGGGTTTTTCCGATCCGGTAGATATTGCACATGCAGGCGACAGCAGGCTTTTTATTGTTGAAAGAGAAGGGTACATAAAAATCATTGACTCACTCGGCAATACGCTGCCTGATAATTTTCTTGATATTCATACACTCATCGAATCAGGTTATCAGGAACAGGGTTTACTCGGCCTGGCGTTTCATCCTGATTATGCATCCAACGGCTATTTTTTTGTGAATTATACAGATGTGGATGGCAACACGGTGATTGCAAGATACAGCGTCAGCACGTTTGATCCCAATATCGCAGACCCTACGACAGATACAATTATCTATACTGCAATTCAACCGTTTGTAAATCATAACGGCGGATGTCTGAAATTCGGCCCGGACGGATATTTATATTTTGGTTTGGGAGATGGCGGCTCAGGTGGTGATCCGGGCAACCGTGCACAAAACGCGGAAAATAAACTGGGAAAAATGCATCGTATTAATGTGGACGGGGCATTGCCCTATGAAATTCCTGCCGATAATCCGTTCGCAACTGCACTCGACACTTTACCTGAAATCTGGGCGATCGGCTACCGCAATCCATGGCGGTTCACATTTGATAAACTTACAGGAGATATGTGGATCGGCGATGTGGGACAAAACCTTATTGAAGAAGTTGACTTCGAACCTGCGGGCAGCCCGGGCGGATTCAATTATGGTTGGAGATGTTATGAAGCGAATGATGAATTTAATGATGCAGGCTGCGGCGATGAAACAGATTATACTTTTCCGATCCTCGATTATCCACATAATTATTCAACGGGTGGTTATGCCGTAACAGGTGGATTTGTATATCGCGGAAGTTTATTTCCCGGCATGTATGGTTATTATTTATGTGCAGATTTCGTTTCAGGAAATTGGTGGTGGGTTTATCCCGATGGTGCGGGCGGTTGGATGAATGAAAGAATGGATGATGTGCAATTGGATGTTTCATCGTTCGGAGAAGATATAAACGGCGAATTATATTGCACCGAATTATATTCCGGCCAGATATTTCATATCACGGATGCATGCGGCGATTTTATGATTTCTGCAACTGCAACCGATTATATCTGTGGTGTGCAGGATGCTGCAATTGACCTCACCATTAATGCCGGTGAAGCACCTTATTCCATCGATTGGTCAACCGGTGATACGGATGAAGATATTACGGTTACAGCTGCCGGTATGTATACGGTTACAGTATCAGATGATGCCGGCTGCGAGCGCATGATACATGTAACAGTAAACGAATTACCTGCATTTACTCCTGCAATAAATTATGATTCTCCGTCAAATACACTCAGCACCGATATGGGAACTGCATGGCAATGGTATTTTAATGGTGACTTAATTACCGGCGCTAATGAAATGACATATCAGCCGCTTGAAAACGGACTTTATTATGTTGCCGTAACCGATGCAAATAATTGTACCGAATTAAGTGAAGAAATTGATGTTGCCATTGTAGGGATTGATGATCTGCAATTGATCACTTCATGTACGGTTTATCCGTCGCCGGTCAAGGAGAATGTGTATATAGAAATTTCAGCAACAAAAAATTTACAGGATCTTGCGATTTCAATTTCCGACCTTACAGGCAGAAAATTTAATTCTTTGATTACTGAATTGACAGAAGGAAAAAATGTATTTCAAATAAATGTGGCGGAAATGCCGGCGGGAATTTATTCTGTTTCTATTGCGCAGGAAAAAATAAACCGCACCGAATTAATTCTTGTCGTGCACGAATAAACAAGGAATTTATTTATTCTTCTTCAGGCGGATACACTTCCAGGAATTTCAATCCGACTTTTATACCTGCCTGAAATAAAGGAACAAGCTGATTGGATTTTTCATAATCACCGAGATAAAACTGATCTGAATTATTATTATATCCATAGCTGTTGTAAAGTATATTGCTGAACCGGATCTGCAATCCGAATCCCACAAACCCATCGAGATAAAATGTTTGTCCGTTCACAATATCATATCCTGCCATCCAGCTGAGACCTATCGCCTGCAAGATTTCACTTTTATTAAAAACTTTTCCCGTCGTATCCACCGGATCATAAAAATCAAGGCCGTTGTAGCTTAATAATTTATAGGATAGTTCAAATTGATTATAATCGGTTTTGAAAGGATTGAATCCGCGGGCATACATCGAAACAAATGATGCTTTTACAAACGGCCCGTGGTAATAAAATTTCTCCGACTTAAAAATATCTTCATACACATTCGCAACATATGTTCCCTGAATATCATCTACATAACCGATATTCATATTGATCGCCCAATCGTTTGGAAATTGATATTGTGCACCAGCATTGTATTCTCCAAACAAGTAATTGAAGGGAATAAAATAGATCAGCAGTTTTTTGTAAAGGAGTGCTTGCATCTTGAATTTCCGGAATCAAATCTACCAAAATGTCAGTGTTTTGATGACGTTTGTGCAGGTTTTATTTTGATTAGAGCTGTTTTTTGTCGGGGCATGACTATTGAAACCGAACATCGTCCCGCAATACCCCGTGCGGGCTAAAACGAATTGAAAATATGAGAGACTTTGGATTTGATGATAAACTGATACCCAGCCTGTCGGAAGACGATGTTGAGTTTTTGCCGCTGCTTTCGCTGGAAGAAGAAGATGAAACAACGCATAAAACAGATTATCCGACCGTTATCCCGATTTTACCACTCCGCAACACCGTTCTCTTTCCGGGCGTGGTTTTGCCGATTACCGTCGGCAGAGATAAATCCATTCTTGCACTGCAAACAGCATTCAAAGGAAATAAGCTGATCGGCGTGGTTGCGCAAAAAGACGGAAATGTGGAAGATCCCGATACGACACAATTGCATACGATCGGTACGATTGCACGTGTAGTGAAACAATTTAAAATGCCCGATGGAAGTACCACTGTTATTATTCAGGGCAAACGCCGTTTTTCGATCGGTGAATTCACAACTTCCGATCCGTTCATGCAGGCAACGATCAGTTTGCTCGATGATACGGAAGGAAAAGAAGACAAAGAATTTCTTGCAACGGTTTCAACAATTAAAGATCTCGCTGCAAATATTATTAAGATCTCACCTAATATTCCGCAGGAAGCGAATATTGTTTTAAAGAATATCGACAACCCGGTTTTTTTAATGTATTTCGTTTCATCCAATTTGCAAATCGATGTTACCGAAAAACAAAAAATACTGGAAGAAAAAGTATTGGGTACTCGTGCATCAATGATACTTGCGCATATCAATAATGAATTACAGATGCTCGAATTGAAAAATCAGATTCAGAGCAAAGTGCGTACAGATCTGGAAAAACAACAACGTGATTATTTTCTGAGTCAGCAATTAAAAACAATTCAGGAAGAACTCGGCGGAAATACTCCCGATGAAGAAGTAAAAAGATTGCGCCTCCGTGCAGTAGAAAAAAAATGGAATAAAAACGTAAAAGATGTTTTTGATAAAGAGCTGGATAAATTGCAGCGCTTAAATCCAAACGTTGCCGAATATGGTGTGATCACAAATTATCTTGAATTAATGCTCGAATTACCGTGGAATGAATTCACAAAAGATAATTTCGATTTAAAGCATGCGGCGAAAGTTCTGGATGGCGATCATTACGGCTTGGAAAAAGTAAAAGAACGCCTGCTCGAATATCTCGCAGTCTTAAAATTAAAGGGTGATCTGAAATCTCCGATACTTTGTCTGATAGGGCCTCCGGGCGTCGGTAAAACATCTCTCGGCCAATCAGTTGCAAAAGCATTGGGCAGAAAATATGTGCGTATGAGTTTGGGTGGCCTGCACGATGAAAGTGAAATTCGCGGCCACCGCAAAACATATATCGGCGCCATGCCGGGACGTATTGTGCAATCATTGAAAAGGGTAAAATCTTCAAACCCTGTTTTTATTCTGGATGAAATTGATAAAGTAGGTACCGATTTTCGCGGCGACCCGTCGAGTGCATTACTCGAAGTACTGGATCCGGAACAAAACAGCACATTCTATGATAATTATTTAGAGCTTGAATACGATCTGAGCAAAGTATTATTTATCGCCACGGCAAATAATATTAATTCCATTCAACCTGCACTGCGTGACAGAATGGAAATCATTTATATCAACGGATATTCTTCCGAAGAAAAAGTGAAAATAGCTGACCGTCACCTGGTGCAAAAACAGCGTACCGATCACGGACTGAAAAATAAAGATATTGTTTTGAATGAAGCGGTATTGTTGCGCATGATCGAAGATTATACACGCGAAAGCGGTGTGCGTGATCTCGACAGGCAGATCGCTTCGGTGATGCGCCGCATTGCAAAATATGTTGCAACCGGAGAAAAATATAATAAAACAATTAAACCGGCTGATCTTGTAAAAATTCTGGGCAACCCGAAATTCGACAAGGACAGTATTTTCGACAATAATCTTCCGGGTGTGGTTGTCGGCCTGGCATGGACACCCGTTGGCGGCGATATATTATTTATTGAAACATCGCTGAGCAAAGGAAAGGGCGGCCTGCAATTAACAGGCAATCTTGGTGATGTGATGAAAGAAAGTGCAAGTACTGCTTTGAGTTTTATTCGGGCGAATGCCGAAAAACTTGGCATCAAACCGGATATATTTGAATCAACAAATATTCATATTCATGTACCGGAAGGTGCCATTCCGAAAGATGGCCCGAGTGCGGGTATTACAATGCTTACATCCATTACTTCTGCTTTTACAAATAAAAAAGTAAAACCGTATTTTGCGATGACGGGCGAAATTACTCTGCGTGGAAAAGTATTGCCTGTTGGTGGTATTAAAGAAAAAGTGCTTGCAGCAAAAAGAGCGGGTGTAAAAAATATCATCATGTGCAAAAAGAATCAAAAAGATATTGAGGAAATAAATAAGGATTTCATCAAAGGAATCAAATTCCATTTTGTGGAAGATATGATTGAGGTGGTGAAAATTGCTTTGGAAAATAAAAAAGCAGCAACAAAATAAAAATCATTAAAAATCTTAAACGGGATGCCGGAAATTTTCCGGCATTTTTATTTTCAGGAAAGATAAGCCAGTTTGTATATGACAAGAAAAATAATTGTCGCAATTACAAATAAATTTACCCATGTATATTTTTCATAAAAATAAAGGAGTAGAGATCCCATTGCAACACCGGTTGTGATCATCATCGCATATAAAAAATGTTCGAGGTAATAATTATCAAGAGGGTTTGCGGAATTATTAATCCTCAGGATTTCTCCCGCACTGCGCAAAATGATCAGCAATGATATCATCAGCGATATTTTTGCCCCTGTCTTTTTTGTGAGCTTCATTCTATCATTGCGTTTGGTTGATGATCAATCGCAAACTGAATTAATTCCTCCATTGCAATCCCGCATCTTTCACTTGCATGTTTCATATCATCGCGGTTCACATTTGCAGCAAATGTTTTGTCTTTCATTCTTTTTAAAACACCTTTTACTTCCATTCCTGCATAGTGATTTGGCCGCATCAGTGAATAGGCATGGAGAAATCCGGATAATTCATCAAATGCATAAAGCATTTTATCCATTTTTGTTTCAGGCTCCACACCAAAATAGGAGGGGCCGTGTGATGCAATGGCGTGTAAAATTTCCGGATCCACATTTCTGTTTTCCAGTTCTTCAATAATTTTTTTGCAATGTTCCTCAGGCCATTGGTCCCAGTCCGCATCGTGCAATAAGCCGGCAAGCTGCCAGCGCCAGTTATCTGCTTCCGATAAATTTTCTTTTTCCGTTGCCCAGCATTTCATCAACCAGCCTACCTGTATCATGTGCAGCCGCAAGCGGTCATTTTTCACCCAGCTATTGAGGAGGTGCGCAGCTTCCTCTTTTGAAATTACATTCCCCGCATTTTCTGGCCTGCCGAAAATTTTTCTTCCAAGATCATGTGTCAGCATCCTGTAAAAATATCAAAGGCACTCCGGTTTTTGTACTAACTTTGCGGTGATCACTTTTGGCGCTGAATACTACAGGCAGAAATATGACGTTAGATAAACTTGTTTCATTCCGGTTCATGAAATCAATTATTACTTTTCTTTTCCTTCTGATTGGTTTATCTGCATATGCACAATACGGCGGTTCTTATACCTATGCCTATTTAAATCTGCCCACCTCTGCCCGCATAGCTGCTTTAGGCGGAATGAACAATACCACATTCGATTATGATGTGAATTTCACGTATCAGAATCCGGCTTTATTAAATAAAGAAATGGACGGTAGGCTGAGTTTAAGTAATGCATTTATGCCATCCGGAATCAACAGCGGTTCAGCAGCCTATGCAAAATATTTCGACGGTATTAAAACAACAATGGGCGGTGGATTATTATATCGTGCTTATGGCACTTTTGAAATGACAGATCTGAACGGCGACCGCCTCGGCAGTTTTTCTGCCGGTGAATATGCATTATACTGGGGTGCTGCATATGGAGAAGACAGGCTCCGATACGGCATGAATGCAAAATTATTATACTCCCAACTTGAATCATATAATTCATTTGGTATTGCTGCAGATATCGGTGCTTTGTATATTGATACGGCACAGCGTTTCAGTATGGCGTTGGTGATGCGCAATATCGGTTCACAAATTGATCCTTTCGTTGCAGATGATTATGAGCAAATTCCTTTTCAGATCAATTTTGGAATTTCAAAAAGACTCGCACATCTTCCCCTGCGTTTAAGTTTTACTTTACATGATCTGCAAACATTTGACATCCGTTACGATGATCCGGAAATGAATACGAATAACGATATATTCGGTACAGATTCAACTGCTGAAGAAAAAAATTATACCGTTGATAAAATCGCCCGTCATTTAAATGTGAGCGGCGAATTTTATTTCGGAAAAGCAGTCATGGCACGTGTGGGTTATGATCATATGAAAAGAAAAGAACTGCTAATCGATACCAACCGCGGCATGACAGGTTTCTCACTCGGCTTCGGTATTAAAATAAATAAATATTATATCGATTATGCGCACGAATTTACTTCCATTGCCGGCGGAAATAATATGATCACGATCGGAACGAATTTGAATGCGTTTTTGAAATAGGAGAAGGTGTAAAGTATAAGCTATAAAGCAGAAAGGTGCAGTTAGTCTTTTATCTATTTTTTTTAATTGATAAAGTGGAAATTTGTTTAGTTTTATCTGAAAAGGATAATTGAAGCGCAACGGTCAGAAATATTTTAGCTAAAGATTTCCTACATGCTTACAATCTTACTATATTTTCAAATTTTTACAACTCAATTATTTAGTAGTCCCGGAAATCATTTTTATATCAACAGTGCCAATCCTGTCATTCAGCCGGATTCATTGATCGGGTTGAATCCCGCTGAGTTTAAGGATTCAATTCTACAGTTTATTAATACAATGGAAAAATCTGAAAATGATACTATATTTTACTGCTATTGGCAGCACACAAAATCCGAAGCTTTTATTTTGAATTCAAATTCAGTCTGCCCTAAATTGTATTATATTTCAAAATGGGCCTTTGAGAATCCAGAACTGATTATTCTTGAAAAGGAAATAAATTATCTGCACGAACGGGATATATTTCGAAATGCAATGCAATCAATGCATGATTCGCTTTCGGTAAATCTGATTTATACACATAATTTTGAATTGCATTTCGGCTATGCAACCGGAAGCAAATCAGAGGAAAGAGCTTTTGACACAAATCAGCTCACCGGCAATTTTAATCATCCGTTAAATAAATTAATGCAAAATTTGTTCGAGATAAGCTTGATTGAGAAGGAGTAAATTGGAAGATTTAAATTTTAGTACGAAGCAACCTGGTGCTACTTTTCCAGAAAATGTCAAAATTCGCAGAAGATCAAAAAAGAATAATTGAATTTATGAAATGTATGTGCTTCATTGTAGGGATCGTATGTCCACTAATATTCAGGTTCTTCGAGATATTAATTATAATAATTACTACCGGCAAACTGAAGCAGAAAAACAAATTATGTGTCCTCAGAAAATTTGCAAAACCTGGTTTTATTATCAGAAAATTCAGGTTGAAATGTCAGTCACAAGTCCATTTTTTTATTTCCTCAATTCTTCACACTCACCACTCACATTTTCCTTTCTCCTTTCTCCTGTCTCCTTTCTTAACACCAATTAACACCAATTCTCCAGTTCTGTAAAAAAAATCCTATATTATTGTACTGCATATCTCAAAGTATGAAAAAACTCCTTTCCTTTTTACTTCTAAGCTGCATAATTATGTCCCTGAATGCGCAGGAGACAGATTCTGTGAAGCAACCCGCCGTTAAAAAACAAATGCTTGCGCACCGGATTGCAACACCGATGGAAATGGATGGCTTGCTGAATGAACAGGAATGGAGTAATGCTTTTCCGGCGACAGATTTTACGCAATTTCAGTTTACCCATAACCAGCCTTCAAATTTTAAAACAGAGGTGCGTGTCTTGTACGACAATACCGCTTTGTATGTCGGCGCAAAATTATACGACCCGCATCCCGACAGTATTATGCGTGAATTATCGCAAAGAGATGAACTGGGTGCTGCCGATTTTTTCGATGTGATTATTGACCCGTTTCAGGACGGGTTAAATGCAAATGAATTTATTGTTTCTGCAAGTAATGTCCAGCTCGACGCAAAAATGTACCCGAATTTAAATGGCGGTGAAGATTTTGCATGGGATGCCGTTTGGGTAAGTGAAGCAGTTTTTCTCGCAGATGGCTGGAGCGTTGAAATTAAAATACCCTATTCTGCAATTCGCTTTCCGAATGAAACAGTGCAGACATGGGGAATTAATTTTGTCCGTGAAGTAAAACGTGTTCGCGATAAATCATCCTGGAATCCTATCAACCCTGAAATTTCAGGATTTGTAAATCAATGCGGCACGATCACCGGAATTGAAAATATTGAAGCTCCCGTACGCTTATCGGTTTCACCTTATATCTCTGCTTATTATGATATTTATACCGATCAGGTGAATGATATTCATTCCAATTCCACAAGTTTTAATGGGGGTGCCGATTTGAAATATGGTTTGAATGATGCATTTACACTCGACATGACTTTAATTCCGGATTTCGGACAAGTGCAAAGTGATAATCAGGTATTGAATCTCACACCATTTGAAACATATTTTGTTGAACAACGCCAATTTTTTACGGAAGGAACCGAATTGTTTAATAAAGGAGGAGTATTTTATTCACGCAGGATCGGCGGATTGCCATTTGGTTTTTTTGACGCATATAATCAGGTTGGTGAAGGAGAGGAGCTGATTGAAAATCCACAAAGCGCACAATTGCTGAATGCAACAAAAATTTCAGGACGCACACCATCCGGTACGGGCCTTGGATTTTTTAATGCAATTGAAGGTGAAACCTATGCAACAATCGAAAATGCGGATGGCGATAAAAGAGAATATTTAACCGGCCCGCAAACAAATTATAATGTTTTGGTTATTGATCAGAATTTAAAAAATAATTCCTATGTCAGTTTGATCAACACAAATGTGATGCGGAGCGGTGGATTTTATGATGCAGATGTGCTTGCCACTTCATTCGCTTTAAATGATAAAGAAAATATTTTTGGTATTTCGGGTGGCGGCGCTGTGAGTCAGAAATATCCGGATGGATTTACCGATCCCGAACTCGGGTATGCGCATCATATCAGCGCAGGAAAATGGGGCGGCAAATGGCAATATGGCGCAGGGTATTGGTATGAGGATGAAAAATATGATCCGAATGATCTCGGGTTTTTGCAAAATAATAATACCGTGAATTATAATTTAAACGGATCTTATCATCAGTACGATCCTAAATGGCATTTTAATCAATTGCATGTATATCTCGAATCAAATTATACACGCATCGTAAAACCAAACGAGTTTTTTAATTTAAATACCTATACAGAAGTGTGGGGTAGCTTCCGCAATTTTACTTTCGCGGGTTTATGGCTGCAAACCGAACCGGTAACTACCTACGACTGGTTTGAACCGCGTGCAAAGGACAGATTTTATACGTTCCCTGTAAATTATAATTTCGGCGGCTGGATCTCCACAGATTACAGCAAGCGCTTTGCATTTGATGCGAGTTCGAATTACCGGATCTTTGATGAAGAAGGCCGGCGCAGATTAAATGTAAATATCAGCCCGCGGTTTCGTGTAAATGATAAAGTTGCACTTGTGGCAAGTGCGTATGCAGGATTGTGGCCGAATGATATCGGATGGGTGAATTTTTATGGTGATTCGATCGTATTCGGCAGAAGAGATAATAATACATTTGAATTATTCCTCCAGGCGAATTATACGCCGAATGTAAAAATGGGATTTTCACTGCGTGCACGACATTACTGGAGCTATGCCGAGTATCATGAATTTTATAACCTGACCGACGATGGGTTTCTCACACCTACTACTTACAATTCTTTTGATGCTGAACAGAATTCGAGCGACGACGTAAATTTCAATGCATTTAATATTGATTTTGTATACACCTGGTTTTTTGCGCCGGGATCCGAATTGAATATCGTCTGGAAAAATTCTATTTATCAATTCGGTTCCTATTTACCGGGCGGATATTTTGATGATGTGGACGTCACTTTTGATTCACCGCAATCCAATAATTTCTCGATCAAAGTGCTTTACTACCTCGATTATCTGTACTTTAAAAAACATTCTTAATTCTTCGTAGTTTTATATCCTGAGGACCTCAGTAAAATTACTTCCGGCAGTCAGGCATGACACCGGAACCGAATAATATTTTGAAACCGGGATGAAGAACCAGTGGAAATTAATATAAGGGCCTCAAATAAACTATGAAAATAATTTTCTCCCTGCTCATTCTATTTTTATCCTTGAAGATCGCTTCATCGCAAACGTATAATTTTCTTTCCTTCGGCGATACGGCTTCCAATAACCGTGGTTCCGCCTCTGTTTTTGATGACGACGGTTCGGTTTTTTACACAGGAACAATTTCAAATGGTTTGGGTGAAAGTGATGATGTTATATTTTGCAAATTCGATACGGATGGAAATATCATTTGGTCGTTTACGTATGGTTCGGAAAAAAATGAATACGTAAACAATATGATCCGCTACAACGACGATTATTTTATTATCTGCGGTGATGTAACAGATCCGTCGAATGGAAATGTGAATGGATTTCTTCTCAAAATAAATTCTGAGGGCGAACAAGACTGGCTTGTTGAATACGGTTTCATTAATATCAACGAAGATTTTTACGGCCTTACAAAAATGAGTAATGGTGAGATCGCAGTTACAGGTTTCAGAACAGCAGATACCGGAACCGGAAATGATGTGCTTGTTGTAAGATATGATCTTACCGGTGCGGTTACACAAAAAATATTTTTCGGAGAAGATGTAAATGATTACGGAATGGGTATTGTTGAAGGTGCTGACAACAGTTTATATGTTTCAGGAGACAGGCTGATTGATGCTGCAAACTACAATGCCTTTCTTGCAAAAATTGATGCAGATGGTAATATTATCTGGGATCATATGAACGGTTTTTCATTTAACAACGGATGCAAAACAATTATGAAGAACAGTTCCGGAAATATTATGCTTGTCGGAGAATCGGCAATTGATATTTCGCCGGTATTTAATATTATGGTTTCTGAAATTGATACGGCGGGAAATTTTTTATGGACAAAATGGGTGGGTGAGAGCGGCGCAGAAGCCGGGTATGATATTTCTGAACCAAAGCCGGGAATTTATTTCATCACCGGTTTCGGGTATAATTATGAAGCGCTGAATAATGATATCATTTTTGTTGTGATTGATTGGGAGGGAGAGGAGATCTACAGGAATTATTATGGCGATCCGGGTGTCGACTATGCCTACGATATTAAATCAGATGCGGAAGGAAATTATTGGATCTCCGGTTTCACCAATGCAGATGATCATATTTTATTTGCGTTGATTCACGACCAATTTGCATTTGATGATGCAATTGAAAATACAATTTCTGATGCAGGCATTTCCCTTTTCCCGAATCCTGCAAATTCATTTATACAAATCGTGTCAAAATCTAAGATCACTTCAATCGCATTGTATGATTTGCATGGCCGTATGATCGAACAACGCAATATCGGCGGGTTTGAATGTGAAATGGAATTCCCTTCTGAATTAACAGCTGGAATGTATTTCCTCACATGCATCACGGAAGAAGGGATCTGCACTAAAAAAATAATCGTGCAACCGGGAGCCAGGCTGCACGATTAAAATTGCATGTAAAAATATTTTATTGGATATTCATTTTTTTCTTCACCAGCGGTAAAATATTATCGCCGTCCGGGGCCATAATTAAAACACCAAGTGAATTGTCTATCACGTAAGCATAACCTGCTTCTTTTGCAACTTCTTTCACAACAGCGGTTGCTTTATCAATAATCGGCTGGAATAATTCCGCTTTTTTCGCATCGAGTTTCGCCTGCGAATCCTGTTCGTATTGCTGAATGCGTTGTTCAAGATACGAGAGGTCCTGTCCGATGGCATCTTTTTCTATTTCAGATAATGCAGGATTCTGAATTTTTTGAATCATCATCTGATATTCATTGATATATTTTTTGTAGATCGAATCCAATTGACCCGCCATTGCAGCAAGTTGTGTTTGTGCAACTTTTGCTTCCGGCATTGCTTCAAGCAGATCCTGAGAATTTACATAAGCGATTTTAACCTGTTGAGCAGATGCAAGCGTTGTAAGCATGATGAAACCTGCAAATGCTATTAATTTCAAACCTTTCATAATTATTTTTTAAAGTGAAGCGCAAAGATAAGTAAATGCGGTATAGCAGCAAATCACCGGTCTGCTTTCCCCAGAATAACCAGAGCGATGACGGGCAATGGAATATTGCCTTGTATTTCCCATTGCATGGAACTGTTAAAATTCCACATCGGCCTTACGACCCCGTCTTCCAATTTCCAGGTGAGGTCGGGGTTCGGGTCCCAAAATGACTTCAGGATATCACCTTCCCAGATCCATTGATTTTCGGCTGAATTATCCCATGTGGGTTTTAATATTTTTCCATCCCATTCCCATTCGCTTTGCGGGTCGAGGCTCCATGCCGGCTGCAAATACCTGCCGTCAAATTTCCATTCATCTTCCGGACGATAACCGAATGAGGGTTTTAACGTTTTTCCGTCCCATTCCCATACATAATACGGGCCGCGGTCAATAAGCGGGCTGATCAAACTAAATCCGTCGGTAATTGAATCGTTGCCGGTATTGATCTCAATTTGTTCTTTCACCAGCTCATCGAGATGATAATGTTTGATATACATATAAGCCGCCATCACAATTTGCACCTGCGATTCAAATTTGCCTTCCACAACGCCTAATAATTTCTGGTCGATCCCGCTGTAAATTTCAAAAAGAGAATCATTCACTGTTTTAAATGCAACGAGTTTTTTATCGTCATACATCGGATGGTCGCCGAAAAAAAATTCTCCGTTTTGCGTGAGATACTGAATTGTTTTTGCATCGTTCTGATATACAAGCCCGACTTTTTTACTGAGGATATCCTTTGCATTTATTGTAAAAAGAATATTGTCGGTAGATTTTGAATCACCCTTAAAAATGATATTTCCCTGCAGGGTATATGCGATTTCGGTTTCAGAAACATATACCTGATTGTTCAACAGATTGCCGATGATCGTATTTGAATCGATGAAGAAATAAATGGGCGACTGGGAAAATAATCCGGTGGAAATACCGAGCAGTATCCCGAATAAAAGCATTTGTATCTTTACGCACTTGTTTTTCATCAATGAAAATTAAAGATAAACATTACCGGACGATCTGGTTGCATCCGGATAATGAGCAAATCATTCAGGTAATTGACCAGCGTTTGCTCCCGCACCGATTTGGGATCATGCAATTGAAAACTGTTGACCAGGTTTGTTTTGCGATCAAAGAAATGGTGGTTCGCGGTGCCCCGCTTATAGGTGCAACTGCCGCCTGGGGCATGTATCTATCAACGTTTGAAATGCCGGGGAATTGCGAACGGGATTTTTATTTTGAAGATGTGTACCGGAAACTTATTCAAACAAGGCCGACAGCGGTAAATTTAAAATGGGCACTGGACGAAATGCTCCAATCCATTACGGGAAATGATTCGCTGGAAGAGAGCCGCTGGTATGCAAAAAAACGTGCGGAATGGCTTTGTGATGATGATGTGAAAGCAAATAAAAAAATCGGTGAATTCGGTTTGCAATTAATTGAAGAAATTGCAGCGAAAAAAAATTATGAACCGGTAAATATTCTCACACATTGCAATGCGGGATGGCTCGCAACAGTTGATTACGGAACTGCCTTATCGCCAATTTATCACGCACATGATAAGGGAATTAAAATACATGTCTGGGTGGATGAAACAAGGCCGCGTAATCAGGGTGCGCATCTCACAACATGGGAATTATTGCAGGCAGGAATTCCGCATACATTAATTACGGATAATGCCGGCGGACATATCATGCAAAATAAAAAAGTGGATATATGTTTGGTGGGAACCGACAGGACTTCCGTAACCGGTGATGTTTGCAATAAGATCGGAACGTATTTAAAAGCATTATCTGCATTTGATAATCAGGTCCCGTTTTATGTTGCGGCTCCTTCTTCCAGTATCGACTGGAATATGCGCAATGCATTTGAGGAAATTAAAATTGAAGAAAGAAATCCCGATGAAGTAAAATATGTGCAGGGACTGATCAACGGCAAAATTGATTCGGTATTAATATCGCCGCAGGAAACAACTGCCTTGAATTATGCATTTGATATCACACCTGCAAAATATATTACAGGATTAATTACAGAGAATGGGATTTGTGAGGCGAGTGAAAGCGGGTTAAAGAAATTGTTTCCGGCGAAATAAAATAATTTAAAATTTTGTAAATACAGTGGATATTGTTTTTTTCGAAGATGTTATGAGCAGGCAATACATCCCGCTGTTTAAGTATGAAATATCAAATGAATTTCTGACAACTCCCGGGGAGCAACTAAGACTGATTCCAGATTGAATCATCCGCCCGGATAAATCATAAATTGAAATAGAAAATGTTTGAAAAATATCTGATATAAATTCAAGATTTATTACTTCATTCACAGGATTGGGAAAAATTAATAGATCCGAATAGTCATTGGATTTACCCGTAACACAATCACCTGGTTTGAAATTTTGAGCGGCACTAAATTGGGGAGTGTAACCAACTAAACCAGTTTCATTATAAATGCTGATCCCGTTTTCTGATTCAAGGAAAATATTTCCTTTTGAGTCCGGGGCCATATGCACAAATGGTCCATATTTTAATAAATTTTCAGTATTGTAATCAACTGAATCGGATGCAATGTATTTTCCGAACAAGCCATCATTCGCAATCCAAACGTCATTGGTAAACGGGTCCACAATCATATTGAGCACTTCCAATTCAGAAATTTTAATTATGCCCGTTTCAGCATACTCGTAAATTCCGTTTGACCCTGAAAAAAATATGCGGCCGGTTGTATCGGCAACTATATTCCGGCACCAGAAATTTTCACTGATTATTGAATTGGTACCATTGAAATTTTGCCATGTACTATCCTTTAAAATACAAAAATCATCAGAAGTGCCTACATAAACAACCGAATCCGTCGCATATATTGCAAAGGAAATAAAATTACCATCCGTTGGAATCTTGTAGCTTGTCCAAATATTTTGATCATATTTGAAAATATGTTTGTCTCCCAATACCCAAATGATACCATTTGGCGATTGTGTTACAATTTCAAGATTTTCGGATTCTTCTCCACCCATTCCATTTACAGGAAATGGATGGAAGGTGCTTCCATCATGCATATCAAGGCCGTTTTCACAAATTATCCATTCATTCAAGCCTGCATCGATAAATAATTTTTGAGGAAAACCAAGACCAGCCTCTTCATTCTCCTCATATTGTTGAACCGAAACTATTCCATTGCTATAATGATAAATTGTTTTGGATTCCATTGACCAAACATCATTGTTTTTGTCTAACATAAACTCACCTTTCATTTCAAAACAGTGAATTGTGTCAACATTTGGGGATCCGATAGTTATTTCATCATAATGAATTCCGTAGAAACGATTTTCCTGATCAATTAATTTAAGATTATAATATCCATCCTGTTCAAATTCATCTGATTGAATTATTGAATTTGTTTCTTTTGAATAATTAAATTTTAACTGATCAAGATAATAATAAGGATATAAATATGATCCGATAACAGGAGTATATAAATTTCCTTGATTGTCTTCTTCAATATTATTGAAACCGACTTCAGTTGTAATACCAAAATAGGAAGGTTCATATTGCGTCCAATCTGATCCATCAAATACAATTAGCCCTCCATTTAAAACTTCCCATTCATCCTTTCCAACTGAAAACCAACCTTCAACCGGTAACCAGATATTTCCTTTTCTGTCGATGAAAATTGAGCCGATTTCATCATTCTCTAGTGTAATACTTTCAAGAAAAGAAATTTTATGAAAGTCGTTTTCAAATTTGTATAAATTCACATCGGCAAATTGCGATTTAGTGGTAATATATATATCGCCACCCGGGCTTTTGCCTATCGCTGTTAGTTCTTCACTTGCTTCCGTAATAAATGGATTGAATTCACATTTGTTTGTGGTTGGATGATAATGATATAAATTATTATGTGCATCCTGTAACCAAATTGTATTTTTAACATCCGAGAAAATATTTCGGAAATCCGGAATTTCATAATCACTAGTTCCGGAAATATCTGGTTGAATAAAAACCAAATCATTTCCGTCTAATTTATATAAACCCTCACTGGTAGCAAGCCATTTGATCCCGAATTCATCAATTGCGATATCATAAACTGAAAATCTGAGAATGGAATTGCTTTGATTAAAATATGTTTTTTCTCCGGATACTTTGTCGAAATACATTAAGCCATATGTCATTCCGGCCCAAATATTTTCGCAATCTTCCGCGAGGCATAATACCTTGTTAGACCCCGGGATCAAAAACCATTTTGGTGTTTGAGCACTAAGGCAGAATGAACTGCCAATTAAAAAGGCAAGCAGCAGGGTTTTCATGTATGAAGTATAAATCTAAATTCCAAACGCCGTTTGATTTGTTATATTGTTGCCTACTTAAAAATAATATCATACGTCACCGTAAAGCCAGCCGAATAAACCGCTGAATAAAGTATCAGATCTACGAGGTATTCCTGCCAGCTCCGCCGTTCTGAAAATTCAATAGCGCCGAGTGTTACCAGGTTCACTTTGTTGAGCGTCCGGAGTAAATGAAATGCATCCGTCATGGAAACAAATATGGTGGTTGATCCGATAAATTTCGGGCCTTGTGCGGGATCACCGTTTTTATATTTATTTGTCCAGCTTTGATAAGGATTCCAATACTGGTCGTTCGCTTCGGGAAATACATTTTCAAATGCATAATAATGCGAATACAAGGTTTGGGAAAAACCATCGCACATACCTGCAAAGAATGCAAACGGAATTGTTACTTCGGGTTTGTTGAGATTGATCTGCGCAATTGAAATCTGTGAAATAAATAGACAAAGAATAAATGTTTTCATACATACAGTTTGATTGTGATGAATATGCCCCTTCGGGATTCCTAAGTTAATCCTATTTTTGAGGGATGCAAAATTTCGATGAAGGCTATATCAAATATAAGATTCACTGGAAAGAATCCGGATCAAAATCGTGGGAGGGATTAAAGGAATTGATTAAAATAAGAAATCAATTATTTAAACTCGGATTGATCGGTGTATATGCAAACGGCATCGGATTCGGCAATATCAGTTGCAGAGTAAAAGGAAATAAATTTATCATTTCAGGAACGCAAACGGGCGGATTAGTAAAATTGAATGAAAAACATTTTTCGATGGTGGAAGAGTGCGATCTGCAGAAAAACGAATTGATTTGCTCAGGACCGGTGAAAGCATCATCAGAAGCAATGACACATTTTGCATTTTATGCATCAGATGCAGAAATACAATCTGTAATTCATGTGCATCATGAAAAACTCTGGAATGCATTATTGCATAAAGTCCCGACAACAGGAAGCGATATTGCATACGGAACACCCGATATGGCAAATGCAATTGCAGAAATTATTCAATCGCAAAAAGCAGCTGTTCCGAAAATAATTGTAACGGCGGGGCATGCGGAAGGAATTTTTACTTATGGGAATTCAATTGAAAATGCATTTGAAGAATTAATGGTTTATTTTGCGATGCATAATCCTCCGAAATAATCCAGGTAAATCTGCTGGAAAATAAAATTGATTAGAGATCTCACGGATTAGTGCAGATAAAATTCAGAGTTGCGGGATCAAGTCCGGCATGACAACACGTTTAAGAGTTAATTTGAGTTTACTGCAAAGCAAGTCTGCGGAAATCCGTGAGATCTGCCAGAACATAAATTGCACGCAGATCTCGCAGATAAGCGCAGAAAAAACCAATCAAAAGACCTCAAACGAATATCGGCTGATACAAGCCTGCAATGATCTTCTTCTCAAACGCTACTTCATATAATCTTTCAATTGCTTCCATTCCTCTTTCACCAAGATCTATGGTAAAATGATTCACATATAAATTTATATGCATTTGCATCACCGCTTCTTCCATTTCCTGTGCATGTGCCCGTACATAATCCATTGTTTGTTCCGGGTTATTCAATGCAAATTCCACACTTCTGCGCAATACCCGATTTATTTTTTGTTTTAATTCGCTGTCGAATGATCTTCTCACTGCAATGCCACCCAGCGGAATCGGCAATTGATGTTTTTTCTCCCACCATTCACCGAGATCAATTATTTTCCGCAATCCTTTTTTTTCGTAAGTAAATCGGTTTTCATGAATAATCAATCCGATATCGATATGATCTTGCAGCAATGCATTTTCAATATCGGAAAACATCATTTCTTTTTTTGTTGCTGCTTCAGGAAATGCAAGGCTGAGTAAAAAATTTGCAGTGGTTAATTTACCCGGTATGCCGATCAGGCAGAATTCAATTTTTGATGCAGGAATAATATCTTTTGAAATCAGTAAGGGGCCGCATCCGTTTCCTAATGCCGAACCTGCATGCAGCAACTGATATTCTTTCGAAACATAGCTATAAGCGTGATAACTGATTTTTGTAATATCCGCATTTGCATCGAATGCATTTTGATTTAAGGTTTCAACATCTGCCAAAACCGGTTCGAAAACTAATCCTTCGGTATCAATTTTCTGATGCACCATTGCATCAAAAATAAATGTATCGTTCGGGCAGGGTGAATAGGCCAGTGATAATTTCATAATGTAATTTCTTCAATAAGCTGAATTAAAATCTTATTGAGTTGCTCAACAGCAAGGGTGATATTCCAGTTCTCTTTATTTCTTTTTTCGACATAATTTGAAACAGCACGCAATTCAAGAAATGGCATTTTATGCATGAGGCATGCATAAAAAAACGGAGCACCTTCCATTGATTCAACCGAAGGATGCAACCGTTCGGTGATAGTATCGACGGATATCGTATTTCCGTGTACCGTTTCAACCGTAATTCCATCCACCTGTTTTAGATTTTTTAATACATTGTTCTGCATTGTTTCTGCGTGTAACTTCCCATCACGGAACGGGAATTCATTTTTATCGAGCAAGCCCAATTCAAAAATATCAAGGAAGGTGTCACCATTTTCGGCACCGAGTTGCGCAAACAATTCCGACTTCACCTGCACAACTTCACCAATCTGTAATTGCCTGTCGAAAGCACCGCAAATGCCTGCCTGCACTGCTAGGTAGAACAGACGGGTAGTTAAAAGACTGGATAATTTATAACTTGTAAAATGCATACCCGGACCCGTAATTAAGATGCTTATTTTGTGATCCCTGAACCTGAATGATTGAAATTGTTTATCAGAACTGAATATTTCGCCGCCCACCCGATTGCAGAATTCACGGATTTCAAACACGGTTGCACTTACGATCAAAATGTTCACGCACGAAAATACTAAGAGAAAAGAATAGTTGCACGCTTAATTATTTAGAATTCTTCCCGATATTTGCAAAGGTTTAAACACACACAATTTAAATACCTGCCGCGGTATGAGATGCATTCTAACAATCAGCTCGCTGTTTCTTTTCCTGTCGTGCGTAAATGCACAATACATAGACAGTACGAAAGTACCCGATACAAGTTTTACTTTTCGCGACAGCCGTGATGGAAAATCCTATCTGGCTCTGCGTATTAATGGAATTACCTGGATGGCTGAAAATTTACGGTATAAAACCAAAGACAGCTGGTGTTATGATGTTCGTGGCGGATGCAAAGAATACGGCCGTTTATATTCGTGGGAAGAAGCGATGTCGGCTTGCCCGAAAGGCTGGCATGTGCCGCATATTTCTGAATGGCAAAATTTAATTGATTATTGCGGAGGAGATAAACTTGCGGGAAAGGACCTTGCACGAAATGAATATCTCGGATTCAATATGGTTTTCGGTTTTCCGCCGAATATTAATGGCCGCTACAGTAAAGACGGAACACAGGCTACATTCTGGACCGCAGATTCATATAATAATGGCACCGCATGGGTCTATTATTTTATCGCTGATAAACTACCGCTTGTGTATACAGGCTATTTCTCCAAAAATTACGGAATGAATTGCAGATGTGTGATGGATGAAAATTCATCTGAATCAACCGAGGAGGAAAAGAAAGGCAGCGAATAATTTTTACCTGCACTTATTCTCAAGAATGAATACAATTTGTTGCACAGTTTTATTTTGTGTGAAATAAAATTATTCTCCGCATTAAGTCTTTGTAAATATTTTTAAACGGTTTGTCTCCGTTCCATTTATTTTTCTCTCCTCATCCGGAAATTCAAAATCCATTTTTGTTAAATAAAACAGCTTTGCAAGGCCCCGGCATGAAAAAAAGAAGGCGAATTATTTTATGATCGGGTAAAAGGGCTCCATTCAATCATTTACTTTTTGTGCTGCGCATTCGATTTTATTATTTCCTCCAACCGGTTTCGGGAAATAAAAAAACCCGCCTTATGGGCGGGAGTAAATCGTTGAGGTCGGAAGCAGATGATGAAACATGATCCGGAAGATGGGGGGCCATTCAGAAATTTTCCCTCTTGCTGCGCACTCGTTTTTTATTTCCTTCAAATTCGGAAATAGGATTTCCTCTTTGCCGGAAATAAAAAAACCCGCCTTATGGGCGGGAGTAAATCGTTGAGGTCGGAAGCGGATGATGAAACATGATCCGGTAAATGGGGGCCATTCAGAAATTTTCCCTCGTGCTGCGCACTCGTTTTTTTATTTCCTTCAAATTCGGAAATAGGATTTCCTCTTTGCCGGAAATAAAAAAACCCGCCTTATGGGCGGGAGTAAATCGTTGAGGTCGGAAGCGGATTCGAACCGCTGTAGAAGCTTTTGCAGAGCCTTACCTAGCCACTCGGACATCCGACCTGATTGCGCAAAAATAGAAAAAATATCGCGAGTTCTGTTTTTAACCTGAATTATCAGGCTTAAGTTTCAAGATTTAAATTAGAAAATTGTGTTACTCTCGAAAATTGTCGTGTCGCTTTCTTCCTTCTCCCTTCTTCCTTCTCCCTTCTAACTTCCCTTCCTCCATTCCAATTCCGCACTCACCCTGTTCACATCCCCTCCAAGTGGCGGATGCAATTTGGTTACACGCACCATCAGATAATCAATGGTAAAATTATTTCGTATCAGATCAAGCATTTCCTTCGCTGCAAATTCGATCAGGTGGTAGCGGTTGCCCATCACAGATTTCACAAGTGTATAAATGGTATCGTAATCAATCGTATTCTGAAGCTCGTCTGTCTGACCTGTAATTTTCGGGCTGTCGATCGTAATATCCACCTCGAAATTGTTGCCGTATTGCTGTTCAAATGAATATACGCCGATATGGCTTTTGAACAACATGCCTTCTATTTTTATGCGGCCCATTTTTTTTCGTCAAAGATAGTGTAGTTGGTATTGAGTAATGCGTATTGAGTATAGCGTATTGGGTATTCAGACTTGTTGCAGTATTGTGATAGTAGGCAGTCGCAGTCGGCAGTCGCAGATGTCTAAGCCTCGGCGGGCAGGATTTTACACAATCCGCAAATCGCAATTTGAAATGTTGGCAGTCTCAGCTGGCAGTGGGTTATCGCAGTGGAATTTTGCTCCTTTATAGATCAAGTTTCAATTCGCATTTTTGTTCAATCCGCAATCCGCAATCTCTAAATGATTCAAACATTGTATAAGAAAATGGATTAAAATTGTCGGATTATCTTTGTCCTTAAAATCTCACTATGCCCAACGATCTTTTTGAAGGAGTGGATTATTACAATCTGGATGATCTTTTAACAACAGAACACAAGCTGATCCGCGACACGGTTCGCCAGTTTGTGAAACAGGAAATCTCTCCAATCATTGAAGAATATGCGCAAAAAGCGGAAACACCGAAACATTTAATTAAAGGGCTTGCAGAAGTAGGGGCATTCGGACCGAGCATTCCGGCAGAATACGGCGGCGGCGGTCTGGATAATATTTCCTATGGATTGATCATGCAGGAAATAGAGCGGGGCGACAGCGGTATTCGATCACTTGTTTCAGTGCAGGGATCTCTGGTGATGTATCCGATTTACACTTTCGGAACGGAAGAACAAAGAAAAAAATATTTACCACGTTTAGGAAGCGGCGAGATTATCGGTTGCTTCGGATTGACGGAACCCGACCATGGTTCAAATCCGGGCGGCATGATCACCAATATCAAAGACAAAGGCGATCATTATGTATTAAACGGTGCAAAAATGTGGATCAGCAATTCACCTTTTGCAGATATTGCCGTGGTATGGGCGAAAGACGAAGAAGGAAAAATCCGTGGGATTATTGTTGAACGCGGAATGGAAGGATTTTCTACTCCCGAAACGCACGGCAAATGGAGTTTGCGTGCAAGCGCAACCGGCGAACTTGTTTTTGATAATGTGAAAGTGCCGAAAGAAAATATTTTTCCTGAAATAAGAGGACTGAAAGGGCCGCTCATGTGTTTGTCAACCGCACGTTACGGAATTGCCTGGGGCGCAATTGGTGCTGCAATGGATTGTTACGATACTGCATTGCGCTATGCAAAGCAAAGAGTGCAGTTTGGAAAACCGATCGGTGGATTTCAGCTGCAACAAAAAAAATTAGCGGAGATGGTAACCGAAATTACCAAGGCGCAATTGCTTGCCTGGCGATTAGGTGTTTTGAAAAACGAAGGCAAAGCAACACCGGCGCAAATATCCATGGCAAAAAGAAATAATGTAAATATGGCGGTTGAAATAGCACGTGAAGCGAGGCAGATTTTAGGAGGTATGGGCATCACAGGCGAATATTCCATCATGCGCCATATGATGAACCTCGAATCTGTGATCACTTACGAAGGAACACATGATATTCATTTACTGATCACCGGAGCGGATATAACCGGGATCGATGCATTTAAATAATATTTTGGTTTCTCACACAGCTCTGGAAGAGCACAAAAAAATATCAGATTTAATAAGCTTTGTGCCCTTCGTGCACTTTGCGGGAAATTGCATTTGAGATATAATCTGTTTATCCAAATAATTCAGCATAAATAGTTTAGCACGCTCCTTCCACAAACACAAATTTTCTGTGGATAATTAGTGAGAAAAAAGATTTGCATATATTAAATTACACCAGAATCAGCGTTATCAGAAAGTATAAAAATAACGGCGGTTTGTGTAAAGATTTTTATTGCAGATTGTTACCATCATGATGAATAACTATCCTACTTTTGAATCCTTCTTTCAGCCAGGTTTTCAATTCTTTGCCACGTTATTGAAACAGCATGAAACTCGTGCAGGGAAACCTTTTGCCGGAAGTCGTGAACATTTTACATTTGAAAAACCTACATCGTGATGAATGAATTTGAAAACAAACAGGACAGCTACAAAAACATTGAGCGCAAACGAACCAAACAGGCGGATCTCTCTTCCATCGTTTATGGCAAAATTCCACCACAGGCAACCGATCTCGAAGAAGCAGTGCTCGGCGCACTCATGATCGACCGCGATGCGGTGACGAACGCAATTGAAATTTTGCGTCCCGAAAGTTTTTATGATGATCGCCACCGATTGATTTTTACTGCGATCAGAAGATTATTTGAAAAAACACAACCGATCGATTTATTGACGGTAACGGAAGAATTGCGCAAAATGGGTCAGCTCGAAGAAGCCGGCGGGCCTTTTTATGTTACTTCACTCACCAACCGTGTTGCAAGTGCAGCGCATATCGAACATCACGCAAGGATCGTTGCGCAAAAATATATTCAGCGTGAATTAATTAAAATTTCTACGGAGATCGTACATGATTCGTATGAAGATACAACCGATGTATTTGAATTACTCGACCGTGCGGAACAGAATCTGTTTAATGTCGCAGATAAAAACTTAAGAACAAGTTATAGTGAGATCAATAATTTATTAAGTGCGACAATTAAAGAAATTGATGAAGCACGTAAACATGAAGATTCACTCACCGGTTGCCCTTCCGGATTTTCAACACTCGATCGTTTAACGGGAGGATGGCAGAAATCGGATTTAATTATTGTGGCGGCACGTCCATCCATGGGTAAAACAGCTTTTACTTTATCACTTGCACGAAATGCGGCCGTTGATTTTAAAAAACCTGTTGCAGTTTTTTCACTGGAGATGAGCTCTCAACAAATTGTAAAACGTTTGATCAGTGCGGAAACGGAAATTCCTGCGGAAAAAATAATTAAAGGTCAGCTCGCCGAACATGAAATGGTGCAATTGGTGAAATTATCCGGACGATTAAGTGAAGCACCGATTTTTATTGATGACACGCCTGCAATTAATATTTTTGAATTGCGTGCAAAATGCCGCCGTTTAAAAATGCAGCATGATATTCAATTGATCGTAATTGATTATTTGCAATTGATGACAACCTCCGATGCGAGCAAAGGCGGAAACCGCGAACAGGAGATCAGTCAGATATCACGCTCATTAAAATCCATTGCGAAAGAATTAAATATTCCGATTATTGCACTTTCGCAATTAAGCCGTAAAGTTGAAGACCGCGGCGGCACCAAGCGGCCAATGCTTTCCGACTTGCGTGAATCGGGTGCAATTGAACAGGATGCCGATTTGGTTTGCTTCCTCTACCGCCCCGAATATTATGGATTGGATGTGGATGAAAGCGGAAATTCAACAAAAGGAATTGCAGAAGTAATTATTGCCAAGCACAGAAATGGTGCACTGGATAATGTGCGTGTGCGCTTCGTGGATAAATTCATCAAATTCGTCGACCTCGATGAAATGTATTCTCCGCAAAATCTGACACCGCTCGCAAATGTGCTGAAAGAAAATAAAGCAACCATCACCCGTAAATCCAAAATGGATGAAATGGGAGAGGAGGAAGAACCGCCGTTTTGATGGCGAATTGGTAGATATCTCTATTAATCATTAAGTGTATTTATAATTTTTATAAATAGGTGTATATGCCTTTTGAAATAAACGTTAGCTTTTTCTGGAATTTTTGATTGTGTTTTTATCGCAATGCAATAAATTCATTTATTGCAATTACGTCAAATTCTTCTGTCTTAATGTTAAATTTAACTTTCAATTCTTTTACCCAGAATCCATAGTTGGCGCTTTTTGACATGCCATCGTATTGTTCCATTATTCTGAATGCTCCCTCTACAAATAAGTCAATCTCATTTCCAGAAATAAGATCATGTAATTTTATACTCTTAGTCTTTATTTCTCTTGTATCGACATTCTCAACCGAATTAATTTTGTGCAAAGTATTACTAATTGAAAATACGCCTAAATCTTTTAAATGTAATTTAACTGCTTTATTTGCAGCTTCAAGAAGTTTTTCTTTGTAATTTTCACTATCGAAGTTTTGGTTGTTTATCATAAAATTGAATTTTTATTTTTTTAAGTTATTAAAGTTTTATAGTAAAATGAATTCAAGGCTTTACCTTAATCAGGACTGAATTGGTTTAAACATGTTTACGATGATTATCTAACCTATATCTATTTTTAAAAATTTCTGAAGATAACTATCACGAAATTGGTTAAAAAACAGCTTTACATAATTTGGTATAATACATTTATTCAACCCCCTTTTTATTGACAACAATTCATTAATATCAATTAAGATTTGTTTTTCACCGATACTTTTTAATTCCATAAACCATCTAAAAGTTCTTAAATTCATTTCAAAATCTTGGTTCAGGATATAAAACTTTAAAGTATCAAGTATGCAATCGATTGAACCTGTATTGAAAATTTCGGAATAGAATTTCATAGTACCATCTTGAAAATGAGGCCATTCTTTTAAATCCTTTTTGCTTTCCAAATCATATACTAATTGCCAACAAAAAAATTTGTGGACGTAAAAGTCAACAAATTGTTTAATTGTAATGCCCTTCGAGGTTATAATTGCTATACGCTGAGCTATTTCGACGCATGTAAATCCATCTTTATTCATATGCCGATCAATACATCGAGGAATCTTATTGCTAATTTCTTGCAATACTGGGAATGAATAAGGATACTTTTCTGAATCAAAATATATTCTCACTTCATATTCCTCCTGCATTATATTATTATTATCTAATAAGGTATACTTACCATGCAAGTATGCAGGAACCTTATTAACATAGACAAGTAAAAACCCTGGATTTGCCTTCAGGGTTTTTATTAAATCTATATGTAAAGGTTTATTCATTACGGAACGATGATGGACGATAATCTTTTACCTGGGATTTTAGATAATCAATATTTTTCTCCGTATTTAGTATTGGAGCAATAATAAGATTTGCTGAATTTTCATTTTTTACCTTCATTAAATTTTTGATGTATTCCACCCAATTAAATTCCCATTGAGCATAATAAAAATTCTCATCAGGTATTGAGAAAATATACCTTTCTTCCTTTTCATTCACTTTTTTTATTTTAAACAATTCACCAAATAAATGAGAATTTATTTTGGTTTTATCTCCGACCATGACCCCATTATTCTTCGCATTTTGTTGAACTTTATAAGCAAGACTAGTGTGTAAGCTACATGTTGTAATTTCGCTACACTCCCCAATTCCAGCTAAATACCAAATGACATCTTCGTCATAACCGGTATCTATTCCGATCCTTGTAAAAATATCTTCGATTCCTTGCTCAGCGAATAGATTTTTTAGGTCATTTTCCATAAAGTAGCTGAAATAACTTGCAGCGCCCAATGCTTGCTGAATTGACTCACTGGTGCTTTTTTGTTTCCCACCAAAATATACCATCAAGCCATCACCATGAAATCTTTGTATATAACCGTCAAAATACCAACAAGTGTGCATTGCAGCCCGTTGGATAGTTGTAGTAATATTTGCTACCGCGAAAGATTCATACTTTGCAAACAATCGGGTCGAGTTTTTGATATCAATGAACATCGAAGTGATTCCATGTTGTTCAACCGAATTTGTATGCTTGATCGTAACAAAATCTGGGTGTTCTCCAGGTCGTTCATTATATTTTGCATTAATACCACTGATATCTTTGAGGCTGCTTAAACTCTCAAACAGTATTTTATCATATTCTTTATTCATCAGCCGGATTTTTTTAGGATACGGTTTCTCTAAATAAAGATTTCCAATTTCAGCTTTTCGTAAACCCTGTCGTTTACCCTGTGTTAGGTCATCCTGGATGTCCTGACGAAATTTTTTGTAAAAATCACTCATATAATATTTATTAAAATTTGAATTGAAAAAAATATAATTGTAATAAACTGCAGCAAAATCATCCAAGCGCCGACTTTTATATAATCGAACTTTTGATCAAGTCCTTTTGCCAAGCTATATTGCTGTTTTATTAAATCCGAATAGAGGTCTTTAACCTTTATTTCATTCCACTTTTGTTCCAAAACCGTTTTCTCATAATTGGCAACACAACAGAAATAAATAATTGAATCATCCTCTTTTGATTTATTTTTAAATGGTGTTAAAGCGCAAAGAATAAAGTAATTTGCAAACAAGCTTAGAATAAGAGCTAGTATAAAGAGCAAGTATGAAAACCAAGTCACGTCCATATGGTTTTTCATATAAATGAAGCCGGTTATAATTCCAGTTAATAAAAATGTAGTAAGTGCGATAACAACTGCACCTTTATTATTTACACTATCATAATAGTGATCATATCTGCTTATGACATATTTCAATTCTGAAATCTTTTCTTTAATTGAAAAGATTTCAGACTCTGAGTGTGTATTTGACTTTTCCATTGGATTTTTTTTATCTGATTTGATTGTTCCTATCGTAGTTCATTAAATCGAATTGTTGACTAATCGACATTTTCTTTCCAATCTCAATAGCTTCTGATTTGGTAGTTAATAATTTGTGAACCTTTTGATTCCTTTCCATATTCACTACCAAGAAGTTTCCCTTTTTAATGTAATGTTGATTTTTGACCATAATTAGATTACCTTTGTGATCGATATTTTAACATAAATTAAGTTTTGGCTTCTATCCAAATAATGTGCAATTATGAGAAAAAATCGTTTTATAAGCAAATATATGGCAAATATCGGTTATTTTAACATGTTTAGGTGTGACAAAACAGCATAAATGTAATTTTGTCAGATATTTCTTTAACTCTGTTTCAAACGGGAAAGTCTCAAAAATTTAGATTTTTATGCTTATTTCACTGAAAGTTGAAAATTTTCTGTCCTTTAAGGACCCAACTTTATTTAGTCTTGAAACTGAACCCATAAAGGAGCACTATCACACAAATACCGCAGAAACCTCTATAACAGGTTTAAGGGTATTGAAAGGGTGCGCTATTTATGGACCAAATGCTGGTGGTAAAAGCAATCTATTGAAGGCTTTACGTTTTGTGGTAAGGTTTATGACTGAATCAGCTATTGAATCTCAAGCAAATGATAATATTGATGTTACTCATTTTCGATTGAGTACCACAACTGAAAATAAACCCAGTTTTTTTGAATTGAAAATAATAGTCGATAACATTTTGTATCGATATGGGTTTGAAGTTGACAAAGAGAAGGTGCATAAAGAGTGGTTATTTTATAGTAAAAAAATAAAAGAGTATCAGCTATTTGAAAGAATAGAAAATAAATATGTCATAGATGATAAATTTGAGGAAGCGAAGGACATTCAAATTAAAACGAGAATCAACACTTTGTTTCTTTCCGCAGTTGCTCAATGGAATGGTAAGACGGCCAATTCAATTTTACAAAAGATTAGAAAAATATTATTCCTTGGAGAATATCCATTAAATGCTAACAAAACTTTGGAACTCTATGAAAATCCAAAATACAAAAATGCAATAATTAACTTCCTAGAGTCTGCTGATCTTGGGTTTAAAGACTTTAATGCTGAACAAATAAATTACCCCCAAAATCTTTTGGAAAATTTAACCACAGAAGTAAAGAACCAGTTACCAAAGAAACAGATATATACACTTCACAATAAACTTGATGAAGCTAACGCAATAGTAGATAAAGAATATTTTAGCCTTCAGTTTGAAGAATCTCAAGGGACAAACAAATTCTTCAACTTAGCAGGTTACGTTGTGGATGCTATCTTCAATGGTAAAACTTTAGTAATCGATGAATTTACTTCTCGATTGCATCCACTTCTTGCAAGACATATAATATCTACATTTCATTCTCCTGATATTAATAAAACTGGAGCTCAATTAATCTTTACCTCTCATAATACATATCTAATGAATATTAAGTGGTATCGTAGGGACCAAATATTCATTGTTTACAAATTGGAAAACTACGCATCAACAATCACTACTTTTTTTAAGGAGAATATAAGAAATGACTCATCTTTCGAAAAACGATTTTTCGAATCTGGTTCGCATGGCCTACCAAAAATTAAAAGGCCAGAAATAATAACAAATCAACTTGATCTTTTTACAGAGAATAAGTGAAACTGATTTTGGCATCAGAAAGGCATTTTCATTTATAAAGGTAATAAACAGAGAGATTCCTGCAGTGCTTTCATAAATATCCATTAATTTGAATTAATGATATGATCAAAGCGATGGATTTGTTTGTGCAGCAATTTAGTAAAGAGATTAATCTCTACGACAACCCCCATCAGCTTCCCGATAGCTATCGGGAATAATCTGATAATCAATTTATTTACTCGCATAGCGCACGAGCCAAAGCGCAATAAACGCAAACAATACATTCGGGATATTTGTGCCGATAACAGGGTGCAGCGAACTATTGGTGGAAAATGTAGTAGAGAATTGAAGGAAGAAAATATATAATGCGCTTAATGCAACACCGGCAATTATATTCAGCCAGTTACCACCGCGGATTTTTTTGGAGCCGAGGGAGGCGCCCATCATCACGAGAATAAATGCGGATATTGCGGAAGAGGTACGGCGGTATTGTTCAACCCGGTAAAATTCAATCTCACCTGTGCCTTCCTGTTTTTTTTCCTTGATATAATCTTCCATTTCATTGTAGGTCATCACGTCTTTCGTACGAATATCGATGTCAAAATCACCGGGCACCAATTTTAAAATCGTGTCGAGATATTTTCCTTCGGAATAGGATTCATGAATACCGTCTATTTTCCATTTTTTATAATCAATAATGCGCCAGCTTTTTCTCAGCGTGTCGTATGCAATTTTATTGGCGTTTATTTTATAGGATAAACTCCGTTCGTTTCCGCTGCCTTCAAATTTTTCCAGGGAGAAATTATATCCTTCGTTATTCTTGAATTTAAAACGTTCAAGTGAAATAAAAGTCTGCTTGTCTATTTTAATGCGGAGATTATTGCCGAATGTTTTCGGTGCATGAATATATTTATCTTCAAATTCCAGTTTTGTTTTATTGGTGCGGGGCACAAGAAAATGATTTGCATATAATAAAATCCCCACCGATAATATCCCGCAGAAAAAATACGGCTTGAGAAATTTCCTGAAATTCATACCGCTGTTGAGCATGGCAATCACTTCGCTGTTGTAAGCCATGCGTGAAGTGAAAAATATCACCGCGAGAAATATGAGCAACGGCGCTAGTATACTGGCGATATATGGAATAAAATCAAGGTAATAATGAAAGATGGAAGAACCCGGTGCATTGCGCTGCAGCATATTGTCGCTCTTCTCCGAAAAATCAATCACAATGGCGATGGAAATAATTATGATATGTGCAAAAAAAGTGGAGACGATAAATTTCCCTATCACATAGCGGTCGATGATCGTAAACCATTTGCGCAAAGGATAAAATAATATGTCTTTTATTCTTTTGATCACAATTTTGTTTTCACTTTTTTAGCCATCACTTTTTTCCACTCTGCAAATTTACCTTCCAATATCTGTTTTCTCGCTTCTTTTACCAGTTGCAGATAAAAACTCAGGTTATGAATACTTGCAATTTGCGGGCCCAGCATTTCGCTTGCATAAAACAAATGGCGCAAAAATGCTTTCGAATGTTTTCTGCTTGTTTCCGCATTTGAATTGATATCGATCGGTGAAAAATCATTTTCCCATTTTTTATTCCGGATATTGATAATGCCTTCAGCCGTAAAGATCATTCCGTTTCTTCCGTTTCTTGTCGGCATAACGCAATCAAACATATCAATGCCTAACGCAATACATTCTAAAATATTTTCCGGCGTGCCGACGCCCATTAAATATCTCGGTTTATCTTCCGGCAAAATGGCGCAGACAGATTCGGTCATTGCATACATATCTTCATGCGGTTCTCCGACGCTTAATCCGCCAATTGCATTTCCGGGCATATTAAACCCTGCAATTGTTTCGGCAGATATTTTTCTCAGATCATTATAAACGGATCCCTGCACGATCGGAAATAAAAATTGCTCATAGCCGTAAAGCGGCTCTGTATTTTTAAATTGCATAGCACATCTTTCCAGCCAGCGATGTGTGAGCTCCATACTTTTTTTCGCATATTTAAATTCACATGGGTACGGTGTGCATTCATCAAATGCCATAATAATATCCGCACCGATTTTTCTTTGAATATCCATTACATTTTCAGGAGAGAAAAAATGTTTTGATCCATCGATATGCGAACGGAAAGTGACGCCTTCTTCTTTTATTTTACGAATCTGCGCTAAAGAATGCACCTGAAATCCGCCGCTGTCTGTCAATATCGGATGATCCCATGAATTGAATTTATGCAATCCGCCTGCATTTTCTAATTTCTCCATTCCGGGGCGCAGATATAAATGATAGGTATTTCCTAAAATAATTTCCGCCTGAATATCTTTTTCCAATTCCGAAAAATGCACACCCTTTACCGCACCAGCCGTGCCGACCGGCATAAATATCGGTGTGTGAATGGTTCCGTGTGAAGTTTGAATGATTCCTGCACGGGCTTTTGAACCCGGATCGCTTGATTCTAATTTGAAAAACACATGCAAAAATAATTATTTGTGAATTGGATGTTCATATGTTAATAAAATCAAGTGTTACAGGCGATTTAGCGAAATCTAAAGCTCTAAATTTGCAGCCATCACTATGCAGCCAGACGCGATTTATTGGATCCTGTTTTATTTATTCTGTACCGCCGCTTTTTTGCAACTGTTTTATCTGTTGTTTTTTCATGTGCGGCTGGCGAATTACAAACAGAATAAAATTATTTCCGCAGAATTACCACCTGTTTCGGTAATTATTTGTGCGAGAAATGAGGACACCAATCTCAAAAAAAATCTCCCTAAAATATTAGCACAGGATTATCCGCAATTTGAAGTAATTGTTGTGGATGATAATTCTGAAGATGGCACAACCGAATATTTATTTTTTCTTTCGCAAAAAGAACCGCGGTTGAAAAGAGTGAAGGTCGGCAATACAAATCCGATGATGGCGGGAAAAAAATTTCCGCTTACACTCGGATTAAAAGGTGCGAGTTACGAGCATGTGATTTTAACGGATGCAGACTGTTATCCGGCATCAAATAATTGGCTGAAAGAAATTGTAAAAGGATATCCGGCGCAAAAAGAAATTGTGCTCGGTTATGGAGCGTATGAAAAATTGCCCGGCTTTCTCAATAAAGTAATTCGCTATGAAACATTTCAGGCGGCATTAAATTATTTATCATTTGCGCTTGCAAAATTTCCATACATGGGTGTGGGAAGAAATTTATCCTACCGGAAACATTTATTTTTTGAGAGCGGCGGATTTTTTGAGCATCGTGATATTCAAAGCGGGGATGATGATCTCTTCATAAATAAAGTGGCAACGAAAAGAAATACATCGATCATTATCTCCCCTGAATCATTTACATTTTCGGCACCGAAAGAAACCTGGGCAGACTGGAAGGAACAGAAAACCAGGCATATGTCCACTGCCAGATATTATAAGGCAAAGCACAAGTTTTTACTCAGTTTGCAGCCAATTAGTCACGCAATTTTCTGGCTCACAGGTGTATTCCTGCTTGCAATCCTGTTTGGTTACTGGTATGTGGTTGCGGGAATAATTATTGTAAGATGGATCATTATGAGACTGGTGCATGCAAAAGTGCTTGGTAAATTGGGCGAGAATGATTTGCGTTCGTACATCGAACTGTTTGATGTTCTTCAATTATATTATCATGTCAGGTTTGCGAAAGCGGCTCTGTTTAAATCAAAATACAGATGGGATTGAACGAGCATTTATCATTGCGTGCACAGGAGGATTATGATCTTGTGCAGCAGGCAATTGCGGGAAATCAAAGAGCATATAGTATTTTAATGGACCGCTATAAAGATTCCATTTATTATATGTTGTTGAAGATGGTGTATAACCGCGATGATGCGGAAGATCTTACCATTGAAGCATTCGGCAAAGCATTTTCCAATCTCGAAAAATATACACCCGAATTTGCATTCAGCACCTGGCTCTATCGTGTTGCGTTGAATAATTCAATTGATTTTATCCGCAAGAAAAAATTAAAAACATTGAGTCTCGACGATGAAGATGATCGCAAAACACAGCATATTT
>CAYXBK010000030.1:0-33897 GCA_964463165.1 uncultured Chitinophagales bacterium
ATACAAAACTTACTAAAAATAAAATCCAGCATATCCTCGTGTGTTACTTCACCGGTGATCTCGCCGAGGTGATTGAGGGCATGACGGATGGAGAGGGCTGTGATTTCGCCGCTGTTTTTTTGTTCAATGGATTGAATGATTTCCTGGAGGGATTCTTTTGTTTTAATTAATGCTTCAAGATGGCGGGCATTGGAAACGATGGTGCTCGTGCTGTTTATTTCTTCATCCACAACAGAATTGTACATCGCATCCTTTAATTCATTGATATTGGTTTTTTCAAGTGAGGAGATATACATGATCGGTTCGTATTTTTCAAATTGAAGAAATTTATCTCCGAATAATCCTTTATCTATTTTATTTCCGACTAATATCAATTTATAATTTCCCTTTGTGAATTTGCGAAGATCATCTGCAAGCTCGGCAACAGTTGTTTGCTGCACGTCAAAAACATAAATCAATAATGCGGACTGATGAATTTTTTCAAATGTGCGCTCAACGCCGAGTTTCTCTATCTCATCTTTTGCTTCACGAATACCTGCTGTATCGGTGAGGCGGAATAAAATTCCATTGATATTTAATTCTTCTTCAATCGTATCTCTTGTAGTGCCGGCAATATCACTCACGATTGCACGCTCTTCATTTAGTAATGCATTTAATAAAGTTGATTTTCCGGCATTGGGCCTTCCGGCAATCACGGCACTTACACCTTGCTTTAAAACATTGCCCAGTTCAAATGATTTTATCAGGTCATTGATGATTGTTTTCACCTGATTGGTTGTATGCATTAAATGATCACGTTCTGCAAATTCAACATCCTCTTCACTAAAATCCAGTTCAAGCTCGATCAAAGCGCCGAATTCAATTAATTTATAACGCAGATTTTTCAGTACATCTGAATAACCGCCCCGCATTTGTTTCATGGCAAGATCGTGCGCAGATTTATTTTCGGAAGCAATTAAATCCGCGACTGCTTCCGCCTGGCTTAAATCCATTTTACCGTTTAAAAATGCACGCATGGTAAATTCACCGGGTTTGGCCAGACGTGCACCTTTACTTAATATCAATTGAATTATTTTCTGCTGTATATAGGGAGAACCGTGGCAGGAAATTTCAATCACATCTTCACCGGTATACGATTTCGGGTTGCGGAATAAGCCGATCACAACTTCATCTATCTGATTTTCATTTTCTCCAATTATTCCAAAATGCAATGTATGTGAATCCGCTTTTGCTAATTTTTTTCCTATAAAAATTTCATCAGCGATGCGCACTGCATCCGCACCACTCAGGCGAATAACGGCAATTGCCCCGATGCCCGGCGCCGTGCTGAGTGCAACAATCGTATCCTGTAAGTCGGTCATCATTTCTCCTGCGAAGTTCGGTGAAATTGATTTATTTTGTGAGGAATACCATTTGTTATGCTGAAATCCTGTTTCCTTATTGTTCTGTCGCTTCTATTTTTTACGGACATTGTTCATGCACAATTTAAACCAGGCGAAGTCGGGTTTAATGCATCTGATTTTGAGATATACAAATCTTCCAAAGTAAAAACACAAACACAACTGCTGACAGACACTGCCTTTGAGTATTCAGAAACAGCAATCAGTGTTTCAGAATATGCACCCGAAGGTTGGCTGCTGCGCATTACTTATTTGGAAAATCTGGAATATGCAGATACGATCATGGATGAATATACTTATTTCCCGGACGGCAGGGTCCGTATCATCAGTTTGATCGGCTATGATATGTTTCCGATTCAATTCGGATTTGAATACGATAAAAAAAATAAATTGACCGCCTCCACTATTGCCGGTGCAGAAGCAAGGCAATATAGTTATGCGTACGATCAGTCTGGAAATATCATAACACGTGCCGGTAAAACAAATATGTTTCAATATGATGATGAAGGAAATCTACTCGATGGAATGATTTGGGTAGAAAATGAAAGATCCACTTATACTTGGAATGAAAATCACCAACTCCTGAGTGAAATATTTTATATGGATGGAGAATTTTATTATAAGATCATATATGAATATTCTTCTAATGGCTTGCTGAAAAATTATAAGGTATTTTACGACATGGATCAAACAGCCATGCCGGCATATGCAAGTTATTTTTATTATAATGAGAAAAACCTGCTTACGAAAATGGTGCAGGAAGAAGAAGGATCAGTAATTGAGTATAAATATGTTTATAGTTTTTATTAAACCAATCTGTTTGGGTGCGACTTCGCATGAAAAAAACCTATTCCTAATCCTCATCTGCGTCGGGGGAAATCTTCCAGCTGCATTATTCATGAATTTAAAGAAATTACTTTGCTCAGGAATTGTTCAATTCTCGCGTCAGCAATCCTGATTCCTTCCGCCGCACGGCGGACTGACTCCTGATTCATTAAATTTGCATAATGAAGATCATGATGGTATGTCTGGGAAATATTTGCCGCAGTCCTCTTGCTGAAGGGATCATGCGCAATAAAATCAGGCTGTATGCTTTGGATTGGGAAGTGGCGAGTGCAGGAACCGGATCATGGCATGTTGGAGAAGCGCCGGATCCACGCTCACAAAAAATTGCAAAAATCCATGGAATTGATATTTCAAATCAGCGTGCACAAAAATTTTCGCATTATCATTTTGCGGAATTTGATCTGATTTACACAATGGACAGTTCAAATTATCAGGATGTAATTTCACAGGCAATTCATGAGGAAGAAAAACAAAAAGTGGAATTGATTATGAATATTGCTTATCCCGGAATGAATCAGAATATTCCGGATCCTTATTATGATGACAATCTTTATGAAAAAGTATTTCAAATGCTGGATACGGCATGTGATAAAATCATACAGAAATATCATTTGGATAAAGTAAAGAATGAGAAAATAATATTGTAAAATATTCAAATGCGTTACCCGCAAATAAAATGAAACAAAAACCAACCATACCATCCGGCACCCGTGATTTTGGCCCCGCAGAAGTTGCAAAACGGAATTATATTATCGATACGATAAAAACGGTTTATGAATTATACGGATATCAGCCGCTGGAAACACCGGTGATGGAAAATCTTTCCACATTAATGGGAAAATATGGTGAAGAAGGCGATAAATTATTATTCAAGATTTTAAATTCGGGAGATTATTTAAAAGATGCGGATCCGGATATCTTAATTGAAAAAAATTCAAATAAAGTTCTTTCCTCTATTTCTGAAAAAGGTTTGCGTTATGATCTCACGGTTCCTTTTGCACGATATGTTGTAATGCACCAGAATGAAATTACATTTCCTTTCAAACGGTATCAGATCCAACCGGTATGGCGGGCAGACAGGCCGCAGAAAGGCCGCTACCGCGAATTTTATCAATGTGATGCAGATGTGATCGGCAGTAATAGTTTATTGCTGGATGCTGAATTCGTGATGATGATTAAAGATGTATTTGAAAAATTAAATCTCAGTGTGACCATTCGTTTAAACAACAGGAAAATACTGGATGGATTAAATGAATATATCGGTGAAACGGAAAAAAATGTTTTACTCGTTACAATTATAGACAAACTTGATAAGATCGGTATTGAGGGAATCTCAAATGAATTAAAAGAAAAGGGGTTTGCAGATGCACAAATTGATAAAATAAAATCCGTGATTCAGTTTTCCGGAGACACAACTGCAAAAATTGATTTTCTTGAAAATGCATTAAATGGTGAGAAGGGCAAAAAGGGAATTTCGGAGATCCGTGAATTGTTTTCAAAATTAAACGGCATTGAAAGCAAGCGCATTCAAATAGAATTTGACCTGACACTTGCACGCGGATTAAGTTATTATACCGGTACGATTTACGAAGTTGTGGCGAACGATGTAAAAATGGGAAGCATATTGGGCGGCGGCAGATACGATGACCTTACCGGTATTTTCGGTTTGCCGAATATGAGCGGCGTGGGAATTTCGTTCGGACTCGACAGAATTTATGATGTACTTAGCGAATTAAATTTATTTCCTGCATCCACTTTCACACAAACCCAGATATTGATTATTCCGTTTGATGCAGATGCCGAAATTGCTGCGATCAAATATGCCGATATATTACGAGACGAAAATATCAAAACGGAAATTTATCCGGATCTGCAGGCCAAGGTTGGAAAGAAATTTAAATATGCGGATGATAAAAAAATACCTTATACCGCAGTGATCGGCTCAAATGAAATGGCAGAAGAAAAACTCTCTTTAAAAAATATGCAAAGCGGCGAACAAAAACTTGTTTCCCTCGACGAACTCATCGCCGAATTAAATAATGAATTGAAAAGTTATTTTGATGTGAGTGAATGAAGGCTACTAGCCTCTAGCTACTAGCTACTAGCGGCTAGTAGCCAGCAGCCAGCCGCTAATTAAATATATCTTTCATCTTATCAAAAAATCCTTTTTCCTTTCTGGCTTCCACCATATCGGGTTTGAAATTTTTTGACGTTTGTAGTTTTTCTAAAATTTTCTTTTCTTCTGCCGATAAATGTTTTGGCACCCATACATGCACCTGAATGATCTGATCACCTTTACCGTAACTATTTAAAGAAGGTAATCCTTTCCCTTTTAATTTCATGATATGACCGCCTTGTGTTCCTTCGGGAATTGTTACTCGCACTTTACCATCAATTGTCGGAACTTCCACTTTTGTTCCGAGTGCAGCATCTGCAAAACCGATATAGAGATCATACACAATATGATTTCCTTCTCTTCTTAATTCCTGTTCTTTTACTTCTTCAATCGATATTAAAAGATCACCGGCAGGCCCGCCTTTTTCACCGGCATTTCCTTTCCCGCTCATGCTTAATTCAATTCCTTCCGTTACACCTGCAGGAATATCAATTGAAATTGTTTCCTCTCCGTATACTTTTCCTTCTCCGTGGCATTTCGTGCAGTTCGCAGTGATTTGTTGTCCGGAACCATGGCATGTAGGGCAGGTTGCGGTTGTTGCCATTTGCCCGAGAATTGTATTCTGTACTCTTCTTACATAACCCGAACCCTGGCAGGTTTTACAAGTGGTTACATTTGAAGCATCTTTTGCGCCGCTGCCGTGGCAAACATCGCAAACAACATATTTTTTTACTTTAATTGTTTTGCGTGCGCCTTCTGCAATTTCTTTTAAAGATAATTTTACTTTGATGCGGATATTTGTTCCGCGGATACCTCTTGACCTTTGTTGTTTTCTTCCGCCTCCGCCAAAAAATTCACCGAAAATCGACTCACCGAAAATATCTCCGAAATTGGAGAAGATATCTTCCATATTCATATTGCCGGGTCCGCCATTTGCTCCTCCAACACCGGCATGACCATATTGATCGTAACGTGCTTTTTTCTGCTGATCACTTAAAACGCCGTACGCTTCAGCAGCTTCTTTAAATTTTTCTTCCGCTTCTTTATTGCCCGGATTTTTATCAGGATGAAATTGCAACGCTGCCTTCCGGTATGCTTTTTTAATTTCATCATCCGTAGCATTTTTTGCAACGCCTAATATTTCGTAATAATCTCTTTTAGCCATTTTCCTGATATTTACCTTTCACAATTGTTTTCATTGCGTGCGGTTATTTTCCAACAATTACTTTCGGATAGCGGATTATTTTTTCATTCAATGTATATCCTTTTTCCAGCACTTCAACCACTTTGCCTTTCATCTCATCTGTAGGTGCAGGAATTTCTGTAATTGCTTCCATGCTGTCGGCATTAAAATCCATGCCTTTGCATTCAATTTCTTTTAAACCTTTTTGAGAAAGGATATTTTTTATTTTTTCTCCGATCAATGTGAGGCCTTCTTTCACAGCATTGATGTCTTTTGCTTCAATTACAGCAAGTGATGCCCTGTCGATATCGTCAACCGCAGGCAGTAAATCTTTGATAATATCCTGACCGGCAGTTTTAAACAGATCGATCCGTTCTTTAGCAGTGCGTCGTTTAAAATTTTCAAATTCAGCAAGCAGCCGGATATATTTTTCTTTTTGTTCTTCCAGTTCCTTAATAAAGGAGGAAGTTTCATCTACAACCTGTTCTTCAACCGGAAGTGCCTGGCCGGTTTCATCAATGGATTCTTCCTTCAATTCCTGATCATTCATATTTTCGTTTTCTTTTTTCTGCTTTTTTGACATTATTGATGTGATGATTGAGACAAATGGATTTTCCATGGCGGAGGTCAAAAATACTGCCACCGGCCCGGCATTGCCAAATTGACATAGAAGAAATCAGCGGATATACTCGGTGAGTATGCTTTCCAGTTCGGGGATCAGGATATTGCGCTTGATGATAATCCCATTACCGTCTATCAGATAATATTTCGGCGTGCTCCCGAGCTGATAATCGATGGCTGCTTTCGAGTTCCAGGATTTAAAATCGCAAACATGACAAGGCCATGTTGTTTTATCCTGTTCGATTGCAGAAATCCATTTATCACGATTACCATCAATAGAAAAACTGTAGATATCGAGGCCGTTGCCATTTTGAAAATTTGTTTTGCGGTACTTTTCATACAAGCGCTCAATTTCGTCGTGATTCGCTCTGCTTTGGGCGTTTTGAGAATCCCAGAATTCCAGTAGAACAACTTTTCCTCTTAAGGACGAGAGTTTCATTACTTCACCGTTTGTGTTCGTAGCTGAAATGTCGGGTGCAAGATCGCCTGTTTTGTTTCCTACAATTTTCTGAGAAGTGGAGCAGCTGTTTATAGTCAAACATATTGCTGCTACCGCAATAAATTGGCTTAAGTATTTCATATAAAAATTATGACTGTGTTTTCAAATGTACTGGTGTCGTGTCGAGGCAGGGTATGATGCGGCGGTGCAAAAATAATAATGAATGCTCAAAATTAAAATTGACCGTTTAATATGCAGATGAAGTTTTCAACAGAGGCGTTGCAGATAAATAATCAGATCCTTGTAATCTGTGCACCGATCGCATTCAGTCGCTGATCAATATTCTGATATCCTCTGTCGATTTGTTCGATATTGCGGATTATACTTTTGCCTTGTGCAGATAATGCAGCAATGAGCAGCGCAACACCGGCACGAATATCCGGTGAACTCATTTCAATTCCTTTCAGACGGAATTTTCTTTCAAGGCCGATAACTGTCGCCCTGTGCGGATCACAGAGAATGATTTGCGCACCCATATCGATCAGTTTATCGACGAAAAACAACCGGCTTTCAAACATTTTCTGATGTATAAGCACCGAGCCTTTTGCCTGTGTTGCCACAACAAGCACAATGCTGAGCAAATCGGGAGTAAATCCCGGCCAAGGTGCATCCGCAATTGTCATGATCGAGCCGTCGAGAAAAGATTGTATTTCGTAATGATTTTGCTCGGGAATAAAAATATCATCTCCCCGCAATTCCATTTGAATGCCGAGTTTGGCAAATACTTCAGGAATCAGTCCGAGCATATCGTACCGCACATTTTTTATCGTGATCTCCGATTGGGTCATTGCAGCGAGTCCGATAAAACTGCCGATCTCAATCATATCCGGTAAGATCCGGTGTTCGCACCCATTTAATTTCTCCACGCCTTCGATGCGGAGGAGATTGGAGCCGACACCTGTAATTTTTGCACCCATACTGTTCAGCATGAGGCAGAGTTGCTGGAGATAAGGTTCGCAGGCGGCATTATAAATTGTGGTGATTCCTTTCGCCAGGGTTGCGGCCATCAGAATATTTGCTGTTCCGGTAACGGAAGCTTCGTCGAGCAGCATATATGTGCCTTTCAGTTCATTCGCAGTGATCACACCGGTGGATGCATCGAAAATGGCACCCAATTTCATGAAACCAATAATATGTGTATCGAGTCTTCTTCTTCCGATTTTATCTCCGCCCGGTTTTGATAATGCAGCACGTTTAAACCTTGCGAGCAGCGGGCCCATCACCATAACAGATCCACGCATTTTGCGGCTCTGTTTTAAAAATTCATCGCTGTTGATATAATCGAGATTGATATGATTTGCGGTAAAGCTGCAGGAAGACGGTGTATGTCTTTCCACCAATACGCCCATTTGAGCGAGTAATTCGATCAGAAAATTCACATCTCTGATATCGGGAATATTATTGATGGTTACTTTCTGGTCGGTAAGGAGTACGGCACAAATAACCTGAAGGGCTTCATTTTTTGCACCCTGGGGGATGATCTCACCTTTCAGTTTATTACCCCCGACAATCTCAAATGCATCCATTAACGGTTCTTTTTAAAATTGCGGTTTTGATTCGGATTAAATCTTTTGAAATTTCTGTTCCCCTGATTTTGCTGAAAACGCTGTTTCTGGCCTTGTGTATTTTGCGGCCTGCGGGTGGAATTTGTGAGTGTATCCAAATTACTGTCGGCTTCCAGGATCAATTCATTATTACTCAGTGAAGAAAGATCATTTTTAATTTGCTCATCATTCACATTATCGCGGTTCCAGTTAATGTAAACCATTTTCATATAATTGCCTATCACCTGTGCAAATTCCTGTTTCATCTGATCATCCTGCATGGCAACAGCCTTGTTCACACAATTTTCAATATTCTTTCCGTAATGCGCATAGCGGATCTTTTGTTTCGGATAAGGCAATTTTATATTCTTGCGCACCAATGCTTCACGTTCAGGAATCGGATAGGGAGAATCAGCTTTTAATTTAAAATCAGAAATAAGGAAAATATGATCCCAGAGTTTATGACGGAAATCTTCCACATTTCTTAAAGTCGGGTTGATGATACCCATCAGGTCAATTATGTCCTGAACCATTTTATTGCGTGCAACATCATCTTCCATTTTCGCGGCATACTCAACAAGATATTGGATATGGCGTCCGTATTCACGTAAGATCAGTTTGGGGAGTTGCGTATTGTATGGCATTCAGTTATTTGTTTAAAGCAAAGGTAGGGAAAAGAGTCAAGAGTCAGGAGTCAAGAGTCAGGAGTCAAGAGTCAGGAGAGTATCGGGTAGCAAGTATCAGGTATCAAGATGCTGGCGCAAGATTAGACCCATCTCTTATCCCTGCCCGCCGACGCTCAGGCATGTGCTGCGGCAGGCGGGTTCCCTTGAAAAAAGGGAAGACGATACTTCGACGATTCTTCGAAAATTAATGAATGCTCAATACTTGATTTTAATTAATTAGTCCAGCGTTTAATAACGATGAATTTTGAAGCAGAGATAAGATTTTAATTTGAAATCCCAAATCCGCATTTCGCAATTCCAAATGATTTAATTAATAAAGTTTTGTGCGTAGATTAAAATTCAATTCAAAATTCCAAATCTGCAACTCCAAATGATGTATTTAATTAAATTTTGTGTGGAGATTAAGTTTCAATTCGCACCAGCCTGCCGCAGCACATGGCCAAGCGTCGGCGGGCAGGATTTTGTTCACTTCGCAATTCGCATTTTTTTTAGGGCTTAAACCTTCTTGCACCCAATTTCCAGATCATTCCTAATTTCAGCATGAAATCAACCGACATAAATTCTGCGGTTGTTTCCCTGTTTGCCGGAATATAATTATACCTGCCGCCGAAACCGGTACTGATAAGCAATGATTTATTTAATACAAATCCGATATTATATCCGAGCTCCGCACCGAGTGCATAATTTGTATTGCTGTCTGTTAATTGCACGCCGTTAAATAAACTCACATCTGCGTAATTCAACCAGTTAAATGTTGAATAGGAAACGCTTTCTGCATTCATTGCAGAAAAACCGGAAGGTGTATAAATAATAAAACTCAATCCCGTAATTGCATAAACCGATTGCACTCCATCGGCATACAAATAATTCACTCCGAGATTATAATTAAACGGAATAAGATCCATCGGTTTGCTGAAATAAATTTCTCCGCCCAAAGCTTTTGAAATATCACTTGAAAATAAATTATCGCTCACAATGCTTGTTGCATTTGTGGCTCTGAAAGAAAAAAACTGCGCCTGTGCAACAGAAAAAAGAAAAAAGAAAATCAGAAAGGAGATGGATTTCATATGCCGGTTTTCATCAAAACGAACAATTATTCAATTTTATTCTTTGCTTTCCAAATGAGGATGCGCAAACCAATAAGTATATAACCGATAAAAACATATTCAATAAACCGGAGCCCGATCACAGCAAACATATTAATTTGTTTTACCGGATTTCCCATCGCATCAAAGCAGGTAAAATCCTGCTGAATAATAGTTGTTCCCGGCATCGGATTCAAAACGTTTTCATCTCTGCTCAGTGAAGTGCCGTTATCACAAAAACAAATTTCAACGGGTTTGTTGTAAATATAATTTCCGGTCTGATCAATTGTTGCGCCCATCAGTGCAAAAAACGCCAGGCCGATTCCACGTGTGATGGGGCTGGGCTTTTCCGGTTTTCGCAATGGAACAAGGCCAAATCCGACAATTCCGAAAATAAGGATGACAAGGCTGGCAAAACCTTCAATTGTGGCAATGCCTACAAACGAGCCGATCAGTATCGCCATCAGCCCGATTATTCCTCCAACAATAATTAATACCCATGCCCAGGAAGGCAGGCGTTTCCAAAAATTACGTTTCGGTTTTGATTCCACGGATGTAAGCGGAAATCCGCAATACCTGCAATAGTCAAAATCGTCGGGATTCTCGTTTCTGCAACTCGGGCAATGTTTCATACGTCTGCCAAGATAAGAATGAAGATTTAATTCTTGCACCTTATTACCTAATTTTGCTCCGCAATGGAAAATCAGCAACCGATACAAAACGAAGAACAGGAATTTAAACCGGATATGCTTTGGGAAGGATATATTTATCTTGCCTTTTTTGTTTTTTTCTGCATTTACCTCATCCCGAATACGCCAAAATCATGGTCGTTCGACAGATACTATCCTATTGCTTTAATTACGTATGGTGCGGTTGGGATTTTTACCGGAAGAATTGCATATCTCCTTACCCGCAATATGCCGGGCTGGGTGAAAGCCGCTATGGTAGGCGTTTTATACAGCCTTGTGATCTATTACCTTGTGACGCATATTGAGAAATTCAGCGTCCACGTCGGTTGATCCCGCAGCTTACCTTGTATCAAATTTGTAGATTTTGTTAGCAGAAAAATAATCTTTCTGTCATTGTATTGTATTTATAAAAAAAAATGTTTTGCAATAGGCTTGTTTATTGCGATGTATACACATATTCAATTAATTTTGTCAGCGATTTTAATCACATCCAAACTTGGCAAAGAAAAAAAATACCATGCCCGACAAAGCAATTATTAAACTTGGTGAACAAGAGATCGAATTACCCATTTTTGTAGGAACTGAAGGGGAGCCTTCCATCGACATCAATAAACTGCGTGATACAACCGGATATGTTACGCTCGACAGCGGTTATAAAAATACCGGAGCCACGAAAAGTAATATCACATTTCTGGACGGTGAACTTGGAATTTTACGCTACCGCGGTTATCCGATTGAGCAACTTGCCGAAAAATCCAATTTTATGGAGGTTGCCTATTTGCTTTTATATGGTGAATTGCCGACCAATGATCAGTTTGTAGAATTCACAGACAAGATCACGCATCATACATTAGTGCATGAAGATGTTAAACAATTCTTCGACGGTTTTCCATCCAATGCGCACCCGATGGGCCAGCTTTGTTCGCTGATGTGCACTTTATCATCTTTCTATCCGGATTCTTTAAATCCGAATGCCAATAAAGAAGAAGTGGAGATGACCATCATCCGCATTCTTGCCAAAATGGGAACATTGGTTTCCTGGATACATAAAAAATCAGTCGGCCATCCGATCATGTATCCGCTCAATAAATACGATTACGTATCCAACTTTTTATATATGACATTCGGCATGCGCACGGAAGAATATATTCCGGATCCGATTGTTGTCGATGCACTGGATAAATTATTAATTCTGCATGCCGATCACGAGCAAAATTGCTCTACTTCAACAGTGCGCATGGTGGGTTCATCACAGGCAAATGCCTATGCGAGTGTTGCTGCAGGTGTTGCCGCATTATGGGGGCCACTGCACGGCGGCGCCAACCAGCAGGTAATTGAAATGCTGGAAATAATAAAAGCAGATGGCGGCAATGTTGCGAAGTATGTAGAAAAAGCAAAAGATAAAAATGATAATTTCCGTTTGATGGGATTTGGTCACCGCGTTTATAAAAATTTCGACCCGCGTGCAAAAATTATTAAAGAAGCATGCGATAATGTGTTGAATAAATTAGGTGTGTTTGATCCGGTGCTGGATATTGCAAAACAATTGGAAGAAGTTGCATTGAAAGATTCTTATTTCGTAGAAAGAAAATTATATCCGAACGTAGATTTTTATTCCGGAATCATTTATCGTGCAATCGGATTTCCTACAGAAATGTTCACCGTATTATTTGCTCTCGGCCGTTTACCCGGATGGCTCGCACAATGGAAAGAAATGCGTGAATCAAACGAACCGATCGGAAGGCCGCGTCAGATTTATACAGGGCCTGTGCAGAGAGATTATGTGAATATTGCGATAAGATGAGGAGGAAGGAGAAAGGAGAAAGGAGTTGGTTAATGATGATTTAGAATTATAATTTTAATTAAAATAAATAATTCCTCGTTATGACAATAGCGGGGATTTTTTTTAACAAAAGTATCAGGTATCAAGTATATAGTATCAAGATGCTGACGCAAACATTATCTTGCGCAGCTTTTCACCACTCACCATTCACAAATCACCACACAAATGCAAAACACAAAACGCATCAACATAAAACCCGGCCTGCATGTAAAAATTGTTTTAAAAGAAGATCAGCGTACAGGAAAATTAACGGAAGGTTATGTAAAAGATATTCTCACCAGTGCACCCGTGCATCATCACGGAATTAAAGTGCGATTAGAAGACGGGCAGGTGGGGAGAGTAAAAGAGATATTGTGAATTGGAATCAAGAGCCAGGAGCCAGGAACCAGGATGATGGGTGTATCATGTAGCAAGTATCAGGTATCAGGATTTCTGTCGCCAGATAAGCATACGCAACAACTTTAAACCTGCAGGCGGGTTCAGAACCCAAAACTCTGAACTCTGAACTCCGAACTCCGAACTCCGAACTCTGAACTCCGAACTCTGAACCTCTAGCCCGGAATCCGCAACATTTCCCTCCCATTTCTTATCATTACATTTCAAATCAGGCATATGAATTTCACCCAAATTCCCACAGACCTTCAGGCGATAGCTGTGCTCATACAGGAGCAGAAATATGAAGATGCAATTTCATCTTTATCCAAAATAATTGAAACCGAAAAAAATGCAGCAAATTATTCGCTGCTCGGCATTGCTTATTTTAATTGTGAAAAATATGCTTTAGCTGCTGAGGCATTTCAAAATGCAATGCAACTTGATCCGGCAAATGCAGAATACAAAGAATTGTTTGATAAATCTTCTGCTAATGCAATTTCTGAAGTGCACGAACAAATTCCTGCAGAATATTATTTCGAACGCGAAAAATTATTGTCAACTCCTGTTGTAAAACCCGGCGCATTACCGGTTGACCGGCTTCCTGATCATGTTGCAAAACCAAAATATAAAAAATTCAGATTGTTTCTCGGCAATACAACTGGCACCATCTTCACAGCAATTTTTGAAACACTCGTAAAAACATGGGGTGCACTTGTGGGCACAAGCGGAAAAGTGTGGACCAACTGGTATCGCCGGCCATTATTTCTCGGCATACTCACACTCGCACATATGCGTGAGAAATTAAATAAAAATAATCTGCACTCCACGTATCCGAAAAATACATTGGTTGGATTTCAACCTGATAATTTACCAGTGCCCGATGGTGTAAAATATTACCGCACCGCAGACGGCAGCTGGAATAATTTAGAAAATCCGAAAGAAGGAGCTGCAGGAACGAGGCTTGCAAGAAATATTGCGATCAACGCAATTAAACCTGAATCGGGAGAAAGATTATTATCTCCGAACCCAAGAGAAATTTCACGCAAATTATTGACACGTGAAAATGAAATGAAAGAAGTTCCGTTTTTAAATATGCTGGCGGCTTCGTGGATACAATTTCAAAACGCAGACTGGATCAATCATGGTGAACCGATGCTGAAAGAATTAATTGAAGTGCATCTAGCGGAAGATGATCCTGCACGAAAAAAATATCTGCAGACAAAAATGTTTATTCCACGCACGCAACCCGATCCCACACGCATGGAAAAAGAAGATGCACCTGTGAGTTTTATTAATGAAGTAACACATTGGTGGGATGGTTCACAAATTTATGGAAGCGATCAGGAAACGGTAGATCGTTTGCGCAGTTTTAAAGACGGAAAATTAAAAGTGAATGCAGACGGATTACTTCCATTAAATGAAAAAGGAATTGAAGAAACGGGATTTGTCCGCAACTGGTGGGTGGGCATGAGCATGTTGCACACGTTGTTTACTCGTGAACATAATGCGATATGCGATCATTTAAAAACTTCTTATCCTGATTTTGATGACAATAGATTATTTCATGTTGCAAGAATGATCAATGCCGCCGTGATGGCGAAAATACATTCGGTTGAATGGACACCGGGCATATTGCCCAATAAAGGTTTGGATACTGCATTAAATGCAAACTGGTATGGTATCCTCACGAATTTATTTCAGAAAGGCACACACCGGAAAACTGTTTCGCAAATTAATGTCCGCAATCCGGAGCTCGGTGGAGTGGTTGGAAATCCGATTAATAAACACGATGTGACTTATGCATTTTCGGAAGAATTTGTTGAAGTATATCGCCTGCATACTTTATTGCCTGAAAAATTAAAATTGAAAAAATTAAATGGAGAAACCATCGGAGAAATTCCGTTTATTGAAACACGTCAGGCAGGTGCGGGCAAACTCACACAAAAAGTTTCGATGACTGATTTATTTTATTCATTCGGCAATCAGCATCCGGGGCAACTGGTATTAAATAATTATCCCAAATTTATGCAGGACCTGAGTATTCCGTTTAATCCTGTTTTTGATATGGGTGCGGTAGATATTATCCGTGCACGTGAAAGAGGTGTGCCGCGATATAATGAATTCAGAAGACAACTCGGATTAAAACCGATTTCAAAATTTGAAGAATTAACCGATGATAAAAACATCGTGCAGAATTTAAAAGAAATTTACGGAGAAAATAATGTGGAAGGTCTGGATCTCATGATCGGCACATTAGGAGAAGGACATCGTCCGCATGGATTCGGATTTGGTGAAACCATGTTCCAGATATTTATTTTAAATGCAACACGCCGATTGCAGGCCGATCGTTTTTATACCGATTGTTTTACGGATGAATATTATACAAAAGAAGGTATGGACTGGATCGATAAAGCGGATTTAAAATCTATTTTGCTGCGCCATTATCCCGAATTAAAAAACAGCGGTCTCGCCAATATTAAAAATGCATTTGAACCCTGGGATACTGATAAAAATCTTCAGCCCGAACGCCACCCACTGCGCAAATGGGATAAAACAACAAAGAAAGATCCGTGGACGGGTGATGCGTTTAAGAATTAATTGTTTCCCACGAAGGCACGAAGGGCTCAAAGCTGTTTAATTTATATATGAACACTTTACTCTCGCATTATTCAATTCTTGCGCAGCTCTCCTTCCTCCTCTCTCCTCCGTGCTTTCATCAAAACGCCACCTGAAACTGCACCTGTGCAACATCATTTTTCTTTTGTGTTTTACTTTCTTCGCGAACGATATCATAACCGAGTTGAATTTTGCATAATTCACCCAGCCAGAAACTCGGACAAATTGTATAAACAAAAACCGCATTGTCGTCGACGTCTTCATTAAAATCAAAAAATTCCATCCTGCCGGAGAGTTGAATTTTTTTCGGAATGATCTCACCGATTATTTGCACATAATATCCGCCTTTATTTATGGTATCATCCACACCCTGCATATATTCGGTTCGCAACGTGAGTGCTTTGTATTTATATTCCAATTCCAATCCATAGCGGTCGCGGTTTTTATCAATTGTAATACTATCTCCCCATCGTGATGAACCGTTATAATATGATCCACCGAGCCATAAATCTTTTACAGGAGATGCAATCACTCTTCCTGCAATTGCTTTGTCTTTATTATTATCGAATTTATTTATTCCCGCACCATTAAATACACCCGCTGCATAATTTAAATACGGCCTTGCATCTTTTGTTTTTAAAATACCCGATAATTGCAAACCGATATCACGTGCATTCTGATTGCCGATCACATCTTGTCCGCGGGCACCGAGTTGTTCGGATAAAATTGCACGGTTTACACTCTCCATTTTTGTTTCCGAACATATAATATCATTTCCAAATGGGACAAGTAATTGTCCTGCAGAGAATTTAAATTTATCTCCTGAGAATTTATAAATGAAAATTGCTTCCAGTAATTGCGGCGGAACGCTGCCTGCAAATTCTGCAAAAAAACGATAATCAATTTTATCCGTTAATCCGCCTGTTAATGCGAGGCGTGCTCTTCGAATATCGAATGACGGAATTTTGCTTGTATCCATAAAATGCTGAAACCGCGGTTGCGAATAACCTGTCAGTTTTAATTTGCGGCTGGCAACAAGTAAAGAATCTTTATGTGTTTGTGCGAAGATCGAATTCAACAGTAAACTGCAGAAGATCAGGAGTAAAAGTTTTCTCATACGTATGCTTTAGGTAAGTAAGTCAGCAATATTATGAGTATCCTAAACGATTATTTTGTCGTTAAATAAACTTTTAAAGAATTAAAAAAGAATTTGAAGATTGTTACTGGCTACTGGCTACTGGCTACTGGCTACTGGCCACTAGCTACTAGCTGCAAGTAGCTAGAAGCTAGCGGCTAGCAGCTTCATCCCATTTCACATCCTGAATCTGATATTTATCCGCATAGGCTTTCGCTTCATCATACGAATCAAATATTTTAATTAATTCAAATGTGGTTGATACGGTTTCGCCGTCTTCTCCGATATTAATTGTCATGGCACCCGGATCAATCGTCTCCAGGCAAATATCCAGCAGACAATATTTTTTTGGAAATGCAGATGCATCATCTGTAATTGTTGATGGAGAATAATAACTGATATCCAGTTTGCGGATCATCGTACATAATTTATTCGGCTGATTGCGGAAAGGATCTTCCGCCGTAATTGATGAAGCGTCTCTTATCACCGGCGTTTCAATTACCACTTCTTCCGTTTCATTTGTATCAGATGTTTTTCTTCCGCAAGATGCAATGATCAGAGCAACTAAAAGATAAATGAGGTGTTTTGATTTCATATTATGCAGAATCAGGAGTCAGGAACCTGCCGGCCGAAGCAAGGCGCATGTGCTGCGGCAGGCGGGTCAAGAGTCAGGACTTTGGTTTAGATTTTATAATAAAATTAATATTAAACAGGTTATTGCATCTTGATTCTTGGCTCCTGGTTCCTGGCTCTGACCTTAAACGACCAGGTTACAAAAAAATTACTTACTTCCGTTCCGTCTTTCAATCTTCCGGTGGATTTACATTTTACACTTACACCTTCGCCGGTTGCAATTGCATTTTGAACGGCAGTAAAAATATCAATTCCGTTTTCACAGGTAAAATAAATTCTTGAGGCTGCTTTTTTCGTATAAGTTGCCTCGAGGCCTAAAACGAGCATGGATATTTTAATATCTCCCTGTGTAGCCAGCATACCCAAAACACCTGTGCTCATTTCAGCGGCCATTGCCTGTGTTGCGAAATAAACAGACTTAAAAGGATTTTGCGATAGCCATTTATAAGGAACAGAAACAACGGATTTATTTTCATTCAATTCACGCACCCGCAAACCTGCAATTAATGCAATCGGCATTTTCTGCAATAGAAATAATTTGAACATCCATTTGTTCGTGATCTGTTTGCGGAATTTGATTTGTTTCTCGTTCATATTTCAGAAAGGTAAACGGTTAGAACCGTTATGGTTTATCTATTGATTTTTTCCCACGACTGAAGTCGTGGGCTCCTGACTCTTGATTCCTGGCTCCCACTGCATTATCTTCGCATAAAATTACAAAATCCGATGACGGGCGTTTTAACAGATGAACAAATTGAGATCAGTGAATTAATCGACGAATTCACAGGCCGGCATCTCGTGGTTCATAACGATGATGTCAACACTTTCGAATGGGTGATCATCAGCCTCATGGATATCTGCGAACATACACTTGAACAGGCTGAGCAATGCGCTTATATCATTCATTATTCCGGTAAGTATGCGGTAAAACAGGGAATGCTCAACGACCTCAAACCGATGAAAAATGCATTAACCGATAGAGGTATTAATGCAACAATTGAATGAAGCAGATTTTCTTCGATTTTAATTTACGCAAATCATTTCCCGATCCTGAGCTTGCATCTCCATTAAATGATTATTGTATCGGTTTTGGCGGAGATATGTCTGTCGAAAGATTATTAGCCGCATATAAAAAGGGAATTTTTCCCTGGTATATTTATAAAAATCAGCCTTACTGGTTTTCTCCTGATCCGCGATGTGTTTTGTTACCTGATGAATTACATATTTCTTCCAGCATGAAACAATTAATTAAATCGGAAAAATTCACAGCAACATTTGACCGCGATTTTAAATCGGTAATTAAAAATTGTGCAACAGCAAAAAGAAAACGCGATGCATCCACATGGATCTCAAAAACATTTATTGATGCATATTGCAAATTGCATGCAGCGGGTTATGCGCATTCGGTTGAAGTGTGGAGAGAAAATACATTAATAGGTGGTTTATATGGTGTGAGCCTGGGAAAATGTTTTTTTGGAGAAAGTATGTTCAGCAAAGAAAGCAATGCAAGTAAATTTGCATTTATATTTCTCGTAAATCAATTAAAAGAAAAACAATTTCAACTCATCGATTGTCAGGTATATAATCCGCATCTTGCAACACTCGGCGCTAAAACAATTCCGAGAAAAGAATTTATTGAAAGGCTGAAAGTTGGATTGAAAAATAAAACATGGAAGGGGAAATGGGACTAAGGTTCAGAGTTTAGTGTTCAGGGTTCCGAGCCCGCCTGCCAGCAGCACATGCGCATTGCGTCGGCCGGCAGGCTCAACATGACATTTTCTTTTAAAATAATTTTAATTTATGTACGACTTAAAATAGGAATGCTTGTATTTTCAAGGATTTCAATAAAAGCGAATTGTCACCCTGAGCCTGTCGAAGGGCATCATGCGTCAGCATCCTGATACTTGATACTTGCTACCCGATACGCAATTCACGGCGCAAGTCTTTTTATCACCCAGCCCCCGTTTTCTTTTTCATATTGCAACCGATCATGCAAACGATTTGAACGGCCTTGCCAGAATTCAATTAAATCCGGAACAACAATATAGCCACCCCAACTTTCAGGGCGTTTTAAATTTCCTTTTAATTGCACTTCAATAAATTTTTGTTCGAGCCATTCTCTTGAATCAATAATTTTACTTTGAGGAGAAGCAATTGCCCCCGCCTGGCTGCCGACAGGACGTGAATAAAAATATTTGTCGTTTTCCGCATCACTTATTTTTTGAATAGTACCCTCAATTCTGATTTGCCGTTCAAGGCCGGGCCACCAGAAATTTAAACAGACATGCGGATTTGTATCAATTTCATTTCCTTTTCTGCTTGTGTAATTTGTAAAAAAAATAAATCCGTCTTCAGAAAACTCCTTTAATAAAACAACTCTGGAAGAAGGTTGTCCGCTATTCGAAACAGTTGAAAGTACCATCGCATTCGGTTCAGGAATATTTCCCTTTTGCGCTTCCTCAAACCATTTTGCAAATTGTGTGAAAGGTGATGGGTAAACACTTTGAATGTCGAGATCACCGCTTTCATAATTTTCCCTTAAATGGTGCAAATTCCCTTCGATATGTTTGGTCATTGTTAAAAAATTTGAGTTTCATACAAAGGTTGTAAAATATTGGCAAACTCATCATAACTTGCGTCATTCTACGTTAATAGCGCAATGTCTCAAAACACAAGAATCCGCCTTTTTTGGCTCTTTATATATCTGGCGGGCGGATTGAATTTACATGCCCAGCAAAAACTTTTTCAGCTTTCAGGAATTGTTTCGGATGCAGATACAAAATTTCCGGTTGCCTATGCAAGTATTGAAATTGTTGGTCAGTATCGGGGGGTGTATACCTCACAGGATGGTTTTTTTTCATGCGTTGTTGAAGGAAACGATTCAGTGCAATTCTCGGCAACAGGGTATAAAACAAAAATGTATGTTGTTCCTGAAGATCTGGGTGATAATATTTTTTCAATCGCTGTATTAATGTACCGCGATACACTCGAAATTGAAGGTGTGGAGATTTACCCCTGGCCCAGTAAAGAAGAATTCCGCGATGCATTTCTCGCCTATAAAGAAGTGCAGGAATATCAGATCGGCCCGATTCCCGGAATAAAAAGCCGCGATCAGATCGACACGGTTCCGAAACCTCCCGTAATTTATAAAAACCCGATATCGGTTTTATACGAGGAAGTGATCGTTCCGATCCAGTGGAAAAAGAAGAAAAAAGACAAAGCAAAAGAACTTCCAAAATGGAATGATTGATTTAGGTGATTATAGTCATTTTCGTGAGTACTATGGATCACTGTGGTTGAGATAGCCGCCATCCTAGATTTGTAATACGAATTACAAACTATGAAGAATCTGGTAATCTTAGGTGCAGGCTCCGCAGGAACGATGATGGCAAATCATCTGAAAAATAAACTCGATAATAATGTATGGCAAATTTATATTGTGGATGAAGCCATCACGCATTATTATCAACCCGGCTTTTTATTTCTGCCATTCGACGGCTATGATGAAAATGAAATTCAAAGGCCAATCCTCAAATTCATACCGCCGCATGTCAATTTTATAAATCAGTCGATTGAAAAGATTGATAGTGAAACAGATCATATAATACTCACCGACGGTTCTGTTTTAAGATATGATATTCTGGTGATCGCATCGGGTTGCCATATTGCTCCGGAAGAAACAGAGGGGATGAAAAGCGATTTATGGTATAAAGATATTTTTGATTTTTATTCGTTCGAAGGTGCAAAGGCATTGCGTGATAAACTTGCACACTGGGAAGGAGGAAAACTTGTGGTGCACATTACCGAGTTGCCAATTAAATGCCCCGTTGCGCCGCTTGAATTTGCATTTCTTGCAGACGATTTTTTCAAGCATAAAGGCATGCGCAATGAGGTTGAAATTATTTATGTAACGCCGCTGAGCGGTGCATTCACAAAACCGTTTGCATCTAAAAAGCTCAGTTATCTGCTGGAAGAAAAGAATATTAAAACCGTTACAGATTTTGCTGTAGAACGCATCGATCCAAAACAAAAAAAATTAATTGATTACGGCGGCCAGGAAGTTGCATTTGACCTTTTGGTTACTGTTCCTTTAAATAAGGGAGCTGAATTTATCGGCAGATCCGGTATGGGTGATGAATTGAATTATGTGCCGACAAATAAACATACATTACAAACTGAAATTAAACCAAATATTTTCGCGATCGGTGATGCAACAAGTATTCCTGCTTCAAAAGCCGGTTCGGTTGCACATTTCGAATCTGAAATCCTTGCAGAAAATATTTTGCATTATATACACGGCGAGGAATTAAAAGCGGCATTCGACGGACATGCGAATTGCTTCGTAGAAACCGGTAATCATAAAGCTTTATTGATTGATTTTAATTACGATCATGAACCTGTTGACGGAAACTTTCCATTGGCCGGTGTTGGCCCGATGCGATTGATGGAAGAATCTGTTTTAAACCATATGGGCAAACTCGGATTTAAATGGATCTACTGGAATGTGCTGATGCACGGAAGAGCAATTCCATTTATTCACCCGCAGATGCAAACATCCGGAAAACATTTTGAACACGAAACACATAATTAATTTTCTCATACCTAAAAAAAGTATTATGGAAAAAATGATAAATGGCAAAAACGTGAAGGTAAATGAAGAAGGTTACCTCACCGATTTTTCACAATGGGATGCATCCATCGGAAAAGAAATTGCAATGCAGGAAGGCATCAATGAATTATCAACAAAACATTTGGAAGTAATTGCATTTTTGCAGGAGCAATACAAAAAAAATATTCCGCTCACCATCCGGAAAGTAGGAAGCAGCGGCGTTACGGATATAAAGGAATTTTATAACCTGTTTCCGGGCGGACCTCTAAAAAAAGCGTCAAAAATTGCCGGCATACCAAAACCCCTGAGTTGTATTTAATTCACAATTAAAAATTATTGTATGGAAGATCTACTTATAAAAGATGCGCCCGTTCAAAACGGAATTGATAAAAAGGAACCGATTAAAAAAATGTGTTTCATTTTATCCAAAGCGGGACTCGACAGTGTTTATGCATGTTTCATCATGGCGAATGGTGCACGCATGGAAGGAATTGAAGCGGAAATATTTTTTACATTCTTCGGCCTGGATGCCGTGCATTTAAAACGCCTCGAACATTTACATATCGCAACAGTCGGTAATCCGGGTATGCATATTCCAACTTTATTAGGCGGAATACCCGGTATGGAAAGTTATGCAAGCCGCATGATGAAAAAACAAATGGAAGCTTTGGACCTTCCTACCGTGCATGAATTTCTCGATATTTTATTTGCATCAGGTGTGCAGATGTACGGTTGCAAACTTGCTGCAGAAATGTTTAAAATCGAGAAAGATGATTTACATGAAGGTATTCAGGATATCATTACCGTCGGGCAATTTTATGAACATGCTGCCGGTAAAGGAACGCATATTGTATTTGTATAGGTGATGGGAAATAAAAGAGAGTTCCGGCACAGCCGGGACTCTCTTAATTATTTGTCATTAATATTTTGAAACCTTCCCATGCCGCTCCGGCATCAAGTTTTGATTTTGCAAGTTTGTGCAATTCGTCCGGTGAATCAATCTGAATTTGCTGTTTTGTTTCTGCAATCTCATCTTCGGACGGGAATTTTGTAAATACACCAAGCTGGCCGAGATTATTTCCCGTTAAAATTTTTGAATGCCGGATATGTTCAGGAAGTGCATCCACGCCAATTCCGATTTCTGTTTTTGGCTGCGGCAATTTGAAAATGGATTCGGGGATTACACGACAATAATAATCGCCTCCCATGCGTGCAACAAAATCCATTTTGTAAGGATCGATATGGCCGTCTTCATTTAAAACATTTTCACTTACATGCATTAAAACAATTTCACAAATAACAATATTCCCTGCACCACCTGTTGTTCCGGTTTTTACGATATCAATTACTTTGCACTCTAATTGAACCGGCGATTCTTTCACACGAAATGGTTTTACTATTTCAGACGGGAGAGGAGTTAATCCTGATTTAATAAATTCATTCACACCTTTCGGATATGCGCAACTTGCAAGGCTCATCTGATATACAATATCATAATTCACAATATTGATCACCACTTCTTTTGTTTCTTCAATATTATCCAGTGTATTTTTTGTGGTATTGTCTCTTCCGCTTCTTGCAGGTGAAAATGCAACAATAGGCGGATTGCTTCCGAAGGCATTAAAAAAACTGAAGGGAGAAAGATTTGGGTTTCCGTTCTTATCAACCGTACTTGCAAATGCGATGGGTCGCGGAGAAACAGATGCAAGCATGTATTGATGCAATTTCGGATGCGGAATTTCTTTTGGATTTATTGTAAGCATGAAATAATTTGAATAAACAATAGGATTAAAATTAAACAGCGGGTAATATTTTTGCCCGGACTTCACCAAATCCGACACGCACATTATTTTTTTCGCAGTGTGCTTTCATAATCACTGTATCGTGATCATGTAAAAATTTTCTTTCGCTGCCATCACTGAATTGAATCGGATTTGTTCCTCTCCAGGTAAGTTCAAGCATACTCCCGAAAGAATTTTGCGTATCACCGCTGATTGTTCCGCTCGCATAAATATCCGCATGCCGCACATTGCATCCGTTTACAGTTTGATGTGCGAGTTGCTGATTCATGTTCCAGTATAAAAATGAATAATTTGATGAGCAGATAAGTTCAGCATTTTTATCATCAGGCTGAAGATATACTTCGAGTTTGATATCTATATTTTTATCTCCTTCAAATTTTAAATAATCCAAAACTTCCGGATCCTGTTTAATACCTGCAGTGCGAAATGGTTCAAGCGCATCTAATGTAACAACCCAGGGTGAAATGGATGAAGCGAAATTCTTTCCTAAAAAAGGTCCGAGCGGCACATATTCATAGCGTTGTATATCACGTGCACTCCAATCATTAAAAATTACCATACCGAAAATATAATCTTCCGCTTCAGAAGTAGAAATTCTCTGACCAAGTGGTTTTCCGTCGAAAGTGATAAATGCCATTTCCAATTCAAAATCCAATTGTTTTGTTTCGGAGAAGATCGGATTATCTCCTTCTTTAATTACGATCTGTCCTTTCGGACGATGAAAATTTTGTCCGGAAACGATTATGCTTGAACATCTTCCATGATAACCGATCGGCATTTGTTTCCAGTTTGGATATAATGGATTATCCGGGCGAAACATTTTGCCCACATTTGTTGCATGCGATAAACTGGAATAAAAATCTGTATAATCGCCCGGGTTTACGGGCAGGAGCATTTCAACATTTTCCTGAGCGATCAGGAATGTATCATAAATATCATTTCTTGTTTGAAGCAATTGATCCTCTTCACGCAATAAATTTGAAATTGCGTTTCTGATCTCCCGCACTTTTATTTTACCGAGCTGAATAAAATTATTCAGATATTGATTGAGAAGAATTGATTCTGTAAGATCAAATTCATTTAATAAACCGTTCTTCCAGAGTTCATATACATCGAGCACATAATTGCCGATAGCAACGCCCACCCTCGGTGACCGGCCATCGTACCGGAAAATACCGAAAGGCAGATTTTGAATCGAAAAATCCGAATCAGACGGAACATCCACCCAGGATCGGCGGGCAGGATCATTTGCTTCAATTAACATCAGTACTGTTTTTACGAAGCAAATTTACAACATTCGGTTTGGGAGATGATTGAGGAATGTCAATGATGCAGATGAATTAAAGGAAACAGATCATAATTTCAATGCATCATCATCATCGTCTGAGGGTGCAGATTTAAATTGCAGTTTTAATTCTTCTTTTTTAAGCTGGCGCTGAATGATCAGGTCTGCAAGAATTTCGGGTGCCTGTTCCGGCAAATGCCTGGAAAGAAGTTGTTTTGCTTTCTCTTCATCAACATCAATGCGGTATAATATCCACAATAATTTTTCAAAATCACGATCCAGCAGGTAGGCAATAATTTCAACAAGTTTATCTTTTAATTCATCCTGTGAAGAAATTGACTTTGTATCCTGATGTAATTCAATAGCGCCTTTTTCGGCAATATCAATCAGAGTGGCATCCATCCAGTTTGTTGCGATCATAGGTTAGCCGGCAGTTTGTATTTACGGCATTTTTGAAAATATCGTGCCATCTGTTTTGGAAACACCGAGTGAAAATAAAGCATAATCATATTTTACGGGATCAAGCGGATCGAATATTTTCAAATTTTCAGTGAGTTCTACAGCGGTAAGCCAATCTGTTTGCCGCCGGCTGATCAAAGATAATTTTCTCGCAACTCTTTCAACATGAACATCAAGCGGGCAAATTAATTGTGCCGGTGAAATATTTTTCCAGATGCCGAAATCAACACCATTCCCATCGCTGCGCACCATCCAGCGCAAAAATAAATTGATTCTTTTGCACGTGCTGTTTCTTTCCGGAGTTGGAATATGTTTTTTTGTGCGATGGGGAAAATCTCCCATAGAGAAAAATAAATTGTGGAAATGCATCAACATTTGTTTTGTATTTTCTTCTTTCCTGTATTCAGGGGATAAAAATGCAAATTCGAGCGAATGATGTTGGTGATAAAAATGATTCAAAAAATGAACAAAATATAATGTATCGGTTGTATTGAAAGTGCGGTGTTTGAAATGGAGTAATTTTTTGAGATCTGCATCCGAATGGTTTAAAATAAAATCATGCGGTGCATGATCCATTAATCCGAATAACTGATTTGCTTTTTGAATAATTGTTTTGCGCTGGCCCCATGCGAGCACCGTTGTCCAGAACGCTGTAATTTCAATATCCTGTTGCTTTGTATACTGATGCGGAACAGATAACGGGTCACCTTCAATAAATGCCGGACGGTTGTAAAGTTCAACTTGCTGATCCAATAATTCTTTTAACTGCCGGAATTGTTTTTTCAACCGTTCTTATTTGGGCTTATTTGGCGATTCAAAATGCTCGGGTGGTAAACTCGTTTCGGTTTGTTCGATATGCGGATTGATCACATTTGAATTTTCACGGATTGCATTTGCATGTTGTTTATGCATTTTAACTGCTTTTAATGTGAAACGAATTCCTATGATGAGCGATGCAAGTGCACCGAGATATAATCCGACTGTTTGATTTTGGAAAAGGAAAAAATCATAAAATCCATGCAGTATTGTTGCTAATAAAAATCCGCGGAATAAAAGTTGTTTTTCTTTTCCTTTATTAAATTTAGCGAGCCCGACAAAATACCCCATCACTGCAGCAAATGTTGCATGCGCCGGCACCGCAGTAAGTGCACGTAAACCCGCTGTTCCCCAGGCTGCACCAACTGTATCCGCTCCAAAAATGTACATCAGGTTTTCGATTGTTGCGAATCCCATCCCAACCATAATCGCATAAATAATTCCATCATATGGTTCGTTGAATGACGGTTTTTTGTAAGCATAATAACGCAGAAAAATATATTTCGAAAATTCTTCACTTGCTGCAATTATCACGAATGTATAAATCGCGACCGAAAATAAAGAAAAGCCATTTGCACCAGGTACAAAAAAAGGCAGCGCCTGCTCCAGAATTATTGCGGGTAAAATACTTAAACATCCTGCTAAAAAACTCATCAATAAAACGCCAAACGGTTCACGATCGTTTTTATCTTTTGAGTAGAAAAAAATAATAATTGCTGCAGCCGGTCCAACTGCCAATGCAAATAAAGCGAGGGTGTTCAAATTCATTGGAATCTTATTTAATGTAAAACAAGATTAGGAAATAAAAATCAAATTGCCAATACACGGATCTTATGCAAGTGCCTGCAGCAGATCTTCTATCAGATCATCTGCATCTTCCACACCAACACTCAGTCTGATGAGTGAATCAACGAGTCCGGTTTTCAGACGTTCTTCCCGCGGTATGCTTGCATGCGTCATGCTGGCAGGATGTCCGATCAGACTTTCAACACCACCAAGTGATTCGGCAAGTGCAAAAAATTTTGTGGAAGAAAGAATTTTATTCGCTGCTTCCATATCATCATTCTTCAAAGTAAATGAAACCATTGCGCCGAACATGCGCATTTGCTTTTTTGCAATTGCATGATTCGGATGATCGGAAAAGCCGGGCCAGAAAACTTTTTCAATTTTCGGATGATTGCGTAATGCATGCGCAATTTTTTCAGCATTTTCGCAACTGCGTTGAACACGTAAATGCAAAGTTTTGATTCCGCGGAGAATTAAAAAACAATCCTGCGGGCCGGGCACGGCTCCTGTTGCGTTTTGTAAAAAATATAACTGGTCGGCAAGGGCTTTGTCTTTTACGATCACTGCACCATGCACCACATCGCTGTGGCCTCCGATATATTTTGTTGCTGAATGCACTACAATATCAGCACCGAGGTCAAGCGGATTTTGCAGATAAGGTGATGCGAATGTATTATCTACACAAACCAAAATATGATGTTGCTTTGCGATTTTACATATTGCTTCAATATCTACAATATTCAACATAGGATTTGTAGGAGTTTCAACCCAGATCAATTTTGTTTGCGGATTAATATGCGGAATGATATTCTCTGCATTCGTCATATCCGTAAAATGAAATCCCATTCCAAAACGTGCATATACTTTTGTGAATGCACGGTATGTTCCGCCATACAGATCATTTGTTGAAATCACTTCATCACCTTTGCTGAGCAGTTTTATAATTCCATCCGTCGCCGCCAATCCGCTTGCAAAACAAACAGCATAATTTCCGTTTTCCAATGCAGCAAGATTTTTTTGCAGTGCATCACGTGTCGGATTTTGCGTGCGGGCATATTCATATCCTTTATGTTTGCCCGGTGCTTCCTGCACATATGTGGATGTTTGGAAAATTGGCGTCATGATCGCACCCGATGATGCATCTGGTTCGATACCGGCATGAATTACTTTTGTTGCAAATTTCATTTGATGAGTGATGAGTAATGCGTGATGAATGATGAGTGAATTCTGAGGAATAATGAAATTAAATCGAAAATAAATAACCAGTCAAAACCCTGAATCGTAAATCTTAAATTGTAAATAGAAAATCTCCAATCAAAACGTATGAACCACCAAACCACTTCTCAGTTTTGGTTCAAACCATGTGCTTTTCGGAGGCATCACATTTCCGCTGTCGGCGATATTAATTAATTGCTGAATGGAAACCGGAAATAAACTGATGGCTAGTTTCATTTCACCGCTGTTCACTCTTTTTTCCAATTCGCCTAATCCTCTTATTCCGCCCACAAAATCGATGCGTTTATCTGTTCTCTGATCTTTAATACCGAGGATCGGATCAAGTAAATGATTTGACATAATCGTAACGTCCAGTACATCTATCGGATCATTATCATTATATGTTCCCTGGCGTGCAACGAGGCGATACCATTCTCCTTCGAAATACAAACCAAATTCGTGTAAATGTTGTGGTTTATAAGCTGTTTTTCCGATATGCTGAATAATAAATTTTTCATCGATCAGCCTGAAAAATTCTTCCGGCTTCAGATTATTGAGATCTGTAATTAATCTGTTATAATCCATGATCATTAACTGACTTGCGGGGAAGATCACGCTGAGGAAAAAATTATATTCTTCTTCACCGGTGTGAGAAGGATTATTTTCAGCCATACGTTTTCCGACTTTTGCGCTTGATGCGCTTCTGTGATGACCATCGGCGATATAGGTAAAAGGAACTTTCGTGCTGAATAATTTTTCCAGAGAATTTATTTTCTTTTTATCGCCGATCACCCAGAATGTATGCTGAATACCATCATCGGCAGTAAAATCATAAACAGGTTTTGTTGCAACAACTTTATTGATGATCGCATCAATTTCAGCAACATCCGGATAGGTCAGAAATACCGGTTCCGGATGACATTGTAATTCAAACATATGCCGGATGCGGTCATTTTCTTTTTCCGGCCTTGTGAATTCATGTTTTTTAATAATATCATTGAAATAGTCTTCAATTGAAGAATTTGCCACTAATCCCGTTTGTTCATGACCGTTCATGATCTGGCGGTAAACATACATTGATGATTTAGTATCCTGGCCAAATGTGCCGTTTTCCTGAAATTTTTTCCAGTTTTCAACCGCTTTCGCATAAACAGCGTCATCATAATGATCAACTGATTCGGGCAGATCAATTTCAGGTTTGCATACATGTAAAAAAGAATATTCGTTTCCCTTTGCTTCTTCACGAGCCTCTTCACTATTCAGTACATCATAGGGGCGGCTTGCCACTTTTGTTGCCAATTCGGGCTTCGGTCTCCAGCCATTAAACGGTTTTACTACTGCCATTCGATTTTTTTGCGGCAAAGATAGGAACTGTTTTCTGTTAAAATCATTGGTGCCCCGGGCAATTTATTTTGGATTTTAATTAATTTTATATTTTTACAGGAAGTCTGGAGGAGGTATGCTTCGCATTCGATGCACTTTTCCGCACAAAAAAGCAATCTATATTACGTAACCTTAAATAATCATTATGAAAAAAAATTACAAAAATTCAACAAACAAAAAACTCGCAGCTTATTCCACGATGGCCGCTGCAATCATGGCAAACGGCTTTCAGGCGAATGCCGAAGTCGTTTACACAGATATTGAAGATATGACACTGGAAGTAGGTGATGTGTATGATCTGGACGTTGATGGAGACGGTACAATGGATTTCCATTTTGCAGTAGGTTCAATTACAGGTTCAAACGGTACATGGTCATTTGGAACAGCCTTCGGTATGTATACCGGAGTTGGCGGTACATTAAACCAGGTTATTGGTACAGTTGGGCCGTATTATAATTATGCATCGAATTTGAATGCAGGTGATTCGATTGGACCAGACGGACCATGGCTTGCATATTCAAGCGTATACAATGCAGCGGTTCTTGCATCTAATTTCTACGGAATTTCTTACGGAGATTTCCCTGGAGCAGGTGAAGGATATATCGGTATTCAATTCGAAATTTCCGGTAACGTACATTATGGCTGGATCAGACTTGAATCAGATATCAATGATGCATATATCACCTTGATGGATATGGCTTATGATAATACAGCTGAAACGGCAATTGAGGCAGGTGCAACATCAACCCCTACAGCAATTCCTGAAATCTCTGCAACTCTTGTAAATGTTTATGGATTCGGATCGACCTTATATATTAATAATACAGGTATGAATCAGCCGTCTGTAAATGTTTACGACCTGAATGGAAAATTAATTTTATCACAGGATTTAAATGGTGGTAACAATGTAATTGATATGGGTCAGGTTGCTGAAGGAAATTACCTTGTAACTGTAAAAAGCGACGAAGGTTCAACAACTAAGAAAGTGTTTTTGAATTAATTCGTTGGAATAGATAATTAAAAGCCGGCTTCTGCAGAAGGAAGCCGGCTTTTTTTATTTCTTATAAATCAAAAGGATTAATTCACACGGAATGTGTCGATACCTTTGTCGAGATAATCAATGATTTGTTTTGCAGCCGCAATCCCTGCATTTACATTTGCTTCTTCGGTTTGCGCTCCCATTTTTTTTGCGGGATAAAAAATGCGCTTTGCAAATTTCTCTTTGAATGCAGTTTCATTTTTCGGAACAAAATCGGTTACATAGGTAATATCATTTCTTTCAGACATTAATCTGAGCAGATCATCTTCATTTACAACATCCAGGCGGGCAGTGTTTACGAGCATACCGTTTTTCGGAAATAATTTCAGAAGATGGTAATCAATCACGCCTTTTGTTTCTGATGTGGAAGGAATATGCAGAGAGATATATTCGCAATGAGAAAAGATATCTTCGAAACTGTTTGCAGGATTTACGCCGTCAATTTGGAGCGCCAGCCTGTCCATATTTCTTTTATAAGCAAACACTTCCATGCCGAATCCTCTGCCTATTTGCGACATATATCTGCCGATATTTCCGTACCCGATGATACCGAGTTTTTTCCCTCTTAATTCCGTACCGCTTCCACCGCTGTATTGTTTGCGGGCCATATAGATCATCATGCCGAAAGCGGCTTCAGCAACAGCATTTGCATTTTGTCCCGGCGTGTTCATGCAGAGGATTTTATTTTCAGTTGCGGCGGCTAAATCAAGATTGTCATATCCTGCTCCGGCACGCACAACAATTTTGAGATTTTTTCCCGCACTGATCACATCTTTATCTACAACATCACTTCTTACAATTAATGCATCGGCATTTTTTACCGCATCAAGAAATTCTGATTTTTCAGTATAATTTTCAAGAAGTTCGAACGTATGTTTCGACGACAAAACAACTTGTCTGATTTTTTCAACTGCTTCTTCTGCAAAAGGTTTTTCAGTTGCCAGTAATATAGTACTCATATTTTAATTTATTTGGGGTTCAGGATTTTTTTGAAGCAAATTCATCCATTAAAGAAATAAGATATTGCACACTTTCAAGTGGCATTGCATTATAAATTGAAGCTCTGAAACCACCTACCGAACGATGGCCTGCAAGACCAACGCATTTATGTTCTTTGGCGAATTGTAAAAATTCGGGTTCAAGTTCACGGTTTTCCATAATGAAATTGATATTCATACGGCTGCGGTCTTCTTTCGCAACGGTTCCTTTAAAAAGCGGATTACTATCTATCGCATCATAAAGAATTCTGGCTTTGTGCTCATTCATTTCCTCAATTTTTTGCAAACCGTTTTGTTTAATCCAACGGAGGGTAAGCATGGTGACATAGATCGCAAAAACAGGAGGCGTATTAAACAGAGAATTTTCTTTGATATGTGTGCGGTAGTCCATCATCGTCGGTATCTGTCTGGTTACTTTTCCAAGCAAACTTTCTTTGAGGATCACAAGTGTGACTCCTGCCGGGCCGATATTTTTTTGAGCACCGGCATAAATGAGGTCGAACTGTGAATAATCCAGTCTGCGGGAAAACATATCACTGCTCATATCTATTATATACGGAACCGGCGATACGGGATAGTTCTGATATTGTGTTCCGTAAATTGTGTTGTTTGAAGTGATATGGAGATACTTTAAAGTTTCAGGTATTTCAATTTGTTTCGGGATAAATGTATAAGACGATGCTTCTGAAGAGGCGAGTTCGGCGACATTACCGAACAGTTTTGCTTCTTTTTGTGCTTTTTTAGCCCATGTACCTGTATTAATATAACCTGCTGTTTCCGATGCATCAAGCAAATTCATCGGGACCATTGCAAATTGAGAACTTGCACCACCCTGGAGGAACAACACTTTATATGAATCATCTAATCCTGCAATTTCTTTCACAAGGCTGACTGCTTCATCGATCACAGCCTGAAAATCTTTGCTGCGATGTGAGATCTCAAGAATAGACATCCCAAGGCCGTTAAACTCAATAGCAGCTTCGGCTGCCTTCTTCAAAACATCTTCAGGTAAGATTGCCGGACCGGCATTAAAATTATGAACACGCATATTTTTTTAGATTTAGTTTGCAGATGAATTTTATTCTTATACCTTTGCACTCCCATTTCGTTCTTAAACAAATATAACGGCCGGAAAAGCAGCTCAAAAATACAATTTCCAACCTGAAGTAAAAGTCAAAATTTTGAAGGACTGAATCAGGTTGAAATAATGAAATGATGCGGTTTTGGAGGAATTCGAGAAGTTGAAAAATATTTTTGCAGAAAAATTTGACAATGCAATTCTGGTTACGTTACCTTTGTGTCCGCTTTAAAAAAATGTCCGCCACTTAGGCGGATTTTTATACTAAAAGTTCTTTGAAGTATTGGAGAAACAACTGTAGCAAGTTCAGATTAAATAGGAAGCCTAAAGTTAATTACATAAAATTTTTTACAATGGAGAGTTTGATACTGGCTCAGGATGAACGCTAGCGGCAGGCTTAATACATGCAAGTCGAGGGGTAACATGGGTAGCAATACCTGATGACGACCGGCAAACGGGTGCGGAACACGTACGCAACTTTCCCATAACTGGTGAATAGCCCTCCGAAAGGAGGATTAATACACCGTAACATAATGAAGAGGCATCTCTTTATTATTATAGGCTTCGGCCGGTTTTGGATGGGCGTGCGCCTGATTAGGTAGTTGGCGGGGTAATGGCCCACCAAGCCTACGATCAGTAACTGGTGTGAGAGCACGACCAGTCACACGGGCACTGAGACACGGGCCCGACTCCTACGGGAGGCAGCAGTAAGGAATATTGGTCAATGGACGAAAGTCTGAACCAGCCATGCCGCGTGAAGGATGAAGGCCCTCTGGGTTGTAAACTTCTTTTATAGGGGACGAAAAAAGGTCATTCTTGAGCACTTGACGGTACCCTAGGAATAAGCACCGGCTAACTCCGTGCCAGCAGCCGCGGTAATACGGAGGGTGCAAGCGTTATCCGGATTTACTGGGTTTAAAGGGTGCGTAGGTGGGCAGTTAAGTCAGTGGTGAAATCTCCGGGCTTAACCCGGAAACTGCCATTGATACTATCTGTCTTGAATATTCTGGAGGTAAGCGGAATATGTCATGTAGCGGTGAAATGCTTAGATATGACATAGAACACCAATTGCGAAGGCAGCTGGCTACACAAATATTGACACTGAGGCACGAAAGCGTGGGGATCAAACAGGATTAGATACCCTGGTAGTCCACGC
>CAYXBK010000031.1:0-32370 GCA_964463165.1 uncultured Chitinophagales bacterium
TCGTAAAAGGCCTGTTACAAAAAGAATATTTTTTTCATTTTCTTTTTGACGATAAAGTTCTTCCAATTCGTAACCCGAGGTTTGCAAAGTTGGCCTACTATTCATAGGTCTAAGTTAATAATAATTTTATCCATGATTTAAACAAAAACTAAGACATAATAGCGTTTGTCTTAGATGTAGAGGACTTACATTTTACTCTGTGCAATTGCATTCGGAGCAGCGCTGATTAATACACGTCAGCGCACGTTTGATGAAATACTCGAAAATGCCACTCCTATTTCTTTGCCAGTTGATGGAAACGGAAAACAAAATTGGATACAATAGAATACTTTATCGATGCGAAATATTTTAATCCCTAAGCGAATATTTTCATTTGGTAAACTAGAATTTATTTTAAACAATAATCTGAACATTCACTCATTTTAATATTCCTAAGTTAAAACTCAAGGGTAGTGGCGTTAACAAGCTTGCCTTCTACATAAATTGAGCAAGCATTTCGGCATTTATACAGTGGGTGAATAGAGTAAAATACGCTGTCCCAATATTAAGGATGATACGGAATCATTATATTTGCGAGTCGCATTAAAAAACCTTCCTTTTTATACATCACTTATAAACTGTGAAAAGTAAGCTGTACGGAAAAAGTATTTATAGTATTTCTCATCTTAAATGCCCGCGTTGTCATCAAGGGAATTTATTTATATCCCGAAATCCCTATCAATTAAAATACATGCTGGACATGCCCGATAAATGTAATATTTGCCGGCAGGACTTTCGATTTGAACCTGGGTTTTATTCTGCAGCTCTATGGATAAGTTATCCTATCGTCCTTGTTTTTATACTTATCATCTGCATAATTTTAGTAGCTGTGTTAAAAATCTCTATCGTCTTTTCAATTATTATCATGGCATGCATCTTATTTTTATTACAACCTCTGATTATGCGTTATAGTCGTGCGATATTGTTGAATAGTTTTATTAGTTACGAGGCCAAGTTTGATCCTAAAAAATGAAACGGTTTTTTTAAATAATTCTTCTTTAAAAATGAGACGAACCATTAAATATTACCGGATCATTTGGCTAAAACATGATTTACCGGCCGGGCTTTCAGTTTTCCTTGTTGCTCTTCCGCTTTGTTTGGGAATTGCTTTGGCTTCGGGGGCGCCATTATATGCAGGCCTTCTATCGGGCATTATTGGCGGGTTGGTGGTTGCTATAATCAGCGGTTCACAGCTTAAGGTTTCTGGCCCTGCTGCCGGCCTCACGACATTGGTCGCTGCTTCCATTGTATCGCTTGGCAATTATCAGGTGTTTTTACTTGCCGTCATAATCGCTGGGTTGTTTCAAATCCTGCTTGGTTTTTTTAAGCTTGGTATCATCGCAAACTATTTTCCATCATCCGTGATCAAGGGAATGTTGGCAGCAATTGGAATTCTGCTCATATCAAAGCAAATTCCCCTGGCCTTGGGATACGATCAACCCGACTTTTGGACGAGTGGGTTTATACAGTTGTTTTCAGCCGATAATTTTCTGAGCAGTTTTACAACTTTTAATGACCACATTACAAGAGGTGCAATTTTTATCACCGTTATTTCTTTAACCGTTCTTATTCTGCTTCAATTAAGGTTTGCAAGGAAATTAAAAATGATCCCGGCACCATTGGTCGTCGTTATCATTGGCATCGTCACCAATATACTTTTCACAAACGCTGCATCAAGCTTTGCTCTCAAGCAAACCCAATTGGTAGATATTCCAATGAATGTCTTCCAAAGCATATCCTTTCCTGATTTTTCAAAACTGTTTTCTACACCTGAAATTTGGGAAGACGGGATTATGATCGGACTCCTTGCAACACTTGAGACATTGCTTTGCATAGAAGCTATCGACAAGCTGGACAAGCGCAATCGCATCACACCGGTCAATCGCGAACTTATCGCCCAGGGTATTGGCAATATGATGTGCGGGCTGTTTGGGGCCATCCCAATGACGGCGGTCGTTGTAAGAGGTTCAGCAAATGTCGATGCAGGTGGACGAACCAAGCTTTCGGCTTTCACGCACGGGGTTTTCCTTTTGCTTGCCGTATTGCTAGTGCCGTTTCTCTTGAACAAAATCCCCTATGCTTCGCTTTCCGCAATTTTATTGATCACAGGTTATAATCTGGCAAACCCAAGATTGTTTCGCAACATGTGGGGTTTGGGGTGGAAACAATTTCTGCCGTTCATCTTTACAATTATTGTGATTCTTTCCACAGATTTATTGATCGGGGTGAGTATTGGGCTTTTGATCTCCATATATTTTATTGTGCAGAACAATTTCAAAGCGGAATATAAAATTACCAAGACAGCCATGAATGGTATTGAAACAGAATATATCAAGCTTAATAGCAACGTTACGTTCTTGAACAAGGTGAAACTCCGCAAAACCTTGGATGATGTGGCTGAATATAGTGTGCTGATCATTGACGGGAGTGAGTGTAATTTTATCGATTACGATATTTTAGAAATCATAAGTGAATACGAAAACAAAGCACATGACCGTCATATTGAACTTCACCTCAAAGGAATTGAAAAGGTAAATGTAACTGCTGTGCATTAAGAATAACTATAACTGGATAAAACTTCATATATTAAAAAACCCCGGTTCAGTTTTAAGGACCCTCACCGGGAACCCATGAGAACACACTTGGTTAGTTTATAAAAACTTTTCTGATAAATTTATTTTCTCCTGCAACCAATTCAACAAGATGAATTCCTTCTTTTTCATTTAATTCTATTTGAGTGAATTGATTTTTTAATCCATCTGAATAAATCATGTTTCCATTAAGATCATATATTCGAATTTCGACATCAATTAATAATTCATTTAAATTTATATAAATTAAATTGTTGAAACTATATATAGATACATTCAAAGAATTGATTTCATTAATTGCAACAGTTGTTGTGTCTCCAACCGTATCACCTGCTAAAATACCAACGCCGCATTTTGACTCAAACGCAAAATCTTTAATTACTAATTTTCTTCCGTCTTCGGCAACATCACAACGAATCCAACCATAGTGGTAGCAACTATCAATATCAATAAACTTAACTCCGAGGAAGTGATCTGAAACTTCTGGATACCAATTTCCACCAGCCCAAGTAACTGTCCCTATGAAAGTCATCCATGTATAAGACCGAAAAGCCATTCTTTGAAAACCATAGTTCTCAAAATTTCGAGAAGTATTTATTGTATCACCAAGTGATAAAGCGTAAGGAAAATAAACATAATAGTAATTGGATTCTGCGGTGCCGAATAGATCGGTGCTAGCGGCTATGAAATTGAGGGGAGACTGTGGACCGGCAAAGATTCGTTCAAACCTACTTGAATAAAATGAATCGGTTGTGAAATCAATCCATGTTGAATTTAAAAACGCAAAATCATTCGCTCCATTTTCATCCATATCTAAGAAAAAAATATCTCCATCATTCTCTAAAACAATATCCGGCTCAATATCTGAATAAACAGCATCAGCTTTTACCGTACTAGAAAGTGATAAAAAGCTAATGCTGAAAATTGAATAATCGATTAATCGTTTCCGATCCATATTATTGTTTTACAAACTGTCTTACTACGCTTGTCCCGTCGTCAAATATAATCAAAACATTATAAACACCGGCACTGAATGATGTAATATTAATTTCTTGGCCGTTGTTAATTGTAGTTCTGGCGCAGAGTGCTCCCATTGTATTTCTGATTTCAATGTGAAGTAGGAAATCAAATTTTCCGTTATTATCTAGCGCGGAAATTTTAAATTTATCATTTGCAGGATTTGGAAATAAATTGACATCATACACAGTTAGTTCTCGTTCCATCTTTAAATTACTTGCCTGAATGGGCACCTTGAAATATCCGAATGAATAAGCAGGGACATCTATGGTTGTAAATCGATTTGCTCCGCCCCCGGGATTGTTAAGCAGAGTATCAATTCCATCTATTTCAATTGGAAAGTTTATTCCTGTGCTGTCATAACATTGGTTGAGATCATACAGCGTATTTTTCCCTTTCCCTGATGTCGAATAATTTTGAAGTGCATTGACGCAGTATATTGTTGCAGTATCAATAATGACAGCGCCATATCCTCCCGGATAAATACCAGAGGTGCCAGTTAAATTAAGCACATAGCGTTGAACAGTATCGCTGATATTAGAATAGTAAATATAGAAATTCGATTTTGTTTCATCAATAAAAATTGTTGGATGAATATTAATACTCCCAGTAAAAATGGGGTAATTTCCCTGTACCAGTTTTAAATTATTTTTATTTATTTCACTGAGAAGTTGCATTGAAAAATACGTAGTCCGTTTCATGTGATAATTTCTGGAAGCTGGATTTCCAGGTGCGAGCGTGTAAGGGGAAACATTCACGTCCAAGCTAATTCGTTCATCGCTATTTGCTGGACTTATCAAATCAGGTCCCGCGGCACCTGCATAATTTTGGACTGTTGCGTATTTAAAGAAACCAGCTCTGTAATTCGTATTGACATTTAATTTCATGTTCTTGAGCGCCCATTCCATGAGTAGGTATCCGTGCATAAATCCATGTGTAAATACACCTTGTCGATCAGGTATATTATTTCCATCTCCGTCCTTAAAATTATATTCCGTAGTGATCAATTCTTTACCTCCACTTGCAACACTTAAATAGAATTTCAAATGGGTGTTGTGTTCGTCATAGGAATCTAAATAGCCATGTTTAAACAGGTTCCTGAAATTAACGCTGATGCTATCAAAGCATTCTTCTAAACGTTCATCATAAATACCTAACGTCCACTGATCATTGGTTGTATCTGCGTCCCATAAACTATCGCAAGCATAAGTAGATTCTAATGTGGAATCAGTTATCTGTTTCCAATTTGATTGATCATAATAAGGGTGAAGAATAACCGCATCAAATTTCTTTACATATCCACCAGTACCAACTTGTATTGAATCAGTGTAATGTGTTGCTAGATCGTCATTCCATTCAGTACCACCTAACAAGAAAACACCATCATCATCTGAGCTCGCAAAAACAAACCCTGGTCCTAGGTTTCTAGCAGGTATTCCAACTTTACAAGTAAATCCAGGGTCACTTTTAAATGCACTGATATAATTATGATCGGTATAAACGTCTTCAAGCAAAATACTATCAATACCGACATAATCATCACCATTTATATATGCCCAATATTCATCAAAATCTCCTATATCCATAATGTTATCCATGAAATTGAAATAGACCTCATTTCCCATTTCAACATAGACAACGTTTAAATCATGTATAGGGTTGTCTCGCAGATATTCAATAATATCTTTACATTCAGTAGCCGTCGAACTCATGATATTGAGACAAACAATTACTTTGACTTGATAATCCCACGCCGAATCAACTTGGCGAATCATTTCAATGAAGTCATCTATGTATCTACGGTTCGTATCAAGGTTATTCTGCGCCAGGCATTTATTTACATAGCTTTGAAACGATCCAACCTCATCTTCTAAAATCCATTCATTTAAAAAACTTGTATCTCCTACATACAATAAAATCGTATCGATTGGGGGTGCATCAAATGTGTCATCTGTTTTGTCAAAGTATCTGATTATTTCATCAAGGTCATATCCGTATCCGGGACCATCAAGTAAGTGCATAAACTTGCTGTAAGAGCCACTGAATACTCTTACAGATTCGGGCTTTAAATCAATGAGCCATTGCCACTGGTCTTCGCTCGAAGAATCATTTGGGATTGTTGCATTGTCGTAAATTCCACCGAGATGATACCCCATTAAACCCTTTTCCACTGTTTTGAGAGTATGCCCAATATTTATATTCATTGTTCCAGTGTATCCGATCCCAAATCGGGCAGACGAGGAGTAACCAGTATTTTGGAAATTTCTTTGCGTGTTTGTTGATCGCATATAAGCAGGATCAGTGCCATCATCTAAATACCAAACGGTATCCATTCCATCGACTTCCGTTTCTACTACAATACCTGTTGTGTCGATTTCATCTTCATACATTTGGGCATTGACAATTATTTGCATGAGTAGGGTGGATAAAAAAATAACGGCAGTCCATAACTGCATTTTTGTAACTGGATTTTTCATCTTCTTTTTATTTAGAATTAAAATTGAATGCTCTTTTAAAAAACAAAACGACGTGGAACAATTAACTTCAAGATAGAGGTATTGGCATACCCACACCCAAGAAAGCCAAAGCCCACGCCGTAGCGTGAGCGTTTAACTTTTTCCTCAGGTGTTTTTAATTTGCCAATTTTCTATCCAAGAAAAAATAAACGCCGTTATTTTCGATTATTTTGTTTCAGTTCAAATTGAAATCTATTTGTTTCGACGACGAATTTAAAAATAAAATTGATAACAGCATATGGTCAAAGCAAAAATCACTATTAATAGGTATTGTGAAATTAGTCCCAGGAGAAAAATGAACCAAACGGATTTTAGTGTAGTGAAGGAAAGTATAGGTGAATCGAATGATCTAATGAGGGAAGGTAGGTAATAGAAAATATAAACCGACTGTTTCCAGTTAAAATAATCACCATTTTTGGTGACAGACAAAATCAAAGTAGTCTCGTAGTTTTGATAAAACTTAAACGCTCTGATTTGAAACATATTTCAGTAATAATAAACAAGAATTGGGAGTCGGAACCAATTCTTAATGCTTTAACAAACCCAGAAATCAGGCCTGGCAAACTCCCGTTCCCCCAAGTCATCAATACGCCAAAAGATAAAAACGATAAATCAGATAAGCCGCGGGCGATTTATCAGTTGCCCGAATTACAAATTACAATTTGGTGCATTCAGGATTTGATGTATTTTAATTTGGCGCATGACCCTGCGACACAAAGCAGCTCGAGTTCTGAAGAGAAATTCAGGGTATTGCAGCCAATTTTAAAAGCTGACAATCCTGATTTCGTTATCGCGGTGGGGACGGCCGGCTACCCTTCCAATACTTCTTATAATGGATCTGTTGTGATCGGTGCAAATTATTTCATTCATAACGGTCATCCGAAAAACCCAAAAAGTAATCTTGACCATCCCGACATCGGGAAAATACTATTATCTAATGTAAATGAAAAATTATTTGACATCGTCAATAAAGACTTTAAAAATTTGACTGAACCGAAATTTATTCAGACACCAAGAAATCCTGCATTCCATTCCGTTTGCATTGCCTCGAAAGTATATACGGCTGTCAGTTCTATTAATGTAACTGACTACTCCGAATATAATTGGGTGGATCACGAAGCAATTGAGCATTATCATTCTATCGAAAGTAAAATGCCTTTCAATTCACTTGAAACGACACATGGTGTTATAAAATTTAGTACAAGCAAACCAATTATTTTCTTGTCTGCAATTACCGATAGCTTGGGTCAATTTGATGTAGAGGTTACTGCATCTCAAAACTATACAGCTTCGTTCAATGCCGGAATTGTTTTAGGCCAGTTATTTTGTGATCTGTCTGATTTTGTTGTGAAAGGGGGAGGGTTTGAAAAATAAAATTTAGACCATGTTTTTTTTGACAAATTTTACAATTACAAATTAAAACAATGGATACATCTGAACAATCAATTTACTCAAATCATTTCGGTAGCGTATCTGATAAAAGAGTTATTTTGAATTATAAGTCAGGTACAGAAGTTATTCCCATTCAACAAATCAGTTCAATCAGTTTCCAGCGTAAGAGAAATTATTTTATGGCGATCTCCAGTTTAATAGTTGCGGTGGTTTTTATAATACTTTTATTGATAAATAAAGCTTCTGGTGTTGAAGCGATAATATATTTTATTCTTATTGTTTTTTTACTGATTTCAAGTTTTGCCAATTGGTTGGGCAATTATGTTATTCTCATCGGTGCTGCAGGGCAAAACAGGAAACCATTGAAAGTGGAGATTGCAAAGACAAAGGAAGGGTTGGAGTTCGTAGAAGCCGTCAAAAAAATGATCTTCAAATAAATTTATAAGAATGGAAACTATCGACTACATTATTATCACAATAAATATTGCTACCTGCGCTCTCATATTTGTTTTTTTGCGACCAGTTCTTAAAAGCCAAAATGACTTCGTGAATTCATATGGCAATTATAAGCAAATGTTAAATGACATGCTTGAGTTACGACTGACAAAACAAAAGGAAGAGTTGGAAGCTGCGTTTCGAAAGCAATCAAGGGAAATAGCAAATGAAACCTTGCAATCTGCCATTAAAACTTTTCAAAGAGAAAGTGAAAAAATGATGAAGGGCTGGGAGGAACTTTGTCGAATTGCAATTTCAATTACGCTCAATAAGTATCCAACAAAAGCAGATAAAGAAGATAGAGATAAACATATTTTAAAAAACTATCCAATTAATGCTGAATATTTTATTCGTTTTATAGATGATCACCTTGATGGGAAAATTAAGTTCTAATAAAAAGCAGATTATTCGAGACAAAAGATTAATGCAAACGAAAAGAAGTGAAAATTTATTTTATTGTATGTTAGAGTTTGATTTAAAAAAATCTAAAAATAAATTCTAAAATGAAAACAATCGGCAATATTTTGTGGCACATTCCATTTTTAGGTTTCGTGTCAGCAACAATGACATATCTTCTGGGATTATTATTAACAATAACAGTCATCGCATCACCTATCGGACTTGGTTTAATGGAATTTGGAAAGTTTCTTTTCTGGCCATTTGGAAATGCAATGGTGAGCAAAAGTGATCTGGGTATCAAACGTAATATTGCCTGGAAAAGCTATTCTATTCTCGTACGCATTATATATTTTCCTGTCGGTCTTCTATTGACGATTTTAAATGCTATACAAATTGTTGGACTTTTTATCAGCATACTTGGAATTCCAGTTGCCCTTGTGCTTGCTAAATCTTTAGGTACTTATTTTAATCCCATTAACAAAAAATGCGTACCATCTGGAGTGATTTCAGAATTGAAAAGCAGAAAGGCCCAAACTTATTTTGATCAACAATAATGACCGCAATAGTGGATTTTTAATAGGATACTTTAATGGAATTCTGAGATATACTAAAGTATTCAGTGATAATAATAAATGAAACTATGTTGAAATTTACATCGAATATTGAACTAGGCATTTACTTAAAAAGTTTGTGGGAAATAAAAAAATCTTATGAGTGAAAAATTTGAACACCTAATCACATTTCAACAATTTATTGACAGGCTTCAAGAAGGTGAAATAAATCTTTCGAGCTTCTTGGAAAAAATACGAAATCAGGAACTTGCAAATATTAAAGAAATAAATCCTCTTAGAAAGATCTATGCAATACAACTTACTTTTGCAGAACCTAAAGGACTACTTTTAGAAACAGAAAAGTATAAGGATTTTCAATCGACAAATAACCGATATTTATTCCATCCTCAAAATACTTCAATACCCGTTAAAGCACACTATCATATTTATCCTTCAAACAGTAAGAAAGAGCTATATGCGGTCAACATGGATGGAACTGCTCATCATAAAAAGAACAGAGGTTATCAGGTTCCTAAAAAGGAAGCGGATGAGCTAAGAAGATTGGGTGTAATTATTCCTTCGAATAATATACTGGAGATGAAAAATGCGACTTCATATTCAACAACAGGAAATTTAATGACAGTATTTTTATTTATCGAAGATGAATAATCTCTTTTTGAGAAAAACCATTTTAAAGCCAATATAAATATAATGCTTATAAATTCGCAAATACTATTAAACTCGGATGAAAGAGTCCCTGATACTTTCTATGTTTTTGTAACAAATTCAAATGTTGTTACTAGACATAATTTAAAATTTGCAGGAGGCTTTTCATCTGCTGCATTTGGACAATTAGGAATAGGTGATTTTAGTAATCAATATCAGAGCGGAGACATTGATTATTTTCCTTTTGTGCCTAATCATCGAAAGGATATGCACCTTGTTTCAATGTTTACTAATCATGTTACAGCAGAATACAAGACTGAATATAATTGTGAGGTATATCGGAAGGAGTATTTTCCCACATATCCTTCGAGATTTTCGGCAGTTTATGCCTTCGGGGATTTTGAAAGTTGCGAGGCAGTCAGTAAGAAATATGGCTGGAGCTTGGATGAAGTAAAACGGTTCAGGTTGCAACCAAATACAAATAATAGAATCGCAAAAGTAAATATGGAAGTTATTTCATTATATCGTTGCGCATCCCGGGTTTCTTATCTTGAACCGGAAACGGAAAATAAAATATGGCACTCCTATTGGACTTCAAAAGAGAATATAACTTTAGCCTTACCGACGGTCAATGGGTCTAAAGAATTTGAAGGAGGGCTGATTTGGGAATATCTCATAGAAGGTCACCTGTTGGTAATTGACAAATAGACTGGCTAATTGGAATTTTATATTTTGCATTTAAATACTCAAGCTGAGATAAATAAATACATGACTAAATAATATTCCTTTGGCGATGGATATATATGATTTCCTTTACCCTTTGTCTGAAGAACAAATCCTTCAACTTGCGAAAACAAATGGCCCAATAAATAACGTCGTAATTGGCATTGACAAGCATTGCTTTGGGGTTACTTCTGGTCAAGAAAAACCAGTTTTTCAATTTTTATACATAAATGGTAAAAATGAGCTAAAGGGCTATCTTCTACAACTGATTTTTAAACAAGAGGAATTTTACTCGTTGGTTGTTGAATATTCTTATTTATTAACCATTGAGTTTGAACTCGATGATCCCGTAAATTTATATAATTCATTAATTGGATATTACCGCATGAGCTTGGAGATGCGGTTCATTCAAACAATTTCAAATTTCGATTGGGAATTGCTGAAGGAAACTTATGGCGATAATGATCCAACAATAATTGCTGCAGGGCCTATTGAAGTATTATACTTTCTCGACAAGAGAGAATTTTATCAGAAATTGGTAGGTGAAGAATTTCACCTTATCACTCAAAATGTAAACTACGTTTATCTTTTGATTAATACTAGGAATGGATTATTTAAAATTGGTCGCAGTAAAAACCCTTTAAAAAGAGAAAAAACACTTCAGGCAGAAGAACCGGAAATACAGCTAATAAAATATTGGTTGGCAGATAAGACATTTGAAAACAAGATGCACAAATTTTTTTTCAAGAAAAGAGTTCGTGGGGAATGGTTCAAATTGAATATTAATGATGTGCTGATGATCAGGAATATTACCAATGATTTTATTTTCCCCGAAGAAAATGCTTGAATATTAATAATCAAGAACACTATCAAGAGCCTCATCCGTATCCTTATGAATGAACTGCGACTGATAAGCTATGGTGGTTGTAATTGAAGTATGACGGTAAAGTTTCTGAAGCATTTGAATAGGAATTCTATCGCCTGATAAATTGCCAAATGTATGTCGAGCGATATGCATGGTTATTTTCTTCTTGATCTTGGCAGCCAGGGCTACTTTTTGTAACGCTTCATCAATTGACTTTGTAGCATTTGATATTTTCTTCTGCACATCGAATTTATCATTCATGTCTTTGACCGTCCTCAAGTGATGAAAGATTAAATCATCTTCTGTTCGCTTTATGGCTTTGTAATTTTCAAGCAATGCAGCCGCTTTCTCAGGGATTTTTAAACTTCCGGCCTTGGCATTTTTCCCCATGGCATAATGCAAACGCTCATTCGATAAATCTGACCATCGAAGGCGCAAAAGATCAGAAATCCGCATACCGGCGAAATAGAATGAGATCAGCCAAAGATTGCGTGCATGGTCGGGATAAGACCCGGCTGACAGCTCAGCTTCCTCCAGTCTTTTCAGTTCTTCAATTGAAAGACTAATCTTTACGGATTCGGGGAATTTGATTCTGATCTGGTCTTTGCCAAAAGGATAATATTTTGCCTCGGTTACATTGCCTTTGATTGCCTGACTAAAAACAGAACGGATAACGACTAAATGGTTCACAATCGTTCTATCAGAGATTTTCCGAGTGCCTTTCAAAAAAGCTTGAAAGCGATTTAGAAGTGCCACATTGACATCGGAAAAGAATATATCCTCGCCTTTTAGGAATTCGCGGAATCGCTCGATGCGTGGTTTATCGGCAGAATATCTATTGTATTTTCCACTTTGCTTAAGAATATCCAGATATATAGCTGCTTGTGCAAAAAAACTCGATTGATGTTTTGCTTTCAGGCCTTTCTTTATGCTTTTGGCTGTGACATGAGTTTTATTTCCCTCCATCTCAAGAAGTTTGTCCGTTGCTTCTGTCAATTTTTTCAGGATAAGGTTATTCAGGCGGGCTGAATTCGGATGAGATTTTTTAACGCAACTGTTCTTCTCATCCCAATATTTTTCATCTATGGAATGTCCAATATGGGTATAGGAAGATTTTCTGTTTTGGATGAATCGCAGAGCGATAGATGAGGTGCCGTCCTTGTTCATCCTGTTGCGAAGAACGACTTTTACACTGGCCATTGTTATTGAGATTTAAAGTAAAGGTACGAAATCCAGGTCAAACATAGGTCAAACATTTTGACTTTTTGTTTGATTTGATTTGAACTGATCATTTACAAAATGCGGCAATATAAGCACTTTAAGTTCAAATGCGTTCAGATAAAACCAAAAATGAAAGGACTTAAAATCCTGTGGGCAGTAATGTCCGTGCGGGTTCGATTCCCGCCCCGGGTACAAAATTTACCCCTTATGTATTTCGTCTATGCAATAAGTAGAAATTCTGCGGTCTTTACTTATATTGGTATTTCAAAAGTTTTCGATTGTCTTCTTGAGAATTATAACTTTGGCAATCAGGCGACAGTATTGTCCTGAATGCAATATAATTCATCCACATGGAATTGTTTCAAATTGATATTCTGCAATACAGATTTAGCCATCACGCGATTCAAAAACGGTCGGTGAAGAAATACTCTGATACCTAATTAGATACTTAAAAACCAGCAAAAAATTAAAGCTGAGATTAATTATTAAATTTTGATTATATAATTTTAAAGGCAAAGATCGAAATACCTTATTATGAAATTCTTAATCCTCATGCTTGTTCCGCTATTTTTCTCGTGCGGGGATAATGAAACTCATTATCCGCTTTTACATATACCACCGGCATATAGAAGCCCTTCTGGAGAAAAAGGGCAAATTTTGTTAAGCGGAACCTGCACCATGGTTAAATTCTTTCATGGTGAATCTGATGATGAGGCAGACTGGCATTGGTTTATTGATATAAATCCCACAGTTGAAAATGATTTATTTCTTTCTATAAAAAATGAAGCTATTGAAGATATAGAATTGAAAGATCTGGATAATATGTATGCAGAATTAATGCTTGTCTCCAGCCATAACTCTACATGGTTTGATGAATTCTTTTATCCTCTGGATGTTGATCTCGCTTTTATGTTTAAGGCAGAAAATGACGAACATCCTTTTTATAATTTAGCATTGCCGGAAATTACAGAAAATCAGGGAACGCCCTCAACTGATTTAAGTTTGAACTCTGAATTAGTTTCCAAAAATGCATACATATATCTCCAGGGACCATTTGTAAATGATGCCGAACATGATATTCGTCCTGAAATACATCCTTTGGATGCGATCGCTTTTGCAATGAACGAAAACGGAAACCCATTATCAGTCACAATTGCTGATGATGACAAATGGCCTTCTGAAAAAATTATTTGGCGGGTGGGTTTTTTTTCGAATTCGGATTACCATCGAATTAATAATGAAACATATCTTCAAAAAGCAAGAACCACAACCTGGTACCTTGACCTTCCTAAGAATGCATACGACAGTTTCAAATCACCAATAATAAATGTGCAAGAGCAGAGGCGCAAATTATGGTTAATTGAGGAGAATCAGGTTTATACAGAATTGGGACTAAAAATGGGGCCAATTTATGAGGTGGCAATTGATCCGAAGGATGGGAAAAAAAAACTTAAAGTAACTGCTACAATGGAAATTCCTGATAAGTATGGCGGAATTGTTATAACAGATTATACAATTGATGTGAATTTTGGCCCCTCAGAATTACTTCCTCCTCCCAATACTAAATAAAATTGTTTGTCCTTAAAGTATATGTTTAATAAAATCATTTAGACATTCTGCAATTTGCTGCGGTTTATGTTCTAACATACTGACATGATATCGTTCGATTTTCCCGGGTAAATAAAAAACCCGTCATGCTTTCAAGGATGACGGGTTTTTTTATGTATAAATTAATCAGATTCTTGCTCTTTGAACACTCAGTTTCAGGCTTTCACTCATTATGTGGATTCCGTTATATACAAACAGAAGGCTTGCCATCATAATAACATGGCTGATATCCTTATAATTGAACCAGGGGCTGATTGAAAACTGTGTTGTATGGATAAGTACCGTAAGGAAAGACAACATCATTCCGGAAACGATCCAGCCGCTTCCTATATGACTTTTGAAATAGGCGATTAGATGCGTGAGGAAGATCAGGAACAATCCTGCAGCAGCATGTATCTTGAAGATTTCAAAATCATTCATGATGAAGGTATAGCCCAGGAACAATATCAAAAGTCCGTAATTTAAAAATATCAGGAGTTTATCCATTCCATCCGCAGCTCTCGAAAATCTGATCGTTGCCTTCAGAGCAAAGAACACTGAAATACTGCAGCTGATATTCATTGCCATCCAAAGTGTATTGAATGTGGCGGCAGGTACTGTTTCCCTCACAGCATGTGCGACAGCACCAATGGAGGTGGAAATTCCCATAAACAGAAAGAACATCCGCCAGGCATTGTTGAAGAAACTCTCGTTGAGCCTGTTGCGGAAACGACCCACCAATACAAAACTGATGATCGCTAAAATGACATCCGTAAAACTTGTAACCGGCTCACTGATTGTAATTCCGGCAATGGTTATGATCTCTATTTCCAATGTATGATGCTAAATTTTGTCAACTTTTATTGGCTGCGAGCTAAGGAGCAACAACACAATATTCCCTATTCAAATACAAATATAAGGAGACTTTCGTTTCCCAAATGTGACAGGAAATGTTTTCAGTTGCATTTTTTTTCACGCTTTTTAAACGGGAAAGCAGAACATCATGAATTCAATGCATCAGCCATTTTCCTGGTTTCCGTTCTGCCGGGATATACTTTTAACGCAGCTTCCAGGCAATCCATTGCTTTATTGAGATCTTCTTTTTTCAAGACATAAGCGATGCGCACTTCATCTTTTCCCAATCCCGGGGTTGAATAAAATCCGGTAGCAGGTGCCAGCATTACTGTTTCATTATTTAAGTGAAAAGAATCGAGCAGCCATTGACAGAATTTATCCGAATCATCAATAGGTAATCTGGCAATACCGTAAAAAGCACCGCCCGGTAATGGACATAAAACACCGTCCATTGCATTTAATCGTTTGATACAAAGATTTCTTCTTTCAACATATTCTTTTTCCACTTCTTCAAAATACGTTTCAGGCACATCAAGAAATGCTTCAGCTAAAACCTGTTCAAGTGTTGGGGGAGATAAACGTGCCTGCGCAAATTTCAAAGCTGTTTCCATCACTTTATTATTTCTGGAGATCAACGCACCGATACGTGCACCGCATGCCGAATATCTTTTTGAAATAGAATCCATCAATACAACATGTTCGTCGAGCCCTTCCAGATTCATGACCGAAAAATGTTCTTTGCCATCGTAAACAAATTCACGATATACTTCATCGGCAAATAAAAATAAATCGTATTTAATGATGAGTTCTCTTAATTGTGATAATTCTTCTTTGGAATATAAATAACCGGTTGGATTATTCGGATTGCAAATTAGAATTGCTTTTGTTTTCGGTGTGATCAGTTTTTCAAATTCGGAAATCGGTGGCAATGCAAATCCGGTTTCGATTGTAGATGTAATTGGTTTGATGATAATATTTCCTGCGGTTGAAAATCCGTTATAATTTGCGTAGAGTGGTTCGGGAATGATCACTTCATCGCCTGCATCAAGACAACTCATCATACCGAATAAAATTGCTTCGCTGCCACCTGTCGTGATCATGATCTGGTGATGATTGATTTCAATTCCGCAATCTTTATAATATTGAACGAGTTTGCGCCTGTAACTTTCAAATCCGGCCGAATGTGAATATTCGAGCACCTTTAAATTCGTGTTCTTCACCGCATCCATCATTTGCTTTGGTGTTTCAATATCCGGCTGCCCGATATTGAGATGATAGATTTTAATTCCACGCAATTTTGCTTTCTCTGCAAATGGAACAAGTTTGCGTATGGGTGAAGCGGGCATTTGATCCCCGCGGTGCGATATGTTTGGCATGCTGTAAAGGTAATTAGGTATTTAGCAGATTAGCAAATTGGGTGCGTTCTGTGTTCACGTGTTCATGTGTTCGTGTGCTGATGTCGATTGCGAATGATTGAAGAGAAATGTTTGCTTCATAAATTTTATCCAGATATGGAAGAATATTTACAAAAGAATAAACGATTTTATTTAATTTCTATGCCTCTTTGCTTCTTAGTGTGAAATAAAAAACCCTGTGAACACGACATTCACAGGGTTTGAGCAGATTTTATCAAGTAATTATTTAATTGCCGCCGCCGAAAATATTTTGTTGTTCGGGCACGCTGCCGGTATCATCTTTAACAACGGTACCTTTGAAATATAATTTAACAGTTGCTGTTTTTGCATTTGCTGTTACGGTAATTGCTTTATTGAATGCGCCTTCATTTGCAGCATTATATTCAGCCAATACCCAGCCTTTTTGACCAGGCATTACCGGTTCTTTACTCCAGTCTGTTTTTGTGCATCCACAGGTTTTCTGAACATCCGTAATAATTAATGGTTCTTTACCTGTATTTGTAAATTCATATTTTGCCTGAACCGGAATTCCCTGCGGAATACTTCCAAAATCATAGGTATCAGAAACCCATTGAAATTCAGGAGCATTTGGATTTGTTACTGCGTTCTCGGATGTTGTGGTTGTTTGTGCAAAGGCACCAGAAACACCGATTACGATAAAGGTGATGATTGAAAATATTTTTTTCATTTTGATTTATTTTTTATTTGATCAATTGCCACCTGCCGGAGGTGCGCTGAATATATTTTGGTCTGCCGGAACACCACCTGTTTGTTCAGTTTTTTCAACTGTTCCTTTGAAGAACAATTTTACGCTTGGTGTTTTTGCATCAGACTGCACTGTAATCGCTTTTGTAAAAGGGCCTTCTTTTGCCGCATTGTATTGTGCACTTACAAATCCTTTTTGTCCCGGCATGATAGGCTCTTTTGTCCAGTCGGTAACAGTACAACCACATGTTTTTTGAACTGTGCTGATAATGATCGGTTCTTTTCCGGTATTTGTAAATTCAAATTTCCATTCAACCGGTTTGCCTTGCGGGATATTACCGAAATCATGCGTTTCTTCTGCCCACTGAAATTCGCCGGCATTCGGATTTACAACCGGTGCAGCAACTGAAGAAGATTGATTCGGATTTGTGGCGCTCGTGGTGGATGTTTGTGCAAATGCTGCGGCCGTAAGCATTACAATGAAAAGAGTAGAAAACAATTTTTTCATATTTTATCAATTTAGGTGTTAGCTAACAAAGTGAAAACAAAAAAATGAGATAATTCTTGTTTTTCGCAGGCGAAAATTAACAAATATTATACCACCGGAGGTAGTCTGAAGATATTTCCTGATTTAATTTTCATTTCTCCTGAAATCTGCCCGTGGCTTATTTCTTAACTTTGTGCTCATGACAGCAATAACTCAAAATAAAGACATTACGTTCGAAGATTTCAAAACCGGCGTGATCAACGACTTTAGAATTGCATGCATCAGCCGTGAAGCAAGTTTGATTGGGAGGAAAGAAGTACTTACCGGCAAGGCCAAATTCGGCATTTTTGGTGATGGCAAAGAGGTGGCTCAGCTTGCGATGGCCAGAGTTTTTCAGAATGGCGATTTCAGATCGGGTTATTACCGCGACCAGACTTTCATGTTTGCAGCCGGCATGTCAACCGTTGAAGAATTTTTCGCACAATTATATGCAATACCGGATTTGGCTGCCGATCCCTCATCTGCCGGCAGGCAAATGAACGGGCATTTTGCTACAAGAAGTCTGGATGAAAATGGTGCATGGAAAGAGTTGAAGAATATGAAAAATTCTTCTTCCGATACATCGCCAACTGCCTCTCAAATGGTGCGTGCAGTAGGACTGGCGCTGGCATCTAAAAAATATCGAAGCAATCCACAGCTTTCCGATAATAAATTTTCAAACCAGGGAAATGAAGTTGCGTTTGCAACAATCGGTGATGCTTCCACTTCAGAAGGAATTTTTTGGGAATCGGTGAATGCCGCTGCCGTGATGAAAATCCCGCTCGCTTTTTTTGTTTGGGATGATGGATACGGTATTTCCGTTCCGAAAAAATATCAGACGACAAAGGAAAGTATTTCAGACGCACTTGCCGGATTTTATCTGAATGAAAATGGCGATGGAATGAAGATATACCAGGTACCGGGTTGGGATTATCCATCGCTTTGTCAAACTTTTGAAGAGGGTATCGACTTATGCCGCAGAGAACATATACCGGTATTTTTTCACGTGACCGAGATGACACAGCCGCAAGGTCATTCAACTTCAGGTTCGCATGAAAGGTATAAATCAGAAGAAAGAAGAAATTGGGAAAATGAATGGGACTGTATTAAAAAAATGAAAGAATGGATGCTGAGTGCTTCGATTCTCGATGAGGCAACAGCCGAAAATATTCTGCAGGAATCAAAATCAATTGCAAGGGAAGCTCAAAAGGCAGCTTGGAACAAGCACCTTTTGTCTGTAAAAACGGACATGGATGTAGTATTTAGTCTACTCGAAAATATGCTCCCCGAGTCGGAGCAAGCCGAAATGCTTCAAAAAATCCAGTCCGATCTGAAGAACTCGTTTGATCCTTCACGTCGTGATGCAATGAAAGCTGCTAAAAATGCAATGTTTGCTACGGCGGGAGAAAATGGTTCTGCACGAAATGAATTGGCAGCATGGATCCGGAATTATCAGCAGATCAGCTACGACAGATACAATTCAAATTTATATAGTGAAACTGCGCAATCTGCTTTGAAGGTGCAGGAGGTAAAAGCGGAGTTCAACGCGGATGCTCCGCTCTTGAATGGATTTGAAATCCTCAATAATTGTTTCGATTACCATCTCCGAACAAATCCGTATTTCTATGCATTCGGTGAAGACCTCGGAAAAATCGGCGATGTGAATCAGGGATTTGCCGGTTTGCAGGATAAGTACGGTGAGGACCGGGTTTTTGATACGGGTATTCGCGAGGCAACGATCATTGGTCAGGGAATCGGGATGGCAATGCGTGGGTTAAGGCCGATTGCCGAAATTCAGTACATCGATTATCTGATCTACGGCCTGCAACCAATGACCGACGATCTAGCAACACTCCAATATCGCACGAAAGGCGGGCAAAAGGCTCCGATGATCATCCGCACACGTGGCCACAGGCTTGAAGGCATCTGGCATACGGGCAGCCCGATGGGAATGATCATTAATTCATGCCGCGGTATTTACGTTTGTGTTCCGAGAAATATGACGCAGGCAGCTGGCATGTATAATACCCTGTTGCAAAGCGACGATGCAGGTTTAATAATTGAGTGTTTGAACGGCTACAGGTTAAAGGAAAAATTACCTGCAAACATCGGCACATTTACGGTGCCGCTTGGAAAACCGGAAGTGCTGATTGAAGGTGAGGATATTACGGTTGTGAGCTATGGGTCGACATTACGTGTGGTGCAGGAAGCAGTTAAAAAACTCGAAGAGAAAGGAATTTCTGTTGAATTAATAGATGTGCAAACCCTGTTACCTTTTGATTTGCACGGAATAATTGCAGGCAGCATCAAAAAAACAAACCGGGTTTTATTTATTGATGAAGATGTTCCGGGAGGCGGGAGCGCTTATATGCTTGACTCTGTATTTAAAGATCAGGAGCTTTTCAAATACCTCGACAGCCTTCCCAAAACTCTGAGTGCCAGGCCGAACAGAAGTGCCTATGCATCGGATGGCGATTATTTCTGTAAACCGAATGAAGAAGATGTATTTGAGGTGATCTACAATATGATGCATGAAGTAAGCCCCAAGAAATGGCCTTCACTCGGTTGAAAATTCAGAAACTGATCATCTAACCGACGCAGTATGAATGTTTAAGAACATACGTGCTGCCTTTGAACAATTCCTTACAATCGTATATATTTGCATCGTTAATCAAATTTCTTAATTAATTATTTTTATTACAATGGAATCCGGTAAAATTAAATTCTTCAATGCTACCAAAGGTTTCGGCTTCATAGTAAAAGACGGAACCAACGAAGAAATCTTTGTGCACCAATCAGGCCTGATCGATCAGGTGAAACAAAATGACAATGTTACATTCGACATTGTTGATGGACGTAAAGGCAAAAATGCCGTAAACGTTAAGGTTGTTGCATAAAACTTTATTAAACAATTAAAAAAGCCCTGACTGCAAAGTCGGGGCTTTTTTTGTGTTCCGTCGGGTTCCCAAACCTGACGGGGGTGAATTGATTTTCTGATGTTCAGGTTTGGAACCTGACATAACTCATTCTTCCATATTATGAAATACATTCTGCACATCATCGTCCTCTTCAAGTTTTTCGATTAATGCATATATTTTTTCCTGTTGCTCTGCAGTAACAGCAACCTTATTCATCGGCACGTAGCGCAATTCAGATTTTTGTACTTCTAAATTCAGTTCCTCCAGCTTTTTCTGTAATGATCCGAAATCTGTAAAGGATGTTTCGATATATACGTACTCATCGTCGCTGTAAATATCACTTGCTCCGCCGTCGATCAGGTCAAGTTCAACTTCATCGAGATTGATTTTCCCTTTTTCGACATAAAAAACACCTCTGCGCTCAAAATTAAAAACAACCGAATTGCTGTTGCCGAGAGCGCCGTTTGCTCGACTGAAAATGAGTCGGACATTTGCTACGGTTCTTGTATTATTATCGGTGGTGCATTCCACTAAAATTGCAACACCATGCGGACCATAACCTTCGTATAACGCTTCTTCGTAATTCTCACCGCTTTCTTTTGATGATGCACGTTTAATTGCAGCTTCGATCCTGTCTTTCGGCATTTGAACACCTTTGGCATTCTGAATGGCGATGCGCAGTTTTGTATTTGTTGACGGATCCGGTCCGCCGTCTTTTACAGCAATAGCAATTTCACGGCCGGCACGTGTAAAGTTCTTGGCCATGGCATCCCAACGTTTGAATTTTTTTTCCTTGCGGTACTCAAAGGCACGTCCCATAATTTTTTATTTAAGGCTGCAAATTTAACTGTAGGATTTTTGAATCCAAAGATGATCAGAAAATTACCACGGGATAAATCTTCGCAGAATCATCAAATACTGCACGCAGATAATAAATTCCTTTCGCAAGGCCGGAAGTGGGAACCGAAAATCCATAAGATCCGGTAACGAGAAAATCATCCTCAATTCTCTTGATGTTTTTTCCTTCGATATTAATCAGATCCACATTCGTTTGTGCAGATAAGGATGCAATAACAATATTAAAATTCAATAACTGATAAGACGGATTTGAAAAAACAACAAGCTGATTGTCGGTGCCGATATCAGGCGGATTTACTGTTGTTTCATTATTATAACCCGGTGAGGCGAGTGGTAAAATTGTAAAAGCACCGGTGCCGTTCGGCAACCTGCCTATTGATTGATCATCATTTTGCGTGATAAATGAAACGGAATCAATCAAAGAAAAATAAGTACCGGCATGATCGAAAATATAAATTTCATCTTTATCGCCATCGAGTTTAAATGTTGCATGTGTTGCACCCTGTTCCCATTCATCATCTGCCCAGATCATAATATATCCGTCGGCTGCTAAAAATTGATCAGGTAATTGCCATTTGGAAGGCCTGTCAAATTCATCACTTAAAAATTTATCGCCGAGATAAACAGAAGCATTACTTGTATTGTAGATCTCAATATAATCTTCATATTCATCTGCATCATCCTGAATTGTTGAAATATTTCTTGCCATAAATTCATTGACAACAATACCAGGAGGCACGTATCCAACCTGCATTGTAAAATCATCGCAATATGGATACCGCGTGATATGGCCTGCATTGTCATGAATTTCAAAATAATAATCAATTACACCAGACAACCCGGTTGAAGAAATGAATTCACCGAAGATCAGATCACCATTTAATATATCTCCATGCGCACCATCATCAAATAATTGAATTGTAATGAATCCGGATGCATTGAAACTGTAAAATAAATTCACCGCACTCACTTCAATATCATCTTTGCATTTTAAGCTGAATTGAATATCGTCATCTGTTGCCGGAACAAGGGGTTCATGCATATTCCATTCAGCAATCGGAAATATATCGTCGATCTCTAATTTATCTTCTGAATTTTCAAACCGCAGCTGAATAAAATTCTTTATTCCATAGGGTGTATGATCATCAGTATTATTTGTATTGAAGGAATTTAAAAAATCACTGTAGCTGTAGCCATAATCGTATGTGCGCCATTCATCTTCGAGTGCAGCAGTATCAATCAGATCGCGGTAGGCATCAATTTGCGGCTCAATATTTTCGGGTAATAAAACAGTATGAATTAATTCATTTAAATAATAGCTGAACTGATCCTTGTATGACGGTACATCCATAATTCTGTCAACCAGCGGCCGGTTGTCGAATTGCCAGTTGTATATATTTCTGTCTGCCCAATCAATACCAAACCAGTCTACCCCAAAAGTATTGTCGGTATCATAGGAAAGAAATTCAAATTGACCGGTAAAGGGATTATGGTAAAGGAAGAAATTATTATTATTTGCTCCGTAATTATCCCAATGTCCGGCAGAAATATCCAATGCATATATTTTTAAAAATTGTTGTACGTCAAAAACTTTTTCAATTTCACATTGAAAATCCGCATCAGGTGTATTGTTCAGCACATCAATAAAATGGATGAGATCAGAATAATCATTTCTTTGTTCATTTGTCTGCAATTCATACGAACTGTTTTGATAATACGATTGCGATGCACCATGATATGTTAAATCCGATCCCCAGATGCATTTATACATATTTCCGCTTGCATCACCGTACCTGTCTCTCAAAAATATTTCATCCATTTCTTCCAGATTGGTATAGAGACCGTAATAATCACCGTTGATAAATAATTTCACAAAACTTGTACGTCTTAGAGGCAATCCAAAATCATTGTATACATCAAAATATAATTTCTCCCGCACCATGCTCGGATCGTTGTGCGAACCTGTGAGATTTATTTTTTGCACTTCAGAATATTCTCTTCCGGCATGATAGGTATTGAATGAAATTTTAAATGATTTTTTTGCGGAGCTCAGAGAAGTGTTTCCACGAAAGCGTATGCCGACCTCTTCAACAGTATCTTGTGTGAGCCCATCATCAAAAATAAAGGTCGCCAGATATTCATGTCCGTTTTCATAATGATCGTACATATCGATAAGTGAATCAGGCGACATCAAAATATACACTGCGCTCAGTTTCGAATCATCAAATAAATGATTATAGGGAAGGGTTTGTCCGGCAAGATTTTGAAAAAACAAAACAACAATGCAACACAGTACGGGAAGTCTCAATACAATATTAATTTTATGCAAATTTACTTTAATCGCAATGAAATATCTCTCTGCATTTTCAATCTTCCTTTTATCCTTTTTCTTTTCAAATATTTTTGCTCAGGATGTTACGGTACCCGGCTGGGCAAAAGAAGTAGTCTGGTATCAGATTTTCCCTGAGCGCTTTTCAAACGGTGATACTTCTAATGATCCCACACTTGCCGATACACATGGATCGTGGCCGCACGACGATTCATCTGCATGGCATATTTCACCATGGACAAGCGACTGGTATCAGATGCAGCCCTGGGAAAAAGAAAATGGAAGAGATATCTGGTATCAGTTGCAAAGAAGAAGGTATGGTGGTGATTTGCAGGGAATTCTGAATAAACTTGATTATATCGAAGAACTTGGCATCGGTGCGATTTATCTCAACCCGATTTTTATGGCGCCGAGTTTACATAAATATGATGCGGCCATGTATCATCATGTTGAACCCACGTTCGGCCCCGATCCGGAAGGAGATGAAAAAATAATTGCAGCTGAAGATCCCGGCAATCCGGAAACATGGAAATGGACAAGTGCGGATTTGCTGGCCCTGAAATTAATTGATGAATGTCATAAACGAAATATCAAAATAATTTTCGACGGTGTATTTAATCATATGGGCGTAAACAGTTTTGCATTCCAGGATGTAGTGAAAAATCAACAGAACTCAAAATATAAAGACTGGTTTACCATTTTAAGTTTTGATGATTCAATTGCAGGAACAAAATTTAATTATCAGGGTTGGTTCGGAGTGCCTGATCTGCCGGAGATCCGCGAAGATGAAAACGGAATTGTCGACGGGCCGAAACAATATATCTATGCATGTACAAAACGATGGATGTCACCTGATGGAAAAACCGAAAACGGAATTGACGGATGGCGGCTTGATGTTGCTTTTTGTGTGGATCATGATTTCTGGAAAGGCTGGCGCACATTTGTAAAATCAATTAATCCGGAAGCGTATTTAACGGCGGAAGTAATTGACAAAATTGATGTGGTGAAACCTTATCTGGAAGGAGATGAATTTGATGCCGTAATGAATTATGGTTTTGGTGTTATATGCTCCGAATTTTTCATCAATAAAAAAAATACCATCACTGCAACGCAATTTGATTCGCTGCTGCGTGAATTACGCAATGCATACCCGGAAGATATCAGTTATGTGATGCAGAATTTATTCGACAGCCATGATACGCAGCGCTTCACTTCGTATTTGCATAATCCCGATGTGGCGAGATTCAGAACCTGGGGCGAATATTTCAATAAAACGCATGCAAATAATCCTGCGTATAATTCCGGTAAACCAACCGAGGAAGAGTATAGAATTCAAAAATTAATGGCGCTTTTTCAATTTACCTATGTGGGTGCGCCAATGGTTTATTACGGAGATGAAATCGGCATGTGGGGCGCAAATGATCCTGATTGCAGGAAACCTATGGTGTGGGAAGATTTAAAATACGATGATGAGGTATATAATTGGGACGGAACCAAAAAAAATATTACTGATAAAGTTTCGGTAAATATGAGTATGCACGAATATTATAAATACCTGATTAACCTCCGAAATGATCACCCTGCTTTGAAAAACGGTGAATTCCGGACATTGTTGAAAGATGATGGCAAAGGCATTTATATTTTCGAAAGATTTAATGAGAATGAAAAAATCATCGTGATATTAAACAACAGTAATTTTGAAACATCAGTTTTTTTAAATCCTGAAAAAGGGGACTATAAGGAATTATTATTCGGCCGGGATGCATATGAAATTTCGAAGAAAGGCATATTACTGAAAATACCCCCTACCGGTGGCCGTATCCTTGTTAAATTATAAAGTCTTGCTAATACGATTTAAACATATATCAAATCTCAATCTCCCCAACCAGATACGTTACCGCATTTCCGGAAATTAGAACTCTGTCGCCTATAATTTTGGAAGAAAATTTCCCCACGCGGCTGGAAAGTTGCAGCGAGGTCATTTCAGTTTTATTTAATTTTTTGCTCCAGTAATTCATTAAAGTTGTTTGCGCCGAACCGGTTGCCGGATCTTCATTGATGCCGGATTGCGGTCCGAAAAAACGATACACAAAATCCACATCATTTCCTTTTGATGTTACGATCACACCACGGGCACGCACATCTTTCAATAAATTGAAATCAGGGTCTAATCTGCGCACACGTTCTTCATAATCCGTTACGCATAAATAATCCGTGCGGCCGATATACACTTCTTTCGGTTCGAAACCCAGTCCTTTGATTAATTTATCCGGCACTTCCGTTTCAAGAAAATAATCCACCGGAAAATCCAGTGTATATTTTCCATCCGATCTTGTAACAATCAATTTGCCCGAATTTGAATTGAAAATAATTCTCTCCGCATTTAATTTCATATGTTCAAGCAGCACATGTGCGGAAGCAAGTGTTGCATGTCCGCATAAATCAATTTCAACAGTCGGGGTAAACCATTTCAAATCGTATTCGCCGTTTGCAAGCGGAATAAAAAATGCGGTTTCTGCCTGGTTGTTTTCAAAAGCAATTAATTGCATTTGTTCTTTCGGTAACCATTCCTTTAATGGCACCACACCTGCAGGGTTTCCACCGAATTTTTTATCGGTGAATGCGTCGATGATATAGATGGGTTGTTTCATTTTTAATTCAGGGCTGCTGGCTACTAGCTGCTGGCTACTAGCTGCTGGCTACTAGCTACTAGCTGCTAGCTACTAGCTACTAGCTTTTTCAACATCATAATCTGCCCGAAATGATAATTATCGTGATGCAATAAACCATGTATCACTTCATAATTCGTGAATTCATTTTTTGATGGTTTATATCCGTCATCCAATAATGCATCATTCAAATGCAATAAATAATTCTGCCAGTCGGTTTCATTTTTTGCGTATCTCTCCTGCAATTCTTTCCATGCCTCTTCAGAAATATCTTCCGGCATATGTAAATAATTATCTTCCGGTGATTGAAATTCTTCTCCCTGTATTTTGCGCAATACATTTATTCTCCATTCAACACAATGCTGCACAAGTTGCCAGATGGTATTTGCATTTTGAATCGGTCGTTTTGCTGCCTGCTCTGCAGTAATATCTTTCAATATATCCGAAAGCTTTATATAGGTCCACGGATTTCCATCGTACCAATCGGAGAATAATTTAGCGATGCGCTTCGATTCATGCATATGCAAAAAGGAAAAATCCCTCTGCGAAATTAATTTTTAATTGCCTTTTCGTGGTGCCGGATATGAAAATCTGTAAAAAATAACATTTCACGAAGTGTGATCTTGCCGAGCAAGGGGTGTGGCAAAATGAATTTATCGAGTTTTGCTTCAGACCATCGGCCGCATCTGCGCAGCAACTTTCTGTGTATTTCAATAAAATTTTCAATCAGTTTCGTTTTGTTACTTCCTAACGGAATTGGTTTTGGGATAAACGGCTTTGAAGCTTTTCCGCCTGCAGTAAGCTTTGCCTCGTATCTGGCTGCTAATTCATCGTACGATCTGGATGGCCTGTTTGCCTTTCCGAATAATATCCGCAGCACAAAACCCGGCATTGAATAAGCTGTTACCAGCGGCTTAACAGCAAGTATGAGATGCTGCAGATGTTCGGCATTACTCCATTTCTCTCCCTGTTTTTGAAATATTTTTTCATCGGGTAAATGCGTAAAATTCTGAACGAAAGATTCAATGCTTTCCGACAGGCGCAAACTGAGTGCATTTTTCGTCATATTACAGGCTGATTGTGAGTAAATACATGATCATCCGATGGTCAAATTAAACGATAATAACTGATATTTGCATTCACTTGTTTATCTTCGTAATGAAAACGCACACGCAGTAGTCTTATATATGAAAAGCTTTCGCCTTCTTACCTGTGCTGTTTTGCTCCTCACCGCTAACAGGACTTTTTCACAGTCCATTTCAGGTGTAATCAATGATTATTATATCGTTACGGGAATTGATAAGTGTAATAATTCCGTTACGCTCACTTTTACACCTGCGGGACTTGCAGTAGGCGACCATGTGATGCTTATTCAGATGCGTGGTGTGGATGCCGAAGCAGATAATACTTCCTTATACGGTTCGATCAATAATATTGCTAAAAGCGGTACCTACGAATTATTTACCGTGCAGTCGATCGCATTTAATGTGGTGACCTTCAACGAAGTGATCCAGAATTTATATACGATTTCAGGCGTGGTGCAACTTGTGCGTGTTCCGTTTTACAATGATGTTACCATTGCCGGTACTGTTACAGGCGATCCTTGGAATGGCAGCACAGGCGGAATTGTTGCAATGATCTCAACAGGTACGATCACATTCAATGCGGATATTGATGCAACCGGAATCGGTTTCAGAGGTGCGGATGTACTCATAAATACACCTTGTATTACAGGTGGCGGCCCGGGGGCAAATGGCTATGTTACTTCTATTCCGGAAGATAAAGGAGCAAAGAAAGGTGAGGGGATTTCGGAGAACGGTGATGGTTTCTGTTCGAGAGGAGCTCCTGCAAACGGCGGCGGTGGCGGTAACGATCGCCAAACCGGCGGTGGCGGCGGCAGCAATAATGTGATGGGTGGAACCGGCGGACAATTATTATTTCCAGCCGGCGGACTTTGCGGCGGAACATATCCGGGTATCGGAGGCTGGGCACTCGCCTACAGCAATGCCGACAACAGGATCTGGATGGGCGGCGGCGGCGGCGCAGGAAGTTCAAATATCGGAACCGGAACAGGTGGTGGCAATGGTGGTGGTATCGTATTAATTCAGGCAAATAATATTTCAGGAAATAATTTTTTTGTCCGCTCAAACGGAGCTTCTGTAACGGCTGTGGCAAACGATGACGGTGCAGGCGGTGGCGGTGGTGCCGGAACTATTGTAATGACTGCCGTAAATATTTCTTCAACTTTAAATGTGCAGTTACGCGGCGGCGACGGAGGAAATGTAGATAATTCATTCGACGGCGTGAATTGCGTTGGCCCCGGCGGCGGCGGATCAGGCGGAATTTTATGGATGGATGCCGGAGGCATTCCGGGAACTGTAAATCTCGATGCCGCAGGCGGTGCGCCGGGAATTACCGTTGGTGAAGGTGCTGCATCTCCATGTTTCAATTCTACCAACTCTGCTACTTCAGGTGCTGCCGGAAATTATCTCGGCGGTTTGATCTTACCGATCTCTACAGAAATTTATACACCTCTTACAATTGATATGATTCCCGATGATGCGGTTGTTTGCCAGGGAAATGAATTATACATGGAAGCAGTTGCTACAGGAACAGGCTCTGTTTCATACCACTGGAACGATCCCTTGGAATTAAATACCCCAAGCATCACTACAATACCAACGGAAGATTTCACATACCAGGTGATAATTACTGATGATCTCGGCTGTTCGTTGATCGGTTTTGTTGTGGTGGATGTTGTTGATACGGTTTCGATCACCGCTTATCCCGATTCTGCAATTACCGTCGGCCAGTCCGTAACCTTACATACAAACATGGATGTGCCGACCGATTATACATATTTATGGACGCCGGATTATAATATCGATGATGTTACTTCTCCTGATCCGATTGTATCACCTTTCGAAACAACAACTTATTGCTGCACGGTAACACATCCTTCCGGATGTAATTCTACAGATTGTATCACGATTTTAGTTGCTGCAGATGTTGCCTTCCCGAATGCATTTACGCCGAACGGTGATGGCGTGAATGATGTATTCAGAATTCCGCCCGTTGCTTCATTATGTGAAGATGTTTTGTATTTCAGGGTATTTAACCGCTGGGGTCAATTGATGTACAGTGATATCGGCCTTACCGATTTACCAGGCTGGGATGGTACGGATGGAAATGGAATTACGCAGGAAGTAGGCACATACGTGTATGTTGTGAAAATGATTTGTGATGGTGTTCCTGAAATTTTCAGCGGTGCGGTACATTTACTCCGTTAATGCATTCTCCTTTTATTTCGTAGAATATTTTCCATTGGACTTTTCTTCTGTGGAAGAAATTGCAAATAATTATTTTTCTCCACTACATGTCTTTTCATACAATCAACTGCATTTCAGTTAATTGGCTTTTCATTTTTTTATTGGTTTTATAATTGTGGCGATCCTGCAGGGTTTTTAGTTGAACCCTTATTACACATTTGAGAACGCTGATGTATTCGGATTTTTTTACAATTAAATTATTAAAAATGAAAAATCAAATCAAACAAACAATCGGCGTATTTCGTCCATGGCAATTAAAGGGTTTATATACCCCAATTGCTGCTGCACTGCTTTTTACGGGAATATTCAGCAGCTGTCAGAAAACAGATTTGAATTCAATGGCTGCAGAAGATGAAATGGATTTGCGACTCCATCATTCAGAACTAACACAAACAAATTTGGTTGGCGACAACGATGAATATGCGCCAACATTTATTGATCCGTTATTGGTAAATGCATGGGGACTTGCATTCAGTGATGAAGGAGAAATATGGGTATCGGCTGCTGAAACGGGTATGTCGGCAATTTATGATGAAAATGGAAATACATTAATGCCTTCCGTAACTATTCCGGGTGGCGGACCTGATGCAGGTGCAGGCAACCCGACAGGAATGGTGTACAATTCAACACAATCATTTGTAATTCCTGAAACAGGGGAAGTGAGCGAATTTATTTTTGCAACGGAAAACGGAACAATTGCCGCTTGGGCTTCCGGTGCAACTGCACATACAGTAGTTGACCGCTCGGCAGAAGGTGCTGTGTATAAAGGCATCACATTTACAAAAACAATCAGCAGTGGAAATTATTTGTATGCTGCCGATTTTCATAATGCACGTGTTGATGTATTTAATTCTGCATTTGTTTATCAACCATCCATTCAATTTATTGATCCGGATATGCCTGCTGGATTTGCACCGTTTAATGTAAAAGCGATCGACGGATTAATTTATGTAACTTATGCAAAACAACTCGGACCTGATAATATGGATGATGAAGCCGGACCGGGAAACGGATATATTAATATTTTCACACCCAACGGAACATTCGTAAAAAGATTTGCATCAAATGGCACTTTAAATTCACCATGGGGAATTACACAAACTGCAGGATTACAAAAAGCAATTCTGGTTGGTAATTTCGGAAACGGAAGAATCAGTGTATTTACTTCCAACGGTAATTTTAAATCTTTCTTACAGGTAACGGAAGGTGTTCCTGTTGAAATTGAAGGATTGTGGGCAATCGAATTTCCTGGTGAAAATCTGGAAGGTGATGCGCACGACAGATTATATTTTACTGCCGGGCCTGATGATGAAGAACATGGATTATTCGGATATCTTGATCCGGTAATTGAGTAATTGCTGTTTTTTAAATGAAAATAGGAGCCGGTGAAAGCCGGCTTTTTTTATTTTGGATTTTGATTGGAGAAATTATTTAAATGCAGGAACGCAGATGACGCGGATTGAGCGGATTTTAATAAATTAAAAAACGGATTTAAACTCCTGCCCGACTGGTCATTCAGGCGGTGATAGCTGCGGAAGCTTTGATTAAAGATTGAGAAGTGTAGGATTTAATAAATTAAGAAAAACTATGGCAGAAGATTTCCCCTCTGCGCAATGGCTTTTTGCGGGTGTGCGAGAGGGGTTAGGGGTGTGTTTTTAAATACAAGGAACACGGATGACACGGATCGGACGGATCAAAACGGATTTTAATAAATTAAAAACGGATTGAAACAGATTGCTGCGCAAGATTTGCAAAGAGCATGAGAAAAGTATTCATGAATAAATTAAATCTTGTGCATTACAGAGTGCCAGACTGCCGACCCCGGACTGCAGACTGCCGACTGAATTCTGCCGACTGTTTCAATAAAACGCCCACAACAAAACCGATTTTTTATTTTTCAATAAAGTATCCAATCTCGTCATAAATGCATTTGAAACAGCAGCGCAACCCCAGCCTTCCGGTGTGCCGTCGGGATACGATTCAATATCATTTACCATATCCCAGCCATGCATACAAATCTGCCGGCCGAATGAATTTGAATTGGTTGTGTCTAAACCATGCATCGCATAATTCACATGAATGCCCCAGTTGCTGTAGCCGCGGTCACCTATTTTATATTTACCGACGGAAGAACAATGACTTTCATATACATTACTGAAAACCGGATTTGTTTTTGAATCATCGTGCCCCCATAAATTGGGCCCGCATCCATGGCTCACCATTCCCGAATCAATCGCTTTCTGCAATTTAAAATCCCAGACATAAAAACGTGTGAGCCCCGAATGTTTATGATAATTCAAAAGCAGGCAAACATCCGTATTCATTTTTTTCTTTTTGCAGAAATCAAATGCTTCAGTTGCTTTCAGAATTAATTTCTGCTGTTCAATTGAATCTGCAATTTTCAGGCTGTCTGCAATTTCTTTTTTGGAGAGATGGGTGGAGGCATGACCTGAATTCGTATCACAAAAACTGAAACTGATCAAAATAAAAAATGCAAAGCTGAGAAGAATGGGTTTCATACAATGGGTTATTCAAAACCAAAACGCCACAGCTTATCAAATTATTTTACATTGCCTGCTTGCAATTCCATCCTTTTTTTGCAATTTTAGTAGATGTTCAGGCATAATTATAATGATGTTTTAGAGTGTAAAGATTATGATCCCTTCGGGATGTTGATGTCAGGGAGAAATTGGGCGTCTGGAAG
>CAYXBK010000032.1:0-32314 GCA_964463165.1 uncultured Chitinophagales bacterium
TATTATTTAAAATGCCGGGAAAATTTCAGTTCATGGGAGATTTTTTTCGTCCTGTATCTCGGTGTGATTATTTTATTCCCCGGCTACCAGGGGTTCAGGTATATTTTACCCTTACTGCCATTTTACTTGTTTTATATTTTTTTTGTGCTGTCAAAATTGCCATTTGCCGTAAGCGGGATTTTCACTTCCGCATTTATTTTAAGTGTGATTGTTTTGTATTTTAATTTCTATAAAACAATTCCCGATAAATGGGCGCATTACCGGATGACGCAGCCCGCCACTTTTGAAGCATTTGATTTTATGAGAACCCGGTTGCCGGAAGATGCGGTTGTGATGGCGACAAAACCCAGGCTGGTCTCATTATACACAAACAAAAAAGCAACAGTTTATCCCGACCGGCCGGAAAATGTATTTTATCAGAATATAGAAGAACTGCATGTGAATTATATTTTCACTTCTTATATCGATAAATATCAATTTCCGAGGCAACAGGCGGAGGCCGACACTTCGAAATTTGAAAAACTTTTTTCCAATCAGCAGTTTGCCGTATATAAATTAAAAAACCGGTGACAATCCATCACCGGTTTTATTTGATTTGTTCAATTTATTTCTGAGCAAAGCCTGTATAGGTTTTAACAAGTGTGATAAATTCGTCGCGGTAACCGTATTTATCCATTCCTCTTGCCGAATTCGCAATTTTCACCACTTCATCGTAGCTTGCATCTCCTTTAAATTCCGAGTCGCGGAGCAGCATTCCGAATTCTACAACGGCACTTGCAAATCTGAAATTATCGGATGTGGCCGAAAAAGGTATCATCGAATTTGCCAAAGGTTTTTCGATCAGCTCGCTCACTTCACTGCCGGGAGCTTTGTAGCGCAATTTTAAAGTGAGGATCTCATCGGTAACATATGCTTTTTCATTTACCTGCGTGGTCTGGTATTTTAATTCTTCCTCAGTTTGTTTATCCTGCATACCTTTCGGTTCATAAGATGCTTTGCGCAGTTTCACTTCATATAAAGCAGTTACACGATGCCCGGCACCGAGTTCACCCGCATCTTTCAAATCATTATTAAAATCTTCTTTATTTAATAACCTGTTTTCATAACCGATCAGGCGATAGGATTCCACCTGTGCAGGATTAAATTCGATTTGAATTTTTACATCTTTTGCAATTGTAAACAAGGTGCCACGCATATCGGTGCCGAACACTTTTTGTGATTCTTTTTCATCATCGATATAAAAATAATTTCCGTTTCCGTTATTTGCGATCGTTTCCATTTTACTGTCTTTATAATTTCCCATACCGAAACCGCAAATTGTTAAATAGACCCCTGTTTTTCTTTTTTCTTCAATGAGTCTTGTCATTTCTCCGTCACTTGACGAACCGATATTAAAATCGCCGTCGGTGCATAAAATAACACGGTTGTTTCCATCTTTCATTAAGTTTTCAACTGCCGTTTTATATGCGAGTTCAATACCTGCGCCACCGGCAGTTGACCCGCCTGATTCGAGATGATTGATTGCATCTTTAATTGTTTGTTTTTGAGAAACGGGTGTAGATGGCAAAACCAAACCTGCAGCGCCTGCATACACGACTAATGCAATACGGTCGGTTTCTTTCAAATTATCTATCAGATAAATTAATGATTGTTTTACGAGCGGTAATTTATTTGCATCACCCATACTTCCGGAAACATCAATTAAAAAAACAAGATTGCTTGGAGCAGCCTTCGAATAATCTATTTCTTTTCCCTGCAATCCCACCATAATTAATTTTGTTTCCGTGTTCCATGGGCATTCACTCATTTCATAATTAATGGAGAATGGATCTTTTCCTTTTGGCTGTGTATACGCATAATCAAAATAATTGATCATCTCTTCAATGCGCACTGCATCTTTCGGCGGTGTTTGTCCATAATTAATATAGCGTCTGATGTTTGAGTATGATGCATTGTCGACGTCAATTGAAAAAGTGGAGAGCGGATTGCCGATCACATCTTTAAAAATATTTTCGTTGATGGTATTGTATGATTCGGTATTGAAATTTCCGCCGTATTCCGGTTCTGAAATTTCATCCATCAGGTATACGGTTCCGCTTGAAGTTGGTGCGGCATATCCGTTAGAATAAATGCCTTCCATATCGGATTTCGCTTCTTTCCGCAATTTGATAACTTCGACATCTTCGCCATGATCCATCGATTGTACATCTTTATCGATTTGAATTTCAAGAGCGATGTCAAGGATTTTATTTTCGCCATCGGCGAGTTCAAATTTTACCGAATTGGATGCATATCCTTTTGCTTGTATCGCAACCGAATAATTTCCGGACTCAAGATTTTTCAATTCAAAATGGCCGAGTGCATCGGTAAATATTTCAGTGTATTTATTGATGGTGATGCCTGCATTGGCAATAGGTGTTTGCAGGCCGGCATCGGTAATGGTACCCGAAATACTCCCCGTTCCGGTAAATGCGATGGGTTCTGTTTGATTAAAATCGGAGGCGAGGATAATGCCGGTAATGATCATAACCGCACCGGCAGATAAAAGCAGCAGCTTCTTCATATGGAAAAGATTTTAGTGATTGAATTTGTTACGGAAGGGAGATGAAGGGGGAGCTAAAATTCCATAAACAGCGTGAGGTGTTCACGACAAACCCAGGACACTTTCAAGAACGCAGGGTTTTCTCTGCATGTTTATTTTTTTGGTGAGACGAACCCCGCTGGAAAATTCTTTGGGTTCAGTAATTTTGGAAGGGGGAAACCATGGCGAGTAAAAAAAAATTTATTAAGATATGAAGCCATCAAACATTGAATTAATTGGAAAAATTGTTGGGTACTCTTCGGCGGCTCTTGCATATATTCATTTAAACAGCAATTTAAAAGCTGAAGTAGTTTACGTTAATATTGACCCCGATATCATTTTAGATGAATCACCTGAAGGTGCTTGGCTGGATATTGATGGAAATGGCACAGATGATTTTGGATTTTTAAATTCGTCATTTACGTTTTATTCATTTTCATTTGGGACATATCGAACAAGGCAGGATATTCTTGCTGGTCCATATATTCCTTCAAACGCCATTGCAGGAAGTATAAAAGAAATTTATGGAGTTGGATTGAGGTATTATCCCAATGCTATAAATAACTCTAATTTAATTGATGAAGGACTTGAATGGCAAATTAATGGCCAACAAATTTTAGCAATCAGAACTTATTTTATGGAAGTATACCAATTTGATGGAGGAAATTGGTATCCACAAATGATTGATCATTATTTGGGTATTCGGTTTGTTGATGATTTTGGAATGGATCATTATGGGTGGATCAGATGCAGCGTAAGGAATGAAGGGAGGTTATTGGAGATTAAAGATTTTGCGTACGAAGTTGAACCTGATAAACCAATTCGTGCGGGTGATACTGTGAGTTTTCAGGATATAGATGAAAGTAATAATTTGCAGGCGCTTGTTTATAGTTATGGAAGTTCTATTTATATTGATATTGATAAACGTTCCACTGAGAAATACGAAATTCGTGTTTTGGATATTTCAGGGAAATTAATAAAAAATGAATTTTCATATCTTGAAAAAATGCAAATAACACTCAATAATTCCCGTGGTATTTATTTAGTTGAAATTATTTCCGGTAATCAAAAACTTGTCAAGGAATTAATTGTTGAATAAATAGAAAATGAATTATAAAGCTGTGTGAATATTTGTAAATCTGCAGGGCTCCCCTCCTCAAAATTATTGAACGCAAAGACTTTCTGATCAGAGTTTTGTTTACTTTAAAAATAAGCATGTCAAACCCTGCATTTTTGTAAATTATAATAATGATTTTATCATTAAGCTAAATCATGTAGTAATGAATAACATAAATCAGAGCCACACGGATTATTTATTTTTTAGGGTGCGATGTCTCGACCGTGGTAGAAATGTAAATTCCACATATGACGTGCGGCATCATTGCAGGTGAATTCCTCTTGATTGTTGAGAAACCCGAAACTCAGAACTCCGAACCCTGAACACTTTCTTTCGCAACAAGATATTCTTCCCAAATAATTTTCAATATTTCTCCTGCAGGTAAAATATTTTTTATGGTTGCAGCAATTTGTCCGATTTCCAATTCACCTTCTTCCATATCTCCTTCAAACATTCCTTTTTTTGCACGGCCCCGGCCCAATAATATTTTTAATTCTTCTAATGTCGCTTTATTCTGATAAGCATTTTCAATTTGCGCATAGAAATGATTTTTAATCATGCGCACAGGTGTAATTTCTTTTAATGTGAGTGCAGTTGAACCTTCATCAGAATTTGTAATTAAATTTTTAAAATTCTGATGCGCACTGCTTTCCACACTTGCTGCAAAACGGCTTCCGATCTGCACCCCATCTGCACCGAGAATCATACATGCAAGCATCGCTTTTCCGCTTGCAATTCCACCTGCCGCAATTAAAGGAATTTCGATTGCTTCACGCACCATCGGAATTAAACAGAGTGTTGTTGTTTCTTCACGGCCATTGTGTCCGCCTGCTTCAAATCCTTCCGTAACCACCGCATCACATCCGGCATCCTGTGCTTTTAATGCAAATTTTTTACTGCTCACCACATGCACAACCGTAATTCCGTTTTCTTTTAAAATACCGGTCCACGTTTTCGGATTACCGGCAGATGTAAAAACAATTTTCACACCTTCTTCAATAATTATTTTAATATGCTTATCAATATCCGGATATAATAAAGGCACATTTACACCAAACGGTTTATTTGTTGCCGCTTTGCATTTCTGAATATGTTCCCGCAATACTTCAGGATACATACTTCCGCTGCCGATCAATCCCAATCCGCCCGCATTCGCCACCGCACTTGCCAGCCTCCAGCTGCTGCACCAGATCATACCGGCCTGGATGATGGGGTAGGAGATTTTGAATAATTGGGTGAGCCTGTTGTTCGTGTTCATGTGTTCGTGTGTTCAGGTGTTCGTGGCGTTTGTTATTGAATTCGTGTTCATGTGTTCGTGTGTTCAAGTGTTCAAGTCGTTAGATAGAGATTTCATGTTTGCGTCGTTTGATGCAGGTACTGCTGATTGCTCTTTAATATCTTTTCTTTTGGCTTTTTCTTTTTTATTTAAATATCTTATTAATCCTAGAATCAAGGCATAAGGGGATTCAATTTTATTCTGAAAAATAGATAAAGTTGCATCATCAATTTTCTTTCTGTCGTATAAAATATAACTCATGCTTTTTACTTCGCAACATGAACTGGCTGACATGTTTAAAAATCGAATAAATTCCGGACGATGATATCTGCCAAAACCTTCTGCAATATTATTCATTACTGAAAGAGCGGCACGTTCTAACTGATTTTTTAATGTATAATCTGTTTTGAATTCTGGTAATTCAAATAAATCGAAAACATAATTTACAAGAATCCGGGATGCTCTCCAGCATTTAAGTTCTTCGAACTTTGTAACCTTTGCCATATGTAATTATTTAAGGGGTGAAAAATGAATAATAACAAAAATATGAATTGGCAGCTTTATTTTAAAAAGAGATTTTTTCAATCTTCCATTCACGACGTGAACACGTGAACACTTGAACACATGAACACGCGAACACGTGAGCGCCTCAGCCAAAACTCTGACTCAAATCAATCTCCGTATTATCGCCGATATTTAAACTCTGGCTTAAACCTTTGATAAAGGTATCGCTGCCGATTACCGAGTCGTGTAAAACAACATCATCAATTGTTGCGAAGGTGCCGATGATGGAATTGCGAATGATGGAATAATTGACGGACGTATTTTCTCCGAGTGTTACATTGGGGCCGATGATGGAATTTTTAATATCGCAATTTGCAGCAATACTCACCGGTTCGATGATAATTGTATTTTCAAACTGATGTGTTTCCGTTTTATGTTCGCTTTGTTTTTTTAACAGGATCGCATTTGTTTCGAGCAGGATCTCTTTTTTTCCGCAATCATACCAGTTCTGAATTTTAAATCCGTTGAATTGAATGCCATTTTGAATCATCAGCATCAATGCATCCGTTAAATGATATTCGCCCTGCGTTTTATAGGCATGTTTGATTATTTGTTCGAGCGAAGCAAATAATTCCGCCGACTCTTTGATTTTATATAAACCGACAAGTGCGAGATTTGATTTTGGAATTGCAGGTTTTTCAATCACCCGCTGGATCACAAAATTTTCATCTACTTCCGCTACGCCAAAATCCCGCGGGTCGTCCACTTTTTTCAAGCCGAGCGCAGAATGTTCCATTTTTAAAACAGATTCTATATCCGCTTCAAAAATCGTATCGCCGAGCACGATGAAAATTTCATCTGTTGCGGTAATCAGGTCCTTCGTGAGATAAATTGCATGGCCAAGTCCTTCCCGTTTATTCTGAATAATAAAATGCGTCGTGAGATGCGGATAATTCTGTCTGACAAATGCCTCGATCTTTTCACCGAGATAACCGATCACAAAAATAAATTCTGTGATTCCGGCTTTTACCATCCTGTCGATAATAAATCCCAATATCGGTTTCCCGGCAACCGGAATCAATGGCTTTGGCTGAGAATAAGTGTGCGGGCGCAGCCTTGCGCCAACTCCTGCTACGGGTATAATTGCCTTCATTTTTAAATAGACCGGCTAAGTTAGGTACTTCGAACAAGATTATAATTGCTGTCCACTCCGGCAAGCAAACCTCCGTAAAATGTGACAATTGTCTGAAAAATATCCATGTTAAATAAGCCTGTTGTTTCGAATCTGTCGTATATTTATAGGTTCAAAAAACAGGTCTATTCCAAACCCAAATCTGTTACAGATGAAAAAAATAATACTCCTCTTTGTTTTCTTTTCTACATTCAGCTTCTTCAGGGCGCAATCGCAGGTTGTCATTAACGAATTTTCTGCTGCCAATTACAGCGATGTGGCCGATAATTACGGCGAATATGAAGACTGGATCGAATTATATAACGCAGGTGCCAGCTCTGTTGACCTGACAGGGTATTACCTCAGCGACAGGGAAGACACTCCTACGAAATATGCCATCCCATCGGGAGTCAGCATTTCTGCAGGCGGCTATCTGCGTTTCTGGTGCTCAAACCGCAATACGGTTGTAGGCACAAACTACCATACAAATTTCAAATTAACCCAGACAACAGGAGCCGAAGCGGTCGTTTTTTCCGATGCTGCAGGCACCATTATCGATATTCACCAATTAGATGATCCCAACCATACAAATCATAGCTGGGGACGTTATCCGAACGGGGCTGCAGACTGGTTCATATTTACCGACCCGACACCGAATGCTTCAAATTCAACTGCAACGAAAGTTGCCTATGCCGATAAACCGAATATGGATCCGAATTCAGGAAATTATGCAGGGTCTGTTACGGTAACAATCACGGCAACTCCGGGTCATACGATCAGATATACAACCAATGGAAATCTGCCGACCGCAGCATCTACAATTTATACCGACCCGATCACAATAACTGAAACAACCGTTTTGAGATGCATCGCATATTCGCCTTCATCGGATACGCTTGAAAGTTTATGTTCAACCAATACATATTTTATTGATGAAACCAGCAATGTTCCGGTTATTTCACTTGCAGGCGACCAGATTGATGACCTGCTGAATGCAACAGGATGGGGAATAGAACCAACCGGTTCATTTGAGATTTTTGATAAAGATTTTAATCTGATTGACGAAGCTGTCGGTGAATTTAATGAGCATGGAAATGATTCATGGGCATACGATCAGCGTGGATACGATTATATCGTGCGTGACGAATTCGGATATGATAATGATATCGACCACGAATTCTTTTCAGATGTAACAGACAGAACAGGATATCAGCGCATGATCTCGAAAGCTGCGGCGAATGATAATTATCCATCTTCAGATGGCGGAGCACATGTTCGCGATGCCTATGTGCATCATCTTTCCGAACTCGATCATTTAAATCTGGATGAACGTTCTGCTTTCTTTAATATCTGTTTTGTGAACGGAGATTATTGGGGTGTTTATGATACCCGCGAAAAAGTAGATGATGCAGATTACACAGATTACTATTACGATCAGGGTGAATATGAAATGGATTTTATCAAATGCTGGGGAGGTACATGGGCAGAATACGGAACAATGGCACCCTGGAGTCCGTTTGTAACTTTCGTAACTACAAATGATATGACGATTCCTGCGAATTACGATTATGTGCAGGATAATTTAAATACAATGAGTCTTATCGATTATGTACTGCTGAATACATTATCAGTTTGTTCCGACTGGCTCAACTGGAATACAGGATGGTGGAGAGGTTATGATCCCGCAGGCGGTGCATTGACATGGAGATATATTTTATGGGATGAAGATGCAACATTCGGACATTATATTAATTATACAGGTATACCTGATGATTCACCAACAGCTGATCCCTGCGATCCGCTTTCATTGGGAGGTGTTGATCCGAACGGACATATCGATATCGTAAATGCATTGATGGATAATGAAAATTTTGAATCTGATTATATAAATCGTTTTGCTGATTTATTGAATACAACTTTTTCATGTGATAATTTGCTCAGCATTCTCGATAGCATTCGCGATGTCATTGATCCGGAAATGGAACGTCATACCGATCAGTGGGGAGGATCTTATGCAGACTGGTCGGGAAATTATGACGATCTGCGTGAATTTATTGAAGAAAGATGTGCATTCCTCACAACAGGTGTTGAAGATTGTTTTGATGTGGAAGCATATTCGCTGGTTATTCAAATTGAACCGGCGGGAAGTCCGAATGATGTTAAAGTGAATACAATTATTCCGGATAGTTATCCATTCCCAGCAACTTATTTCAGCGGAACGAATTTAGGATTTAAAGCAATTCCGGATCCGTCTTATACATTCGATCATTGGGAATTTCTCAATCACGTTCCTGTTCCGGGTGTTGATGTTGATTCGGTAACTGTTTCCTTAACCACTACCGATACAGTTACTGCATGGTTTACAAGTGTGGCCCTGCCTTTCTATAATTTCGTTGTTGATGTAATGCCTCCGGGCGCAGGTTCCGTTACAGTGGAAGCTGTTACACCTGGATCCTATCCTTACTCAACTACATTTGAAAGCGGAACCATGATTGATATGGATGCAACTGCTTCACCGGGATATGCTTTCGATTACTGGGAATTGGATAATCATATTGTAAACCCGGATCCGTTCACACCGGATGTGTATTTTGCAATTGCAGATCTTGAAAATGTGATCGCACATTACCGGTTGGCAAATGCAATTGAAGATGAAACCGTTTCAGGTATCAGCCTGAATGTGGTACCCACAATTACAAACGGAGAAATCATGATCAGTTATTCGCTCGATCAGCAGCAAAATGATTTATTGCTCGAAGTATATTCCATTACCGGCGATAAAATCACTGAAGTAAATAATGCATCTTTATTATCAGGTGCACAGGGCGATCATACAATTGCATTGAATTTAAATGATTATCATCTTGCCGACGGTATGTATTTTATTCGTATTTCTGCCGGAAATTCTGCAATGAATGAAAGAGTGATCTATCAAAAATAAATTTCACGAAAATAAATTTGAAGCCGTCGGTTATTCCTGACGGCTTTTTTATTTTTCACAGCAATGTAAAGATTGCGTCATGCAGGTGTCAGATTGATTGTCAGCTATTGATTTCCAATTAAAGCATCAATAACTTTCAATTCTAAACTCTTCTCTATGACGCGACTCAATTACCTTCTTCTGGTTTTTTCTGTACTTATTTCAGGAAAATTATTTTCAAATGCAATTGCAATTGTTGATGCAACAGATAAAACTGTTTTACAACTTGTTTCTTCCCATGTGGAAGTGGAAATTGTAAATCAGGTATCCACAGTTGTAACCACACAAAAATTTTATAATAATCTGGGAGAAAAAGTGCATTTGAAATATGCATTTCCCATGTATGAAGATGCTGCCGCCACATCGCTGCGATGGAAAGTAAACGGTGTGTGGTATCAGGCATCTTTTGCTGCGGAACCGGCCGATACAACACTTCCGGGAGGTGAAGCAACCGATCCGGATCTCGAAACTTATTTGGGAGAAACGCCTTTATTTTTTGATTTAATAGATTCGCTTGATGCGGATTCAACAATAATATTTGAACTCACATATGTGCAATTATTGCACTATGCATACAATACCGTTTCATTTAATTTCCCGAATGATTATTCTTTAATTTCAACTGCCTCGGTCGACAGCCAGACATTATATATTCATATGATTTCCGATCGTAAGGTTGTCGGTACATCCATGCTTTCTCATGTGCCCGACATCAATACATTTACAAGCGGATCCTCCGAAGTATATGTCGAATTAATAAATTCAGAAGCAGATGCTGATTATGCGTATACGTATGATCTTGATCCTGCTGAATTGGGTTTGTTCAGTTTCAGCACATATCTGCCTGATTCAGTAAGTATATGCGATAATTTCGGTCGCGGTTATTTTTCATTTATTGTTGAACCGGATCCGGGTGATTCGGTGATCATTCAAAAAGTATTTACGCTGATCATCGACAAATCGGGAAGTATGAGCGGTGAAAAAATGGAACAGGCAATTGATGCAGCCAATTTTATTGTCGACAATCTGAATGATGGTGATAAATTCAATATCATTGATTTTGATTCGGATGTACATGAATTATTTGCCGACCATATGCCGGTGAGCATTGCAAATCAAAATGCCGCACATTCTTATATCAATGCAATTACAGCAGGCGGATCAACAAATATATCAGGTTCTTTCTCCATGGCAATCCCTGAATTTTCAGGAGCCGATCCGGATATCGCAAATATTATTATTTTTTTAACCGACGGACAAGCCAGTGCAGGCATTACCACAACGGATGGTATTCTTAATTTAATTTCAGATCAAATTGCAGATTATGATGTGGAAGGATTAAGCATTAATTGTTTCGGAATCGGCTATGATGTAAATGAAGCATTGCTATCTCAGATCGCAACAGAAAATGATGGAATTTATGAATCATTTGCCGCAGGTGATCTGCTTACCGTTATCTCCGAATTTTATTTATCCATTCAAAACCCTGTTTTATTAAATACGGAAATGACTTTTGATCCCCCGATCGTGCATGAAGTATATCCCGATCCGTTGCCGAATTTATATAAAGGACATCAATTGATCGTTACAGGAAGATATGTTGAGCCGGGAACTGTAACCGTAAATTTTTCAGGTGAAAAATACGGTGAAATCATAACCTATACTTATAGTTTTGAATTGACTGATTCATCAATTGATCAAAATCTGTTTCTCACAAAATTATGGGCAATTGAAAAGATCAATAATTTAATGAGTGAATATTTTACCTACGGTTATGGAACAGCTGAGTCGGATTCTATAAAAGAATTAGTAACCGGAATAAGCATTTGTTACAGCGTTGTAAGTCCGTTTACCAGTTTTACGGATGATACCGGCGGTTATGGCGGATTAGAAATTGAAATTGCAGCCGCTGCAAAATCTGAATTCAGGTTGCGCAATTATCCGAATCCATTCCGTGATCAAACTAAAATAATCTGTTCAACCGGAAAAGATATACATGAATTGGTTGCATGCACGATTCTTGATCTTCGTGGAAATATTATCCGCATCGTTTCTGTTTATCTCGGCGCTGCCGGCACGTATGAAATAGTTTGGGATGGATTGAGTGAAACGGGTGATGTGGTGCAACCAGGGTTATATCCATATTATATCACGATCGGTGATGAACAGTACTACGGCATAATGGAAAAATTCTGATACACTTATTTACGAAATCCCTGCGGCTCACAATGCTTGCAGGGATTTCCTATTTTTGTAGCTCAGAAATATAAATTATGCAAAGAGACAAGCAGGTTTTTGATATTATTCAAAAAGAACGCAACCGCCAGACGGAAGGCATTGAATTGATCGCCAGTGAAAATTTTGTAAGCGATCAGGTGATGGAGGCAATGGGATCTGTGATGACAAATAAATATGCTGAAGGATATCCGGGAAAAAGATATTATGGCGGCTGTGAATTTGTGGATGAAACAGAAACGATCGCAATTGAACGTGCAAAACAATTATTCGGATGTGCATATGCAAATGTGCAGCCGCACAGTGGCGCACAGGCGAATGCTGCAGTGATGCTTGCCTGCCTGAATGCAGGAGATAAATTACTCGGATTTAATCTCAGCCATGGAGGACATTTGACGCATGGTTCTCCTGTAAATTTTTCAGGAAAATTATATCAGCCTTGTTTTTATTCTGTTGAAGAAGAAACCGGCAGAATTGATATGCAAAAAGTTGCCGAAATTGCTGAGCGTGAAAAACCGAAATTGATAATTGCAGGTGCGAGTGCGTATGCAAGGGACTGGGACTTTAAAAAATTCAGGGAAATTGCAGATTCTGTCGGCGCCATTTTAATGGCCGACATTGCACATCCTGCCGGATTAATTGCAACAAAATTATTAAGTGACCCTATGCCGCATTGCCATATTGTTACCACCACCACACATAAAACATTGCGTGGTCCGCGGGGTGGTATGATTATGATCGGAAATGATTTTCAAAATCCATGGGGGCAAACAACACCGAAAGGTGAAATTAAAATGATGAGCACGCTTATCGACAGTGCAGTTTTCCCGGGAACACAGGGTGGGCCGCTTGAACATGTAATTGCTGCAAAAGCAGTTGCATTTGGTGAAGATCTTTCTCCCGAATACACTATTTATTGCAAACAGGTGATTGCAAATGCACAGGCAATGGCAAATGAGTTTGTTGCAAGAGGATATAAAATTATTTCCGGCGGAACGGATAATCATTTAATGCTGATTGACCTGCGCAATAAAAATATTTCGGGCAAAAAAGCTGAAGCGGTATTAGGTGAAATAAATATTACCGTAAATAAAAATATGGTGCCCTTCGATGATAAATCACCATTTGTTACTTCCGGCATTCGTATCGGCACACCCGCATCCACAACACGCGGTATGAAAGAAAATGATATGACAAATATTGTCGGCTGGATCGATCAGGTAATCATGGATCCCGATAATACGGATTTAAAAGCTTCCGTAAAAAAACAAGTAAGCGCATTTGCAGAAGGGTTTAAATTATATGCGTGGTGAAATTTCGTGAGGTCCTCACGCTAAGTGAGGTCCTCACGAAATTAAATACCTAATAACCTCCTACCCAATTCAACATTGCAAAATTCATTAATTTCCCTTTTTCTAAAATATTCATTGTAAGAAGAATAGGGCCAGTCTTCAGCTTTTACCACTAGTCCTGCCTCAACAGGGTTTTGATGTATATAATTAAAACAGTTTTTTGCATACGTGTTTGGTGCAAGTATTTCACTAAATTCCGGATCATCAAAGCAAAGATTAACCACACTTGTTTTTCGTTGGAATAACGAACCATGTGTTTCATATTCTTTATTCATTGCCCTTGTATAACTGGATAATAATTTTCCTACTGCATAATTTGTCCTGGGTATAATAATTTTAGGTGGTGTATGCACCATGAAATGAAAATGCGTCGGCATGAGACAATATGCAACAATATCAAAATACGGTTTCCATTCCTTCTCGACTTTTGACAAGAAATATTTATAATTCGATGTGGTTTGATAAACAACCAATCCTCTGTTGGATCGATTGTATAAATGGTAGAATTGAGATGGCTCAAGTTGCATACAATAAGGGGTTGTGCGCTAAAAGTAATTAAATTATTATGAATCGTGAGGACCTCACTTAGCGTGAGGTCCTCACATTCAATAAAACTCCGTCTTATACGGATATTTCACCTGATATTCTTCTTTAACGAGATTGATTAATTGATTGCGCAATTCTTCCATATTTTCTTTTTTAATGGCGGAAATGAAAACACAATTTGAATTTGTTTTCGCCATCCAGGTGTTGCGCAATTCATCAAGAATATCTTTTCGAATATCGCTTTGCAGGTATTTATCGAAATATTTTGCTTCGTAGAGATCCATTTTATTAAAAACAAGAATTGTCGGCTTGTCAATCGCACCGATTTCTTTTAATGTTTCATTCACAATATTGATCTGATCTTCAAATGCGCTGTGTGAAATATCAACTACATGGAGCAGGATATCACTTTCACGCACCTCATCCAATGTCGATTTAAAGCTTTCAACAAGATGATGGGGTAGTTTCCTGATAAACCCGACCGTATCGCTCAATAAAAACGGTGTGCGCTCAAATACCACTTTGCGCACGGTTGTATCGAGTGTGGCAAATAATTTATTTTCTGCAAATACATCACTTTTACTCAGCAGATTCATCACGGTTGATTTGCCCACATTTGTATAACCGACAAGTGAAACACGGATCAATTCGCCGCGGTTTTTACGCTGTGTTTCATTTTGTTTGGAGATTTTTTCAAGCTTTTCTTTCAGCAATGCAATTTTTTGCTGCGCCACCCTTCTGTCTGTTTCAATTTCTTTTTCACCCGCACCACGCATCCCGATACCTCCTTTGATCCTGTCGAGGTGTTCCCACATCCCTTTCAAACGCGGTAATAAATATTGTGTTTGTGCGAGTTCAACCTGTGTTTTTGCCTGCACCGTTTTTGCACGGGTTGCAAAAATATCGAGAATGAGCATGCTCCTGTCGAGCACTTTCACTTTTAATTCGGCTTCCATATTCCGTAATTGCGATGGTGAAATTTCATCATCAATAATTACAAGATCAATTTCATTTTCCTCAACAAAATGTTTTATTTCTTCAAGTTTACCTTTACCTACATAAGTTTTTGTATCGGGATGCGTTAATTTTTGATAAAATTTTGAAACGGTGACAGCACCTGCAGTATCAGCGAGAAATTCAAGCTCATCCAGATATTCGTTAAGCTGCTCAAGCGTTTGCTGCTGCGTAACCAGGCCCACCAACACACATTTTTCTTTTATATTCTGATTTATTTCATGCATAATTCACTTTTAAATGACACGACAAATACAATCCCTTCATCTGATAATTGGTTCAAAAACCGAAATAACCTATTTTTGCTATCTTCCTATTTTATGGTAAAAATAAACTACGCATTTGGATTCCTGACAGGCATTTTATTTTTATGCGGTCGCCTTTCTGCGCAGTCTCCTGTTTTACCGCATGGTTTTGCTCCCTGGGAATTTGATGAATTACTTGAATTTAACGGCAACCGCATTTTGGATGCATTTGTTACGCCGCCGGTATCACCCGTTCGTGCGAGTGCCGAATGGGAAGAAATTGATGCATTGACGGTAACTTGGACAAGCTATATTCCGACAGTCAGGGAAATTGTCAGATATGCCAGCGAAGAATGCAAGGTTTATATTATTTGTTCAGATTCTGTGGAAGTGCAAACTGATCTGACTGATCATGATATTCCTCTGGAAAATATTTATTGCATTGAAGCAGATTTTAATTCTGTCTGGTGCCGCGATTATGGTCAGTGGAATATTTATACAAATAATGTCGACTCCCTTTACCTCGGCGACTGGATCTACAATCGGCCGCGGCCCGAAGATGATGTTGTGCCCGGTGTTATTTCAGATTTTACAGGTATTCCGATTTACCAGACAATTCAGGAGCCGTTTGATCTGGTTTCAACAGGCGGAAATTTTATGTGCGACGGTTGGGGAACTGGTTTTTCTTCCAAATTAATATTAGATGCATACCAGGGTGGCGGATTAACAATCGAACCGCAAAATGAGGATACGGTTGATATGATCATGAATGAATTCATGGGCATCAGCCGTTATATAAAAATGGAAACATTGCCATATGATGAAATTCATCATATCGATATGCATTTGAAATTACTGGATGAAGAAACACTGCTTGTTGGTGAGTACCCGGCGGATATTGCCGATGGCCCGCAAATCGAAGAAAATTTGAATTATATACTTGATAATTATAATTCCGTTTTCGGTACACCGTATAAAGTTGTGCGCATGCCTATGCCGCCGGATGCAATGGGAAAATATCCCGATAATGGCGGTGCTTACCGCACATATACAAATTGTGTTTTCGTAAATAAAACGGTTTTAGTACCGTATTATGAACAGGAATTTGATACAACTGCATATCGCATTTTGCATGAAAATTTACCCGGCTATAAAATTATCGGCATTAATTGCAATTCAATTATTAATGCGCTAGGTGCAATTCACTGTATCACAAAAGAAGTTGCAACAAATAATCCTTTATTAATTACACACCAGCCATTGCATGATACAGAGAATACTGTTGATGATTATCAGGTGGATGCGTGGATATTACACCGCAGCGGCATTGCAGGCAGTAAGATCATGTATCGTACCGATACACTTGCGCCGTGGCAGGAAACAGAAATGGTTTTAATTGATGAAATCACAAATACCTGGACGGGATTTATTCCATCACAACCTTACGGCACAACAGTATATTATTATATTCAGGCTACAGCAAATGACGGAAAAATGCAGGTGCGTCCGATTACCGCACCGGCCGGTTTTTGGAAATTTAAAATCGGTGAGCCGGTGGAAGTGCAGTCATTTAAAAATAATTTATTTCAATTATATCCAAATCCTTTTGCCGAATTTGTAACAATTCAATTAGCACAAAAAACTGAAAAAGGCGTTGATATTACTGTTACCGATCTGGCCGGCAAAATTGTGTATGCAAATCATACGGGTCCGATGGAGGGAAAAACAACATTAATATTTGGAGATTTACCTTCCGGCACTTATATCCTCCAATTAAAAGATGATGCAACTTCTGCATCGTGCAAAATAATTAAATTATAATTCGCCGCGTGATCCGGTATCTGAGGCATAAAGAAATTGATTTTGGTAAATGGGATGCATGTGCTGCGGCATCACTCAACGGATTGCCTTATTGTTATACATGGTATCTTGATCTTGCATGTGAAGAGCAGTGGGACGCATTAATTCTCGATGAGTATGCCGCTGTTTTCCCGCTGCCATATAAAAACAGAGTGTTGTTCAAACAAATTTACCAGCCGTTTTTTGTGCAGCAATTGGGTTTATTTTATACGGCAACCGATCAGCTGAATTTATTAAATTATTTTATCGAAGCCATACCAGCTCAGTTCAGGAAAATTAATCTGCAATTAAATTCTGAAAATAAAATCCAGTCAACTTTCTTAAAAGTAAAACATAAGCTTACACATCATATATTTTTGAACAGGGCGTATGCAGAACTGGCAGAGGATTACAATACGAATACAAAGCGGAATCTGAAAAAAGCGGTTTCTTATAAACCCGTCATTTCAAATATGATATCGCCTTTGCAAATGACGGAATTACGAAAAAAATATTTGGGCGATGAATTAAAAGGTGTCCAGAACGAATCTGATTTTATCAGGCTGCAGCGCATTATGGAGAAAGCACTTGCAATGAATATGGGAGAAATTACCGCTGTAATGGACGAGAAAAATGAAATCGATGCTGCGGTTTTTTACCTCAAATCAAATCAGCATATCATCTATTTGAATGCAATTTCTTCAGAGGCAGGAAAGGAAAGAAATGCAATGACATTTTTAATTGACCATCTCCTGCACCGTTATGCAAATTCGAACTTGATATTTGATTTTGAAGGATCGATGATCCCAGGTATTGCAAGATTTTATAAAGGATTCGGAGCAACGGAAATATCCTATCCTGTGGTGATAAAATAAAAACAGCGGAATGTATTTTACAATCCGCTGTTTTATTTAGTGGTTATTTTTTTATTGTCTTGTCAGTGTAATTTCCATCATTTTCATTTCAATTCCGCCGGGTCCTTCTCCATACATCACCATCATCACTTTTGAACTGTCGACATACGTAATTGTCTGACGCATTTTGGATTCTTTACCTGTCATCGGGTCCTGAGAAATACCTGTGAGCGTTGTGGTTTTTGTTGCTTCATCATATGTGCCGCTCAATTGTGTCATTCCCGTACTCATATTATCCATCCAGGTCATATAATATTTTTTTGTGCCGTTATCATATGCCATGGTTGCAACTCCTTCGAACGGCATACCCATCATTGTTCCGCGGTAAGTGCTGGTAAAGTAACGATCCATCACCATTTCATTATGCACTTTCGCATATTGCTTTTGAGGTGGCTGGGTCGGGTCCATATACATGGTCATTTCAGCAGACCATTCACCCGCATTTGCCGCCATTTGTTTTTGAACCGGTCCGGGCATCATATTCTGCATCATCATTTGCATATCAGGTGTGGAGGAATTTTGCGCAGAGATCAGATTTGAAATCAGAAATGCGCAGCTGAAAAGTAAGGTTATTTTTTTCATAAATTTATTTTTGATGAGCGAATTTAATTCAGTTCTTTCTGAATCGGAAATTATCATTGTTAATTTTACATTTCGGCATGTGCAACCGCGGCAATACTTACACGCACATCACCTGCTTTGATTAATTCTGCTGCGCAAGCTTCGAGTGTTGAGCCGGTGGTGATCACGTCATCAACAAGTAATATGTGTTTTCCCTGAATTGTGTTTTCTTCTTCCAGCTGAAAAATTTCTTTCACATTTTCCCAGCGCTGTATTCTGTTTTTCTTTGTCTGCGATTCAGTGAATTTTGTTTTCTTTAAAATGGTAGATGTGAATGGTTTTTCAAGAATTTCACTTAATCCTTCTCCGATTAAATTTGCCTGATTGTAACCGCGTTTTATTTCTTTTTCTCTATGTAAAGGAACAGAGGTGATATAATCTACGGAATTAAATAATTCATTTTTAAATAATTGAAAGCCTAATAAATTGCCCAGTTTAATTCCTACATCTTTTCTTCCTTTGTATTTTAATGCATGCATTAAATTCTGAATCCGCGATGATTTATGAAAATGATACAAAGCCATCGCATGTGCAACCGGCACCTTTCCCCAGAATTTTTTCGCGACCGGGTTTTCTTTAAAATCAGCATAATCCGTTTTGGGTAATTCCAGCTGACAACGCAAACAAATAATTTTTTCATTACTGCGCAAGGGCTCGTCGCAGGCGAGGCAGAGGTCGGGATATACAATATCCAGGAAGTCCTGTAATATAATAAGGGGTTTCATGTAATAAAGCTAAAGAAAAAAGTGAGAAGTAAGAAGTGAAAAGTATGAAGTGAGAAGTCAGAAATCGTCGCGAAGGGTACTTATCGTAAATGAATATTCTGCTTCGGGAAAATGATTGAGCGTTCAACTTCCCCTTTGAAGGGGGATTGAGGGGGATGAGACTTTTTATGAAACTAAATATTGAATAATTAAAAAATGAGACGGAAGAAGGAAGAAGTGAGAAGTGAGAAAGAAGAAGTGAGAAGTGGCAGCGCAAGCTTACTTGCGTCAGCAATCTTGATACTTGATACTTACTACTTGATACCCTTCAAACAAACAACCGCTGATAAATCTCCTCCATTTTCCCTGCAGATAAAATTTCGATATTGTATTTTTTAATATTGAGAGATTTTAAATTGTGTTTGGAGATATAAATTTTTTCGAAGCCGAGTTTTTCCGCTTCGGAAATGCGCTGTTCAATTCTGTTCACCGCACGCAATTCGCCGCTTAATCCGATCTCAGCTGCAAAACAAATATTCATCGGTAATGAAACATCTTCAAATGAGGATAATAAAGCACAGGCGATGCTTAAATCAATTGCAGGATCTTCCACTTTTAATCCGCCTGCAATATTTAAATACACATCTTTATTTCCGAATGCAAAGCCGCCGCGTTTTTCCAATACGGCGAGCAACATACTCATTCTTCTTAAATCAAATCCGGTTGCTGTGCGTTGCGGATTTCCATACACTGCGGGAGAAACTAAAGCCTGCACTTCGATCAGCATGGGGCGCATGCCTTCCATGGTTGCAGAAATTGCGACACCGGCAAGCGGTTCATCTTTATGTGTAATTAATAATTCACTCGGATTATTTACCTGTTTTAATCCGTCGCCTTCCATTTTATAAATTCCGATCTCAGATGTTGAGCCGAATCGATTTTTAATTGTCCGCAAAATGCGGTAGACATAATTTCTGTCTCCTTCAAATTGCAAAACCGTATCCACCATATGTTCGAGAATTTTCGGGCCGGCGATATAGCCTTCTTTATTAATATGACCGATAATAAATACCGGCACATTGCTTTCTTTTGCATAGCGCTGCAATTGTCCGGCACATTCTTTTATTTGCGCAATACTTCCTGCAGTTGCATCTACAAAATCACTTATTAACGTTTGTATCGAATCAATAATTAATATTTCAGGCCTTAAACTTTTTATTTGTTTGAATAATTGCGTGAGTGAAATTTCGGTGGAGATATATAATTCATCATTTCTGCCACTGATTCTCTCAGCACGCATTTTAATTTGTTGTTCACTTTCTTCACCGCTCACATATAAAATCTTTTGTTGATTTAATTCGAGTGCGAGTTGCAATAATAAAGTTGATTTTCCGATACCCGGTTCACCGCCCACTAAAACAAGGCTTCCGGGAACAATACCACCACCCAGGACTCTGTTTAATTCTGCATCCGGTGTTACAAATCTTTTTCCTTCATCCGGTGAGATCTCATTTAATAAAACCGGTTTGCCGTCTTTTCTGGTTGGTTTTTCTTCTTTCCAGATTTCTTTTTCTGCCGGGCGTTCGATCACTTCTTCAACAAATGTGTTCCATTGATTGCAGCTCGGGCATTTGCCCTGCCATTTGGGAGATTCAAATCCGCAGTTCTGGCAAAAGAAGGCTGTTTTTGCTTTTGTTTTTGGCATTTAATTCAAATAATGCTACAAGGTTAAGAAGTTTATTTAATAATTTATTTACGCATTCAGTCAATTCAAAAAACTTTACCGTGCTGGATGATAAGAAAAGAAAAATGTCAGGCCGCAAAGACTCAAAGCCGCAAAGGATGCACGAAGTTTGGCTTTATGAAACTTTGCGGCTTTGAGTCTTCGTGGCTAAATTTGAATTTTATATTTTAATAAATATGGATCGCACAGAACAATTCAAACAATCCATTCTCGACGGATATAATTTCCAGGGAGAATCGATCATTCTCGGTACTGCAATTCTCGACGGACAACCCTTGCCGCAAACACATATCAAAGTGCCTTTGCGCATGATGAACCGGCACGGACTTGTTGCAGGTGCTACCGGAACAGGTAAAACAAAAACATTGCAGGGAATTGTTGAGCAATTATCTGATCATGGTGTGGGAGTTTTAATTATGGATATTAAGGGAGATGTGAGCGGTATTGCCCAACCGGGTATTGCAAATCCGAAAATTGATGAGCGCATGCAAAAGATCGGCAAGGAATGGAAAGCAACTGCTTATCCGGTAGAATTAATGACGATCAGCGTAGAAAATGGCGTGCGTTTGCGTGCAACAGTTTCTGAATTCGGGCCGGTATTATTTTCAAAAATTCTCGAATTAAATGATATTCAGGAAGGTGTTGTTTCACTGGTATTTAAATATTGCGACGATAAAAAATTACCGCTGCTCGATTTAAAAGATTTTCGCAAGACATTAAATTATTTATCGGGAGAAGGTAAAAATGAAATTGAAAAAGATTACGGGCAGATCAGCACTTCAAGTGCGGGAACAATTTTGCGCAAAGTAATTGAAATCGAAGAACAGGGTGCGGACATGTTTTTTGGAGAAAAAAGTTTTGACGTAAATGATCTTGTGAGATTAAACGACCGCGGTCAGGCATATATCAATATTTTACGGTTGACGGATATTCAGAGCAAACCGAAATTATTTTCCACTTTTATGCTTTGTTTATTGGCGGAAGTGTATAATACATTTCCGGAGATTGGAGATAAAGAAAATCCCAAGCTGGTAATTATTATTGATGAAGCGCATTTGATTTTTAATGAAGCAAGTAAAAGTTTGCTGGAACAAATTCAGACAATTGTAAAACTCATCCGCTCAAAAGGCGTGGGCATATTTTTCTGCACACAATTGCCGACCGATATTCCTGCTGAAGTGCTTTCACAACTCGGTTTAAAAGTGCAGCATGCTTTGCGTGCATTTACCGCCAACGACAGAAAAGCAATTAAACTCACGGCAGAAAATTATCCGCTTACCGATTATTATAAAACGGAAGATCTGCTTACCACACTCGGCATTGGTGAAGCCATTATCACTGCATTAAATGAAAAAGGTGCACCGGCGCCATTGGCGCATACACTTTTGGTTGCGCCTCAATCGCGAATGGATATATTAAATGCAGATGAAATTCAAAACCTTGTAAAAGCATCACAATTAGTAAGAATTTATAATGAGGAAACAGACCGTGAAAGCGCTTATGAAATTCTTTCCAAAAAATTAGAAAAGAGCGAACAATTAGCGGAACAGGAAAAAAAGCAAAAAGAACAGGAACGTGAACAAAAAATAAAACGCGGCGGAACAAAAGAAAAACCCATTATTGATAAAACCACACAACATCAAATCACAAGAACATTAATTAATGTGGTGGAAAGAGGTTTGCTGGGGTTGTTGAAGAAGCGCTGAGATTTAATTTATAAAAACTTTTTTCGAGTAACTACCATTCTTCGAAATAACTTTCACCATATAAATTCCTTTTGGTATTGATAAAGAAATTTCTGTATTTAATTCTGATAATATTTTAGTGTAAACCAAATCTCCCGAAATTGAATAAATGTGTAATTCTGTTTTTTTCTGAAGATTATTTAAATCCACATGAATGGCATTTTCAAAAATATAAACATTTGCGTCAAGCGGATTTATATTTTCAACACTCACACTTGTATCTCCAACAATATCTCCCGCAAGAATTCCCACATCGCATTTTGTTTCGTAGGCATAATCTTTAATTATCAAAGTTCTTCCTTCATCCAGAACATCACAACGGATCCAGCCGTAGTGGTTGCCTCCTTTTTCATCTATAAAGCGAATCCCTAAATATCGATCAACTGATTCTGTAATTATTGAGTTATACCAATTTTCATAGGAGCCTGTATGCGTAAAAACACCGGAATGAAATCTTTTAAAAGCTAAAAATTGAGTTTGGCAGCTTTGCCAGTTCAAACCAGCATTTATTAAATTTCCATTATCAAGTGCGAAAGGAAAACAATTACTATCGGCATTATAATCTCCGGCCAAAGCATTTTCTACGTCATATCGTATTGCAAGCAAAAATTGAAAAGTATGTGTTTCTTGTATCGAAAATGAATATGTTGTGAATGAATAATTTTGGAATCCAAAATCGGATGTGCCATTGTCGTCTATATCCAGCCAAACCCCTTCCGGGCTTTGATCAAAAACATAGTCCGGATCAATATCCGTATAAACCGCCTGCGCCTTTGCATCATGCAAAAAAATAAATGCAATTGCGCTTGTTGAATAACTGATTAATTTCTGATGCATCTTCATTTGAGGGAACAGATCATTTCTTAAATATAGTTTGATAAAATGGAAATATGCGCCTTGGCAGTGTTGGAAAATTCTGTTTGCGTCTATCCCAATCTCCTCAAATTAGAGTTATTTTTGCCGCGAATAAAATCATCTTATGAAAAAACTGACATATCTCTTCTTCGCTCTGGCTTTGGGTTTTACGGCTTGCGTTCCCGCACGCCAGTACCAGGATGCTGTTGCCGCACGTGATGCCTGCCTTGCAGATACCGCCTCCCTGCGCAGCCAGCTCAAAATGAAAACATCGGAAAATGCCGAGCTGAATGAGCGGATAAATGATATGCTTGCGCAGATCTCATTGATGCGCAAGGATTCAATCGATGTGCACAACAGATACGACCAGATGGTGAAAGCAAATGCCGAATTGCATACGATTGAAGATATGCTCAACAACCGCATCAACCAGTTGCTCGCATTATCATCTTCAGAAAATCAGTCATTGCGAGAAGATTTGCAGAAAAAACAGGATGAACTCACATTGAAAGAAAAACAACTGGCGGATAAAGAAGCAACATTAACCGATCAGCAAAAAAATATTGAAAAATTATCTGCCGATCTCGCCGACCGTGAAAAACGTGTGAAAGAATTACAGGATATTTTAAATAAACAGGAACAGATCGTTAATGATTTAAAAAATACAATTGATAAAGCCTTGGCCGGTTTCAGTTCAAGTGATTTAACCGTGGAACGCAAAAACGGAAAAGTATATGTTTCCTTAAGCGAGAAATTATTATTTGCATCCGGAAGTACGGTTGTTGATCCGAAAGGAAAAGATGCACTTGCAAAACTTGCCGCCGTATTAAAAGCAAATCCCGATATTAAAATTGAAATTGAAGGACATACCGATAATGTACCGCTTAAAAGTGCAAGCTTTCCAAAAGACAACTGGGACCTCAGCGTATTGCGTGCAACATCCATCGTGAAAATTCTGACCATTGATAATGGTGTGGATGCAAAAAGAATTACCGCAGAAGGAAGAGGTGAATATTTTCCGGTGGCCGATAATGGAACAACAGATGGCAAAGCAAAAAACAGAAGAACGGAAATTATTTTAAGCCCGAATCTCGACGCTTTATATAATCTGATCAATACCAAATAAAATTCCTACGGGTTTTGATGTATGGCGCAGCTGAAGAGTAATGATGAGATGACTTTTATGGACCACCTCGAAGCATTGAGGTGGCATATTGTCCGTTCGCTGCTTGTTGTTGTCGTATTTTCAATCGCCTTTCTTTTTATTAAAGATTATGTTTTTACGAATGTAATCTTCGCTGCAAAAAATCCTGATTTCCCAACCTACCGTTTTTTCTGCTGGGCGGGTGAGAAATTACATCTCGGCGGTATTTGCATCGAAGTAATTGATTATAATCTGATCAACGGCGATCTCACCTTACCATTTTTACTTTGGTTCAAAGCATCCTTCATGCTCGGATTTATTGTGGGCTTCCCGTATATTTTATGGGAAGTGTGGCGATTTGTTAAACCTGCACTGTATGAAAAAGAAAGAAAAAATATCGGCGGCCTTGTTTTCGCCGGCATATTTTTATTTTATTTCGGATGTGCATTCGGGTACTATGTGCTCGCACCTTTCTCCATCAATTTTCTCGGTAATTTTTCGTTGGGAGAAGAAGTGCAAAATGTATTTACGGTAACATCTTATATCGGCGTGCTCACCGGTATGGTTTTCTGGTGCGGCGTTATTTTTGAAATTCCGATCGTTGCATTTTTTCTCGCAAAATTCGGATTGCTCGGAAAAGAATTTCTTGCAAAAAACAGAAAGTATGCAGTGATCATTGCGCTTATTCTTGCCGCAATCATCACACCTTCAGGTGATGCATTTTCTTTAACACTTGTTACCCTTCCACTCTGGTTATTGTATGAAGTGAGTATCTGGGTGGTAACTGCCGTGGAAAGAAAACGAAAGAAAGAGATTTATGATTAATTCCTTTCATTGAATTCAGATTCCGGGTAAGGCCCGGAATGACTGGTTCATAGTATAAAGTAGTTAACCTTCGTGGGTGAAATTTTCGGAACATTCTGAAAGTAAAAAATTATTTCTTTAGTTAAATGCTATAAAAAAGACCCGGTCATTGGGGCCAGCGAGCCGCAATCTTTTAAAATACAGATGCCGGATCGAGTCCGGCATGATATTGATTTCCCTTAACTTTACATGATGCAAAATCAAACCATTGCCATCGGCTGCGACCATGCCGGATTTCCGTTTAAAGATCCGATCATTGCGCATTTAAAAGAACAGGGATATGAAGTAAAGGACTTCGGCACCTATTCGCTTGATTCGGTTGATTATCCCGATTTTGTGCATCCTGTTGCAAAAAGTATTGAAGCCGGTGAATCGCAAATCGGTGTTTTAATTTGTGGTAGTGGAGAGGGCGTTTGCATAACGGCAAATAAACATGCAGGCATTCGTGCTGCATTGGTTTGGCGGGATGATATTACTGCTTTATCCCGTCAGCATAATAATGCAAATGTGATTTGTCTTCCTTCACGGTTTATTTCTTTAAATGATGCAATAAAATTTGTGGATGTATTTCTTGCAACAGAATTTGAAGGCGGACGGCATGAACGCAGAGTTGAAAAAATTTCTCAGTTCTGATTTTAATTTGATGCATAAAATAATTTTTCTTTTCATCTGCATAATTCTTTCTTTTGGAATTGCTGCTCAGGATTTTGTTGATCCGGGTGAGAAATATGCAAATACAATTACACCGGAGGAATTAAAAGAAAATCTTTCGGTTATTGCAAGCGATTATTTTGAAGGTCGTGAAACCGGAACGGTAGGTCTGGTTCGTGCTGCCGAATATATTTCAAACCAGTTTAAAAAAGCAGGTATTCCTCCGGCGCCGCAACTTGGTTCCTATTACAAAGATTATCCTTTAATTGAATACGGATGGGAGAACCCCGTAATGAGCGATAAAAAAAATGTATACGCTTTCATGCAGGATTTTTACGGCTATGCAACATCAAATAATACAATTACACTGAATGCAGATGAAATTATTTTTCTTGGTTATGGAATTGACGATTCGCTCTACAGCGACTATGCAAATGCGGATGTTGCGGGAAAAATTGTTTTAGTTGCTTATGGTGAACCTGTAGTGAACGGAATTTCCATCTTCACAAAAAATGAAACTTTAAGCGACTGGTCGACAGACTGGCGAAAAAAAGTAAAAGCTGCAACCGATCATAAGGCAAAATGTATATTAATGATTGATCCGACTTTCAATAAAACGGTCCAAAATCCGCAGTGGATTAATTTTTTAACCGGCACCTTATTGAAATTAAAATCCGAATATCAGCATTCGGCATATTGCAATAATTTTTTTATTTCTGAGCAGATGGCCGAAACGATGCTCGGTAAAAAGAAAAAATTTATGACCAAAGCGATTGCATCAATCAATGCAAGTTCGAAGCCGTCAAATTTTTCGTTTTCATCTGCATTTTATATCAATGCAACAAAATCCGAACGAGTTGTGTATGCGGATAATGTTTTGGCATATATCGAAGGGTCGGATTTAAAAGAACAAGTTGTAATTGTATCTGCACATTACGATCATCTCGGAAAAATCGGTGATTCAATTTATAATGGCGCAGATGATGACGGCTCGGGAACAGTGGCACTCATTGAAATGGCCGAAGCGATGATGCAGGCAAAACTCGATGGTGCGTGCCCGCGGCGCTCTGTATTATTTATTGCCTTTTCTGGTGAGGAAAAAGGACTGCTCGGTTCAAAAGCGTATGCAGAAAATCCGTTGATCCCATTTGCAAATACAGTTGCCGACCTGAATATTGACATGATCGGACGGATTGATGATGCACATTTGGAAGATTCAAATTATATCTACATCATCGGCTCCGATTTTTTAAGTAAAGAATTGCATGCAATTAATGAATCGTCGGCAAAAACATATACAAATCTGGAACTTGATTATAAATACAATTCAACAAGTGATCCGAACAGATATTATTACCGCAGTGATCATTACAATTTTGCAAAAAATAATATCCCTGTTATTTTTTATTTCAGCGGAGCGCATGCCGATTACCATAAGCCTTCGGATGATATTGAAAAAATAAATTTTGATCTCATGACAAGCAGGGCCAGGCTGGTGTTTCATACGCTTTGGATCGTGGCAAATCAGGACCATCGCCTTTCGGTAGATGTGACTGATTGATTTTCAGACATTTTTTTATATATTCACATTTCAAATCCAAGCATGCTGAAGTATTTTCTCCTATCGCTGGTCCTGAGTGTATCCGTAAAAGCCTTCTCACAAACGGTTTGGACAGTTGAGACAATACCCAATCCAAAAACAAGCTACAATGGTTTCGTGAGCAATCCTGATAATGTGCTGGATGAAAGATCGGTGGGTTATATCAATACCTTGCTGCAGGCATTGGAAGATTCAACAACTGTTCAGGTGGCAGTGGTGGTTGTGAATTCGATCGGTGATGCAGTGCCCGGAGATTTCAGAACAGAATTATTCCGGTATTGGGGAGTAGGCCAGAAAGAAAATAATAACGGATTACTCATACTGATGGTGATGGATCAGCGCCGTATCGAATTTGAGACCGGCTATGGCCTCGAACCGATTCTTACCGATGCGATGTGCAAACGTATTCAGGTTGAACAAATGGTACCGCTTGCAAAAGAAGAAAAATACAGTGAAGCAATGCTTGCCGGTGTGCGTGAGGTGATCAAAATTCTGATGGACCCAAATTACCGGGAAGAAGTGTTTGCCTATTCCACCGAAAATTATGTTGAGCGTCCATGGTGGCGGAAAGATACGAGCTCCGTTGGTGTGGCCGCATTTATTTTTATTTACCTGATCAGTCTGCTGATCAGTATCGGTTCGAAAAAAACAAGATTGAAATCTGCACCGCAATATTTGAAAAAATATAATAATCCGGTTTATAACAATACAAAAGTTGCATTGCTCAATATCGGTTTACCTGCCGCTTTTTTCGGTACACAATTATTGGCCGGTTCGCTGCGCATTTTTGAATTCGCATTATTTGCTTATGGATTATTTGCAATTCTTTTGTTTGAAAAACGATTGCGGTTAAATAAATATATTTTAAAAGATAATGCAGGAAACGAACCGCAGATATTATACAATGCACTCGCAAAATCAAACAGGAGCGGATGGGGTGCGGCTGCCTTCTTTTTTCCGCTGCCGTTTCTGTTTTATGCGCTGCTCAATAAAAAAAGATTATACGGTTTGCGCAATACGCCTCCCGTTGCAGATGACGGTATCACGCCGATGATTAAACTCGGGGAAATTGAAGATGATGAATTTTTAAAATCCTATCAGCTGAAAGAAGAGAATTTAAAATCCATAGATTACGATGTGTGGAAGGATCCGAATTCTGATAATGTAAAAATTTACGGCTTTGAAAATTTTTTCAGCAAATATGATAAATGCCCGAAATGCAGTGCAAAAACATTTCTGATGATAAAAAATCAGACGATTCATGCGGCAACCTACGAATCAACGGGTGAGGGAAGGAAAACATTTAATTGCAAAAATTGTAATTACACAAAATTCGAATCGTATACAATTGCGAAACTCACACGATCCAGTTCTTCTTCCGGCAGTTATAGCGGAGGTGGCGGAGGCGGTGGCAGCTTCGGCGGCGGCAGCTCAGGCGGCGGCGGTGCCGGCAGCAGTTGGTAAATAATTCATTTTATTTGAAAACGTATTCCCTTTTTATGCATAGAAAGAAAAAACAAATCTCCAAAACATCCTTATTGCAAACTCTGCAGAGGTCGTACAAAATTGCTTTGCATTCCAAATTAAACGGAATTCCAACAGATGAATTAATTGATGCCCAATTCCAGAAAAGCAGAAGAAAATTTTTGAGAGATACAGGAAAGGCTGCATTGCTTACCACGCTTGCCGGCAGTTCTTTTTTAGCATCCTGTGGCGGTAAATCAGCTCCGGTAATTACAATTGTAGGCGGAGGTATCGCCGGATTAAATGCAGCATATACATTAAAACGTGCCGGACTTTTCGCACAAATTTATGAAGCATCTCCGCGAACAGGCGGCAGAATGTTTACGGCAAAAGATATTATGGGGGCAGGATTAACAACCGAACTCGGCGGTGAATTTATCGATACGGCACACGTTGACATTTTTGATCTCGCCAAAAGATTTGAATTGCCGGTTATTGATACGCAAATTGAATCAGAAAAAAAATTAATTCATGCATGTTATTATTTTGATGGTAAAATAATTACCGATCAGGAAATCATTGAAATGCTCAAGCCATTTGTCATGCAAATGCAAAAGGATATTGATTCAATGAGTGATGAGATTTCATATAACAGTCATTCGGAAGATGATCTTCGCCTGGATAAACTTTCGATCGCCGATTATTTAACAGGTATCGGAATGACAGGCACTCTGTTCCATTTATTTGATGTTGCATATACAACGGAATACGGATCAAATATTTCAGAGCAATCATCCATTAATTTATTATATCTCATTGCTCCTGAAATGACGGATGAATTTAATTATTCAGGTTATAGTGACGAAAGGTATAAAATTGAAGGTGGAAATCAGCGTGTTCCGGATGCCCTTGCGAAGCATATGGAAAATCAGATACATGTGGGTTATGCGCTTGAAGCAGTTACTCAAAAAGAAGGCGGAAAGAAAATTGTATTGCATTTTGTCCAGTCGAACGGAGCAGCACTTGATGTGGAAACAGATTATGCAATTATTACAGTGCCATTTACAATTCTGCGGAATATAAAATGGAATATGGAATTATCGCCGGTGAAAAGAAAAGCAATTGATGAAATGGGATATGGCATGAATGCAAAACTCATGATCGGTTTTCAAAAACCATTGTGGCGTGAAATGGGTTATGCCGGATTTACTTTCAGTGATAATGGTTTGCAAAATTGCTGGGACAACAGCCAGTTGCAAAAAGGAGAAGGGGCGGGTCTCACGGTTTATACCGGCGGCACACCGGGTATTGAACTCGGATCAGGTACCGATAAAGAACAGGCGGAAATTTATCTGAAACGACTGGATGCAATCTATCCGCAGATATCTGCATTGCATAATCAAAAAACTGCACGCTTTCACTGGCCAACGTATCAATATACAAAAGCAAGTTATACCTGTTTCAAACCCGGACAATTTACTTCCATTGAAGGATCACAAAGAGAACCGGAAGGAAATATTTATTTCGCAGGTGAACATTGCAGTTATGAATTCCAGGGATTCATGAATGGCGGTGCACAAACAGGCAGAGTTGCTGCGGAACAGATTCTCGAAAAAATCAAATAGATCAATCCACCCGATCAATTGCAATTTGTTCTGCAGGAATTAAATTTCCGGATGCAGATGTTTCCGGATTTTTTACAGGTTCCTGCGAAGCCATTTTTAATTTCCTCGCAATAAAAATGCAGATGATGGTTGCGGCCATTCCCATATAACCGACATAATCATAATGAATAAGTTTATGATCCGGTGTTTCTGAAATGATTGATCCGGCAATTACTGCAGCCAATCCCGAACCGAGTTGAATTAAGGAAGAATTAATACTCATAAATCCGCCTCTTTGCTGCGGTGAAACAACAGATGTTACCATTGCCTGCATCGGAATCATCCGGCCACTCACAAAAATGAAAAATATGGTTGTAATCGCAAGTGCCAGATAAATTGAAACGGGCGGCATATTCGTAATTAAGAATACCGGAATTAAACATAAACAACACATGACTGCAAATACGGGAAATTTTCCTTTTTTATCTGCAATCATTCCGACAAGCGGTGCAGTAAATATTGTTGCACCTCCGCCGATCAAATAAACAAGACTCACATCATAATTTGTAAATCCGACATTGGTCACAAGATATTTTGCAATAAACGGAATAATGGAAAAATGCCCGATCATCATAACAATCGATAATAATAATGCCCGTTGTTGATTTTTGCTTTTGTACACATTCACAAATGCGTCGGTCGGTTTGCGTTTCGCAGCAGTAAGGTGTCCTGCCATTGAAGGAACGTATTTTATGACCATCACAAAAATCACAACACCGGCACAGGCAACCAGTAAAAATGGAGCATGCCACGATGTTAATGTTGCGAGGTATAAACCGAGCGGCACACCAACCACTGATGCTACTGAAAATGCAGTTGTGAGAAAACTCATTGCTGTTGCCCTGCGCTCATAACTGAAATTATCGCCCACAATACTCAATACCTGTGCACTGATAAGACCGCCGAATAAGCCGGCAACAATGCGTGCTACCAATAAAATTTCGTAGGAAGGCGAAAGTGCACATCCCAGTGTTCCCAAAATAAAACCCGCATAGCCGAAAAGCAAAACTTTTTTCCTGTCAAATCCATCCACGAAAAATGCGGCAATGATCCCAGAAAAAAACGCACTGAACGTATAAGCGGAAACGAGCAAACTGAATTGTTGCTGGTTAATATTGAAGATCACACTCAACTGCGGATTGAGCGGCATCATGATCATGAAATCCAGAATATGGGTAAAATTGATGGCGGCAAGCAAAAACAGTAAAATCTTTTCTTTCTGAGACATAAAATTCTTTGGGTATTTTAACCAAATTAAAGCTACGTCTTTTTAGTTCCTTTTAAATGCTTTGTGGCATTATTATTGAATTTCTGTCGGAAAAAAGCAATATGAAAACAATCTTCACTCTTGGAATTTGCAGCCTTTTCTTTTTATCGTCCTGCAGTTATTACCTGAGTCCTTACACTTCGCAAGTACAAAAACAAACCAATCTGAATGAAGAACAATTGAAAAAGATCCAGTTTTATTTATCCGGCGATATCGT
>CAYXBK010000033.1:0-27566 GCA_964463165.1 uncultured Chitinophagales bacterium
ATTAGTCCCCCTTCGAAGGAGGAATTAGAACGCCCGGCATTTTTATTTAATTAAATAAATGCATGCACGTTCAAACTAAATCGTGTCGCCTTCTTCCTTCTCACTTCTCACTTCATCCTTTTGGTTATCATCCCCCTTAGTCCCCCTTCGAAGGGGGAAGTAGAACGCGGTTAATTTTTTTCAGAATTAAAGCATTTATTTCCGCTATGTTACTTTTCGTGAATATTTATCATAATCGATATGTCATGCCGGGCTTGATCCGGCATCTTGAATTAATTCTTAGAGATTGCGGGTCGGAGCCTGCCTGCCGCAGCATATGGCTCAGCGTCGGCAGGCAGGCCCGCAATGATGAGATTTTTCTTTTAGCAAAATTCTAAAGGCAAAATATTTCATTCTTCATTCATTTTAATTTGAAACTCCCTCCGCGTCTCTGCGCCACCTTGCTATCACTTCGTGCCTTAGAAACTTCGTGTAAATCCACGCCGCGGAGCGGCTAATTCGAAATTTATTTTTCTATCTTCGCCCAATGCGCATTGGCTTTGATGCAAAAAGGATTTTCCAGAATGCCACCGGTTTAGGCAACTACAGTCGGACCATTGTGAAAAATCTCACAGAATGTTATCCCGATAATCAGTATTATCTTTTTACACCGACGTCGCGGCATCGCCATCCGTTTGAGGCAATTCAAAATACACATCTGGTTGTGGGGAAAGGTTCTGTGTGGCGGAGTTTCGGCATCAGGAAAGATATTGCAAGAAATCAGATCGATGTATATCATGGATTGAGCAATGAATTGCCGTTCAGCATTAATAAAATTGATATTAAAACGGTGGTAACCATCCACGATCTGATCTTCGAACATTTTCCGCATCATTATCCGGGCGTAGACAGGAAAGTATATGACGTGAAATCAAAATTTGCTGTGAATAATGCAGATGTGATTGTTGCGGCAAGTGAATCCACAAAACTGGATATTATTAAATTTTATGAGGCGGATGAAAATAAAATAAAAGTGATCTATCAGAATTGCGATGATCTGTTTTATTCCGATCACCCGTATAAATCAAATTATAATTTACCTGCAGAATATATTTTATATGTCGGCTCCATTACCGAGCGGAAAAATATTCTTTCCATCTGCAAAGCTTATTTATTGATTGATGCGCAAAAACGGGTGCCTTGTGTTTTAGTGGGTAATGGAAACTCGTACACAAACCAGGTAAAAGAATTTATTGCCGAAAATCAACTTGAAAAATATTTTATCTTTCTCGAAAATGTTCCGACCGAACATTTGCCGCAACTCTATAAAAAAGCATTGTGTTTTATTTATCCGAGTTTATATGAAGGATTCGGAATTCCTGTTCTGGAAGCAATGGTAAGCGGTTGTCCTGTGATCACTTCTCTTCGTTCATCACTTCCTGAAGTGGGCGGAACAGCTGCCTGGTATATTGATCCGGAATCGCCGGCGGATATTGCAGAAAAACTGATGACAGTCATTTCATCTGAAACAATTCGCAAGGAAATGATCGAAGGCGGATTTCTCCAAACCGGGAAATTCGCAAAAAAGAAAATCGCAGAAGAAATGATGCATGTATATATGGGGCTTGTTGTATCGTGAACCCAAATCTGAAACTGGATCTGCCGGTAAATTATCCTGCCTTTTGTTACTGTTATACGAACCTTAATATTCCCCATCTGTCAAACTGACAATTATCATTTACGGCATTAACAGTACTTTCCATTTCTTGCTGTATTTCTTCTTCTATTTGAATTACACTTTGATGCTTATTTGTTGCATTTATTTCTATGCAAATAAATTATCATGCAGCAGATGATGCGAATAGTACTTTAAATGAGCAGTTAATTTAAATAAAAATGAAAGCTATGAAAAAGATTCAACTTCTACCCTGCAAAACAACCATATTGATTCCAGTGTTGCTGGGATTTGGATTTTATGTAAATGCACAAGCTCCGCAAATTGAATGGCAAAATACAATCGGCGGTAATGCAAGTGATGAATTATCGACGATTATCCAAACAACCGATAATGGATTTATTCTCGGTGGTAAATCATCTTCCGGAATTTCAGGGGATAAAACCGATATATCATTTGGCATGAATGATTTTTGGATCGTGAAGCTTGATGCATTCGGCAATATTCAATGGCAAAAAACCCTCGGTGGAGAGGGTGAGGATGTGTTGACAGTTATTTTGCAAACAGAGGATGGTTATATCATTGGCGGATATTCATCATCCGGAATTTCAGGAAATAAAACAGAAAATACAAAAGGTGCATACGACTATTGGGTGATTAAACTTGATACTTACGGATCGCTTGTATGGCAGAAAGATTTTGGAGGTTTTGCAGATGATGTTCTGACAGGTATTTTACAGACCGGCGATGCCGGATTTTTAATTACCGGTTATTCTATATCAGAAATTTCAGGGGACAGAACTGCAGTTTCAAACGGACAAAATGATTTTTGGGTACTGAAAATTGATCTTACCGGAAATATTGAATGGCAAAAATCATATGGAGGTATTTCTCAGGATATATTAATATCCGCATGCCAAGATCCTGATGAGGGATTTATTTTGGGGGGATATTCAAGCAGCGGAATTTCAGGAGACAAATCATCGCCTTGCTATGGCTGGGACGACTATTGGGTAATTAAAACAGATGCTGCCGGAAACATTTTGTGGCAAAAAACAATTGGAGGAACGCATCAGGACCTGCTGCAAGTGTTGTTGCAAACAAACGACGGAGGCTATTTTCTTGGAGGAAGCTCCTACTCAAATATTGGATTTGATAAATCCGAAAATTGTTTAGGTGTTAATGATTACTGGGTAGTGAAACTTGATGCACTCGGAAATATTATCTGGCAAAATACAATTGGCGGATATTATGCCGACATCTTGGGTAATGCAGTACAAACTTCAGACAATGGTTATCTGATTGGTGGATGGACAGACAATGGAATTTCAGGCGATAAATCTGAAAAGAACAAAGGCCACGACGATTATTGGATTTTAAAACTTGATGCCTATGGAAATATCTCATGGCAAAATGATATAGGAGGGACACATAGTGATGAATTGGTTTCACTTGCGCAAACAACTGACGATGGATTTATTTTGGGCGGTTTTTCCAATTCAGGAAATACGGGAGATAAAACCGAACCTGCAATACATAAATTTGATTTCTGGATTGTGAAATTATTTCCGGCAACAGGCACCTGCTATTCACCGGATAATATTATTACAACTGTTTTACCTGATAAAGTGAAGATTGAATGGAATGCGGTTGACGGCATGATTGGAAATAAATTACGGTACCGCGTTACCGGCACAAATGAGTGGTTTGGAAAAGCAGTTTTGGAAAATGATTATGTCATTATCAATGAACTGGCCTGTAATACAAATTACGAATGGCAAATCCTTTCAATGTGTTCCGGCGAAGTAACTACTTATTCAGATTATTCTCCATTGCATTTTTTTACGACACCGGCTTGCAGAATGGTTGAAGTTTCAATTGGAGAATTAACAATATATCCGAATCCGGCTTCAGGCCAGTTCAATATTTTTCTTACAGAAGAAACCGGCGAGGCGATCATCCGATTCTTTAATTTGAATGGTGAAATGGTGTACGCAATGTATACAACAATCGGCGAATCAAATCAAATATCAGTTAATTCTGAAAATCTGAGCGCTGGAATTTACCAATTGCAAATTCTTGTGAACGGAAAGAATTATACCGGCAAAATCATCATTAATAAGTAATTCAATAAAAAGATTGTTATGAAAACTGTACAAATCAATACCTCAATAACAATTTGGTTTTTAACCTTCACAATCCTCCGTGCACAGGTTCCGCAAATTGAATGGCAACGCAGCATCGGTTCTTATAATTCTGATAATATAACAACTGTTCTGCAAACACCCGATGGTGGGTACATGTTTGGAGGATATTCCTCTTCCGGAATTGGCGGAAATAAAACGGAAGATTCAAGGGGTTTAAATGATTACTGGATTGTTAAAACAGATGCAATTGGCATTGAACAATGGGACAGAACAATCGGCGGAAGTGGCGAAGATATTTTACAAAAAATCCTTCAAACTCCCGATGGTGGCTATTTGCTTGCGGGTAATTCGGCATCGGGAATTTCAGGGGATAAAACAGTTTCCTCAAAAGGTGCATGGGATTTTTGGCTGATTAAAATTGATGCATCCGGGTTTGTAGTATGGCAAAAATCAATAGGCGGAAATAGTGACGACCGTTTGAATTCAATTGTGGCGAAAGAAGATGGCGGATATTTAATTGGAGGTAATTCACGTTCAGGAATTTCGGGGGATAAAACTGAAACAGGATTGGGTTATGACGACTGCTGGTTGGTTAAAACCGATCAAAATGGAAATATTGAATGGGATAAATCATTCGGCGGAGACGGAAATGATGATATCGCTGAAATTTGTTTGACGGATGACGGAAATATTATTCTTGGCGCTGATTCCGAATCGGGAATTTCCGGAAATAAATCTGAAGTTTCTGTAGGCATGACAGATTTCTGGTTGCTTAAAATTGATTACGCGGGCAATATCATTTGGCAAAATACAATTGGCGGCAAAAAATCAGATCATGTAAAATCTTTAGGTCAAACGCCAGATGGAGGATATATTATCGGTGGCATTTCTGATTCAGGGATCTATGGGGATAAAACGGAAAAATCAATTGGTTCTACAGATTATTGGATAGTGAAAATAAATTCCACCGGATCTGTGTTATGGCAAAATACCATCGGTGGAACTGGCAGCGATGTATTAAATGAACTTGCACTGACATCAGACGGCGGATTTATTGCCAGTGGTTTTTCACAATCGGGAATCAGCGGTGATAAAATTGAAAAAATAGGTTATTTCGATGCCTGGATCTTAAAATTGGATGCAGATGGAATTATTATCTGGCAAAAAGTTCTTGGTGGAAATGATTATGACGGCGCCAATGCAGTTTGTCAGGTTGCAGATGGAGGATATATTGTTGGTGCTTATTCCACCTCGGGAATATCAGGTAATAAAACAGTAGCCTCATATGGCCTCGGAGATTTTTGGATAATTAAATTTTTACCCGAAAATTTATTTTGCGTATTACCGGAAACATTTGAATCGATAAGCGCTGATTTCTCTGCGGAGGTCTCGTGGGCAGCAACAGATTCTGCAATGACTTATCGTATTCGCTATCGTGAAAACGGGAGCTATCCGTGGTCTTTCAAATATGTAAAAAAAGGCTCTGAAAATTCAACCCTCAACGGATTATTATGCAATACCGAATATGAATGGCAATTAATGTCCATTTGCGCACCCGACGGGTTTGGACATTCCGATTATTCTGCTTCACAATATTTCACAACATTATCCTGCAGGCTGGGAGAGGAATTAAAACCGGGTGAATTATCCGTATACCCGAATCCTTCATCAAACGAAGTGCATATTTCTTTATTTGGTGAAAATGGTGCAGCATTAATTCGCTTGTTTAATTCGAATGGAGAAAATGTTTTGGAAACCGGTGCAACTATAACCGAATCATTTCAAATGCAATGGAATTCTGAAAATCTGAGCGCAGGAATTTACCAATTGCAAATTCTTGTGAATGGAAATTCTTATATAAATAAAATCATCATCAATAAATAAATTCTTAAATCATGTATTATGAAAACGAATTTTCAACGATCCTGTAAAATCATTATACCTGTCACAGCGATATTCTTATTCATTTTAGCAAATGTAAATGCACAAGCTCCCGAAATTGAATGGCAAAATACCATAGGCGGAAATAATTCGGATTACCCTGAAGCCATGTTTCATACATCCGATAATGGACTGATTATCGGCGGGAATACATTTTCAGGTATTTCCGGCGATAAAACGGAAGCAACATTCGGAATGGGAGATTTTTGGATTGTAAAAACTGATGAAAACGGATTAATTGAGTGGCAAAACACAATTGGCGGTGCAGGACTGGAAAATTTTTATTCATTGATGCAAACTACTGATGGTGGTTATATCATCGGGGGTGAATCTTCTTCGGGTATTTCCGGCGATAAAACAGAATCACAGATCGGATATTCCGATTATTGGATCATTAAACTTGATGTGTCCGGAAATATTGTTTGGCAAAATACAATCGGTGGAACAGGATTTAATAACCTCAGGGCAGTTGAACAAACTTTTGACGGAGGTTTTATTGCAGGTGGATTTTCCACATCCGGTGTTTCAGGCGATAAAACAGAAGCTTCTTATGGATCATATGATTATTGGATACTGAAACTTGACCCTCTCGGAAATATTGAATGGCAGAATACCATCGGAGGAAGTTCGGCCGACTATCTTTCGGAGATACATCAATTAGCAGATGGAGGTTATATTGTTGGCGGATATTCCGGTTCAGGTATTTCAGGAGATAAAACAGAAATATGCAATGGCTTACACGATTATTGGATAGTCCGGCTGGATAATATGGGAAATTCATCTGGCAAAATACAATTGGTGGTAACGGTAATGATGATCTTACGGCAATTCGTCAAACCAATGACGGTGGATTCATTGCCGGAGGCATTTCAGAATCGGGAATTTCCGGCGATAAAACAGAGCCGAATCACGATACCGATTTTTGGGTGATCAAATTGGATGAAAACGGCAATATCATGTGGCAAAATACAATCGGCGGAAACTGGAATGACGACTTGTATGATATTCTGCAAACTTCCGACGGTGGTTATATTTCATGTGGTTATTCCATATCTCCGATATCAGGTGATAAAACTGAAGCTGATTTCGGCAGTGGTGATTACTGGATTGTAAGGCTGGATATGAATGGAAATATTATCTGGCAAAATACAATTGGCGGTGATACTCCCGACTACGCACATGCAATTTGTAAAATGGACGATAATTCTTATGCTGTTGCAGGTTCATCAGGTTCAAATGTTTCAGGAGATAAAACAGAACCTAGTGAAGGAGGAAATGATTTTTGGATAATTAAATTATTTCCCGAGCAGGATTGCCTTATACCAACCGGTATTGTATTGAATGTTTTATCCGATAAAGTAAAAGTTACCTGGGACGCGGTCGCAGGTTCGCAAGGTTATAAATTAAGATATAGAATTTCGGGTACCGAATTATGGAACGTTAAATATGCACATGGAAAAGAATTTGCCATTTTAAAATCGCTTGCATGTGGCACGAGCTATGAATTTCAGATCATGGCTGTTTGTGCTGCTGATGGTACCATGCATTCAGCTTATTCATCAATGCTTTATTTTACTACGAACCCTTGCCGCTTACAAGGATCAAATCCTCCGGGCGAATTATTGGTTTTCCCGAATCCGGCTTCAGGCCAATTCAATATTTCGCTTAGCGGCGAAACTGGCGATGCAAAAGTTTTTATTTACAATGCGAACGGTACTATTGTCTACGAGAATTTTATAAGATTCAGCGATGATGGGAAAATATTGATTGACGCCGGTGATATGAATGATGGGATCTACCAATTGATTATTTTCATCAATGCAAATAAATATGATAAAAAAATAATGCTCGCAAAATAAAAAAAAATAATTTTTCAGCAGGCCACAACCTCCATTCCAGGTAATGCGGCACCTGTAAGATATAAAAATACTGTTCCCTCCGGAAAAGTATTTTTATATCTTCCCTCAATTATAAGTATTATTCACACAAAATTCACGGCGATTCACACAGATCCGTTAAAAACTATTTTCGTAAATAGTAATTTTAAAAATAAAAAGGATCCATGAAGCAATTGCCCTTGTTCTTCACCGCTTTTATATTTTGCGGTCGCATGTATTCGCAGGTTCCCCCAGTGGAATGGTCGAAATGCTACGGTGGCCCGCAGGATGAATCCATTCATGCAATTCTGGAAACCGGCACCGGTGCTTTTGCATTCGGCGGGAGTGCGCAATCCAATGCAGGAAATGTTTCGGGGCATCACGGCACTTCCAGTTATTATGATTACTGGATCGTGAATACCGATGATACCGGCAGCATCAACTGGCAAAAAAGTTACGGCGGAACTGATGATGACGTTGTGTTTGCAATGGAAAATACATCAGATAACGGATATATCGTTGCAGGATATGCAATTTCGAATAATGGAAATGTTTCGGGGAATAATGGATTTATGGATGAGTGGATACTTAAATTAAATCCATCAGGTACCATTGCCTGGAAAACATGTTTGGGAGGATCTGTTGGTGATGTTGCAACGGATATTAAAGAAACACCGGATGGCGGATTTATTGTTGCAGGTTATTCTTATTCAATGGATAGCGATGTAGCGGCAACCTATGGCGGTGGTGATTACTGGTTGGTGAAACTCGATGGTGCAGGAAATATTTTATGGGAAAAAAATTTCGGCGGCAGCGGATATGACTATTGTTTATCTGTTGCAAATACAAGCGACGGCGGATTTATTTTATCGGGCTATACCAATTCTGAAGATCATGATGTGAGTTTTAATCATGGCGACTATGATGTGTGGATCGTAAAAACAGATGCAGATGGAAATATGCAATGGCAAAAAACTTATGGCGGTTCACAAACGGATTATAATAATGCGATCATTGAAACGAGTGACGGGAATTTTTTTGTAACAGGTTCTTCACTTTCTGATAATGGCGATGTTTCGGGTTGCCATGCACCAACAACATTTCATGATTATTGGGTTTTTCTGATCAATGCATCTGGTGATTTACTCTGGTCAAAATGTTATGGTGGATTTTATGGAGATTATGCAACAAACGCTGTTCAAACGGAAGATAAAGGATTTATTATCATCGGCCATTCTAATTCGAATGATGGTGATGTAACCGGGCATCATGGCTTATCATTTAAAAATGATATCTGGGTATTGCGTATTAATTCGATCGGCGATATTGTCTGGCAAAAATCATTCGGTGGTTCGGGAAATGATTCGGGTATGGATATTATTCATTGTTCGGATGGCGGCTATTTACTGGGAGGCCAAACAGAATCAACGGACGGAGATGTAACGGGTAATAATGGCGGAAGAGATTACTGGTTAATTAAACTTGAATGTTCTTCACTCACTTATTATGCAGATGCCGATATGGATGGATTTGGCGATCCCGCTGCAAGTCTCGAATCCTGCAGCGTGCCTGTGGGTTATGTGCCGGATAATACCGATTGTAATGATCTGAATAATTTAATTCATCCGTTCGCATCCGAATTATGCAATAGCCTCGATGATGATTGCGATGGATTTGAAGACGAAGGAATCCTATTTACAAATTATTATGCGGATGCAGATGCGGATGGATTTGGAGATTTTGCAAACGACTCTCTTGCATGTGCATCACTGACGGGTTATGTTCTCGACAATACGGATTGCAATGATGCAGATAATACTGTTCACCCGTTTGCACCTGAATTATGCAATGCAGTTGATGACGACTGCAATACGCTGATAGACGATTTAATTTTATTTCTTTATTATTATTTTGATGCCGATGGTGATGGTTATGGAGATCCGCTGGAAGATTCGATTTCCTGTTCCGTTCCGGCAGGATATATAAATGATGCCAGCGATTGCAATGATGCTGATGCATTTGTTCATCCCGGTGCTGCTGAATTATGCAATGCAATAGATGATGATTGTAATGAATTGATTGATGACGGAATTATTTTCACACATTATTATCCGGATACGGATGGTGACGGGTATGGAGATCCGACATTTGATTTGTATGCATGCGATTTTGCCGCAGGTTATGTAACTGATTTTTCTGATTGCAATGATTCCGATTTTTCAATTAATCCTTCGGCAACTGAATCATGTAATTTACTGGATGATAATTGCAATGTGCTGATTGATGAAGACCTGGTTTACACAACTTATTTCCTTGATGCCGACGGCGATGATTATGGAAATGTATTTATAGATACAACCTATTGTGCAGCGGTTCCTGGATATATTTCCGACAGCACGGATTGCGACGACAGCGACCCGCTCATACATCCGGGCGCAACTGAAATTTTAAACGGGAAAGATGATAATTGCAATGCGGAAATAGATGAAGGCTTAACAGAAATACAGAACGATATTTTAAATGAGATGACGCTTTATCCGAATCCGGCTCATGATTTTTTAATTGTTGAATACGGAAGGGAAGGAGAATTATATATGCAGGTAATAAATCTTACAGGGCAAATAATTATTTCCACAAAAACAAATGAGCAAATAACAATTCTTGATTTAAAATCAATTCCTGCGGGTATTTATATTTTGAGATCGGAGATGAACGGAAATATTTCCGGATTGCAATTCATTGTGGAGTGAGCCCTTCTCCCTTCTCCCTTCATCCTTCTTCATTCTCACCTTTTCCCCATCATTCCGCCGAGTGCTTTTGCAGCTTTTGCACCACCGCCCATTTTATTCATGGTTTTAATCATTTTGCGCATTTCTTCAAATTGCTTCATGAATTGATTTACTTCCTGAATATTTGTGCCGCTGCCTTTTGCAATGCGCTGCCTTCTGGTGCCGGTCATCAGATCGGGGTTTCTTCTTTCTTCCGGTGTCATGCTGTGGATCATTGCTTCCAAACGTGCGAATTGTTTTTCGTCAATATCCATATCTTTTATTTGTTTGCCCACGCCGGGGATCATACCAAGCAGATCTTTCATATTTCCCATTTTTTTGATCTGCTTTATTTGAGTGAGAAAATCTTCAAAATCAAATTGATTTTTGCGCAGCTTGCGTTGTAATTCTTCCGCTTTTTCCTGATCGTATTGTTCCTGTGCTTTTTCAACAAGCGAAACGATATCTCCCATTCCCAAAATACGCTGCGCCATCCTGTCGGGATAAAAAATGTCAAGCGTATCTATTTTTTCTCCGCGGCTTACAAATTTTATCGGTTTCTGCACAACATATTTAATTGATAATGCAGCACCACCTCTCGTATCACCATCTAATTTTGTGAGAACAACACCGTCGAAATTTAATCTGTCGTTAAATGCTTTTGCAGTATTTACCGCATCCTGGCCCGTCATTGCATCTACAACAAATAAAGTTTCAGAAGGATTAACTGCTTTTTTAATTGCAGTTATTTCATCCATCATTTCTTCATCCACTGCAAGCCGGCCGGCAGTATCAATAATTACAACATTAAAATTATTTGTGCGTGCATAATTAATTCCCTTCTTCGCAATATCAACCGCATCTTTATTTTCCAGGTCGGCATACACCTGCACACCGATCTGTTCACCAAGTACCTGTAATTGATTGATCGCTGCAGGGCGATAAATATCTGCTGCGATCAACAAAGGATTTCTGCCGAGTTTTGATTTAATATGATTTGCAAGCTTTGCCGAAAATGTTGTTTTACCCGAACCCTGCAAACCGGAAATTAAAACCACTGCAGGTGAACCTTTGATATTAATGTCGGTTTTTTCACCACCCATTAATCCGGTGAGTTCGTCCTGCACGATCTTCACCATGAGTTGCCCCGGCGAAACAGAGGTGAGTACCTGCTGGCCAAGCGCTTTTTCTTTTACCGTATCAGTAAATTCTTTCGCTATTTTATAATTCACATCGGCTTCCACCAATGCACGGCGAATTTCTTTTACCGTTTCGGCAATATTGATCTCAGAGATCTTCCCCTGGCCCTTAAGCGTTTTAAAGGCGGATTCTAATCGGTCGGTTAAATTCTCGAACATGGTTTAATTAATTAGCTGATTAGCAAATTAGCTGATGGGATCTTTCCTTGTGAAAGAAAAATTTACTTTCAAAAATAAATTTCCCGCCTGAATTTTTTAATCAATTTATTTTATAAATTTTTTATTCCTGGATAAATAAATTTTAAACTCCTAATTCTCATTTTTAACATCAAATTCCATCAGCTAATCAGCTATTTTGCTAATCAATTTATTTGCTAATCCGCTAATCTGCTAATCCGCTTATCTGCTAATCAGTTTTATACTCTGATTATTATTCTAAACGTCTAACCCAATCAGCTAATCAGCTAATTTGCTAATCAAATTAACTGCTAATCGGCTAATCAATAATATCTCAACCTGATCACCCCGGCCAGATATTTCGATAAACGCACAACTTGTTTTGTATACCCGAATTCATTGTCGTACCAGCAATACAGCACGATGCTTTTTCCGTCTTTCGAAACAATTGTTGCCGGTGCATCCACAATTACCGCATGGCTGTTTCCGATACAATCGCTGCTCACAATTTCGAGGCTCATGCTGTAATCAATTTGTTCAACCAGTTGTCCGAATGACGATGCTTCCCTTAAAACATTGTTCACTTCTTCAACTGTTACATTTTTATTCAATGTAAGATTCATGATCGCAAGGGAAACATCCGGCGTTGGAACGCGGATCGCATTGCCTGTAAATTTTCCGGCAAGATCAGGTAATACTTTTGCCACTGCACTTGCAGCACCTGTTTCTGTAATTACCATATTAACCGGTGCAGAACGTCCGCGGCGGGATTTTTTATGATAATTATCGAGCAGGTTCTGATCGTTTGTATAGGAGTGAACCGTTTCAAGATGGCCGTGATCGATACCGAAATTCTTTTCGATCACATATAAGATCGGTACCACTGCGTTTGTGGTGCAACTTGCTGCAGAAAATATTTTTTCTTTTGTGATATCAAATTTTTCGTGGTTGATGCCATGCACGATATTCGGAATATCACCTTTTCCGGGAGCAGTGAGTAAAACCTGGCTCACACCTTTTGCTTCCAGATGTTTTGCAAGTTTTTCACGTTCGCGGGCGATACCGGTATTGTCGATTATCAGTGCATCATTAATTCCATAGGCTGTATAATCGATGCTTTCAGGTTTATCTGCAGCGATCATATACACCGTATGTCCGTTGATGATGAGCGCTTTATTTTCAAGGTCTTCTACCACAGTGCCGTGAAATTTGCCGTGCACCGAATCTCTTCTCAGCAAACTTGCACGTTTAATAATATCTTCATCCGAGTTCGAACGTGTAACAATTGCTTTCAGGCGGAGTTGTTCACCTTTACCCGCCTCATTAATAATAATACGTGCCGCGATCCTGCCGATCCGTCCGAATCCGTATAAAACAACATCTTTCGGCTTTAAAACAAGTTTATCTTTCCCGATAAAATCTTTGAATTTATCTGCTACGAATGCTTCTTCACCGCTGTAATTTGAACTTTCGTTCATCCATTCCGATCCCAGGCGGCCCATATCAATGCGTGATGGGGCAAGGTCGAGTTTCGACAAAGCCTTGGCAAGTGCCAAAGTGATTTCAATTGTAAGCGGGCGGTTCAGGAAGCGCTGCGCATACAAATGGTGGTTCATGATCTCAGATGCACGGGCATCCACAAGGGGGCGGCGGAAAATGATCAGCTCCACGGATTTATCATACCAGAGCTGCGTTGCGAGTGCGCTGAGCTCAACAGCGGCTTTTTCTTTCACATTATACTCCTTGAGCTTCACTTCGTAGTTGTAGTTCGACATTGTTTTAGGGTTTTATGATACGTAAAATCAATTTTCAGACTGGGCTGCAAAGTTAAGGAATGAACGGCAGAGGTAAATGAGCGGACTCAAATTTTGACTTTGGAATTTTTGGGGACAACCTAACAGGTTCTCCGATATACCTGTTACGTTGTCTGCAGTCGATTTTATTCGTAAAATTTCAACCGGAATTTTATTGATTTAAAAAAAATTTCATAATTATTTTGTTTGCATTGAATTTATGCTATACTTGCAACCTGTCCCGCCGTACGGCGGATCGAAATTCAGAATGGCAAAGTCAAAGACAAAAAAATACACCCTCGAATATATCATACGGTCCAGCCCCATCATACTTTATGATTTCCTGACCACCGCAACGGGATTGCAGCAATGGTTTGCAGATGAAGTGGATAATGAAGGGAATACATTTTCATTTACCTGGAGGGGAGAAACGGAAATTGCAGAATTGATTTCTACGGAAGATGATGAATTTATCCGTTACCGCTGGGACTGGCAGGAACCGGAGGAATATTTTGAATTCCGGATCGATAAAACCGAGATCACAAACGATACAATTCTCTATGTTTCAGATTTTGCTGAAGAAAGGGATATCGAAAATTCCAAACGACTCTGGGATGCACAGATCCAAAATCTGATGAAACGCATCGGCGCTTCCTGATGAATTTCAAATGAATTAGTTGAAATATTGATTAACTGATTCCCGCATTTTTTTTAATTCCCCCAAACACCCAAAGTAATTCATTGCTTTATGCCTTTGCGGGAGATTTTTCACTTCATCTCCGCAGATCAGCTGAACGGTATTTCCGCACTTATATTAATATACCCAGCATCAGAAAATAATTTTCAATCGAACGATGTATGATCTCCTCCGCATCCTGCGACTGAATGCTGTGCGATAATTTAAAATAATTATTTGTTTGGAGATGTTGCTCGACCTGCTGAGTTGAAATTGTTTCAATTAATGCAGATGCATTTCCCTTTACTTCATGATCCCAGGGATCTGTGGCAAATGAAAAATAAATATCACGACCGTGTAATGCTGCCTTATTTTTTAATAAATGTTTCCCGTATGCATCACAACATATCCCGCCGATCAGGATTGAATTGCTGAATCCGTTGCCGTACCAGAATAAAGTGCGGTATGAAAAGATCCGGTTTTTCTGAAATAATTTCGGAAAATCAAGCATGACCCATGGAAACCGATTGTGATTTTCACCCTGCGATATTTTTCCCGCATCGGTGTCGGTATCTGCCGGGAAACTGAATTTCCGGTGGATTGGGCTATCTTTGAGACCCTGTTTGATCTGTTCGAAGAGAACGAAAATTTTTTCGTTGATCTGCCGTTTAAGTGGGAAGATTTCACGGCTGAACATCAGATCGGTTTCTTGTTTACTAAAATGAATTTCAGTACGGCGCATTATGAACAAAGTTGATAAATATATTTTTAAATCGTTTGTCGGCCCGTTTCTGCTTACCTTTTTTATTGCACTCTTCGTTTTATTGCTGCAGTTTTTATGGAAATATATTCAGGATCTTGTAGGGAAGGGCCTCGACTGGTGGGTGATCGTGAAATTATTATTTTATGCATCTGCCAATATGGTGCCGCTGGCATTACCCATTGCTGTCCTGCTTTCTTCCATTATGGTGTATGGAAATATGGGTGAACGATTTGAATTGGCCGCATTTAAATCAGCGGGTATTTCGATGTTGCGGTTTATGCGCAGCACCATCGTAACAGGCGCATTTATTTCAATCGGTGCATTTTTATTTTCAAATTATATTTTGCCTTCGGCTTATTTAAAATTTGTTGTTACACTTGTGGATATTACAAAGCAAAAACCTGCATTGAATATCAAACCGAATGAATTTTATAATGAGATTGAAGATTACAGCATTTTTATCGGGGGGAAAAGTGATGATAATGTAAGCATTCAGGAAGTAACGATCTATGAAGAAACGGATAAAACAAATGATAATGTGTTGATCGCCGAAAGCGGAAAAATGGAAACGAGCGGCGATAAACAAAACCTGATATTTACTTTATACAATGGAAAGCAATACGAACAATTGGCAGATGCATCAAAAAATAAAAGCACCAACGAACATGTGCGGATGAATTTCCGGCAATGGGAAAAAACACTTGATCTCTCCGGATTTCAAATGACGCATACAAGTGAAGACCTGTATCAGAATCACTATAAAATGCTCAACGTTGTGCAGCTCGAACATTCTATTGATTCACTCCGCGGAAGTATCGATAAACAAAAATCATTATTAAAACCCTCACTTAAATCGCATTATTATATTACGAGAGATTCAACGGTGAGTCAGCAGTCTGCAGTCCTCAGTCCGCAGTCCGCTCCCGATAGCTATCGGGACCAGTCTGTAAATGGTGAAGAATATTCTTTTTTGAATGTTATTCCTGACAGAAATAAAGCCGGCACAATTAAAAGATCCATTCAAACCGTCCGCAATATTTCATCTTATAATACGCAATTGGTGGAGCGTATGAAAATGATCGAGACAAAAATTGCGGATCATAAAATCGAATGGCACCGCAAATTCGCTTTGTCGCTTGCCTGTTTATTATTTGTATTTGTAGGCGCACCGCTAGGCGCCATTATCCGCAAAGGCGGATTCGGTTTACCGGTGATTTTCTCCATCCTTATTTTTATTTTTTATTATGTGATGAGCATCATGGGAGAAAAAATGGCCGATCAGCAGGTGCTCACACCTTTCGGTGGTATGTGGCTCTCCACATTTATTGTATTGCCGTTTTGTTTTCTGCTAACGATTAAAGCAAAAAATGATGCACCGGTGGTAGACAGCGAATGGTATCGCGGAAAAGCGCAACAGGTAAAACAAATTTTCTCCGGACAGAAAAAATGAAAACACTTATTTCGCAAAACAAATTATTTTTTATTTGTTGTTCGGTCTTCTGGATCCTTGCAGGTATTTATTTAGCCATGCACGGTAAAGGAGATTTTTCATTGTATTTAAATGAACATCATTCACCATCTGCCGATTTATTTTTCAGATATGCCACCTGGATGGGTGACGGTATTACAATTGCAATAATATGCATGCTCCTGTTGTTTGTGAAATTCCGTTATGCAATTATAACATCTATCATCTCGCTGATTTCTGCATTTTTAGTAAACATTGTAAAAAATATTGCGCACCAGCCCCGCCCGAGCGAATATTTCAAAGGCATGGATCTGAATTATGTAAACGGCGTGGATTTATTTCACTGGCACAGTTTCCCGTCCGGCCATACCGCTGCAGCGTTTGCCATGTTTTGTGTATTTGGTTTTTTTGTAAGAAATAAATTATGGTCGCTGCTTTTCTTTTTTCTTGCACTCAGTGTTGCCATTTCACGTGTTTATATTTTCCAGCATTTTCTTGTTGATGTTTATTTCGGTTCGATATTCGGAGTTGTGAATGCTGTTTGGATTTATTTGGTTTTGGGGAAGATGGGGTTTTTGAAGAAGGGGTGGGTGGAAAGATCGGTGATTCAATTGAGATAGAATTTACATTTCATTATCTTTTTAATGTTCATAAATGATCAAATTAATCTCAATATTTACTTTATTTTATTTTTCAACCCTTTCGGTTAGTGCGCAAATCGGTAAATACAAATGGGTAAATAATGAAACAATTCACTATTATATTTTATATTATTCGGCAAGAGAAATAGAAATTGATAGCTTCAGCTCGTCGAGATATAATATTTGGGTTGACGTACCTCGAAGATTTGAAAATGGAAAAGACACCTTAAATGCAAAGGAAATTATAAAATATTTATATGATGATGAAACTGACTGGGCCGCTAATTTATTGTTATACCAAATATATAAAAAAGATGCCTGGCTCATATATTCCCTTGTAAAATCACGAGATATTTGGGTTGAGTGTTGTAAAAACGAAGACATAAAATATTGGGAAGATTTATTAAAACAGTAATACATTTCAATTTAAATAAACTTTTTTCCTGAATTTCTTTTTTCCACTTACTAATTCCACAAAATAAACCCCTCTTTCTTCCTTCAATTCAATTTGGGTTGATGAATTCAAAAGCTTGTCAGAATAAATTATTTTTCCATTGAGATCGTAAATATGCATTTCAATTCCATTCATAAATTCATTCAGGTTTATGAAGATTGATTTATTGAAACTGTACACATTTGCATTTAGAGAATTATCAATTTCACTGATCGCAACAAAATGAGTCGTATCACCTGCAACGATTGGATAATCTGCTTCGGATTCATAAGCATAGTCTTTAATAACCAATGTTCTTCCTTCATCTAAAACATCGCAGCGAATCCATCCGTAATGATTTTGGCTTAAATCGTCAACGAAACGAATTCCTAAAAAATGATCAACTGTTTCTGGAATAAAGTAGCCATACCAATAGCAGCCTGCACATTGCCATGTATTAGGATCGTCATAATTTACAAATGTCCTGATTCCCAATATTTGTTGCCCTGCTGTTTGCCATTCCCGTAAATCATTAATTACTTCAGCATTTGGTAAAGCATAGGGATAGTACAACGAAAACCCTCCGCCGTATGGAGAAGAAGTATATTCATTAATACCGGCAATTGCATTTAACGGTGTGTAGGGTCCCGCCAATAAATCCTGCCGTGTAAAATAAGAAGAGAACGTCTCACTATAGAATAGAAATGAATTATTTTGAAAAGCAAAATCTACAATTCCATTATTATCAATATCTAATCCCCCACCTTCTAACGGTTCATCAAAAACCAAATCAGGAACAATATCAGTGTAAATTACTTGTGCATTCCCTTCCTTCAAAAAAATAAAACTAACCGCCATCGCAGAATATTGCAGCAATTTATTTTCTTGTTTCATTTTAAGTAATTGCATTTAATTCAAATAAATCTTCTTCCTGAATTTCTTCTCCCCATCAATCAATTCCACAAAATAAACTCCGTTTGCTTCATTCAATTCGATTTGGGTTGATGAATTTACAACCTGGTCAGAATAAATCATTTTACCATTGAGGTCATAAATATGAATTTCAATTTCATTCACAAATTCATTCAGGTTTATGAAAATTGATTTATTGAAACTGTAAACATCTGCTTGTAAAGAATTAATTTCATAAATTGCAATTGATGTTGTATCTCCGATTGTATCACCTGCAACTATTCCTGCTTCACATTTTTCTTCGTATGCAAAATCCTTTATGATGAGTGTCTTTAATGTATCAGTAGTCGAGCAGCGAATCCAACCATAATGTAAACAACTGGTTTCATCAATGAATCGGACACCAATATATTTATCATTTACATCCGGCGCCCATGCTCCAAAATATCCGATCCATGTAGATCCTGTATAAAAACCATAAGCCATTATTTGCGATGGAGCATATTGAAAACTCAGGTTCTCGTCAATCATTGACCCAAATGAAAGAGCATAAGGTTTATAGGTTGGAAAATATCCTTCGCCATGCGTGACACTGCTTCCTGCGATTTCATTTTGTGATATATATGGGCCGGCCCAAAATTTATGGGCAAACCGCAAATCGTATTCAGATCCATCCCAATGGGAATAACTGCCAGAGGTTTTTAGCAATACAAAATCCATAGATCCATTATCATCCATATCGATAAAAGCTGCATTATAATTTTCGTGAAGTTCTACATCCGGCTCAATATCAGTATATACCACTTGAGCATTCCCTTCATTCAAATAAATAAAACTAACAGCCATCGCAGAATATTGCAGCAATTTATTTTCTTGTTTCATGGATTGAGAAATTGATTTTAGTTGGAGATTGGATCAACCACTAAATTACCATATGTCATTTCAAAATTAAAGTTTTTGATAAAATCTCGAGAAAGAATTCAGGCCACAAAGGCTCGAAGCCGCAAAGAATGCACGAAGTTTTTCTTAGCGAAACTTAGCGCCTTTGAGCCTTAGTGGCTAAATATAAAATTGGAGATAAATCCGGAAAAAGAATTCAGGCCACAAAGGCTCGAAGCCGCAAAGAATGCACGAAGTTTTTCTTAGCGAAACTTAGCGCCTTTGAGCCTTAGTGGCTAAATATAAAATTGGAAATAAATCCGGAAAAAGAATTCAGGCCACAAAGGCTCGAAGCCGCAAAGAATACACGAAGTTTTTCTTAGCGAAACTTAGCGCCTTTGAGCCTTAGTGGCTAAATTAAATTTACTATAGATTCTAAATTGAATTCAAATATTTCCATTTCCCCAGCCCCCATTTCTGCAAACGGTATTGCATTGAAGTGCGCAATACACCCAAACCATAAATTGTACTTCTGCGGAAATTGATGGAAGATGCTTCGTCGAAATATTTTGTCGGGCAGGTTACTTCGGCAACTTCAAATCCTGCAAAAAATATTTGTGCGAGCATTTGATTGTCGAAAACAAAATCATCTGAATTGGCGTGGTAATTTATTTTCTTTAAAACTTCCGTCGAAAATGCACGGTAACCCGTATGATATTCGGAAAGTTTTTGATTCATTAAAAAATTCTGTGAAAGTGTAAGAAAACGGTTGAATAAATATTTATAATAAGGCATGCCGCCTTTTAATGCGCCTTTTCCCAATATTCGTGATGCGAGGACAACCGGATAAAGATCATTTGCAATAATGCTCGCCATACTCGTAATTAATTTCGGTGTATATTGATAATCGGGGTGGAGCATGATCACGATATCGGCACCGAGTGAAAGCGCTTTATCATAACATGATTTCTGATTACCGCCGTAACCTTTATTTTTTTCGTGCGAAATAATATGCTTCAAACCGATCTTCGCAGCTACGTCAACAGTGCTGTCTTTGCTGGCATCATCTACCAAAACCACTTCGTCCACAATATCCATCGGGATTTCAGCATAGGTTTTCTCCAGCGTTTTGGCCGCATTGTAAGCCGGTAATACGACAACGATTTTTTTATTTAAGAGCATAATTGGTTTGCAAAAATAATCATTCGACTGAGTTCGGGTAAAACCACAAAGACCTTCCGCTTCTGTTTGCGAAAGAAAAGCAGAAGTGGGATGTCTTCAAATTCAAAAAACTTTGTGGCCTTTGTGCCCCGCCTGCCGCAGCAAATGCCTGAGCGTCGGCGGGCAGGTTTGTGGGAAACAAGCGTCAGCATTCCAATCATTAATTTTGCGACGGCAAATGAACATCCTGCTCCTTGCAAAGAAAAACCCTTATCCGCCAAATGATGGTGAAGCGATCGCTATTCTGCAATTGGCAAAAGGATTAGTTGAAAATGGCAATACCGTTTCGGTTTTATATATGAATACCCCGAAACATAATTACCCTTTATCCGATATCCCTCAACACCTGCAATCGAAAATGAAATTTTATGAAGTTTGGGTGGATAATAAAATTACAATCTCCGGGGCATTCTCAAATTTATTCAGAAACAAACCTTATCATGTTGAGCGGTTTAAATCAAATGCATTTAATGATCAATTGATTAAATTACTTTCAGCAGAAAAATTTGAAATCGTACAATGTGAGGGACTTTTTCTCACGAGTTATATAAATACGATAAGGAAATATTCCTCTGCAAAAATCATTTATCGCAGCCATAATATTGAATCAAATATCTGGAAACGGTTTGCCTCATCTGAATCAAATCCGCTTAAAAAAAATTATATCAAATTGCAGGCGGGGAGATTAAATAAATACGAATTAAATATCATTGATGCTGTGGATGCAATTGTCCCCATTTCAAAAGCTGATGGAGGATATTATCAAAAACATTTCCCCGATAATAAAATAAAATACAGCCCGACCGGAATTGACCCTGAAAAAATTGTATCATCTCCGCAAAATATTGATCCGAATCAGATTTATTTTTTAGGTGCCCTCGACTGGCTTCCGAACCGGCAGGGATTGCTTTGGTTTTTGAAAGAAATATTTCCCGGAATATTAAAAACGCATCCGCAAATTCAGTTGCACATTGCCGGCAGGAATGCACCAGCAGATTTCGGAAAAGAAATTTCCGGTGACGGAATTTATTATCACGGAGAAATAAATGATGCTGCCGATTTTGTTGCAGATAAAATGATCTGCATCGTTCCGCTTCTTTCGGGCAGCGGCATGAAAATAAAAATTCCCGAAGCAATGGCGCAGGCAAAACTGGTGGTCACCACAACTGTCGGCGCTGAAGGCCTGCCGGACGGAGCCGGAAAAAATATGCTGATAAGCAGTGATGCTGCAGATTTTACAAACAAGCTGAGCAACGCAATTGATCATCCGGAAGATACGCAGGCATTGGCTTTGGCAGGAAGGGAATTTGTTTTGCGCAATCTCGATAACACCATTCTGACCGCAGAATTGTCTGAATTTTATAAATCTTTGTGCCCATGACAGCTGCGATCATTTTCTGGGCATGCGTTTTTTTGATTCTGCACAGCTATTTATTTTATCCTTTTCTTCTCAAATTATTTGCAGGTAACAAAAAATTGCCGGATGCCCAATTATCCGACCCTGTTCCAATGGTGAGCGTTCTAATGTCTGTTTATAATGAAGAAAAAGTAATTGAGAATAAAATACGCAGTGTTTTTAAAACAAATTACCCGGCGCAAAAACTCGAACTTGTAATTGGCTCAGATGGATCGGTTGATCAAACAGATATGATCATTCAAAAATTTATTCAGGAAGGATTTCAAATTCAATTTAAACAATTCGGCGGGCGCAACGGGAAATCAAATATTTTAAATCAGATCGCTCCTCTCGCAAAAGGCGAAATATTTATACTCACCGATGCAAATATTTTATTTGAAGAAAATACAATTCCGCATTTAGTGCGGCATTTTTCAAATCCTGTTGTCGGGCTTGTGGGAGCGAATATTATCAACTCCGGAATGAGTGATGAAGGAATTTCATTCCAGGAAGAAGCATATATCAAACGTGAAAATATTATCAAGTATCGCGAAGGTTTAATCTGGGGCACCATGATGGGCGCATTCGGTGCCTGTTATGCCATACGCAAAGAATATTTTGTGCAGATACCGCCAAATTTTTTAATGGAAGATTTTTTCATCACCATGGGAGTGATAAAAAATAAAAAACACAGTATCAGTGATCTGGATGCAAAAGCGCATGAAGATGTTTCCAACCTCGTGCAGGAAGAATTCAAACGCAAGGTGCGCATATCGGCGGGCAATTTTCAGAATTTATTTTATTATAAATCGCTTCTGCTCAACCCGTTTTCCGGAGCGGGTTTCAGCTTATGGTCGCATAAAGTATTGCGGTGGTTATCGCCGTTTTTACTGATCATTTCTTTTTGCGCATTACTGGTGCTGCAGTTGCAGAACTTATTTTATACACTGCTGTTATTTCTGCATATCTTTTTAATGCTTTCGCCATTTACAGACTGGCTGTTAAAGAGAATGGGTTTGCATAATTTTGCAATACGGTTGGCTGCATATTTTTATATCATGAATCTTGCATTGCTCATCGGATTTATCAAATATATCAGGGGTATTAAAACAAATGCATGGAGCCCCACACAGCGAAATATTCAGGCATAATAAAACAGAATGGACGAAATAAAACTCAATACAATACAGGAAGCAATTGATGCGATAAAAGACGGAAAACTGGTGATTGTGGTAGATGATGAGGGCCGCGAAAACGAAGGAGATTTTGTTACAGCAGCCAAAAATGTGACACCGGAAATCATCAATTTTATGGCTACGCATGGCCGCGGATTGATTTGCGCACCCTTAATTGAGGACCGTTGCGATGAATTGGGCCTCGATTTAATGGTGGATGATAATACAGCATTACATTCCACACAATTTACCGTTTCGATTGATTTGATCGGACACGGTTGTACCACGGGCATTTCGGCGCAGGATCGTGCACTTACCATCCAGGCCTTGATCAATCCAGAAATTAAAGCTGCAGACCTTGCCCGCCCCGGACATATTTTTCCATTACGTGCAAAAAAAGGTGGTGTTTTACGCCGCACAGGGCATACAGAAGCAACTATTGACCTTGCAAGGCTTGCAGGTTTTGAGCCCGCTGGTGTACTGGTGGAAATAATGAATGAAAACGGCACCATGGCAAGGCTTCCGGACCTTCTAATCGTGGCGAAAAAATTCGGCCTGAAAATAATTTCTATTAAAGACCTTGTGGAATACCGCCTCGAAAAGGAAACGTTGATTAAAAAGGAAGTGCAGGTGAAACTGCCTACCAAATACGGTCATTTCGATCTGCACACCTATACGCAGACAACCACCGGCGATGTGCATCTTGCACTTGTAAAAGGATCGTGGAAACAGGATGAGCCCGTGATGGTGCGTGTTCACTCATCGTGTGCAACGGGAGATATTTTGGGCTCGCTGCGCTGCGATTGCGGTGAACAATTACATGCCGCGATGAAAATGATAGATGAAAACGGATCCGGTGTATTAATATATATGCAGCAGGAAGGACGGGGTATCGGCTTATTAAATAAACTCAAAGCCTATAAATTGCAGGAAGAGGGGCTGGATACCGTTGAGGCAAACCTTGAGCTCGGTTTCCCGATGGATCAGCGGGATTATGGTGTGGGAGCTCAAATACTTCGTGATCTCGGTGTAAAAAATATCCGGTTGATCACAAATAATCCGAAGAAAAGAGTTGCACTTAAGGGGTACGGGTTAGAGATTGTTGAGAATGTAAAAATCGAAATGGAGCCAAATCAACATAACGAAGAATACTTAAAAACAAAAAGAGACAAGATGGGCCACGAGATCCTTAAAGGTTAAATCAAGCAACAAGTCCGGTTCCGCAGCCACATCTGTCTCTGTATTAAATCAAGCAACAAGTTTCGGTTCTGCAAGCACGTTTTCTTTGATCATTTTCCTGATCTGAACAACTTCAATGTCTGACGGGCCCTTTGCCACAAGAGCTTTATCGTCAACCACCAAAATCTTTTTCATTATGATACTGGTGCCGTGATTGAGCCGGCGGGCCAGTTTTGAAACAGTGCTGTATTCGTCTTTGGTAATACTGTTTTCGAGGTTCACACAAACCACCACACGGTATACTTCACCCTCACCTTCTTCCTTCTGGAGAATCATATCAAAGTTCCGGCTCGTCCAGTTATACCGGTTATACATCTTCCATCCCAGGTGTTCGGGATAATCATTTTGAAGGCTCATTTTGAGCATCGAAACCAGCTCGGTTTTCTGATACTCGGGATTGGGTTGTGTGTGATACATTTTGGCTTCGTTTAAGTATGAACTGCTAACGAGACCAAAGTTGAAGCGAAATATGCCTTGCGGCAAGGAAAAAAATCGTATTTTTGAACAGGTAAGTTGGGGTAGGGGCATAGGTTATCTAACTGACTATGAGAGACATAGCAGTTTTATTATCGCTGAAATTTAACAGCAATAGTTTGGCTTAATACCGGAAATTTTCAGGTATTTTAAGAGATTGCGAGAGGGGGGTAATTAATGGTTAATTTCCCATTCAAAAGTATCGCGAGCATTTGCGTCTGATGAGTGGTGTTGATTTATGTTCGGATTTGTGTTAAAATTTGATGAATGATTAGGTGATGAAATAAGGCCTAAAGACATAAGAATTGAGATAATGATCGCCATAGTTGTAGGTTTTATGTTTGAAAAAATGAATTAATTGAAAATGATAAAAAATAATGTGTGTGGTTTGCTCAATCGTTTCACACTTATCTGCGTGGCTCAGATAATTCGGGCAGGTAATACTTAAGGGTCAGCAGTGTGTTGCTTGCAGAGAAGACAAAGGTATGATATAAAATATTTAACCTCATAACAATTCAATGGAAAAACTAACACAGTTAATTACAAGCCTTGATAAAAGCGAGATTGGAATGGTGCGGCGATTCTATGCGTTCAATAAAAAAAATGATATTTTATTGCGAGACAAGCTTTTCGAGATAATCCTTGAGGATCCAAACGTATCTTATGAAATACTTAAAAAGAAAATAAAAAAGAATACAACGAATGCTTCATTTTTGATGCTGCAAAAAAGGCTTTTATCTGACATATTAAAAGTATTGATCGTTAGCCAGGGTCCAAAGAAATTTGTTTCAAAGTATTTTGAAGCCAGATATAAATGTGATTTGTTAATTGTTGAGATTGATGTATTAAAGAATAGGGGCGGCGTTAATCAACTCGTAATAGATAAAATTATAGAAGCAGAGCGGTTGGCAAACAAATATGAATTGAATGATTTAAAACTTATAATAAATGATCATAAAAAGGAAACACTTGGGTTGAGAAAAGGCCCAAATGCTTACAATAAAGCTGCATCCGAAAGATTCGCTACAATGATTAATTTAAAAGATTTGTCTGAAGCACAAGATTATTTTAGAAAATTAACAATACCGGATATTTTCGTGAAAAATAAGGGAATCCATTATAAGGACTTAGCTAAGGAGGCAACTGCACAATTAAATGCTTTAAGCAAAAAAAACCCATCAGCATTTATCCAGGCGTGGTACTTACGTAGTGAAATATTTTATAATCATTTAATACATAACTACCAAACTGCAGAATATTTTGCTTTTGAATTCTTGGAGTTTGTAAAAAAAAATAAGGTTGTAAACGCAAGTGATAATATGGGTGGTGCAATGATGATGATCTCAACAATTAGTATTTATCTTGAAAATTATGACAATGCGGTAAAATATGCAAAAGAAGGGATTCCTTATTTTTTTAATGGCAGCATCAACCAAGCAACAATTAGTGAGCTTCTGTATTTTGCATACTTACGAACAGAACAATATTCCGAGGTTGAGTTACTAATTAATTATATAAATTCATTCAAAAACATTAAAAAGAACCAATTTGTAAAATCCAAATGGCAATTCTTCAAAGCAAACCTACTTTTTCAACAGGGTCATTTTAATGAGGCCTTATCTATCCTGCAAAAACAAAGCGAATTACTTTCCGATAAATCCGGCTGGCGGCTGGGATATAAAATCATGGAAATGATGTGTATTATTGAATTAGATACCTGCGATTGGCTGGATTACAGGATTGAAACATTCCGGAAATTACTGAGCACGGTTAAAAATGAAAATATCCACAGGCCGAAACTCATCCTGCATATCATCAAGCAATTCATTAAAAATGCATATGATATCAAAGCAACAAGTAAAAAATGTGAAGAGCAATTAAATTTATTGCGGAAAGGAGAAGAAGAATACAGATATGATGCCCGCGGCTATGAAATTATCCGATTCGATAAATGGTGGGATGCAAAACTGAATAAAAAACTGCAGCGGAATTAATTAGTGGTTTTTTCTGATTCCTTTTCTTTTTTTCTTTGCTTCTTCGCCTCATCCCGTTTAAACAGTTCTGAGAATTTATTAAAGTCTTTTGTATAATAAATACCCACGCCGGTTTTTACATCGTTTTTGGCGATAATGGCGTCGTATTCCGAAACACGGAAAGCTTTTACACGCACACGCCCGTCGTCGGTAATAATAAATTCCACTTCAAAATCACCCGCCAGGTTGGATGCATTGCCCTGGGTTGTGGTGGTTCCGAGGTCGTTGTAAGTAGTGCCCACTTTTATAATTACTTTTTGCGTGATTGCCTGCTTTAACGAAAGGTCGATCTGTTGCCCCTGCACGGTGGTATAGCCTGTTTCACCCAGTTTTTTTATACCCACATCCACTTCGGCATTTTTCAGCACATCATTTAAAACACTCGAGAAATACGTGGAAAGCTGTGCCGAAATAAAATCATTCATGGTGTTGTTTACCGTTGTGCCCACGGGGTTATATGTTGTAAGATCGGTAGGTAAAAAATTCTTTGTAATGAGTAATCCGAATACCTGTTTGTTTAATTCGTTCTGGTCGGATTTAATTTGCTGAATATTGCGCTGTACATCGCTGCCGATACTTGTATTTTGCGGCACATCAATATCGAAATTAATTTCAGGTGTTTCAAGTGTTCCGGTAATTTTCACCAATACGTTTACATCAATTTGTTCGGTGCTGGTTGTGCCTGTTAATGGAGAAACGG
>CAYXBK010000034.1:0-17146 GCA_964463165.1 uncultured Chitinophagales bacterium
ATGGCAAATACGGAGCTGGAAAAGTGATGATCAAACCGGCAGCACACGGAACAGGTGTAATTGCAGGTGGTGCGATGCGTGCAGTACTTGAAAGTGCAGGAGTTACCGACGTATTGGCAAAATCACTCGGATCTTCAAATCCGCACAACGTGGTAAAAGCAACATTGGATGCGCTCACACATTTGCGCAATCCATCTTCAATATCACAACAAAGAAATGTTTCTCTGAAAAAAATATTTAATAATTAAGATCATGAGCAAGATCAGGGTTACGTCAGTAAAAAGTACAACCGACAGGCCGAAAAGGCAAAAAGCTACAATGAAAGCTCTCGGTTTAAGAAAATTAAATCATTCAGTTGAAGTAGAGGCTACACCTCAGGTTCTCGGAATGGTGAAATCAGTTCAGCATTTGGTAAAAGTTGAAAATATCTAAAATGGATTTATCAAATCTCAAACCGGCAAAAGGATCAATAAAAAAACGCCACCGCATTGGCCGTGGTCAGGGTTCAGGCTGGGGTGAAACTTCAAAAAGAGGTTTCAAAGGTGCAGGTTCACGTTCGGGTAATTCCAGAAAACGTGGCCATGAAGGTGGTCAGATGCCATTGCAAAGAAGGCTTCCGAAACGCGGATTCAACAATAAGAATTTTGAAATCTCTTATGTTGTTCTCAACCTCGGTCAGATTCAGGCATTGGTAGATAAATATGACATCAAAAAACTGGACCATGAAATTTTAAAGGCAAACAGGATCCTCGGCAATAACGACAAATTAAAAGTTCTCGGCCGCGGTGAATTGAAAGCTAAAATTGAAATTTGGGCACATGCTTACAGTGAATCAGCTAAAAAAGCGATTGAAGCAATTGGTGGAACAGCAAACGTGATAGAATAACAATGAAAAAATTCTTTCAGAAAATAAAAGAAATCTGGAGCATCGAAGATCTCCGTAAAAGGCTGGTCTATACAGCAGGCCTCGTGCTTGTTTTCAGGCTCGGCACTTACGTTATGCTGCCCGGAATTGATGCTGAAGCGTATAAAAACCTCAGCACGGCAGGCGGCACAGGTGGTCTTTTAGGGCTTATCAATTTATTTGCAGGAGGCGGTTTCAGCCGTGCTTCCATTTTTGCATTGGGTATTATGCCTTATATCTCGGCATCCATCGCAATGCAATTACTTGCTATTGCAGTACCGTATTTCGCCAGAATGCAAAAAGAAGGTGAAAGCGGTCGCCGCAAAATGAATCAGTATACTCGTTATCTCACAGTTATCGTTACCGCAGTGCAGGCTTCAGGTTATTTCGCATACCTCAAGCAAATGTCTTCGCAGGGAGATTTTATTACGGCACCGATGGGCCTTTTCTGGACGATTTGCGTAATGATGCTCACAGCCGGAACACTCTTTACAATGTGGATGGGTGAACGTATCACCGACCGCGGTATCGGAAACGGTATTTCACTGTTGATCATGATCGGTATCATTGCAGGATTGCCGGCAGCTATCGTAAATGAGTTTACACACAGGGCAGATAATATGGTCCCTTTCGTTCTTGAAATTGCATTCCTTGTTCTGGTAATTATGGGATGTATACTTCTCGTACAAGGTACCCGCAGAATTCCGGTGCAATATGCGAAACGGGTTGTTGGCACAAGGCAGTATGGCGGTGTACGTCAGTACATTCCGTTGAAAATAAATGCAGCGGGTGTAATGCCGATCATTTTTGCCCAGGCATTAATGTTTATTCCCGGCACCATCGCACAGTTCAATTCGAATTGGGAAAACTCAGCTTTTCTTGCAACTCTGAACGATTTTCAATCTGTTTGGTATAACGTCATCTACGGAACACTCATCGTAATATTTACTTATTTCTATACAGCGATCATCATCAACCCCACACAAATAGCTGATGATCTCAAGAAAAACGGCGGCTTTATTCCAGGGGTAAAACCGGGAAAGAAAACAGCCGAATTTATTGATAATGTTTTATCAAGAATCACATTACCCGGTTCAATATTTCTTGCAATGGTTGCCATTGCACCGGTAGTTACAAGAGCATTTGATGTGGATACTTCATTTGCGCATTTTTTCGGAGGCACTTCGCTGCTCATTATGGTAGGGGTAATTCTGGATACATTACAACAAGTTGAAAGTCACCTCCTGATGCGCCACTATGATGGTTTAATGAAAACAGGTCGTGTGAAGGGACGTTCCTCTGCGGCCGTCAATGTACCGCAGGGATGATTTATTATAAAACAAAAGATGAGGTTGAACTCATCAGAAAAAGTTCTTTGCTTGTTTCGGATACACTGGCCTATGTTGGGTCGCTGATCAGACCGGGAATAACAACTCTTGAGCTAGATAAAAAAGCTGAAGAATTTATGCGGGATAATGGTGCTGTTCCGGCTTTTAAAGGATATAAAAGCAAAGGCAACGGCGTTCCTGATTTTCCGGCCTCACTCTGTATTTCATTGAATGATGTTGTAGTGCATGGCATCCCGTCGAAAACTGAAATCAAAGAAAATGATGTTGTTTCAGTTGATTGCGGTGTTTTGAAAAATGGATTTTACGGCGATTCGGCATATACATTTTTAATGGGTGGTGTTTCACTCGATGTTGCTAATCTGGCACGCATCACAAAAGAATCGCTTTATCGGGGCATTGAAATGGCAATTGCCGGTAACCGGGTTGGAGATATCAGTTATGCAATTCAGCATTTCTGTGAAACAATAAACGGTTATGGCGTTGTAAGAGAATTGGTAGGCCACGGTCTTGGCAGAAACCTCCATGAAGAACCTGAAGTGCCGAATTTCGGTGCGAAAGGGAAAGGGCCAAAATTGCTCGAAGGGTTGGTTATCGCAATTGAACCGATGATCAATCTGGGGACAAAGAATGTGATGCAGGATGCCGACGGATGGACTATCAGAACGAGAGACAGGAAGCCTTCATGCCATTTTGAACACAATATCGCGGTTAAAAAGGGGCATGCAGATATTTTATCGAGTTTTGATCAGATTGAGATTGCAGAAAGAAACAATAATAACTTATATAAACAATTACAGTCAGCAAATGGCTAAACAAGGACTAATTACACAGGATGGCACTATCACCGAAGCATTATCAAATGCCATGTTCAGGGTGAAACTTGAAAATGAGCATGAAATAATCGCAACTATTTCGGGAAAAATGCGGATGAATTATATCCGCATATTACCGGGTGACAGAGTAACCGTTGAAATGAGCCCTTATGATTTAACAAGAGGAAGAATTATTTACAGATATAAATAATTGATATCATGAAAGTAAAACCATCAATAAAAAAACGCAGCGCCGATTGTAAGATCGTGAGACGTAAAGGCAAGCTGTACGTAATCAACAAAAAGAACCCGAAATTCAAACAACGTCAAGGTTAACAAAAACTAATTTGAAATAAACATGGCAAGGATTGCTGGTATTGATTTACCCAAAAACAAAAGAGGCATTATTGGCCTTACATACATTTACGGCATTGGTCTTACAACGTCAAGAAGAATTTTAGCTGAATCAAAAATTGATGAAAGCAAAAAAGTAAAGGACTGGACGGATGATGAGATCAATGCGATCCGCAATTTCATCAATAACGAATTGAAAGTTGAAGGAGCACTGCGCTCTGAACAGCAGCTTTCAGTAAAACGACTGATGGATATCGGATGTTATCGCGGCGTGCGCCACCGTAAAGGTTTGCCGGTTCGCGGCCAACGCACAAAAAGCAATGCGAGAACACGCAAAGGCAAGAAAAAAACAGTTGCCAATAAGAAGAAGGCACCGAAAGGATAATCTTAAACGAATTAAATAGCAATTACAAGAATGGCTAAAACAACAACAACAGCTAAAAAAACGGCTAAGAAAAGAGTCGTGAAAATTGATGCCGAAGGACAGGCACATATTCTCGCTTCTTTCAACAACCTGATCATCACGTTTACAAATGCAAGCGGCCAGACTATTTCATGGGCGTCTGCAGGTAAAGCTGGATTCAGAGGCTCAAAGAAAAATACACCTTATGCTGCACAAATTGCAACAAGTGAAGCGGCAAAAGTTGCTTACGACGGCGGTTTACGCAGAGTGGAAGTATTTGTAAAAGGCCCCGGCTCAGGAAGAGAATCAGCAATCCGTTCAATTGCTTCATCAGGAATTGATGTAACAATGATCAGAGACATTACGCCTCTTCCGCATAATGGTTGTCGCCCGCCTAAAAAGAGAAGAGTATAATTTATTCATAAATACATTTATTTAAATGGCAAGATATACAGGACCTACAACAAAAAAATCCAGAAGCTTTGGTGAGCCTATTTTCGGATATGATAAAAATTTCGAAAAACGCAAACATCCGCCAGGACAACACGGATTATCACGCAAGAAAAAAAGTCTTAGCGAATATGGTGTGCAGCTGAAAGAAAAACAAAAAGCAAAATACACCTATGGTGTACTCGAGCGCCAGTTCCGCAAAACTTTTGAGGAAGCAACACGCCGTCATGGTGTTACAGGTGAAGCATTGTTGCAATTGCTTGAAGCACGTTTGGATAATACTGTTTACAGAATGGGAATTTCTCCGACACGCCGCGGTGCACGTCAGCTTGTAAATCACAAACATATCGAAGTGAACGGCGAAATATGCAGTTCACCATCATCTACTTTAAAACCGGGTGATGTGATTACGATCAAAGAAAAATCAAAAGATATCGAATGGCTTAAAAACAATGCGAGCAATGCAGGGAAAAAATATTCATGGATAGAGTGGAACCCTACACAAATGAAAGGTGTATTCCTTAATTATCCCGATCGCGATCAGATCCCTGAGACAATCAAAGAACAATTGATCGTCGAATTGTATTCTAAGTAATTTTTTTAAAAACACTTTATTTAAAGATATGGCCATACTAACATTTCAACGCCCCGATAAAATCACGCTTCAAAAAGCAACCGATTACGAAGGTACTTTCGAATTTAAACCTCTTGAGCCGGGATTTGGCGTTACAATCGGCAATGCTTTGCGCAGAGTGTTGTTGAGCTCGCTTGAAGGATATGCGATTTCTTCAGTGAAAATCAGTGGCGTAGATCATGAATTCTCTACCATCAACGGTGTAATGGAAGATGTGACCGAGATCGTACTGAATATGAAACAGGTGCGTCTCAAAAAAGAATTGGGTGGCGACGAAAATTCAGTTGAGAAAATCTTTATTTCATTAAAAGATAAAGAAGAATTTCGTGCAGGTGATATTGAAAAACATACAAACAGCTTCCGCGTAACAAATCCTGATTTATTGATTTGCCGTATGGAACCGTTTGTGAAACTTGATATCGAGCTCACAATTCAAAAAGGCAGAGGTTATTTACCGGCGGAAGAAAATAAAAACATTGAAAAAACAATTGGCGTAATTCCGATCGATGCAATTTATACACCGATCAAAAATGTGAAATACACAATTGAAAATACACGTGTGGAGCAAAAAACCGATTATGAAAAATTGGTTGTTGAAATTAAAACCGACGGAACCATCCACCCGGAAGATGCAATTAAAGAAGCTGCAAAAATCCTGATTCAGCATTTAATGCTCGTTACAGATGAGAATATCACATTCCATACTACCGGTGAAAAAGAAGTTGATGTGGTGGATGAACATACTTTGCATATCCGCAAATTATTGAAAACACCTCTCGAAGATCTTGATCTTTCGGTGCGTGCTTACAATTGTTTGAAAGCTGCAAAAATCAATACCTTGTCGGAGCTTGTGAAATATGATACAAATGAATTACTGAAATTCCGCAATTTCGGAAAAAAATCACTTGTTGAAATTGAAGCAATGGTGCTTGATAAAGGCCTGCAATTCGGAATGGATCTCGCAAAATATAAATTAGACGAAGATTGATCAGATGTTTTATTACATCAATTAAAAAAGAATAATAATGAGACACGGAAATAAAATCAACCATTTAGGAAGAACACATGCACACAGAGATGCAATGCTTATGAATATGGGCACGTCGCTTATATTGCATAAACGCATCGAAACAACTGTTGCGAAAGCAAAAGAATTGCGTGTGTATATCGAACCGATCATTCACCGCGGAAAAGAAGATACTACGCATAATCGCCGTGAAGTATTTTCAAAATTGCAAAGCAAAGACGCTGTGAAAGAATTGTTCCTGAACATTTCTTCTAAAATTGCAACCAGAAACGGTGGTTATACCCGCATTTTGAAATTGGGTGAAAACAGATTGGGTGATAATGCAGAAATGTGTTTTATCGAACTCGTTGATTATAACGAAAACATGCTCAAGACTGCTAAATCAGGTGCGAAAAAACGCAGCCGCCGCGGTTCAGGTAAAGCGGAAAAGAAAGCGGTGCAATCAGAAGAAACTGCGAAGGAAGAATCGGCTTCAGCAGAAACAACAGAAGAATCAACTGCAACAGAATAATAGTATTGGATTATTTTAATGGGGATCAGCATTACTGATCCCCATTTTTATTTTAGTCAATGATCAACGGATCAATCGTATTCTCCAAAAGGCCCTGCGGATAATGTACCGCTGATAAAAATAAACCATGTGCGGGTGCAGATAATGCTTTCGTAAACCGCCTTTTATTTTTTATTCCTTCGTCAAATTCATCAAGATGCATACGGCCTTCTCCGATTTGAAACATGGCGCCGACAATTAAACGCACCATACCACGCAAAAACCTGTCGGCAGAAATATAGAAAATCCATTCATGCTCCGTTTGTTGTTTCCAGTAGGCTTCCTGAATATTTACAAGAGTTGTTTTTGATCCGGATTTACTTTTACAGAACGAAGGAAAATCATTGTATTTTTTTAAGATTACACAAGCTTCCTGCATACGATTGAAATCGAGCTTGTAAAATGGTTTGTAGAAACAATACTCTTTTTTAAAAGGGTTTTTTTCATCCGAAACAAAATAGGTGTAAGCCCGCATGGTTGCATCAAACCGTGCATGTGCTTTTTCATGCACGCCGATTATCTTTTTCACGGCAATATCCGCAGGCAAGTAATTATTGATGCGGTGAAGAAAATTTTCAGGAAATTCTTTGGACGTGTCAAAATGTAAATAAAACTGCGATGCATGCACACCGGCATCTGTTCTGCCGCATCCGATACAATGAATCTGATCCCGTAAAATAACAGACAAGGCTTCATCCATTTTTTGCTGCACACTCACCCCGTTTGGCTGCACCTGCCATCCTGCATATTCCGAACCTTTAAATGCTATTTCCAGAAAAAACCGCATACTGCAAATTTAACGCTCTGTTTTCAGTGTTCGGATTTTTACAGGAAGCATGAGCAGGTATTCGATATCCGGCGGCAATTGTCCATTTATTATCTTTGAAAAAAATCCGCACTATGTGGCAAAGAATTCAAACAATTTTTTTACTTATTTCGGTAATAGCGGCTGTTGCTTTTTTATTTATTCCGCTTGCAGAATTGGAAGGTGATGTATTGTTCGGAAAAAATGATATTGCCTGTACCGCTGTTTCAATTGCCATTGCACTGATCAGTTTATTTGCAATCATGCAATACAAAAACAGGAAATTGCAAATGCGTCTTTGTAAAATAAATATCGGATTATCCGTTGCTTTATTTATTGTGGCAATGATCAATGCAACACGTTTCAGTGAATATGTGCATTTTGAATTTGCTGCAGGTATTCCGGTTGTGCTTGTAATTGCAATGTTTTTTGCACACCGCAATATTAAAAAAGACGACGATCTTGTTAAATCAATGGACAGGTTCAGGTGATGTGATGATGTAATGATGAAGTTTCGGCTATAAGAGTTAATAGAAGAACTGAAAATAATTTTGAACGCATCTTTCTCACTTCACCCTTTAATTCCTTTTCCTTCGAATCTTCAACTCTTCAAACCCTTACTTCGTTTCAGGCCGCATTTGCGGAAATAATAATACGTCCTGTATCGCATGCTGATTGATCATGATCATGCATAAGCGATCGATTCCAATTCCGATACCTGCAGTTGGCGGCATTCCGAATTCAAGTGCACGTAAAAAATCTTCATCCAGTTGCATTGCTTCTTCATCGCCTCTGTTTCCCAATTCCAGTTGTGCTTCAAAGCGATGGCGCTGATCGATCGGATCATTTAATTCACTAAATGAATTGCACATTTCTTTTCCATTGCAAATTGCTTCAAAGCGCTCCACCAGTCCTTCTTTGCTTCTGTGCTTTTTTGCAAGAGGGCTCATTTCAACAGGGTAATCTGTAATAAATGTCGGCTGAATTAAATGCGGTTCGCATTTTTCTCCGAATATTTCATCAATAATTTTTCCTTTACCCATTGTTGCATCAATATGCACCCGCAATTCTTTTGCAGTTTTATACAATGCCTGTTCATCCATTTTTGAAATATCGATTCCCGTAAAATGTTCGATCGCTTCAAACATGGTAAATCTTTTCCAGGGGCGTTTAAATGAAATTAAATTATTTCCCACTTGTATTTCTGTTGTGCCGGCAACTGCAATTGCAACTTTTTCGATCATCTCTTCAGTAAAATCCATCATCCATTCATAATCTTTATACGCAACATAAAATTCTACCTGCGTAAATTCGGGATTATGAAACCTGTCCATTCCTTCATTGCGAAAATCTTTTGAAAATTCATACACGCCATCATATCCGCCAACAATTAATCTCTTTAAATACAATTCATTTGCAATGCGCATATACAGCGTCATGTCGAGCGAATTGTGATGTGTTTTAAATGGCCTTGCTGCAGCGCCGCCATATAACGGTTGCAGAATGGGTGTTTCCACTTCGAGGTATCCGTGGTCATTTAAAAAATTGCGCATCGTATTTACAATTTTGCTGCGCTTGATAAATACCTCACGCACATGCGGATTCACAATTAAATCAAGATACCGCATGCGATAACGTAATTCCGGATCTGTAAATGCATCATGCACATTTCCTTCGGCATCTGTTTTCACAACAGGCAACGGGCGCAAACTTTTCGACAATAATTTCAATGCGCTCACATGAATCGTTGTTTCACCGGTTTTTGTTGTAAAAACATATCCTTTCACACCAATGATATCGCCGATGTCGAGGTGTTTTTTAAATACCTCTTCATACAACGTTTTATCATCACCGGGACAAATCTCATCTCCCTTCACATAAATCTGAATTTTACCTGCGCTGTCTTGCAAAACTGCGAATGCAGCTTTTCCCATAATACGCTTACCCATAATGCGGCCAGCGAAACTTACTTCTTTGTATGCTTCCTGGTTGGTTGGAAAACCTTCCAGAATCTGGAGGGATGTATGCGAAATTTCGAACAATTCTGCCGGGTAGGGATCGATTCCAAGATTGCGTAATGCAAGCAGACTTTCTCTTCTGATTTGTTCCTGTTCACTTAATTGCTGACTCATGTGATGATTTGTGGCGCAAAGATAATTCAGTTAAAAAACTTTCATGCCATTTGAATTACTGCAATTTTCATAAGTTTAATCTTCATTTCTCATCATTCCCCTTGCACGCTTCGATATGACAATCAGGCATTACATAATTAAACCCGAAAAATTTTTTCTGTTTTGCGCCATTATCTCTGCAATATGCATGATCATAGTCACACCTCCTTATCAGGCGCCCGATGAATTTAATCATCTTTTCAGAGCATACCAGATTTCAGAGGGGCATTTTCTGCCTGTGTCAAGAGATAACAGGCTTGGTGGCCAGATCCCCGAGTCAATGATTGAATCTCAAAAATCTTTTTCTGAAATCCGGTTTAATGAAATGGCAAAATCGAATAAACAATTTATAATTAATCAATTTTCTGTGCAACTAAACCCGGGAACAAAATTTTTTACCGATTTTCCAAATACAGCAGTTTATTCACCTGTGTCTTATATACCTCAGGCAGTTATCATATCAGTTTTGCGGAATGTGAATGCTCCGCCTGTTTTAATTTTATACGCATGCCGGATAGCCGGCTTTTTATTCTGGCTGATTTGCATCTTTTTTACAATAAAATACATCCCTGTTCATAAATGGCTGTTTACCGTGCTGGCATTATTGCCTATGTCAGTTTTTATTCATACGGCCGTTAGTGCGGATATTGTAACAAACAGTCTTGTATTTTTATTTATCGGATTTATATTGAATAAAAAATTTTCCGGGCGGCAAATAATAAAAAAAGATTTATTTTTTCTGTATTTAATTTGTGTTTTAATAGCCCTGGCAAAAGTCGTATATGCGCCGGTTATTTTACTGATCTGCATCATTCCTAAATCTAAATTTAAATCCGGAAAAACATATTATGTCAATTTAATATCGATATGCTTAATTGTTTTTATTGTAATGGTTACATGGTCTTCTGTTGTAACCCGGAATTATATCGCGTATGCAGACTATAATCCCGAATTTAGAAAAAATGCTGCCATGCCGGTTTGCAGTAATATGCATCTTCAAAAAGAAGAAATTCAAATTGACTGGTTGTCTACATGCAAAATAATCCCAAACACAATTCTTCGTGATTTTAATATGTATTCGTCAGGATTTATCGGTACGTTCGGCTGGATGGATACGCATTTGCCGGGATGGATTATCTCCCTGTCCTACATCATCATTTTTATTGTGGCAATTGCCGAAAGAAATAGCGGCCTGCATTTAGAAATAAAAAATAAAATTATTTTTTTGATCGCTTTTATGCTGTCTTGGTTATTACTCATAATTTCACAATACCTCATTTGGGAATGTGTCGGAAATGATTTTGTTAGTGTAATCCAGGGACGGTATTTAATACCTATAGCGCCGCTTTTTTTTATGCTTTTCGGAGTGCCCGTCAGTTTTAAAGGCAAATTTATTTCGATCCTGGCTGTAGTATCATCTGTATTCTTTCTTACATTTTCAATTTTTTCGATACACGACCGTTATTATAAATACGTTTTTGACAAGCCAGTTACAATTTCCTGTAATTTCGATGGAACACGGTGGGGAAATTATTTTAAAACATCTCATCCAAAAACTTATTTTACCGGCGCCGGATACCAATCTGATGAGAGATCGCTTTCGGGTGAATTTTCATGTATATTGGATCACGATTCTCCATACGGACCTGCCTTATTACTTTATGGCGGAGAAATGGATGATCAAATTGTTGCCGAAGTCTGGATCTATGGTTCGGGAGGCCAAATTGCAATAGGCGGTTTTAATGGCACTGACTCAATTTTTTATACTGGTTGTAATGTGATTGAAACAAGTAAGGGATGGCAAAAAATTCATTCAGAATTTTCACTGTTACACAATATGCATGGCTATCCGCTTCAAATATTTTTATGGAACCCGGCTCGTGAGAAAGTATACTTTGACAATATGCAAGTCAGCTGGTATTAAATCTGAAATAAAAACTTCGGGTTCTTTTGAATAGACTTGTTTCTGAGTGGCAATATCCGTCTACATGTCTTAAATTTGCATGGCTTAAAATATCTAGCAGGGAATTATTTTACACATCAGATCATGGAAAAAAAACCATTACAAAAGGTTGTCATCAAAACAAAAGAAGGTGAACCTTTTAAAATACCGCCGGAAGGTTCACTCGGGCTTTTGGCATTGGGTTATAAAGGATTGATTGCCTGGCGCCATGCAAGAAGACAGTTTCAAAAAGCAAAAAAAGCAGCCGGCGCCGGAAATAATTCCGATCCTGATCAAATCATGGAACCGGACAACAATTAACCCGCTTCGTATTTGAATTTTTAATATTTCGCAATTTGCAGAACAGACATGGGTAAACGATTAGCAAAAAAAGTATTATTAATCGGTTGGGACGCAGCCGATTGGAAAATAATAAATCCTCTTATGGATGCCGGCCATATGCCGACACTGGAAAAATTAGTGAATGGCGGAGTGATGGGAAATTTCGCAACCCTTGATCCTCCACTTTCACCAACCTTATGGACTTCGATTTCAACAGGTAAAAGGCCCTATAAACACGGCATCATCGGATTCACCGAACCTGATCCTTCTGGTAAAGGTGTGCGCCCCTGTTATATCACCTCAAGAAAGGTAAAAGCGATCTGGAATATTTTCAACCAGCATGGAATGAAAAGTCATGTAGTTGGATGGTGGCCCTCGCATCCTGCTGAACCGATCAACGGGACAATGATCTCCAATATGTACCAGCGGGCAACAAAACCGATCAATGAAAAATGGCCGATACTCGATGGTACTGTGCATCCTGCCGAGAAACAGGAATTTTTTGCAAAACTCCGCATCCATCCGAATGAATTAACTGCTGCTCACATCCTGCCCTTCATACCTGATGCAAAGAAAATTGATCAGGAAAAGGACAAACGGATGCAGATGCTCACGAAAATCATTGCAGACTGTTCAACAGTTCATGCTGCGGCAACTTACATCCTTGAACATGAGGAATGGGATTTTATGGGTGTGTATTATGATGCGATCGATCACTTCTGCCATGGTTTCATGAAATTTCATCCGCCGCAAATGAGCATGGTGCCCGACGATTTATTTGAATTGTATAAAGATGTCGTGATCAGTGGTTATAAATACCATGATATGATGCTCGAAAGATTATTACAACTGGCCGGTGATGATGTAACAGTCATGCTGATATCAGACCATGGATTTCATCCCGATCACCTGCGTCCGGTAAATCTTCCCAAAGAACCCGCCGCACCTGCTCTCGAGCACAGCCCTTACGGAATATTTGTGTTGAACGGACCAGGCATCAAAAAAGATGAACGTATTTATGGTGCTTCCATCCTGGATGTAACTCCAACAATTCTCACCCTATACGGATTGCCGATTGGCGCCGATATGGACGGAAATGTTCTGGTTAATGCGTTTGAAGAACCGATGATCCCGGAAAAAATTGACAGCTGGGAAGATGTGCCTGGAGATTCGGGACAACATCCTGCCGATAAACAGGAAGATCCGTATGCCGCTGCAGAAGCGATGGAGCAATTGATCGAACTCGGTTATATCGAACGTCCGGATGAAAATGCGGAGAAAGCAATTAAGAATACGATCAATGAAAATAATTATTATCTCGCCAGATCATATATCCATGGAAGAAAATATAATGAAGCAATTGAAATTCTGAAAAAACTGCATGATGAGAATCCGGGAGTTTCAAGATATTCGATGCGGCTTGCACATGCATATCAAACAACAAATAAAATAAATGAATGCCGCGAAGTTTTATTGCAGGTAAAAGCGGCAAATAATGGTAAAGAATCTGCCGGCATGCGCCTCATGGAAGGAAATCTTTTGCTCGTTGAAAACAAGCCGAAAGAAGCAATGGAATTATTCGAGGATATCGAAAAAAATGCTCCGAATATCGGCCGTGTAAATATGCAACTGGGCAGATGTTATATCGCACTCAAAAGATGGAAAAAAGCAGAAACGGCATTTAAAAAAGAATTGGAATATGATCCTGGAAATGCATCGGCACATCATGGATTAGGAGTAAGTTATCTACGCCGTAAAATGTACAGCGAAGCAGTAGACTGTTTCCTCAATGCAGTCGGATTAACATATTTCTTCCCGTTTGCACATTATCATCTCGGCGAAGCATTATTCGGACTTGGTGAATATGAAAAAGCTGCGGAAGCTTTTGAAGTGAGTTTGAAAATGGCGCCCGGAATTAATAAAGCAAGACAATGGCTGAGCAGAATTCACAACGACCATTTAAAAAATCCTGAAGTTGCAAAAGATTATAAAGCGGAAATAAAAGAAAATCTGAAAGGCTCAATTGTAATTGTTTCAGGTTTGCCGCGTTCAGGAACAAGTATGATGATGCAAATGCTTGATCAGGGGGGCATGGAAATTTTCAGCGATGGATTAAGACAGCCGGATGAAAATAATCCGAAGGGATATTACGAGCACGAACTGGTAAAATCACTTGCAAGAAATAAAAGCTGGCTGAAAGATGCAACCGGTAAAGCCATTAAAATAATAAGTCATTTATTAATGGAATTACCTGCGCAATATCAGTATAAAATCATTTTCATGGAACGTGATCTTGATGAAGTATTAATGAGCCAGCACAAGATGCTCATCCGCGATGGAAAAGCAAAAGATGGTGCGATCAACCTGAAACTTGTAAATGCATTCAAGCAAAATCTTGAACGCATAAAAATTTGGGCGCCAAAGCAAAGCCATGTCGAAATTATATATGTATCACATAAAAACATGATTAATAATCCGATGGAAGAACTGAAAAAAGTAAATCAGTTCCTTGGAAATAATCTCGATATTGAAGCGATGGCAAAGGTGGTAGATAAAAGTTTACACCGCGAAAAAGTGTCATAAAAAAATGACGGAATTCTGAAAAAGATTAACCAATTTAAATTGTCTGATTTTTAACTTCGTAAAAAATAATTCAGTATGAAAAAAGTTTTTACCCCCAACCGGAAATTGATGCAATACACTGCATCAGCAGCAGCATTTATGGCAGCGGGAACATTGGATGCTGCGGTTGTATATGTTGATGTCGATCCTGATAATACCATCGGCGGTGAAGGCGGAATCATGCTGATTGATATTAATGAAGACGGAACCGATGATTTTCAATTCACGGTTTATTCTTATTCGGGCGTTTTCACCTATTCAAGCATTAAAATCAGTTACGGCGTAAAGGCAGCAGTTGCTAACGCACTCGTGAATAACGAATTTGTCGGCACATTGCAATCCACCATGGGGTATACATTTAATTATCTCCCTATTCTTGATGAAGGAGCAGTGATTGGCAGTAGTCAGAATTTTGTTACTGGTACCGGTTCTCTCGCCGTAAGTGTAAGCTTGTTCGGGTTTCCTTATTATTCGTTTGGAAACTGGGGCGGTGCTGAAATGAGCTATATGGGTTTCAGACTTGTGCAGGACGGAAACAATAATTATGGCTGGATGAGGTTGTCGGTTTCGGATGACGGATCCAGCATAACCCTCCACGATTACGCTTATCAGACAAATGCGGAGCAAAGTATCACCGCAGGCCAGCTGGTTGGGGTAGATGATGCTGCCGGACTCGAAGGGGTTTCCATCTATAGTTTTGGAAAACAACTGAATGTATCAGCACCGGGTGAAATTGCGGGCAATTTGGTTCTTGAAGTCTACAGCATCGAAGGTAAACTGGTAAAACAATTGTCAAATTCAGGTAATATACGATCGGTAGATTGTGCCGAACTGGTAAATGGCAATTACATTGTAAAGCTGAGCAATGGTGCATCTCAAATCAGCAAACAGGTGTTTATCGGATCTTAAGTTTCAGGCTAAAAAAGAGCCGGACTTTGTGATAAATTAAAAATTGTTATTTTCGCATTGATTATCTAATCCATTAATCTGCAGTTATGAAAAAAACGTTTACAAAACAACAAGTAAAAACAAAACTGGCTGGTTACTCAGCTTTAGCCAGTGCATTTGTGCTCGCTTCTGCAAGCGCAAACGGACAAATTCAGTATACTGATGTTGATCCTGATGAGACTTATGACAACAATGGTGATTTCTATGAACTCGATCTGAATATGGATGGAGATGTAGATTTTACAATTTCCATCTACACATTCACTTATCCTGGTGCATTCTATACAGGAAGTGGTGCAACATTCGATGGTGTTTTCAAATGGATTTTTGCAAATCCTTACAATGGCTCGATCGCAGCTTCAACTTCTCAATCAGGTAGCTATACTTTTGCATTCCCTTATGCGAAAAACGAAGGTGCTGCAATTGATGAAGGTTTATCTTGGCAAAATCTTTCTAATCAGTCGATGGTATTTTCACTTGGTGTGTTGGATTTCCCTGCACCTGGTAGCACTTACCATTATTTGGTAGTAGGTAACTGGAGTGATAAATCAGATAAATATTTACCGCTCTTATTGGATGACGCCGGCAGCACATATTATGGCTGGGCTCGTTTTGATGTTTCTGACAACAATAATGAGTTTACAATTAAAGATTATGCTGTTCAGGGAACTGCTGATGCTTCCATCGAAGCAGGTGAAACTGTTGGTGTGCACAATGTAATTCAGAACAACGAATTAACAGCTTACAGCTTTGGAAATACAATCAATATCGCTGTGAAAGCACTCGAAACACAAGGTGCAACAGTAAAAGTATTTGACATGAGCGGTAAGATTGTTTACACAAATAATCTTGATTTAAATGGTATGACAATTACACTTGACAAAGCAGCAACTGGTAATTATACATTACAGGTTGTTACTGAAGAAAACAGTGTATATACTAAAAAAATGTTTATTCAGAATTAATTTCTGATTGCAATAATTTTAAAGCCTTCCTTGAATCAGGAAGGCTTTTTTATTTTGTGTATTTCACGCAGACTTCCCTCTGAATTTATTCATGAAGTGTTTTTTAGCCCAATCTAATCTGCGCAAATCAGCGGGAGCTGTGAGTATTTTTTTTTCACGCAGCTTGCGCAGATTTTCGCAGAGCTTATCCGTGATATAATTTTTCAGCACAATGTTATCTGCTTAATTCAGCGAGATCCGCGAGTAATTTTTTCACGCAGATTGCGCAGATTTCCGCAGAGCTTATCCGTGATATAATTTTTTAGCGCAATATAATCTGCGTAAATCAGCGAGATCCGCGAGCAATTATATTCACGCAGCTTGCGCAGATTTCCGCAGAGTTTACCTGTGATATAATTTTTTAATGCACTTTAATCTGCGCAAATCAGCGAGATCCGCGAGTAATTATACTCACGCAGATTGCGCAGATTTTCGCAGAGCTTATCCGCGATATAATTTTTTAGCGCAATGTTATCTGCTTAATTCAGCGAGATCCGCGAGTAATTTTATCACGCAGAATGCGCAGATTTCCGCAGAGTTTACCTGTGATATAATTTTTTTAGCGCAATATAATCTGCGCAAATCGGCGAGAACCGCGAGTAATTATACTCACGTAGCTTGCGCAGATTTCCGCAGAGCTTATCCGCGATATAATTTTTTTAACGCAATATAATCTGCGTAAATCAGCGAGATCCGCGTGCAATTATATTCACGCAGATTGCGCAGATTTCCGCAGAGTTTACCTGTGATATAATTTTTTAATGCACTTTAATCTGCGCAAATCAGCGAGATCCGCGAGTAATTATACTCACGCAGATTGCGCAGATTT
>CAYXBK010000034.1:17246-26939 GCA_964463165.1 uncultured Chitinophagales bacterium
TGCGCAAATCAGCGAGATCCGCGAGTAATTATACTCACGCAGATTGCGCAGATTTCCGCAGAGCTTATCCGCGATATAATTTTATTAATGCAATATAATCTGCGCAAATCAGAGAGATCTGCGTGTAATTTTTTTTCACGCAGATTGCGCAGATTTCCGCAGAGCTTATCCGTGATATAATTTTTTAGCGCAATGTTATCTGCTTAATTCAGCGGGATCCCCAAGCTTTCCGCGAGATCTTAAACAGAAATTACAACCCATTCGCAATCCTGTAAATTGATTTGCTAATATCTTCGCAATTGAAATTTACAAGAATTCCCAGCTTTAAATCCGCGAGCTTTACGTAGTTCAATGCCACTTTGAAATGTGTTTTGCTGATCTCCGCAACGGATTTTATTTCAATCAAAACTTTATCGTTTATCAGTAAATCAATTCGAAATCCAAGCGGAAGTTGTTTTCCTTTATAGTAAACCGGCAGGGGAGATTCTTTTTTAACAGCATATCCCCGTTCACAAAGTTCGAGTTCAAGAGCATATAAATAAACCGATTCCAGTAATCCGGGCCCAAGTGTGTTATACACTTCAAATATGCAACCTCTGATTGCATAGGAGATTTCATTTTCTTCTATCATGTTGAAAAATTTAAGGGGTGAATAAATAAATAACGAATTAATTAATTGCTTTTCACAATACTCAGTTTCGCAAATTTCAAAAGTATTTTTTTCTGTCCTGCTTTATCGAAATTGATTGTTGCCATTTTAGCATCATTGTTTCCTTCAAGTGAAATGATTCTGCCGAAACCAAATTTCTGATGTTCCACTTCCATTCCTTCGGTCAATTCTTCAGGAAATGCAATTGCAAAATCAGCTGAAGGCTGATGGGTATATTGCTCGGTTTGTGCCGGCACTTTTACTTTTACCGAAGCACTTTGCTCGAATTTTTTATCGAATTTATTCTGATTTTCATCCCATTTATTCGAATTATATCCTACATAGGTCAGCAAATTCTGCGGGAGTTCTTCCAGAAATCTGCTTGGCTCACAATATTCGAGATTACCGTATTTAAAACGGGTTGCAGCATGTGTGATGGTTAATTTTTTTTCTGCACGGGTGATGGCGACATAAAATAAACGCCGCTCTTCTTCAAGGTCGTCGCGGGATGAAACGGACAAGATGGATGGGAATAAATTCTCTTCAAGCCCTACAACAAATACACTTTTAAATTCCAATCCTTTTGCAGCATGAATCGTCATTAATTTCACCGTATCATCTTCATTGCCTTCCTGATCGGCATCTGTAAGAAGGGTTACCTGTTGCAGATAGGCAGCAAGATTTTTTGATTCTGTTTCTTCCGGTGCAATTGTCTCAACAAAAAATGGCGAATTGGCAGCTTCAGGGCTTACAAATTCTTTAATGGAATTCAGTAATTCCTGAATATTTTCATAGCGGCTCAAACCCTCAACAGTTTGATCGTTGTATAATTCTTTCAGAATACCGGTTGATTTTGCGATATGTGATGCAAGATCATATGCGTCTTTTGTTTCAAGCTGCGCCTGAAAACTTTTAATCATGGTGACAAAATCCGTGATCAGTTTTCGTGCGCCTGCATTAAAAGGAAACAAAACAATATTTTCTGCAATTTCCCAAACACTTTTTTCATTATCTGCCGCAAATACAATTAATTTTTCAACGGTTGTTTTACCTATTCCCCTGGCCGGATAATTAATTACACGTTTAAATGCTTCTTCATCTTTCGGGTTCACCGTTAATTTTAAATATGCGAGAAGGTCTTTGATCTCTTTGCGCTGGTAAAATGAAATGCCTCCGTAAATCCGGTATGGAATATTTAATTTGCGCAGGCCTTCTTCAAAACTTCTTGATTGCGCATTCGTCCGGTATAGAATTGCAAATTCAGAATTTTTGATATGATCACGCATGCGCTGTTCAAAAATGGATTCAGCTACCATTTTTCCTTCTTCATTATCACTCATGGAACGAATGACCCGGATTGTGTCGCCTTCTGTATTTTCAGTCCATATTTTTTTTGCGATCTGATTTTTATTTTTTGAAATGACATGATTTGCTGCTTCTACAATCACTTTTGTCGACCGGTAATTCTGCTCCAGGCGGAACGTTTTTACTTCCGGAAAATCTTTTTCGAAATTGAGGATATTCAGAATATTTGCTCCGCGGAAAGAATAAATACTTTGTGCATCATCACCAACTACTGCAATATTCTGATACACATCAGCAAGCCGTTTCACGATGGCATATTGCAAAAAATTCGTATCCTGAAACTCATCGATCATCACATATTTAAACCGGTGCTGATATTTATATAATACATCCGGAAATTTTTCAAGCAATTCATTTGTTTTCAAAAGCAGGTCGTCAAAATCCATTGCGCCTGCCCGAAAGCACCGCTTTGCGTAATTCATATAAATCTCTGCAATTTTCGGCCGCCCGCTCGATTCATCTTCTGCGGTGAGCTCCACATTGTTTTCGTACTCCTTTGGTCCGATCAGGTTATTTTTTGCAAGCGATATCCTGTAATGCACATATCCGGGCTTATATAATTTGTCGTTGAGGTTCATTTCTTTCACAATTGCTTTCAAAAGATTTTTCGAATCTTCAGAATCATAAATTGTGAAATTATTCGGGTAACCGAGTTTATCCGCTTCAATGCGCAACATGCGGGCAAACACAGAGTGAAATGTTCCCATCCATAAATTTCTTGCCTCACCGCCCCGCACCTCTTCAATACGATTTTTCATTTCTCTGGCTGCCTTATTGGTAAAGGTGAGAGCTAGTATAGAGAAAGGGTCTGCACCTTGCTGCATCAAATATGCGATCCTGTAAGTAAGCACTCTTGTTTTACCTGATCCCGGCCCTGCAATAATCATGGTGGGGCCGTCAATATTTGTAACTGCTTGTAGTTGCGCTTCGTTTAATGTTTCGAGAAAATTCATCGCTGTAAATTTACTAAATAGGTGTTAGCAGCTTCAACCATTTTTATTAAATTTGATGAATAAATATTTCCAATGAAAAACACAGCTATTTATTTAGGACTTCTTTTGACCATACTTCCGGTTCTGCATACAGACTCATTTTATTTTCAATTCGCTCAACACACAAAGTATGATCTTCAAGCTGAAAGCTGTAATGTTCAAAATGACCAACCCGATGTAAAATCTAAAATTAAAAAAATAGAACCGGAACAAAGTGTTGGATCAACATGGATTTCAACAATTCAAAAAAATATTTCCGAAAGCGAATATTTTATTTCCTGGCAGGATGACAAACAATGTTTTGAAAGTCCAAACAGGAAAAACAATTTAAGAATTGCATATTCGAACGAGGGGTTTATTGTTAAGCCCCGTGAAATTAACGATGCTGTTGACTGGAGCTCTGAATTTAAGATTGCAGGATTATTCAGAGACGAAAGATTAATTACAAATTTTAAAAAAGATTATGTCACCATCGTCAACGAAAATATACTGCAATATAAATTTCAGGATTCTATTGCAATTGAATATGTCAATTCAACGGAAGGTGCAAGGCAGAATATTTATATTTCTGATAAGCCGGCAGGAGAAGGCTTATTGAAATTTAAGATGAATATCTCTACAGATCTGCAACTTCATTTAAATTCTTCCAATTCATTGCAGTTTGGTACAGAGCATTTTTATTACAGAGATTTACACGTTTGGGATCAAAACCACAATCAAATAAATGCATGGTTCGAGTTAAATGAAGATGAATACTCGCCCGAACTTGCAATTGTCGTTGATGATGCAAATGCAATTTATCCGTTGGTAATTGACCCATTAAGTGTTGCTCCAAATAAATCATTTGAATATGATCAAGCATACGCCAGTTTTGGAAAATCAATAAGTGAAGAAGGTGATATTAACGGAGATGGATTTATTGATTTAATAATTGGGGCACCAAAATACGACAACGGAAGTACAGATGAAGGCAGAATATTTATTTATCATGGCAGTGCTTCAGGATTTAATTCCACACCAACAGCAACAATTGAACAGAATATAAGTAATATGCAATTTGGCTATTCTGTTTGTTATGCAGGTGATGTGAACAATGATGGATTTGATGACGTACTTGTTGGTGCACCGTATTTCACTTCGGGCCAAACCTCTGAAGGTGCGGCATATTTATTTATGGGTACGGCTTCAGGAATATCGCCAACATACGCATGGACTTACGAATCGGATCAGGCAAATGCATATTATGGTTATACTGTAGCCGGTCTTAATTTAATAAATAATGATGGCTATGCAGATTTTGCAATCGGAGCCTATAGTTTCGACAACGGTCAGTCAAATGAAGGAAAGGTTTTTGTTTATTATGGTGAAACTGGTGTGATTGCAACTGCACCAGACTGGACTTATGAATCTAATATTGTAAATGCATATTTGGGAGAAGATTTGAGTAATGCCGGTGATATCAATGATGATGGTTATGATGATCTGATTATTGGTGCTTATAATTTAACGAATGATTTAACTTCGGAAGGAAAGGTTTATGTTTTTCATGGTTCAGCTTCTGGATTTTCTGCAACACCGCAATGGACTGCTGAGGGCAATATTGCAAGTGCTTATTTTGGATCAAGTGTAAATGATGCAGGCGATCTGAATAGTGATGGTTATGATGATGTTGTGATCGGCGCTTATTATCAAACAACAGATATTTCTCATGCAGGAAAAGCATACGTATATTATGGTTCCTCAACCGGATTGCCTTCAATCGCATCCTGGGTAAATGAAGGATTAACACCTTCCGGTTATTATGGATATACGTGTAATTCTGCGGGAGATCTGAATGCAGATGGTTATGATGACCTTATTGTTGGTGAACCAAATTATAGCGGTTCATACACAGAGGAAGGTGCTGTTTATATTTATCTCGGATCATCGGCGGGCCTCGCAAATTCTGCACAAAATATTATTTATGGCCGGCAATTAAATGCACGTATTGGAAAAACATTAAGTCATGTCGGGGATGTAAATAATGATGAATTTGATGATTTGGTTTTAGGATGTTATGAATACGACAACCCATCAAGTGATGAAGGAACTGTAAATATTTATTACGGTCAGTTTGGTGGTGTCGGAACCTTTACTTTCTTCCCGCAACTCAATCAAATTGACGCTGGTTTTGGCACACAGGTAACTGAATTAATAAATACTTATTCAACATATATTGCAGTGTCTGCACCTTATTTTGATAATGGAAATATAAATGAAGGCCTGGTAAATGTTTATGGATACTCAAAAACATCAGGCGTAAATCCCGTACCCGTATTTTCAATTGAAGGTGGCCAGGATAATGCAAATCTTGGTATTTCAATGGTTACCACCGGAGATCTTACAGGCGATGGAATCCAGGAAATAGCCGTCTCGGCTCCAAAATATGACGGCGGACAAACTGATGAGGGTATTGTTTATTTATATGATATTGCAAGTGAGGTTTTACAATGGTCATATGAAAGTAATCAGACAGGTGCGGAAATTGGTATTTCTTTATCCGCTGATGGAGATGCAAATCATGACGGTTACGACGATTTATTGATTGGTTCAGTCAATTATGATGGCCTGGTTGCAGACGGAGGAGCAATTTTATTATTTTATGGGAATGGAATTGCAATCAGTACAACTCCGGATGCAATTATAAATGGAGATCAATCAGCTGCACAATTTTCATATAGTTGTGCATTTGCCGGCGATGTGAATGCAGATAATTACGATGATTTAATTGTTGGCGCACCGGCTTACGACAATGGTCAGATCGATGAAGGCCGTGTTTATATTTTCTTTAGCTCACCTGAAGGTTTTTACACAATTGACCCATACTACTATGAGACAAATCAGGCATTTTCAAGTTTTGGTAAATCCGTATGCGGAAACATCAATATTAATAATGATGAATTTAGTGATGTTGCAGTTGGTGCACCTGATTATGATAACGGTGAGTTAAATGAAGGAAGTGTTTATTTATTTTCAGGAAATGCAACCGGTTTAAATTTTAATCAGCAGTTTGAATTAAATCAGTCGAATGCAGGATTTGGTTCCGCGATTTGTTCTGTAAGTGATTTAAATATGGATCATTCAGATGAAATAATTATGAATGCACCTTATTATGATGATGGCCAAACAGATGAAGGTGGTGTTTTTATTTATATGAGCGCAGGATTGAACATCTATCCTGATAGTAACCGAATATCTATAACCGTTAATCAGTCAAATGCAAACTATGGTGAATTTATTAAAACCTGTGCAAGCCTGGATGATGATGATTATAATGATCTTTTGATAGGTTGCCCGAATATGGAAGAAAATGAAACCAATGAGGGTATTGTATTTATTTATTTTAATACAGGTTTGCTTACAGATGATTCGGACGACAGTTATCCTGTATTCACAAGTAATACCGAGAGTACGTTTGGCAGTACTTTAATCGGTGATTGCGATATTAATGGCGATGGATTTGAAGATTTGATCATTGGTGTTTCGGGTTTTGATAATGGACAAACGGATGAAGGTAAATTAATGATTTATTTTGGCGGACCTGACGGTATCGATCAAATTGCTGATCAACAAATAGAAAGAAATTATGCAGGATTCGGATTCGGGGCAATCATGGATAATGCAGGAGATGTGAATGCGGATGGTTATGATGATATAGTTGTCGGTTATCCCAATTTTGCAAGTCCGCAAAATTCAGAAGGAGTTGTTGAATTATATCTCGGTAGTGCCGCAGGATTGAATTCAACTTATTATCGTCAATATCAGGGCAATGCCGTCAGCAGATATTATGGTGCAAAAGTAATGGGAGCTGGCGATATTAATGGCGATGGAATTGATGATTTTGTAGCAGGTTGCAGTACCGGTACTACAATTGGTTACTCTAACGGTCAATCAAATGAAGGCGCAATACTCGTTTTTTACGGATCGGCGATTTCAATTTCCACTACACCGGATTTAATTGTCGAATCAAATTTAGGGAATTATGTACTTGGCAGAGCACTTGCATCTGGCGATGTAAATGGTGATGGATATTCAGATGTTCTTGCAACCGGTTTTACTGCTGATGTATTTTTATATTATGGGAGTGCTGCGGGATTAAATCCTGTTTATGCATGGACTTATCACAGTCCGTTAAATGCAAAATTTGCCGAAACAATTGAAATTTCTCCGGATGTAAATGGTGATGGTTATGGAGATATTTTTATTAGTGCAAGATGGGAAGATCATGGAGTTGCACAAGATGAAGGCGCCGTTTACGGATTTTATGGGACTGCAACTATACCATCATCCACCCAAAACTGGAAAGTTTGGGGTGGACTGGAAGGATATGCCGTTGGTGATGCAGCATCAATTTATTTTGGACAATTTCTGGAAGGAAAAATGGATTTTAATAATGATGGTTATTTCGATCTTGCTGTTTCGGCTTCTAAATCAGATCTTGATCAATTACCGGTTTGTTGTGAATCTGTAGATGAAGGAGAGATCAGAATTTATTTCGGGTCAGAACTCGGAATAAAAGAAAATTATACTGTTCGTATTGAAGGAAAAATTGAAGACGCCGAATTAGGAACAGCACTTACTTCTTTGGGGGATATTAATAATGACGGTTACAGCGATTTTGTTACATCAGCGAATGGGCTTGCAACAAATTATATTTATTTTTTTTATGGCTATGAATTTAACACACAACCATTAAACGAATTACCTCTTTCTGCAGAACAATTTCAATCAGGATTCGGAAAACAATTTGAATCAGCAGGTGATGTGAATGGTGATGGTTACGGTGATTTTATGATCACTGCTCCGGATTTTGATGCGGTATCAACAGATCTGGGAAAAGTATATATCTATCATGGTTCTGCAAATGGTATTCATACACTGCCGGATTATGTATTGTACGCTTCTGATCTTTTTATATTAAGTGCATGGCCTGCAGGTGATTTGAACAATGATGGATTTAGCGATATCATTGTTCAAACACCGGGTTCGGTTACAGGACCCGGGAACATATGTTTTTGTTATTACGGATCCTCAATCGGATTGCGTGCATCTGATACTTCACGATTTTATGTTGACGATCCGGTTGAAAGAGGTGTGATCTTCAGTAAACCTGCAGATTTTAATAATGATGGTTATACAGATATTGCAGTTTCAAATCCGCTCCCTGAATTTACTTATACCGGTAATATGCAGGTATTTCCCGGAAGCAATACCGGATTGCCTTTAGAAAATTCTAAAAAATTCCGGGAAGGAACCAATGAAGCTTTTTCAGCATCTGCTGCAGTTGCCGATATTAATGGCGATGGATTTAGCGATATTATAGCAGGCTCTCCTTATAAAAATTATGGAGATATCACTTTTCATACACCCAAAGTTTATTTGTATTATGGAAGTGCTTCCGGCATCGATACAATTGCTGCCTGGACATTCACCGCACCAACAGGAGATTATTATGCAACAAAAATTAATAATATCGGCGATTTAAATGGAGATGGTTATGCAGATATTCTGATTCATAAACTCGTAAGTTCTTTTGACCTGTATAAAGCAGATATATTTTATGGATCTTCAACAGGATTTTCACCGGTGCCCGACTGGTCTTATTTCACCGGAATGGTGGATGATAAAATTACCGGTGAATTTACTCCTGCAGGTGATTTAAATAATGATGGATATGCAGATTTGGTTCTTCCCTGCGCTGCTGCACAGAAAATATATATTTTCTATGGGAAGGCAACCGGTATGAGTGATATACCAGATACATTTATACCATCTCCGCTTCCGGTTAAGCCCGAGTCAAATTTTTATCCGAACGAAAATTATTATACAACCAAAATTACAATTGCGGGCGATCTAAATGGTGACGGATACAGCGAACTCGCAATTACAAATGACTATGATATCGGTGCAGGTATTTTTTATGATGATTATTATGACAGAGTAATTTATATCATAGATTCAAAACCTCAAAACGAAATTTCCGAAAACCACACAATTTATGAATCAAATCAGGCGAACGCCCAACTCGGTTACTCAGTTTCGGACGCAGGAGACTTAAACGGTGATGGAATTAATGATATGATTGCAGGCGCCCCATTTTATGATAATGGCCAAACCAATGAAGGTAAAATATTTGTTTTTTACGGTTCAAATAGCGGTGTTTCTTTAATTCCCGACTGGAGTGCAGAAATAAATAAATCAAATGCAAATTTTGGAATTTCTGTTGCACGTGCAGGTGATGTAAATGGTGATGGATATGGAGACATCATTGCCGGAGCCAGCAAATTGTCAAATGCGGAATCACAGGAAGGCGGTGCTTTTATTTATTATGGATCTCCTTCCGGATTATCAGCAACACCTACTACAATTGAAAGTAATCAGGCAAAAGCAAATTTGGGAATTAGTGTTTCAGGTGCCGGAGATATAAACAGAGATGGGTATTCTGATATAATTATCGGAGCTGAAAAATTTGATAATGGTTTACAGGATGAAGGTGTTGTATATGTTCATTATGGTTCTGCAACAGGAATTAATCCAATACCCAATGTAATCCTTGAAAACAACAAAAAGAAGTCAAGTTTCGGGCATTGTGTTGCAGGTGCGGGCGATGTGAATGGAGATGGATATGCCGATATCCTAATTAGTGCA
>CAYXBK010000035.1:0-21324 GCA_964463165.1 uncultured Chitinophagales bacterium
CCAGCATCAGGCGCCAGCTGTTGGTTAATGAACCCGAACTTTGAAATCCAACATAATTATCCCATAGCGACTGGCTGAATTCAGAACTGATCGTAAATTGATTTTTCTTTTCATCGGAAGAATTGAAACTGTATGAAATTCCGGCTCTGTAAGTGAGAGGCAGTGTGATCGAACCTGAAGTATCGGGTGCAGAATAAAGTGTATCGGTAACAAATTCATAATTACCGCTGCGGAGAATATTAGTCCAAAGTACAGATTGTAAACCGTTTACCGTGATATCCGGATTCATGGATGCGCCAATACGCCAGGTATGCAGATCCGTTTTATTTTTATACAAATGAAATTCATAACCCATTCCGAAATTATACATGATCCCTCCGATCCTGTTTTCACGTGAAAGTTTTGTTGTTTGTGAATTTGCCTGATCCGGAAAAGAAGCGTATGTATAGCTTGATAAACCTCCGAATAAATAAGAAATATTTGCACCGAGGCTGAAAGCATGTGAAACGATACTGATTGAATCATTCGATTTTGATGCAAGTGTATCGCCTTTCGTTGGAAGTGTATCAAGCTTGCTGTTGAACTGGTATCCCAGTCCGCCATAAAACTGGTAGAGGTCTCCGTTGCCGATATAATTATATTCTGTTGTTCCAAGCTCGTTGTCAATTGAAGGAATTTCTTCGATAATATTGTATTGAAACGAACTGTATGGAATTAATCCGAAACTGATGCCGAAATTCTGGTTGCGCAATTTTTTGAGCATCGGGAAACCAAATGCAAAATGAGATAAATTGCCGTCACCCGAAGTATATTGTTCATCAACTGTTTCAATACTAAGCACATGTGCATATCCACCCACATCAAACATGGCATAACGGATATCGGCGTAGGATGCAGGATTCAGAAAATTAATTGCATACGGATTGAATAATGTTGCCGAAATGCCACCCATTCCATTTGCAACTTCAAATGATGCCGGAAATAAATTGCCAATTCCGAATCTCGAATACGGTGAATTTATCTGGGATGATAAGATTTGAAAACTGAAAATAAAAAGCGCTGTGATTGTGAGCCTGCGTATGGATAGGTACATTAAGTCTGTTTCAGATTGTGTTCTAATATGATGTTAAGCCCCAAAAGCACTAATTGCGGGAGTGCAAATATCTTCCTTTTCAAATGCAATTCAAAAAACGACGCATCTCCGCCTGTTAAAATCACATGCAAGCCGGGATATCTTTCTTCATATGCTGCGATAAATCCTTCCGCTTCAAACAAAGCCCCTTTTGCGCCGCCGGACATCAATGCATTCTTTGTTGAATCGCCCGTCAAGCGGATATCCTCAATGCTTTTCAGCATATCCGGATCTATTAACGGCAACCTGGATGTATAATTGTGCATGGCCAGAAACCGCATATAGAGCCCCGGAGAAATTGCTCCGCCGAGGTATTCTCCCGCTGCATTTACAAAATCGTATTTGATACATGTGCCCGCATCTATGACAAGCACAGGTTCGTGAGGAAATGTAAATGCTGCGCCGATAGCTCCGGCTAGACGGTCGTTGCCGAGTGTTTCGGGAGTAGAATATTTATTTGTGAGCGGGATGTGGAGGTTGTGTGTAAATTGAAAATAACGGGTGGAGGTTCTGAGAAGATTTTCTATTTCAGGATCAAAATCTTCAACTGCTGAAAGTATTGAATTTTTTATCCCGCACCTTGCAATGAGGTCAGAAATTTCTGCCGGAGTGAATTTATTTTGTGTTTCATGGCAAATCAATTTATCACCGTCAAAAACAGCATATTTATGGCTGGTATTACCAAGGTCGAATACAAGATTCACGGCCTGAAGTTACGACGCCGTGTTGAAAAAGGGCTCTATTTCCGTTTGCCGGCTTCGCTTTTATAAGTTGTATAGCAGATCACAATATCTGCTTCACTGCGCCAGTCTGTGAAATAAATGATCTTATCTGCTTCTGTTTTCCATTCGGTAAAATACCAGATGCCGCTGTTTTCCTGCGCATCGCTTTTCCATTCACTTTTGAAAACAACAACATCTGCTTCAGCAGGTGAATCGGTTACATATACTTTCAGATTGGCTTCGCTTTTCCATTCGGTTACATACACGACCTGACTTTTAGCCTGCATAAAAACAAAGGATGCAAGCAGCAGAAAAAAGGGTTTCAGAAATTTCATTTGAGATGCGGTTTGGGTTTTAAAGATACTTGATAGAACCGAGATATGAAATAAAACGGTTTGGTTTGATCTTTTGTTTTGGTTTTTGATTTTTACGATCAGTTTATTGCTGACAAGGAATGCCTAATTTCGTGCCAAAAGAAATGGTATGTCAAACAATACTTCCGAAATTAATTTAACGGTTCATCTCGACGAGCAGCATATACCGCAAACAATTTCGTGGTTTGCAAGCGACAGTGAAATGAAAGAAGCAGAAAATTGCAAAGCGTTCATGCTGAGTTTATGGGATGAAAAAAGTGCTGAAACACTGCGCATTGATCTCTGGACAAAAGAAATGCGGCAGGATGAAATGGATAAATTTTTTTTCCAGACATTCATGACCATGGCTGATACATATATGCGTGCAAATCAAAATGAAGAAATTGTGAAACGCATGAAAGATTTTGCATTTACTTTTGGAGAGCAAACAGGATTAATTAAAAGGAAATAGATCGAGGCTAGCAGCTAGCAGCTTTTACAAAATGAAATACAAAACCGGCATATGTCTTTCCGGTGGTGGTGCAAGGGGTATTGCACATATCGGTGTTTTGCAGGCGCTTGAAAGCGCTGGCATTCAGCCTGATATTATTTCGGGCAGCAGTGCGGGTGCAATGGTTGGTGCTTTATATGCAGCCGGATGTTCGCCGCATAAAATATATTCGGTAATTGAAAATAAATCCATTTACAGTATTATTAAAATGGGCCTGCCGAATAAAGGAATGGTTGAACTTGCATATTTCCGTAAAGTGCTTTTAGAAAATATTCCGCACAATAGTTTTGATGAATTACAAAAGCCATTTTATCTGTCCGTTACAAATCTCAATACAGGTAAATGTGAAATCATCGGCAGCGGGAAATTAATTGATTATGTAATTGCATCGCAAAGTATTCCGCTTGTATTTAAACCATTGAAAATTGGCGATGGCTTATATTGTGATGGCGGTGTGATAAATAATTTACCTGTGGAGCCCATTCGCGATCAATGCGAAATATTAATCGGTGTAAACGTAACACCACTGCATCACACAGAAAAATTAAGCAGTATGCGTGAAATTGGTTACAGGGTATTAAATATCACCTTAATGGTAAATATGGAAGAGCGTTTAAAACAATGTGATTTTGTAATTGAAACTGATACGGCAGGCTATACGATATTTGATCTGAATAAATCTAAAATAATTTATGATGCCGGTTATGAAGCCGGTATTCAAATAACAGATGCGATTTTAAAAAAAATAAAATCTATTTCTTAAACCTAAATTTTTAGTTATGCCATTTATTTATCCCGTTCATAATATTTCACCCGTGTTTGGACAGAATTGTTTTATTGCGGAAAATGCAACAATTACAGGTGATGTTGTGATGGGAGATAATTGCAGTATTTGGTTCAATGCGGTAATTCGGGGAGATGTAAATTCAATTCGTATTGGAAACGGAGTGAATATTCAGGATAATGCAATCATACATTGCACATATCAGCAAGCGGCAACAACTATCGGCGATCATGTTTCAATTGGTCATAATGCAATTGTGCATGGCTGCACTTTACATAATAATATACTTGTCGGTATGGGTGCAATTGTAATGGATCATGCGGTGGTGCATGAAAACGTGCTGATTGCCGCAGGAAGTGTTGTGCTTGAAAATACAATTCTTGAAAGCGGATTCATTTATGGCGGCGTGCCGGCCAAAAAATTAAAACCACTGAGTGAAGAAGCGTTTAAGCAAACGATCAAACGGATCTCTGATAATTATATCATGTATGCAGGATGGTATAAGCAATAAAAAATACTGCAACTAAAAACGGAAACTTCGTTTCAGCAATTTTGGGGTTATTTGTAACAGTACAATTTGCGGCTTGTTTAATCCTCTTTAACAAGAGATTCAACGAGAACAAGAGAAGTTCCGGTATTTACGGCTTTTCTTACCGTATCTAATTTTCCGTCCACTACAATTGTTACAACAAGGTCGTCGCTACCGTAAGCCAATACATACAGCGGATCACCGGTGGATGCGTGTGCATAGCGCTTAAATACATTTGTCTGGTTGTAAACGAGCTCCTTCTCTCCATTCGGATACTTGATCAGCACGTTATATTCTGTGCCGGAAACACGGTAAGTTACCTTCCTGTCGCCCTGGGCAACCGGGTCTTCTGCGCAGGATTGCAGCAAAAAAGCCGAGGTAAGCATGATGATTAAAATAGTTTTCATTTTCTTTTTTTCTTGAAATGGGTAGCTAAACTAACAGTATTTAAGACTCCTTGTATTAACAAATAAGAAATTTTGTGACAGCACACATATCACATGGTCTTTGCGGTTTGTAAATTATAATAGACAGATTACGGTGATAAATCGGCTCGGGAATGCAATGCAAATCTTACAACCCTGAATTGGTCGGATGATAAATTTAAAATCTTTACAGGAGCGTAACATTTCGCCATCACCTCAATACCTAATATTGGTTAATTTTAATCTTCAAAAAAATCCGGTATATGAAAAAGAGCATCCCCGCAATATTATTTTTTACCATTTCTTTCTCAGTAAATGCTCAATCCACAACCTGGGAAAACGTTTATAATGTGGTGCAGGTAAATTGCGCTTCCTGCCACACAGCAGGGCATATCAGCGGGCTGGCACTTGATGGCAGCAGCAGTGAGGTATTCGATAATCTCGTGGATGTGACCCCTTCAAATGCGGTATCTGCCGCTAAAAATTATAAGCGTGTCCGGCCGGGCGACCCCTACACAAGTTTCCTTTTTTCAAAGATCAATAATGGCCTTGCTTTGGATGTTAATCTTCAAGCGGGCGAAGGTGATGCCTGTCCGCAGGGAGCATCTCCTTTGAACAATAAAGACATTGAATTAATAAGGCAATGGATCATCTACGGTGCCTTCGAATCGGATACTTTGGTGGACATGGATTTAATTGCCGACTTTTATGACAACGGCGGCATACAAAGTATTCCGTCTCCTCCGGCACCTCCTGCAACCGGTGAGGGGTTTCAGATTCACTTCGGGCCATTTTTTCTCTGGCGTGAGGATGAACATGAATACTGGTTAAAATATTACACCGGCTTACCCGAAGATTTGGAAGTGAACAGACTCGATACATATATGGGCGATTACTCCCATCATTTTATTACCTATAAATATTATAATCCTGTATTTGCGGTTGGCGTGCAAAATGGTTTACACGATGGTCCTGAATTCGCAGGGATAGATCTTGTTTCTGCAAACCAATACACCGACAGCATTAAGCTACCGGAAGGAACGGCATTTCCGTGGGAAGCTGCAACCATTCTCAATTTGAATTCGCATTATATTAATTACAGCACTGATAAAGTATTGTCTTGCGAAGTGTATTTAAATGTATTTACACAGCCAACCGGCACTGCAATTCAACCCATGATTTCTGTTTTACTTTCAAACCAGAGTTTTAATGTGCCGAATAACGGACTGCCGTATACCGATGAAGCTTCCGCATTTGAAAACGGACATGGTGATGATCAATTATTTATTTGGGCGATGAGCTGCCATACACATAAATATGGCGAAGACTTTAATATTTATAAACGCATTGACGGAGAAAAAGGAACACAAATTTTTGATGGTGCATGCGGCGCAACCAATGGTGTTCCCGGTTGCCTTGATGAAATTTATGATTACAAACATCCGCCAACAAGATACTGGCCTGAAATGCTGCCGATAAAATGGGAAGATGGAATTATTTTCCAGACAACCTGGATCAACGACGGGCCCGAAGATGTTGGTTTTGGATTAACAAGTGCTGATGAAATGATGGTGATGATGTATTTCTATGTGGATGATACTACGGGTTTGAATTTACCGGCACAACCACTTGCAATTGATGAATTGCCGTTAACAGATGATATAAAAATCTATCCGAATCCGGCAGGTAATCAAATATATATTTATACGACTGATGTAGATCTGAATAAAATAACAATTTCTGTTTTCGATATTGCAGGAAGTATGATGTATCAGAATACTACAACAAACGGAAATAAAAACATCATCACAATCGAAACAAATAATTTACCCGAAGGAATTTATCTTGTAAATATGCAAAATGAAACAGGGGAGATGATTCGAAGTGAAAAAATAATTATTCAGAGGTAAACTTTGTAAAATAAAAAAAGGCCTTACTGTGCGGTAAGGCCTTTTTTTATTTGAACACTATTCTATTTTAATTACCTGCCTGGTTAATATTTCATTGTCAAGATATAATTTCAGAAAATAAACACCTGCGGGATATTCATTTATATCGATTGAGAAATTTCCGGTAGAGATTGTTTTTATTTCAACATTCATTTTCTCTCCGTTTATATTTATCAATTCCGCATTTTGCACCGGTGCACTACAGTTGATTGAAATAGTATTTTTCGCCGGGTTCGGATAAATTGATAACTCATTTAATTCTCCCGATCGCAAAGGTGTATTGATTGTAACCTTCACCGATTTATCAGAATACACGCCGTCGCATTTTGCTTTCACAAATATTTTGTTATTCGTGCCCGGAATTAAATCGGTAAATGTGATGGTATTTGTAAATACATTATAATTAAACGTACCACCGCCTGTTACTTTTCTTGTTACCCGATAGCTATCCGCCGATGGAACCATATCCCATACAACTGTTCCGGTTGTAGAAGTAACTCCGCTTACAATTAAATTCACGGGTGCCGTGCAATTATCAAGGAGGCCCATCTTTAGTCCGTTTCCGAAACTTGTTACCCATAATTCATTTTCATTATTCGGATTAAAAAACATGCGCACCGGGTGCATGAACGGATAATTTGCAACTTTTGTAAATACGGGTGATGCGACATTTAAATTCGATGTCATCCACAATCCTTCACTTTCGGTTGAGAAATACATTTCATTCGGATTATTCGGATTGATGGTACACGATTCAACACGATCGCTTGAATTTATTTTTGTCCAGGATGTTCCGCGGTTAGTTGTTTTATAAATTCCACCCAATCCATTCGGCGGGCCACCCCAACCTGAAAATACGCAGCAATAAAATGTATTCTGAGTCGGATCATTTTCATCTATAATTAAATCTTTTGTCCAGTAAAACATGCCGGGATCGGAAATATCCGTCCAGCTCACACCTGCATTTGTGGATTTAAACACGCCGCTGCTGGCAATAAATGTTCCGGCTGCATTTCTTCTCCCTGAATAAACTGCAATAAGTGTCCCGTCGTTTAAAACATGAATATTATACGGATGGCCCTCTGTTCTCGGCGGGTTTGCAAGTTTTGTCCATGTGCTTGCTGCACCGAGATGAATATTTGAAGAAACATAAATGCCGCCATTAACCGAATGAATCACACATGCATACATTTTATTTGCAACATTCGGATCGAGTGTGAGCCAGATCACCGGGTCGCCGAAATCGTGCAGAACCGACCAGTTTGTTCCATTATCAGTTGAAGATAAAATTCGGCCTGTGGCACCATCAATATTGGCATCACTCAGATAAGTGCTCTGGTACATATCATGTGCACTGGATGTTGCAGCATATAACTTCCCCGTTGCGTTTTCTTTAATTACTTTATAAACAGAATTTTCAGTAAGCGAAAAATAATTTTTGTTCCATTTATTTCCGGCATCTGGTGATTTAATCGCGGTGATATCAGAAAAACCGGCAAAGAGATTATTTGCATCGCTCCAGCACAAGGTCCAGCAGGAAGTATTTTCCAAACCGACACCTGCATAATTTTTTCCTTTTACAATATCGAGATTCAATGGATTCTGATCAGCGGTATTTACATATTGCTGGTGCCATGTTGCACCACCATCGGAAGTATAATGCGGAAAACCAAGGCCGGTAATAATTGCAACATTATTGTCCGTTGAGGCAACATCAAATCCTTCTGCAAATTCATCATAATACCAACCCTCATCTCCATTATCACCCTGGTAGCCCGTATAAATATTTTCATTATTATTTGTGAGAAAAACAGCACTCCAGTTTGCCCCGCCATTTGTGGTTTTATAAACGATCGGATAACCGGTTGATGTATTTCCACCGGCAACATAAGCAACATCAATATTATTTTCAGCCATATCAACAAAAAACGGTTTATTGGATCCGCTGATACCGGTTGCAGATGATACCCAGCTTCCGCCAACCGTATAATCCATTTTATAAATTGATTTATAAGCGGAAAAATCTGCGCCGGTTACACCCGGATAAATATCAACAAGGTCAAATCCTGTAATAAATAGCCTTGTGGTTGCGCCGGATTTTGCACCAGCGAACGACATGATTCCTCTTCCTGCGGGTAAACCGGTTAATGTATAGGAAGTAAAAGTTGCACCATTATCAGTGGACACAATTAAATTTTTTGCAGCACCGATATAAATATTCGATCCGTCGAAAAATACACCTCCGATATATGCGGCACCGCTTCCCATATTCGTATAAATATTTGTGAAGGATGTACCGCCGTTCGATGAAAAATAAATGCGGTTGTAAGAAGAAATAATTACTTTTTGAGTTGAATTATCATCCGCAAAAATCGAATAACATTCTCCGCTGGTCGGATCTGAAATAGCCGTCCAGGTATTTCCACCATCGGTTGATTTTACCGGAAATTTTGCCTCTGAAAAAAAATCGGTATTCACCGCATACCTTATTAAATTGTCTGATGTGAATTGCACTTTTGAACTCGTGACAGACTGCAGTTTATCGAATGCAACCGTTTCCCAGTTTATACCTGCGGTTGTGGTATGAAACACCTCCGTCATATCACATGCAATATATTGTTCATTTGTATTTGCCGGATTTACCGATGGTGCAAACAATGCACCGCCGCCTCCGATACCCCGGCTTTCCCAAATTGCAGGTTGAGCAAATAACGTATTTAAACCGATTGTGCATGTAAAAAGGGTGAGTAGTGTAAAAATCTTTTTGCGCATACGATTATATTTTAGTCCGCCGTACGGCGGACAAGGTTAAAAAATTGTGTATGCCGATGAAGAGGTTTAGTAAAGATAATAAAGCATTCAAAACAATAAAACGAACCACATTTAAAAAATTCAGATTTTATTAATGCACTGAAACATAATAATCAAAATATTTACACTCTTCTATCGCCTGTTTATAAAATTCAGTCCGTTTATATTTTTTATTCAATATGGCAAAGTTTGTCCGGTATCCTTCTTTCTGGCCGTCCTGATTATCATAATCATATGCATCAGAAATATAATACTGATTCTGCTCGCATTTCGCAAGCATGAAAAAATTCATCGCCTGAAATTCTTCGTCTTTTGAAGCAGCAAATGCTTTGCGATAATATTCAGCTGCTTTCGTGCAATCTAAAAATTCATCATCGTTTTCTTCAAATTCTCCCCACTCCCAGTACCAGGTGGATAAATAATAATCAATGGCCATCCACGAATTTCCAAAATGCGTCATATTATAATAGCCGTTTCCAAGACGATGATAAATTGCTGCTTTATCACCACCCGGTTCAGCGGCCTGTTTTTCAAGTTGCAGCATTTCTTCCGCGAAGCTGCGTTTTGTATAATTATCCGGAAATTCGATAAAATCGCAATCGTGACAATCCCGGATATGAATTAAAAAAGGGTTTGTTGGCAATTGCATCATCGGGTGTTCCTTATTTTGCATTTTTTCAAAAGCATCAATTGCGGCCTGCCAATTATATGTGCGCATCAAAAGTGTTCCTTTTATTTCAAGCATATCATCCGCATCGTATGGATATTGTGCGGCAAGGAAATCCTGAAACGGGCGTTTCGTTTTCGATGTAAAGAATGCATATAATTCGTCAACTGTTTTCATATCAGGATGTTCGTAAATATCATAATAAGACACAACAGAAGCTCTGCACATTTCTGCATCAAGTACATCATTATTTGCATTGTAATAATGCATCAACCGGTACATCACCAGTTTATAAGTATCGCCGGCCGACTGCGAAGTTCCTGCTTTTAACCATTTGAGATCTTCCATTAATCCGGATTCAATCTGCGGATTTATTTTACCATATTCTTCCACTTTATTTAAAATGCGTAACAGTCTTGCCTGATCAGCAAAAACCTGATTTCCCTTTGCAGAATTTGTTGCGAGTTCACAATATTGATCGCAATCGCCGTAATTCTGATTGATGAGCTGAATGAATGCCGCAGCATTATACCAATAGGCAGGTGTTTGCACTTTATTTGTGTTGAGCCCGGATTTTATGAAATTAAATAATTCATCTTTATCATTTGATTCCGGTTTATAGGCGTATGCATTTTCCGAATCCACATCCGTCCACCATGCAACAGGCATATAATTGCGTTGCATTTTTTCAATTTCTCTGGCGAGTAATAATTCAATTTCCGGAGCCGAAGGATCAAGTCGAAGCATTTCTTTCAATGCCGGAATTGCCGAATTATTCTGATTTATTCCTGTTAGCGTCCAGAGCACAACTCTTTCATGGTCGCTTTTACACATCGCCAGACATTTTTGCCATGTCGCCTCATTATCAATCCAGAAATCACGTTCGGCATATAAACGGCGTGAAGGGCATTTATCAAAAACAATCGAATTATAATAAGATGATGCAGCGAATTTATCCATGCGCCAGTAAGCACCTGCTTTTAAACTCAGGCACCAGTATTTGATCATTGATTCTTTTTCAAATAATTTTTCATTCTGATCATAGAGATCGATACATTCCTGATAAGCGCCGGTATAATGTGCAAGGCGCATTGCCTGATACAGGTACCGGGATTTGATAAATGCATCTTTCGATTTTAAAAATCCTTTAATTGCCTCTACTTTAAATTCCTTCATTGTCAATGTATCTCGTTCCGGCGGGTACCACCAATCGCCATTGTCGACAAGCGGTTCAACTTCTTTTGCAAAGCGCAGGTAGCTGATCGCAGGATCACCTTTATGTTCTTTCCAATAAGCGATCAAGCCATTATTTTGCCAGTTGTCACGCAGCACAACAGATTTTCCATCGAGGTATTCATATAATAAACTAAAATCACTTTCATTTGAATGATAGACAATATCCAGAATTTCATTTTTTGTCACGGCATTATTAAAATAATTCATCCATTCCCGCACATTTGCACCCTGGCCGTCGAATATATCTTCCTCTTTTTCTTCATCCTCATAATAATACCAGTTGTCGTAGTGATACCAATAATGTTCGGAATATAAAAACGGATAATACTCCGGCATTGAAATAATTTCCTGATCAAGCGGTTTCAGATATTCATCATCTATATCCCAGTCATCCCAGGCACAGCTGTTAACCAATTGAACGGGCCAGATGCTTAAAAAACTAATTAAAGCAATTGAAAAGATTTTCAAATTCTTCATCGGAATACTGATTTAATACAGTTGAGTCTAGATGATATAAAATTACAGAACGGCTTTCATTTTTCAAATGAGGCGAAAGCTGCTTTGCAGATTGTATTGCAAGGGCGGGCGACATGGTTTCAATTTTAATTTCATCACCGGTTGTCATAAACTGGCCTTCAAAATAAAAATTTTTTTTAGCAGAATACATCTGGTTTGATTGTTTTGTAAATAAAGAATCCGGAAGATCCGTTGCTGAAAGCGGATAAAATATTTTCAACAGTTTTTGATCCTCAAATAATAAACCCCAGCTATAACAAGCAATTGCAGCATCGAGTGGTAAAGGATATGCGTCGATGCGGCCGAGATATTGCTTAGCAATTTCTGTTTGGTAAATTGAATTCGGCGCATGATAGTCTTCTACATTTCCCATATTATAAAACATGAGCGTTCCGCGGTTTACCGGCGGCACACCTGTTTGTTCATAAAACTTGATCTGGTGCAACCTGATCGTTGCAGTCCAGATACAATTTTTCCGGGCAGGAAATTTTTTCAATTCATTCAATAATAAAAAATAATTCTCCATTGTTTTTTCATTCCAGTCGCAGTCAATTTGAATTTCTGATGGAGCCGCGATTTTATATTTAGCAAGAAGCGCTTCTGTTAATTTCGAAATTTTATATGCAAGTGTTTTAATTTGATTGGTGTCGAGGTTGGAAATTGATTCGTTTGTAATAAATACAACGGGAACGATTTGAAATTTCTCCGCAACTGCAGATGAAATATTTGTAAGTGATACGGGAAGGGGCTGAAGGGAAGATTTATCCCAGGTAACATCAAAAAAACGGATGTATAATTTCTCAACTTGCAGTGATTCCAGCCGTGCAATTTCATTTTCATTGAATTGAACGGTACTCTGCCAGCAGTAAAATGATCTGGAATTATTTTTTTCTTGTTTTGTGCAGGACAAAAAAATAAACAAAATGCCGATTAAATAAAAACGGGAATTGCGCACGTACATGTTTTTGCTAAGATCGCAAAATAGACAAAACAAAAAAAGCCCCGCCTGCGCAGGGCTTTGAATTATTACATCAAAAATTAATACGCCTAATCATCATCCTGCTCATTTGCATTCAGGATTTGCCCTTCAGCATTTGATTTGCTTCCTCCAAAATCGCCGCGAATTTCCGAATGTCTGATCACACCGCCGGTATAACCGACATAACTCATATATCCGGCAGAAGCAAGTGATGCGAGCAAGGTAATGATCAAAAATACATTTGCCTGTTTCTTTTTTGCATGTACCAATAAAATTGTGATCAATGCAATCAGACCGGTGCCGAGAATAATCTTCAATCCGGTATTTGCAGATCCTTCATGTTTTTCAATTGCGTCGTGACTCACGCCGGCTAAATTTTCGACGGCTTCTTCAGCACCTTCACCTGTCTGGAAAGCAAGGTAAGCACCCGCCGCTGCTATAATTAGCAGGAGCAAACCTCCAAAACGCAGATGTTGTTTTTTAAATAAAAATGCAGCGATAATAAATCCGGTTCCGACGATACTGAGTATGATCGGAAAATGGTTGAGCAATAAATGCCAATGGGCGGGATCGATATTCATAGTTTTACATTTAATTAATTAAGCATTCTTTTCCTTTGAATATACCCGCTGTATTTTAATATACCGGCTTTAAACCCACCGGTGTCATTTTCAATTTCGTATGATATAATTCCACTTCGCTAAGGTCGGAAATAAATTCATTATTTTCAAGATACGGATCTATGTTTTTATTCAGGTTTACAAATTTATCCTGAGGTATCCTGATAATGATAAACACTTCCTGATTGCGCCATGGCTCACCTTCCTGAAGAGAAATTGCCGTAGGCAATATAATCACCGAATCATTCGGTTGCACAATTTCAAAACCAAAATTCTGGGCATTCAGTTTCGCATCGTCGTGGTTGTATCCTCTTGATGTTTTATTGATGAGCAGATAAAAACTGGTATCCGGGCTTTTTTCAAATTCAATATGTATTTGCTGCAAACCCAGGCTGTCTTCATCAAACTGCACATGGTTCCAGGTGTGGTTCCGGTCCTTATAATTTTTATTCGTTACCTCACCGTTTAATTTGATGTACATCGTTGTATTTACCGGTTGTGCAAGTTGCATATTCGAATTCACTGAGCCTTCATATTTAAATTCACGGCCAATTGTGATCCCTAAATAAATAACAGCGATTAAGCAAATGGTCCATAAAAATCCGAGTGAGCGGCTCACAAATTTTGTTTTCTTTTTAACACCGAGTAAATATTTGGTGCTAGAAAAAATAATACCGATCAGAGGTATGATTACAAGTGCAAGTGCACAACTCACGAGCACCCATGCCTGATTTCCGCCATCGGTAATATGAGATCCTAAGAAATGGACGCCTGAAAATCCGCTTCCCCAGTTAGTGAATAATTCAACTACAATTGCAATTACGATTATCAAACAAACGATGAGTACACCGAATATGATAATTTTTCCCAGTGCTGTAAAAAATGGTTTGATGGTTTCAAAAAAACCTTCGATCAGATCGCCGGCATTTCTGGTTGTTTTATTTACATTCTCTTTTGAAAATGTTTGTTTTACTTCTTCACCAAATTCATTCATTCGCACTTTAAATTGCTGCGCACCTTCTTTAACCGTTTTTTCGATATTATCAATATTCACTTTTTTCCCGTGCATTTCCAGTTTCTCTGCAGTTGTTTTTGCTTCGGGTATGATGATCCATAAAATAATATATAATAATAAACCTGTGCCGGCGAAGAAAAATATCACAAGAAATGCAAGCCTGATCCACAATGCATCAATACCGAATTTTGCTGCAAAGCCTGCACAAACACCGCCTAATACATTATGTTCCTTGTCGCGGTAAAACTTTGATGCACGGTGTACATCTTCAGATTGATGGGCAGAAGATTTTTGTTCCGACGATTCCGTTTCAAAATCTTCCGGCTTACCCATGATGGAAATAATTTCATCCACATCATTTTCCATAATTGCCCCATTTGTGCCCCGGAATTTTTCTGTAAATATTTCTGCAATTCGTGATTCAATATCTTTTACAATTTCATCACCGTCGGTTGAATTTGCATATTTTCTTTTAATGGAGGTTAAATAGGCATCTAATTTTTTATAGGCTTGTTCGTCGATCTGAAAAACAATACCGCCAATATTTACCTGAATAAGTTTATTCATTGGATTGTATTTTTAAATGTTTTGAATTAATTGATACGGCATTGGATAATTCCTGCCAGGTTTTATGTAATTCGGTTAAAAATTGTTGGCCCTTATCAGTTAACTGATAATATTTGCGGGGTGGTCCCGAATTACTTTCCACCCATTTATAGCTAAGCAGTTCCATTGTCTTCAGCCTGTTAAGCAAAGGGTAAACCGTTCCTTCCGCAACCAGCATATTCGAATCTTTTAATCTGCCGATTATATCCGAAGGGTAGATCTCTCCCTCACTGATGATAGCGAGGATACAGAACTCCAGCACACCTTTTCGCATTTGAGCCTGCGCATTTTCTACATTCATGATGCAAAGCTATGGCATATCTTTGAACTATGCAATACATAGTAGCATGTTTTTAATAGTTCTTGGCGTTAAAATTTGTTAAGTCCTTATTTATCAGTGCTTTCGGCAGAAAGAAAATTTTTTCAAACCACTTGTGCCTGGGAGAATCTTTGAACCGCCAGTATTTTTAACTTATTTTGAACCCGATGAAATTGATTTTATTACCCTTCATCTGCCTTTTGATTACAGCTGAATCTCTCAGAGGGCAAGCGCCCTATGAGCCATACCGCATACAGGAAAATATTATACTCGACGGCATGATGAGCGAACCCGAATGGTTGCTTACCCCTGTTGAAAATGCATTTATGCAAACCGATCCGATGCCGGGAGCAGAGCCAACAGAATATACTGAAGTGCGGATCCTGTATAACGATGATTATTTATTTGTGGGATTGCGTTGTTACGATAAACAGGCAGATAAACTGATCCGTCTTGAACTGGAACGTGATTTTCCGATCGGGCAGGAAGACGGGACCGCCGTATTAATCGACAGTTACAATGACGGGATTTCCGGATTTAGTTTTCTGAGTAATACACTGGATGCAAGATGGGATGCACAGGCAACACATGATGGAAATGATCTTGCTGATTCATACAATACATTTTGGGATGTGCGCAGCAAAGTTGATTCACTTGGCTATACAACTGAATACCGCATTCCTTTTTCTTCACTGCGTTTTGAATCGAGTGAGGAAGTAATTATGTCGTTCAGAATTGCCAGGCTGATAAAAAGAAAAAACGAATTAATTACATTTCCGAAATGCGATCCAAATACAACAAATGCATGGACAAATATTTCTTTTGCCCGTGAAATCATTTTCCGGGATTTAAAAACACATGTACCTTTTTATATCAGCCCGTATATTATTGCAAATTATTTTGAAGAAAATATTTTAAATGCAGATAGCACAGGTTATCATAAAAACAGCACCTGGCTTGCCGGCAAACATTTTACTGAAAATGAAACACTCGATAAGATCATCAGTAATATCGGTGTGGATGCAAAATATGGTTTATCAAAAAACCTGACGCTTGATCTCACATTAAATACGGATTTTGCACAGGCCGAAGTAGATGACCGAATTATTAATTTATCAAAATACGAAGTGAATCTGCCTGAAAAAAGAAGTTTTTTTCTTGAGTCTGCAAATTATTTAGGATTTGGATTTCCGTCCGGCAACGAATTATTTATTTCCCGCACAATCGGAAAAGAAAATGGATATATCGTTCCGATTATCGGCGGTGTGCGTATGACCGGCAAAGTAAACAGCTGGCAAATGGGTATATTAAATATGCAGACACTTGGTTTGGATGCTTTTGCAATTGCTCCTCATAATTTTACAGTGCTGCGCACCAGAAAAGAAATAGACTCACTCGGAAGTTTTATCGGCGGGATTTTTACAAACCGGCTGAATACGGATCATACCGATTCATCCAATCAATCGGTAGGGCTTGATTTTGTAAAACGGATTAATCAGCAATTAGCTGTAGAAGGCGGAATTGCTTCAACGCTTGAAAGTTTTAAAGCTATGAAATTCGGCAACAGTTTATATTATCATGCCGGTATTTTTCAATCGGCCAATACCGGGTTCATTTATAGTGCAACAGCAGATTTTATCGGCAATGAAGTAAATCCGGCCATGGGTTATATAGATGATAATAATTATGGCGACCTCTACGCAAATACCGGTTATCAGTTTTCTGCGAAGGCTGATTCAAAAATGCAATATTTGTATTTATTTGCAAATAATAGTTACAGGTACAAACTCGACTCGGGGAAGCGGGAAACTTTTTATACAAATCTTGTTTCCGGCATTGATTTTAAAAGCGGGGCAAATATTGAATTTTGGCCTTTCGTTTATAAAATAGATTCGCTTTCATTTGATTGGCAGATTGATGAAAATAATATTATTCCGAAAGGAGTGTATAAAATGTTTGGCAATTCACTCGAAGTGGTTTCACCCCAGAAATCAAATTACTCTGCATCCGTTCTGATTACATATGGCGGTTTTTATGGTGGAAACAGATTTTTTCTTACACCTGATATCACCTGGTATTTCGGTAAACATTTAAATGCATCTGCAACCTATGAGTATAATTATATCTCATTTGAAAATGATCCGGGGTCACTTGCATTTGAAAGTAATTTATTGCGTTTGGGTATGATATATAATCTCTCCACAAAAATCTCATTGAAAGTTTATACGCAATTCGACGACCTGAGTAATCTGGTGAGCAGCAATTTACGTTTCAGATACAATCCTGCCGAAGGAACCGATTTGTTTATTGTACTAAATCAGGGTCTCAATACCGACAGGGCAAGACTCGATCCGCGGTTACCGGTTGAAAACAACCAGGCGCTCACGATTAAATTTATTAAAACATTCGGCGTTTGATTTATTGCCTGAGTAGAAAACTGATATCGGGGAATTTAAAAATATAACCCGCTTCGATTAATTTCTTTGGAACCGACCAGCGTGATTTTAAAATCAATTCGGATTCTGTTCCAATAACAAATGCACCGATTTTAATCATCCATTCGGCAGATGGTATGCCGATCGGCATATGTACAGATTTGCGCAATGTCTTCATAAATTCTTTATTCGAAATTGCATTGGGCGATGTGATATTAAAGATACCGGATAATGTTTCGTGCCGAATTAAAAAATCAATTGCACCTACTACATCATCAATGTGTACCCAACTCATCATTTGTTTTCCTGAACCCATTTTTCCGCCCAATCCGAATCTTGCAAGATTCCTAAATGGTTTCAATGCGCCGCCATCATCTCCCAACACAATACTTAAACGTGCAACAATTTTTCTTGTATCGGGAACAACTGCATTGTAAAATGTTTTTTCCCATGCCTTGCAAACATTCATTGAAAAATCATCGCCGATCTTCCCGCTGAATTCATCCTGCGGTTCCGTTTCCGAATTTTCATAAATGGTTGCCGACGACATATTCATCCAAACTTTCGGCGGTGTTTTACATTGTTTAATGGCTTCACCAATAATATGCGTGGCATTTATTCTTGATTCAAGGACTTCTTTTTTATTTTTTTCGGTATATCTGGTATTGATGCTTCGCCCTGCGAGGTTGATCACTACATCAGCGCCCTCGATTTCATTTTTCCAGCCACCTAATGTTTCACCATCCCATCGCACGAAGCGCAATTTATCTTTTCCGTGTGTATTGCTTCTCGACAGAATTACAATTTCATTTCCCTGCTGCATAAAATATGCTGAAAGATGTTTACCGATAAATCCTGTGCCGCCTGCTAAAATTATTTTCATTGCTGATTATTTATATCAAAACATTAAAATACACTTTTTGTTTTTATTTCGGGCAGAATAGTATCGATCCGCTTCGATAATTCTTCCATATGGCATGTAGGCACTTTAGGAAAAAGGTGATGTTCCATATGGTAAAACATATTATAAAACAACTGGCCCTTTAATTTTCCACGGATTGTGCGGGCAAATAAATATGTCTTTTCACAATCATGATGTACAGTCCACACTGCGAAAAAAGAAGTAAAACATTCTCCGGCGAGCATAACGGTGACGTGATATTGCAGCCAATAGATATCAAACAGAAAAAATGCCGTGTAAACCAGAATGGCATTTGCGGCTAATTCAAGTATGATCCAATGCCTGATATTTTTATTTCCCTTTAAGAAAGCATTTGCATGCAGCATAATTATAAAATAGGGACCGGCAAGAATTGCTTTCCACCATTTCATTTTTGCACTCATCGCTTCCACATCGTCGGCGGCAAGTGTTGATTTATGATGTACGAGATGATTATATTTTACTGCGTGCATACTTGCCATCATAGATAAACTGATTATACATAAAAACCATTCGGTGGCTCGTTTTGAAATTCCTACAGCATAATGCTGCGCATTGTGTGATTGCCTCAGGCCCGTCAGGAAAAAAAGAAAAGAGGATAGCAGTGCCGGAACAAGCAAATGAAAATATGCGGCAAGGCAGGAGAAGAACAGCCAGGGCAGAGAAATAAATAATTCTGTAATGATCTCCCTGCGGTTCAGTTTCAGCAGATCCCGCCAAACAACCTTTTGGAGCCGCGGATCTGAAAATAATTCGGGTAGCATAAATCAGAAATTAATTTTTAAATGAATTGGATTTATTTGCCTCCTGTTCAAGCTGCTGAATTTGCAAATGTTTGAGATAATTCTCTTTTGATTTTCGTTTGCCTCTGAACAATAAATACATATTGAAGAAATGCCAGAAGCCCAAAACCAAAATGATCAAACCGATTTTCCTGCTGAGTATCTCAAAAATTTCCTGTTTGGAATGAATGCTGTGCACGATTGTCATCGTGTAAACGATATAGCCGAGGTTGACTAAATAAAATCCGACCACCAATAATTTATTCACCGAGTCGGCGAGCATTTCATTGCCGCGGAAAATATCCACCAGAAATATCCGGCCGTTTTTAAACAGGGTATGCGCCACCCAGATGGTTAATGCAATGCTGATCGGCAGATAATAGCAATACGCTGCAATTGTGAGATTCATAATTTATGTGTTTAGAGTTAATTGATTATTCTGTATTTTCAATAACTTGTGAAACTTTTAATTAAAAAAAATCAGCGCACAAGTTTGATGAAAGTATTTATAAACCAGTTTTCATCGCTTTTAATAATTAATTCCATGAGCTTATCCCCCTTGTTCGTGAGGTCTTCAAGGTCATCGATCATATCTGCAAACACTTTATAATCCTTATTTTTTTTATCGCCCTGTAAAGCACTCAATTCATGAATGATCTGGATCATGGGATCGATCTCTCTTTTTTTCCTTTCTTTTAATATCAGCCTGAATACTTTCCACATATCTTTCTCCGCATTGAAATATTCTTTGCGTTCACCGCTTTTTACTTCACGCTTTACCAACTGCCAGTTGATAAGCTCCCGTAAATTCATATTTGCATTGCCGCGGGAGATCTGCAATTCTTCCATTACATCTTCGGTGGTGAGTGGATCGGGTGATACAAGCAATAAGGCGTGAATTTGCGCCATTGTGCGGTTGATACCCCACTGGCTTCCCAGGCTGCCCCAGTGCTGAATGAATTTTTCCTTTGCTTCACCGAGATTCATAGGGCAAACCTAAGGCGTGTTTTCGAACTTTCAAAACTTATTGAAAGATTTATTTTCCATCAGAGATACTTTGCGAGAAAATTATGATACTCGTGTTTCAATTCGTTGAAAATCTGCTTATGGCTATCTACTTTATCACGTAAAGGGGCATGATCATTTAGGATCACATGATTGGAGGCGGGATTCTTTTGCGATAATTCCGCGAAAACATGTTCAGACAAATGGAGCTCGTGCAGAAGTTCGTCGCATGCTTCATTCTGCCTGATAAATTGGTTTTGAAAATGTTCAACCTCTGCAAGAACATCTTTGCTTGTATAATTGCCCGCAACTTCTTCCAGTTTTTTATTGAATGATCGGATCTCGTCTTTTACAAATAAGGTATATGCTTCCCATTCTTTGAGTTCGGGATGCAGGTCCGCGATGTGTTTTTTTGTTCCTGACATAATGCATGATTTTATATTTCAAAGTTGATCTCTCCGCATCCGCATGTGAATGATATGGAGCAATACTTCAGGAGATAAAAATCACCAAAAACGGATATTACTTATTTTTCTTTTCTGCATCGGGGCCCGAACCGAAATAATCCATCAGAAAATTTCTGAAATGCTTCGTTTCGGCGGCATATTTCAAAATGAGATAGCGCAAGACATGCGGCGGAAGATAACCGATCTCTTCCTTGATTATTTCATAGCCTGTTGTATCGGTCTTTTTTAATTTATGCCCTTCATTGCGGATAAAATAAATTACCGCCACAACATGCTTACAGGGATCTTCTTCATCATTGCAATTGCATTCCCAGTAGGAAATTGTGTCGTTGTGAATTTTTAATTGCACCACATGATCATCATACCCCTGCACGATTGCCATCCATTCGATGCCATTGATATTGAAAACAGATTTCACTCTTCCCTCACAATAAAAATCATAACCGCGTAATCTGGTTTTTTCCGCGATTTCTGATTCTAAATGCTGAAGGTGGATATTCATGAATTAAAAATTTGGTGGT
>CAYXBK010000036.1:0-20807 GCA_964463165.1 uncultured Chitinophagales bacterium
CCTGTTGAAGTAAATGATTATCCGGGTTTTGTTGCCAACCGTATTTTAATGCCGATGATCAATGAAGCAATTTATACTTTATATGAAGGTGTTGCCGGTGTGGCCGAAATTGATACCGTGATGAAACTCGGAATGGCGCATCCGATGGGTCCGTTGCAATTGGCAGACTTTATCGGACTGGATGTATGCCTTTCTATTTTAAATGTATTGCATGATGGATTCGGCAATCCGAAATATGCGCCCTGCCCCCTGCTTGTGAATATGGTTACCGCCGGATATTTAGGAGTGAAATCAGGAGAAGGATTTTATAAATATGAAGCGGGGAATAAAGAGTTGGTATTGTCGAAACGATTTATGAAGGCATGAATATCGAATAATGAACAAGAAATAAAGAACATCAAACGGGCTGACGCGAAAGCAATAACTCAGAACATTAAACCCTGAACCTGCCGGCCGAGGCAAGGCGCATGTGCTGCAGGCAGGCGGGCACAGAACCCTGAACTCTGAACAACTGAACAACAGAACACTTAAACACGTATAATGACACCAGTTTTTCCAAAAGCATTTGCCCATAACGAAGTACATTTTACAACAGATGATTGTGAAGCACGCATGGAACCGAAAAGAGTTTTATTATGCAAACCTGATTATTACGATGTGAAGGATGTGAAAAATGTGCATATGGAAAATCAGAAAGGGAACATCAATAAACCAAAAGCACAATTACAATGGGATCAGTTGCATGCATATTATCTGCAACTGAAAAATCAGAAATTAATTGACGACGTGTTTGCAATTGAAGGCGTGGAAGGTTTGGAAGATATGGTATTTTGTGCCAATCAGAGTTTTCCATGGATCATGTGGAACAATGAAAAAATTGCCATCATGAGTCATATGAAACATGAATCACGGCAGCATGAAATTCCATATATCGAAGATTTTTACAAAGACCTCGGATATAAAATCGTCGATCTTCAAAGCAAATATCATTTTGAAGGAATGGGCGATTTAATTCCGCATCCGACAAAAAGACTCGCATATGGTGGTTATGGTTTCCGAACAGATAAACAAGCCTATGATGAAATTGCGAGAATTCTGGATGCACCGATCATTACACTGGAATTGATCAATGAGAATTATTATCATCTCGATACATGTTTTCTCCCATTAAATCATGCGGAAGTATTAATTGCTCCGGAAGCCTTTTCTCCCGAATCATTAACACTCATTAAAAAAATGTTTGAAGGTGTGTATGAAATTCCGGATGAAGAATCATTGGAAGGTTTTGCATGCAATGCACATATTGTTTATGATCAATTGAAAAATAAACAGGCGGCAATTGTGCAACGCGGTAACCCGGTTACATTAAATATTCTCCAGCAAAATTCAACCGTAACGTATGAAATGGATACAAGTGAATTTATGAAAAGCGGCGGAAGCATATTTTGTATGAAGATGATGGTGTATTGAGAGAAAGGAGAAAGGAGAAAGGAGTCAGGAGAAAGGAGAAAGGAGTGCTGACGCAAGATGGCTAACGAATATATAACTGGTACAACAACCCTTAACCCAGAGCTCTAAAATTTTTGCGTAAGCCACGTGAACACCTGAACACACGAACACCTGAACACGTAACATGAACTACTTCATCACAGGCATCGGAACAAACGTAGGCAAAACAATTGTCGCGGCGGTGATCGTTGAAGCATTGCAGGCCGATTATTGGAAACCGGTGCAAAGCGGTGAATTAAACTACACAGATGCGCAACGGGTGAAAAACCTGATCACGAATAATAAAAGCAGATTTTTTGATGAAGTATATAAATTTACGCAACCCCTTTCTCCGCATGTTGCCGCAAAAATTGATGGTGTCGAAATTGATTTTGATAAATTTATTTTACCCGAAACAAATAATCATTTAGTGGTGGAAGGTGCAGGCGGACTCATGGTACCCCTGAATGAAAATTATCTTATTCTCGATCTCATTGAAAAATTAAAATTAAATGTGATACTTGTTTCCAAAAATTATCTCGGCAGCATCAATCATAGTTTAATGACTGCGGAGATTTTGAAAATGCGGAACATACCTGTTGCCGGCCTTGTTTTCAGCGGTATTGAAAATAAAGAATCTGAAGCTTACATCGCTGCGTACTCCAAATTAAATGTACTCGGCAGAATCGAGTACGAAGAAGTGATGAGTAAAACATTTATTAAAAGAAATGCCGATAAATTACGTGCGGCATTACTCCCGCAAAAATCAAATCATTGAATTCCGATCAGCATATTTGGTATCCGTTTACGCAAATGAAGCTGGCTCCCGTGCCGGTGCACATCGTGCGTGGCAATGGCAGCAAACTGTACGACGCAAGCGGAAAAGAATATATCGATGCAATTTCGAGCTGGTGGACAAATATACACGGCCATGCGCACCCGTATCTTGCACAAAAATTATTTGAACAATTTCAGGAACTCGAGCATGTGATCTTTGCAGGATTTACGCATACGCCTGCGCAAAAAATTGCAGAAAGATTAATGCAACACCTCTCCTCTCCGTTTTCAAAAATATTTTTTTCCGATAATGGGTCAACCAGTGTTGAAGTTGCTTTAAAGATGGCAATTCAATTTTGGAATAATAAAAAGGGAAAAAGGAAAAAAATAATTGCTTTCGAAAATGCATATCATGGTGATACATTCGGCAGTATGAGTGTGAGCGGCCGGGGTGCATTTACAAGGTCTTTCCACGATTATTTATTTGATGTGCATTTTATTCCTCCACCTTTGCCGGGATTGGAAGATATTTGTTTACAGGAATTTGAAAAGGCAATCGTGCAGGATGATGTTGCGGCATTTATTTATGAGCCGCTGATCATGGGCGCAGGTGGTATGCTGATGTATCAGCCGGATCAACTGGAAAAATTATTGTCAAAGGCGAAAGAAAAAAATATTATTTGCATTGCAGATGAAGTGATGACGGGATTTTACCGGAGCGGAAAATTATTTGCCTCTTTTTATTGCAATACAAAACCGGATATAATTTGCCTGAGTAAAGGACTCACCGGCGGTGCAATGGCAATGGGCATAACAGCATGTGCCGAATTTATTTATGAAGCATTTTACAGCGATGATAAAATGAAGGCATTTTACCATGGCCATTCCTATACTGCAAATCCGCTTGCATGTGCAGTTGCCAATGCGAGTCTCGATTTGCTTGAAACAGATATTTGCAAAGAACAAATTCTCCGGATCGTTAAATCACATGAAGAATTTGCGCTGCAATTAAAAGATCATCCAAAAATTCAAAATTGCAGGCAGACAGGAACGGTCGTCGCATTTGATATTGCAACTGATACTGAAACAAATTATTTTAATTCCCTCCGCGACAGGATGTATGATTATTTTATTTCCCGCGGAATTTTATTAAGGCCGCTGGGCAATACCCTTTATATCATGCCGCCATATTGTATTACAGTTGAAGAATTAAATAAAGTTTATAAATCAATTCTTGAATTTATCGGGGAGTGAAGATGCCCCACTTCTGCTTTTAATAAATCAGTTCTTGAATTTATCTATAGGCAGACTGAAGACTGCCGACCGTGGACTGAAGACTTGTTCCTTATTCCCAAATCGGTTTTTTCTTATCGACAAACGACCGGATACCATATTTACAATCGTCGGTTGCACGTGCAAGTGCATTCATTTCGCAGGCATATTGTAAAGCAGCATCCAAATCCATTTCCTGCACAGCCGCAATCATTTGTTTTGTAGATTTCAAAGATGCACGGCTCGTATTTTCAATTAATTCTTTTGCAAGATTTTTAACTGTTTCGTCAATCACCCGTTTAGGAACAACTTCATTTATTAATCCCATTTCTTTCGCTTTGAGTGCGGGAATTAATTTACCGGTAAGCAATAATTCTTTTGCGCTGCGTTCTGAAATTTTGCGCAGCAGAAAAACCATCACAATGGCAGGAATAAATCCGATGCGCACTTCCGTATATCCGAATTGCGCTTCGTGTACCGCGACTGAAAAATCACAAATTGCAGCAAGCCCGCAGCCACCTGCAATGGCGGCACCTTCAATTTGCGCTATGACGGGTTTCGATAACGTATAGATCAATTTATAGAGCTCCATCAAACTTTGCGAATCGGCAAGATTTTCATCATATGAATTTTCCTGGATAGATTGCAAATAAGCCAGGTCGGCACCGGCACTGAACACCTCTCCTTCCGCTTTCAAAATAACTACTTTAACCAGGCCGTCGCCATCAGCTGATGTAAATGCTGATTTTAGATCTGCTACGAGTTGCGGGTTAAATGAATTTCTTTTTTCAGCACGGTTCAAAGTGATTGTGCAGATTTTATCCTGAACAGAATAGATTATTGTTTCGTAAGGCATGGCTGGTTTTTAAAAATCGATCTTGTAATAAAACAAAGGTAAAAATCCGAGCTGATATTCTTCCTTCACGGGGCTGGCTTCAGGATCACCGGGATTAGGCGCATAGGTGAGGCCAAGTACATTTTGAATTCCTAAAACATTTACAAGGTCGAGGGCAAATTCATGCGTAATGGATTTTTTCTTTGCATTGATCTTATAATTGATCTTAAAATCGAGGCGGAAATAATCTTTTAATTGCAATGTATTTGTGAGTGAATCGATATAAACAAGTTCTTTTGCAGCATTTGTCGCATCAATATCGGCAGGTGTTGCAAGCTTACCGCCGGCATATGTGATTTTTGTTCCGAGTTGCAAAACATTTCTTTCTTTTAATTCCAATTCATATCCTGCAAGTAAATTTGATGCAAACGTACCGTTAAAATCCGTTTTGCGTTCGATGCCATCGCTGCCTGTATATCTGGAATCATAAAGTGATCCGGTAATTAAATAATAAAAATGATTGGAATAAAATTTTTCGATGGTTAACTCAATACCATAATTTTTTCCGGTGCCTGTATTTTCGAGAGAATCAGGGAAAAACCGGGAAAATCCCGAGCCTTCATTTGCGAGTGAAAATGCGGAAGATTCAATTTCCACCGGCACGTCATATAAGTATTGATAATAAATTTCAATTTTCATACGCAGGTTTTCGGCAAGTGTTTGATCATACCCTGCAACCGCATGCATACTTCTTATAAACCCGACGTCCTTATTGATGAGTGCGTAGGTTCCGTCTGGCTGCAATTGCTGAAATGTATACTGATAACTTGGCAGCAACTGACTATGCATGCCTGCACCAAAACTCAGACTGCTGCGTTCGGTGATATTGTATTTTAATCCCGCACGTGGTTCAATTGCTTTCGAATTTTGATTCATTGTAAACAATTGTCCGTGCAAGCCTGCATTCACAACAAAGTTTTCATTCACCTTATATTTCCATTGAAAATATGCCTGCATCAGATAAGCAGTTCCGGTATAATCATATCTGTGATCAAATTCCCAGGTAAATAAATTCAGGTTCGAATCGAGATCGTTGTAAAAATATTCTTCAAGGCTGATTCCTGTTTTAAAACTGTTTTTATTATTTATTTTTTTATTGAGATGATATACTGCAGATATTTTCTGATCGCGGAAATAATATCCCATATTCGGAACAATGGAATCTATTTCAAATAATGTATCGCGGTAAACTAATTCATGGTGTGCATGATTTTCCTGCCAGCTGTAAGCCAGCGTTGCTTTTCCATAGGTACTTGAATTAATCTGATGCCCGTACGATATTCCGGTTGAAGCCATGGATGTACCAAAATACTGATCACGGTCGCTGTCGCCGTATAATTCAACATCTTCGGGAGCATATTCACTAACCAGAATATTGATATCACTCTTACCGCCGATACCATAAATTGAAAAATTACCTTTCTTACCCGGGAAATTAAATTTAAATGCACCGTCAAAATAATTCGGAACAGCTTCCGTGCCGATAGGGATCTGCATAAATTGAAATAATTGTAAGGTTGAGTACCTGAAACTGGCGAGATACGATGAATGTTTTTCTTTGTTCAAGGGTCCTTCTGCAAATAATTCTGTTCCTAAAAAACCGAGCTGGCCGCTGTATTCACTTTTTTCATTATTGCCGTTGCGCATATTTAAATCGAATACACCTGCGATACTGTTTCCATATTCTGCAGGAAAAGCGCCCGTAAAAAAATCAGAATTTGCAAGATATTTATTATTGATGATGGAAACCGGCCCGCCGGTCGTTCCCGCTATTGCAAAATGATTCGGGTTCGGGATATCTACACCTTCCATCCTCCATAAAATTCCGATCGGAGAATTTCCTCTCACTACAATATCATTTCTTGAATCATCTGCTCCCTGAACACCTGCAAAATTGCTTGCCATTCGTGCAGGATCACCACGGCTGCCTGCATAACGTTCTGTTTCTTCCACGCTGAATTGTTTTGCACTCACTGTTGCCATTTCATTTATCACTTCGCCTTTTCTTCCCGCAACAATTTTCACTTCATCAAGCATTGCCGCACTTTCCTCCATTTCAATTTTCAGGATTAATTCTTTTCCTGCAGAAAGAATTAAATTCTGCATCAGCACATCATTATATCCGACATAGGTAAATTTTAATGTGATGCGTCCGACATTTACATCATTCAGCCTGAAATTTCCTTCTTCATCGGTTACAGCACCGGAAATAAATGTGCTGTCATAAAACAAAATCACATTTGCGCCGGGAAGCGAGGCTTTAGATTCTTTGTCCGTTATTTGTCCGCGAATAGTTTGCGTGGTTGACTGTGAAAATCCGCAAAAGGACAGTAAAATAAAATAAGGTAAGAGTCGTGCTGTTTTCATATGCTTATTTTTCTCCGAAAATAGACGTATAAATCTCCGCTATAAAACTGAATCATGCAATTTATGCCATTTAATTTATGGAAGGCCGCCAACGGGCAATAAAAAAGGCGGGAATTACCCGCCTTTCTATTTGAAGAGTTTTTGCTTACTTCATTTTCATATCTGAATGCATATCTTTCATCATCATATCACAAGCCATTGTGCAAGCATCTTTCATTCCGGTTAATGCCGGACCCCAATCTGCCATCATGGTATTGTAATTTGTGAGTTTTGTATTCCATTCGTCGAGGCCTGCGCTTGTAGCTGCATCATCTTTTTCCTGCATCATGGTTTTTTTCCATTCGGTGTATTGTGCCATGCCTGCATTTACTGAATCCATAGTTGTTTTGTAGGTTGCTTTCATTGCATCCATTTTAACCATGATATCATCACACATTTTCTGTGTAGCAGAATCCATTTTCATGTCTTTGCTCATATCACCGCCCATGCTTTCATGCATCATTTTATTCATCTCGTCCATGGTTGTGTTCATTGTAGTGCCCCATGTCGTCATTTGATCGGTCATTGTTTTCCAACCTGCTTCAAATGTTGTCATTTTGGTTTTTGTTTCTTCACTCATACCGCCTGATTTACACGATACGGCGAAAACAACTGCTACGATTGCAATAGCAGCATAAAATCTGTTTTTCATAATACTGGTTTTTTGGTTATGGTAAGTTTAGACTGCAAAGGTAGGCTAAAACCTGAAATTTCAAAGATTTCAACACTCCTTGAGCACCGGTAAACCCTCTTATTTCAATTGTGAAAGGCTTTCCTCCAGTATTTTTATTTTCTCCTCCGCATCCGCTTTTTTACGCTTTTCCATCTCAACCACCTGGGCAGGTGCGCCTGCCACAAATTTTTCATTGCTCAGCTTCTTTTCAACGCTGATCAGAAATCCTCGCTGGTAATCGATCTGCTCGAGCAATTTCTTTCGCTCCTCCTCCTTATCAATCGTTTTGTTGATGAATACATAAAATTTTCGCATACCAGATAAAAAGGTAACGGCACCGGGTATTTCCCCTTCGGTATGATTAAACTCCGTAAGGTTTGCAATTTTCAGAATGATTGCGTGAAATGATTTGTAAGCAGAAAGGTCGCCTTCAGCAAATACAGGAACCGCTTCCTTCGGGCTCATATTATTTTTTGCCCTGATATCCCGGATCTTTGATATCATATCTTTTACGATCTCACCCTGCTCTATTATTTTTTGATCGGGTGGTGAAGTAAATGTTGCCTGTGAAATAATAATATCATCTCCTGCTGTTCTGTCTTTCAATAAATGATATAATTCTTCGGTGATGAATGGCATATAAGGATGCAATAATTTCAAACACCTTTCAAAAAACTCAATTGTTTTCTGATAAGTATAATTATCGATCGGTTTGCCGTATTCCGGTTTGATAAATTCGAGATACCACGAACAGAAATCATCCCAAATAAAATTATAGAGATACATCAATGCATCACTGATGCGGAAATTATTAAAATGATCATCTATGGTAATTGTTGCTTCCGCCAATTTATTTTCAAACCAGACGATTGCTGCTTCATTTGCCGGATTTTTATCCCCTTCAATTTCCCAGCCTTTTATCAACCGCAAAACATTCCACAGTTTATTATTGAAATTTCTTCCCTGTTCAATTAATTTATCATCATAAATAATATCATTCCCTGCAGGCGAACACAACAAAATTCCCATGCGGATTGCATCAGCGCCGTATTGTGCAATTAAATCCAGCGGGTCGGGAGAATTACCCAGACTCTTGCTCATTTTTCTTCGCTGTTTATCGCGGACAATACCTGTTAAATACACATCAGAAAACGGTTTATCATTTCTGTATTCATATCCTGCAATGATCATGCGTGCAACCCAGAAAAATAAAATCTCCGGTGCCGTTACCAAAACATTTGTAGGATAATAATAATTGATGTCTTTATTTCCGGGTTCTTTTAATCCGTTAAATACCGTGATCGGCCAGAGCCAGCTGCTGGCCCATGTATCCAGTACATCTTCATCCTGCTTTAATGCGGAGAATGCAATATTTTTTTCAGAAAACAATTGTTTTGCTTCTGCTTCCGTTTTTGCAACAACAAATTCTCCGGTTTCATTATACCATGCCGGAATGCGTTGCCCCCACCAGAGCTGCCGTGAAATGCACCAGTCCTTCACATTTTCCATCCAGTGCTTATAGGTATTTATAAATTTATCCGGATGTAAATTGATATTTCCGTTCACCACATTTTCCAATGCAGGTTTTGAAATTTCTTTCATGCGGATAAACCATTGCATACTTAATTTCGGTTCGATCATCGCATTTGTCCGCTCCGAAAATCCCACACTGTTCTGCAGGTCTTCAATTTTAATGAGGTTGCCGGATTCTTCCATGAGAGCCACCATTTTTTTCCTGGCAATCATCCGGTCTTCACCGATTAATATTTCTGCTTTTTCATTTAAGGTACCGTTATCATTAAAAATATCGATCACAGGTAAATGATGTTTCAAACCGATCTCATAATCATTTACATCATGTGCCGGCGTAATTTTTAATGCTCCTGTACCGAATGCTTTGTCGACATATGTATCAGCGATAATCGGAATTTCACGGTTGATGATGGGCACCAGCGCAATTTTACCGATGTAATTTTTATAGCGTTCATCATCGGGATGCACACAAATTGCAGTATCACCTAAAATGGTTTCGGGTCGTGTTGTAGCAATCTGAATATAATCGTTATCTCCTTTAATCTGGTATTTTACAAAATGAAGTTTTGAAACCACATCCTGATAAATCACTTCTTCATTGCTCACTGCAGTTTGTGCTTCGGGATCCCAGTTCACCATCCGTAATCCCCGATAAATATGACCTTTTTTATAGAGGTCAATAAAAACATGAATTACATCATCATAATAATTTTCATCCATGGTAAATGCAGTGCGCTCCCAATCACAACTGCAACCTAATTCTTTTAATTGCTGGAGTATGATACCGCCGTATTTTTCTTTCCATTCCCATGCATATTGCATAAATTCATCACGGCTGAGATCAGATTTTTTAATTCCTTTCTCCCTCAACATTTTCACCACCTTTGCTTCGGTGGCGATGGACGCATGATCGGTACCCGGCACCCAGCACGCATTTTTTCCCTGCATTCTTGCACGCCGTATCAGCACATCCTGAATTGTATTATTCAACACATGGCCCATATGAAGCACCCCGGTCACATTCGGCGGGGGGATCACAATTGTAAATGGCTCACGGCCATCCGGCTCCGAATGAAAATATTTTTTATCGAGCCAGTGCTTATACCATTTCTTCTCAATTTCAGCCGGATTATATGTTTTGGAAATTTCCATACGTGGTGCAAAAATAAGAGAAAATATGCGGGCACAACGGGCGGCGTTTCTGCAAAGTACCTTCCCGCTTTCCGTTGCAACTCCGCCGCAAATTCCACCCGCAAATCCTCAGCGGGGTTTTCACTTCAATCGGGTGCAGATAATAAATAAACCCACATGCACATAGCCGCTCGAATTAATATTAATTAAACCGGCCCCGTTTCAAGTTCATATCTTTACATCTGTTATGCAAATCAAAAAAATCGGAATTATACGTGAATCTAAATTCCCGCCTGATTCGAGAGTGGCATTAATACCTTCGCAGGTATTGCGTTTGAAAGAAACACATCCGCAGATTGAAATTGTTGTACAGCCGTCTATGCACCGCTGTTACCCGGATATTGAATTCGCAGAACTCGGCATCACGATTCAGGAAGATATGCAGGATTGTGATGTCCTGATCGGAGTAAAGGAAGTACCTTACGATTTGCTGATACCAGGCAAAACATATTTGTTTTTCTCCCACACAATTAAAAAACAACCCCATAATAAAAAACTGATCAAAGCATTATTGCAGAAAAACATTACCATGATCGATTACGAATGTTTGAAAAATTCGCATGGCGATCGTGTGATTGCGTTCGGCAGATGGGCAGGCATCATCGGAACACATAATGCCTTCTGGACCTGGGGGCAGCGGATCGGAGAACAACATTTAAAACGTGCGAAAGACTGTAAGGATTATTACGAATTAAAAAAACAATACCGCGGACTTGCCATGCCGGCCATTAAAATTATTGTAACAGGTACGGGCCGCGTTGCAAAAGGCTCACTTGAATTTTTAAATGAATTAAAAGTGCGGCAGGTAACAAAAGAAGAATTTCTGAATCAGGAATTTAATGAGACCGTTTTTGTGAATTTAGACAGCAACGATATTTATGACCGCATCAGTGATGGCGGTTTCGACAGAAAAGAATTTCATCAGCATCCGGAATTATATAAGTCCGCATTTATGCCTTATGCGAAAAAAGCGGATCTGTTAATCAACTGTATTTTCTGGAGCCCGAAAGCACCGCAATTATTTATTAAAAATGAAATGGATGATCCGCAATTTAAAATAAAAGTAATTGCAGATGTAAGTTGTGATGTGAATGGAGGCGTACCTGCAACTATCCGGTCGACTACAATCAATGAACCTGTATTTGGTTATGATATCCGGACAGACAGTGAAATCGCACCTTATATTCCCGAATCAATTGATATTATGGCAATTGATAATCTCCCGAATGAATTGCCGCGAAATGCAAGCGAAGAATTCGGCAGCCTGCTCACGAAATTTGTTTTTGATGAATTGTTCAATGATGATTCACAAATGATTTATCATGCTACAATTTGTAAAAACGGAAAATTAAACGAGCCGTTTTTGTATTTGACAGACTATGCTGAATAAAACCCATTTGGTGGTTGATAACCCCGAATGTGGTTTAAATTTTATATCCCAGTCCCACGACTAAAGTCATGGGCTGAGTCATGGGCTAGGTCATGGGCTGCGACTGCCAACTGGCTATGCTCTCTTGCGATAATTCAACACCGCCCAGGTATTAAACACCACCGCCATAATACCGATAATAATAAAATTATGCTGAATATCTTTAAATGAACTTCCCTTCATTACGATCATGCGCATCACTTCAATAAAATAACTCACCGGATTAAATCGTGTAACAATTTGCGCCCAGTGCGGCATGCTGTCGATGGAAGTATATAAACCTCCCATCAAAATAAAGATCATCATAAAGAAAAACGAAATGAACATTGCCTGCTGCTGCGATTCGGCATATGTGGAAACCAATAATCCGATACCCAATAAAGCAAGTAAATACACTGCAGCAAATGCATAAATCAAACCAAGACTGCCCGCAGGAATAATTCCATACACAAATCTTGCGATAAGCAATCCGATGGATAAGACAACAAAACCTAAAATCCAGAACGGAATTAATTTGCCGAGAATGAACTGATATTTTTTAATAGGGGAAACATTTATTTGTTCAATTGTGCCGATCTCTTTTTCATGCACAATATTTAATGCAGCCATAAAACTTCCAACCATGGTGAGCAATAAAACTAAAATACCCGGCACCATAAATAATTTATAACTCATATTCGGATTATACCAGTTCGAATATGTGATGTCAATAATGGGAATCGGATTATTTCTCGGAAACTGAACAAGCTCATTCCGTATCTCATTGTTGAATTCATTGATAATATTCCCGGCATAAGCAGCACCAATATTTCCTTTTGCCCCGTTCACGGCATTTACACTAATACCCATTGTTGTTTTGCTGTCGCGGATCAGATCTCTTTCAAATCCCTGCGGAATTTCTATAATAATATCTGCTTTATCTTTTTCAAGCGTCGCTATTGCTGATGCGTATGAATCCGAATAATCCGTGAGTATGAAATAATCTGATGCCTGAATTTTACTTATGAATTGCTGCGAATAAGAAGAATGATCATGATCCACAATACTGAGGTACACATTTTTCACTTCATAGTCCGCAGCGAGCGGAAGGATCAATAACTGAATGGCGGGCATGACGAAAATGATCCGGATGATCGCAGGGTTTCTGCGGATCTGCTGAAATTCTTTGCGCAATATGAAAAATAACATTCTCATGCCAGCCTGATTTTAAATTTTCTCCAGCTTACCAGAATAAAAAATATAGTCATCCCGGCCAATATTCCGATCTCCTTCCAGATACTGTTAATACCCAAACCTTTTATCATCACATCTTTCACAATTATAAAAAACCATTTTGTGGGGATAATATTTGAGATCACCTGCATTGCTTTCGGCATATTTTCAATCGGAAACATAAATCCGCTTAAAATGAGTGTCGGCAACATCAACCCGACCAGTGAAATAAACATGGCCACCTGTTGCGAATTTGTAATATTGGAAATCATCAGCCCGAGTGAAATGGCAGTTGTAATAAATAAAAAGCAAACTCCGAATAATAAAAACAGATCTCCCCTGATCGGCAGATCAAGCAATGTAACGCTGATCAATAAAATTGTGGAGACATTGATCAATGAAATAAAAATATAGGGGACCGCTTTGCTGATGATCAATAAAAATGGTTTTAATGGCGAAGCGAGGATAACTTCCATGGTGTTTAATTCTTTTTCCCGAACAATTGCAATGGACGTCATCATTGCGCCAATCAGCAATAAAATCATTCCCATCACACCCGGAACAAATGTATAAGCACCTTTTAATTGCGGATTATAGATCATACGCAATTCCGGCTGAATGCTGTAGGGTAATTCAATAGGATGATTCAATTCATTCTGATAATCCCGGATAATGGCATTTGCATAAAATACAATCGTGGTAGCTGTATTCGGATCTGTCGCATCAGCAATCAATTGAATTTGCGACGCATTCGTATGCAGCAGATCATCCTGAAAATGATTTGGAAAAATTACTGCCAGCTTGATTTCGTCTGCTGAAAATGCTTCATCAATTTCCTGTTGTGTGTTTGCATATTCGGTAATATCAAAATATCGGCTGGCATCCAGTTGCTGAATTATTTTTGCAGTCTCAGGATCCTTCGAATTATCAAGAATAGCAATATTGGTATTTTTTATTTCATTGGTGAGTGCAAAACCGAAAATCAAAATCTGTGCGATCGGGAGCGCAAAAATGATCAGCAGCGATTTCCTGTCGCGGAAAATATGATAAAATTCTTTTTTAACGAATATTCTGAACTGTTTCATTTAATCAGCTTGTCGTTTTGCACGTCTTGCAAGTTTGGTAAATATTTCTTCAATAGAATCTGTTTGATATTGTTGTTTCAGGCGCAACGGTTTATCGAGTGCTTCAATACGTCCGTCTACCATCATCGAAATGCGGTCGCAATATTCCGCTTCATCCATATAATGTGTGGTGACAAATACGGTGATTCCTCTTTGCGCTGCATCGTAAATCAATTCCCAGAATTTTCTTCTTGTGATCGGATCCACACCTCCTGTCGGCTCATCTAAAAAAACGATTTTCGGTTCATGAATGATCGCAATTGAAAATGCAAGTTTTTGTTTCCATCCGAGCGGAAGAGATTTTACAAGTGTTTTTGTTTCCGCAGTTAATTCCAGTTTTTTCAGCATCGACGATGATCGTTCTCTGATTTCTGTATTTGTCAATCCGTAAATGCCACTGAAGAATTTAATATTTTCAATTACTGTCAGGTCTTCATACAAAGAAAATTTCTGGCTCATGTACCCGATATTCTTTTTAATGAATTCCGTTTGCGTGTAAACATCATAGCCGGCAATATTTGCTTTTCCCGAACTTGGTTTCCATATACCGATCAGCATTTTCATTGCCGTTGTTTTTCCGGCACCATTCGCACCGAGAAACCCGAATATTTCACCTTTGTCTACATCAAAAGAAATCGCATCCACCGCAGTGAAGTCACCGAATTTTTTTGTGAGATTTTCTGTGGTTATTACTTTGTTCATTTTTTTTGGTGTTCAAGTGTTCATGTGTTCACGTCGTTTGACGGTGAATTTGTTCTATGTTGGTGCGCCAGCTTCTTGCGTCAGCCTGACTGCCCACTGAGGACCGCAAACCGAGAACCGCTTCATGCGCCAGCTATCCTGATACCTGATACTTGATACTTTCTACTTTTCCATATAGGACATAAAACAATCCTCAATTTCCGGTTTGATTTTTTTGATCTCTATTTGCTGAAATGATTTTTCGGTTAAATAATTTTCAATCGTGCTTTCCTGCATATTTTCATCCTTGCCGGTAACATGCAGATAATCTCCAAAAGCAAAACAGCTGTAAATAAAATCTGCCGAACGCAACGTATTCAACATCGCATACATATTCTCACTGCGCACTGCAAACAATGGTTTAGGGAATTTTTCAATGATCTTTTCCGGTGCATCAATCTGCAATATTTTTCCATTTTGAATAAATGCAATGCGGTCGCATAAATTCGCTTCATCCATATAAGGTGTTGAAACAAGAATGGTGATCTCCTGCTTTTGCAAACGTTTCAGGATTTCCCAGAATTCTTTCCTTGAAACAGGGTCGACACCGGTTGTTGGCTCGTCCAGAAATAATACCTTCGGGCGGTGAATCAAAGCGCAGCATAAAGCAAGTTTTTGTTTCATTCCGCCGGATAATTTTCCTGCTCTTCTTTTCTTAAATGGTTCGATCTGAATATAAATATCCCTGACCAGCTCATAATTTTCCTCAATGCTGGTATTAAATAAAGTGGAGAAAAAGCGGAGATTTTCTTCAACGGTCAAATCCTGGTAAAGCGAAAATTTACCCGGCATATAACCGATGATTTTTCTGATCTGCTTGTATGCATTTACCACATCGAATCCTTCCACACTTGCATGCCCGCTGTCTGCAAGCAATAAAGTCGTTAATATTCTGAATAAAGATGTTTTACCAGCACCATCCGGACCGATCAGGCCAAATAATTCACCCTTGTTCACATCAAAACAAATCTGATCAAGGGCTTTTACTTTACCCTTTTCATACGATTTATCAATATGATCAATTTGTATTGAATACATTATTCTGCTTTAAATTTTATCTCCCCGTACATTCCGATTTTTATACTGCCGTCGTTCGGTACTTTAATTTTAATTGCATAAACAAGGTTGGCACGTTCCTCTTTTGTTTGAATTGATTTCGGTGTAAATTCTGCTTTGTCAGAAATCCAATAAACAGTTCCTTCCATTTCCTTATAAGCATCTGCACCATGATCAACAAATACAGCAACCTTCTGATTTAATTTTATCAGGCCCAGCTGATCTCCTGTGATATAAGCCCGCAATGTCATATTTGTGAGATCAGCAACTTTGTACATCGATTTTCCCGGCGTATTGAATTCTCCCTGTTCAACATATTTTGTAAGAACTGTCCCGTTAACCGGATTAAGCACATATGATTTTACCAATTGATCATCAATTTGTGCGATCTGGTAAGTGAGCGGCGCAACTTCACTGCTGATTCCCTGAGAAGTGATTTCCAGCGAGGTTTGAACAGCATCCAATTGTTTTTGCAATACTTCTATTTGTGCATTGATATCATCAACTTGTTTCTGTGTTCCCGCTCCGGCATTTAATAAATTTTGTGCACGGTTTTTTTCCTTATTTGCAGTTTTAATTTGTTCCTGATATGCTGCGATCTGCGAATTGATATTCGGCTGTTTGCTGAGCACTGCCTTTATTTGCGCCTGCACCTGCAGTTTTTTAAGATAGAGCTGCTCGGTGTCCACGATACCAATAATCTGGTTTGCTTTTAACTCCATCCCTTCATCAATATTGAATTGAATTATTTTTCCCGTGGCTCCGGTTGAAACGATCACATCATTTGCTTCAAATGTGCCGGTCGCATCATATTCGGATTCTGCATTCCTGCATGATTGAAATAAAACGAGAATAAAACTGATCAAAAGAAAATTGCGCAACATAATTTATAATTTTCCAAGTGTGATAAGATAATTTGCTTTAACAGTTAATAATTGCATCTCATGCAATGAAAGATTTTGTTCTGCCTGCAAAGCTGCATTCACTTCATTTACATAATCCGTTGATGTGATAACACCATTTTCAAGCTGAACGGCAGCAGCAGTTTTTGTTTTTTCCCGCAATGCAACGATCTGTTTATCCAATTCGATCAGCGTATTGAATTTTTCGACATCGCTGCGTTGCTGTTCCGATTGTATTTCTGTATTTAATTCAAATACTTCCTGCTGATGCAAAATTGTTTCCGTATTCAGTTTATAGATCGACGCATCATATTTCTTCGCATTTCCCTGCCAGAGCGGATAATTCAATTTTATACCTCCGATATAGAAAAAATCAAATTCATCTACGAGGTAATTCAGCCCGGGCCTGCCGTAACCACCTTGTACAAAAACAGAAAGTTTAGGTAATGTGGTTGCAGACATAAAATCACTTTGCTGCAACGCATATTTCGTTTGCAAGGCAAAGAGATCAAATTCAGGGCGATGATTGACCGAATCGGAAGGATTATAAGTTAACTGAGGAGAAATAAAATCCATTTCATCGTTCAGTGAGATGCCGCTCAATTGCGATAACATGCGCACCGCCGCATGGACTGCTGATTTTACTTCAATAATTTTCTGATCCGTTTTAAGTATTTCCGCTTTCAGGATATCAATTGAATTTTGAGCAACCACACCGTTTTGCAAACCATTCTCCAGTCTTTTTCTTTTCACTTCTAGATCGGATTTCACATTTTGCAGAAGAAGTATATTTTCCTTCGCCGTGAGAATCGAAAAATAAAGCTGTGTGACACGGTCTTTCACTTTATATAATTCCACCGCTATTTTTTGTTTTCCAACCGCATTGTTCAAATTTTGTAATGTGCGTTGCTGATTGGAAATTCCGCCGTCATAAATCAATTGCGAAACATCAAGTGTCGCTTTATACTGATCCTTGCTTAATTCGGGCACATCGATTAATGGATTATCGATCGGCAGTGTAACCACTTCACTTTGATATGTAGCCTGCGCATTTAATGCAACCTGCGGTTGCCAGGCTGCATTTACTTTGTGAATTGCTTCGTCGGTTATCTGATCAATTACACCCGACTGTGCGGTGAGCGGATAATTTTCAGCAGCTGCATGTAAACATTCTTCAAGAGAAATTTTTCCGGGGTTTTGCGAAAATGCAAAAGGTGTGAATGTTATAATAAACTGGATGACAAAAATTATTTTTTTCATGCCGTCATTTTTTTATGGATTGAATAATCGAATCGGCAACAAACGTTTTCCTTTTTTCCATCATTGTTTCAAATTCTTTTTGGTCGAATTCCATCATTGCCATCAGCATTGGTTTTGCCACAAAGGGCCAGATACAAAGTGCAATAATATTTATCATAAGTTGCCGCGGGTCCACTTTTTTGATATTGCCCTTTTTGATTTCCGACTGGATCTGATTTGCAAGTTCATTCCGAAATGCATGTGCGGGTAAATGTTTTAATTTTTCCTTTATACGCTCCGGTTCCTGCGCAATTTCGGATATGATAAATAAAGGCAGGTCCTGATTTTGAAGCAGCATTTCAATTTCGGAGTGAATCAGTTTTCTGATTTTATCTTCGAAGGGTTCTTTGCCTTTTAAAACAAGCAGAAAATTTTCGAAGAATTTTTTGAGATTTTCATCAAATATGAGGTCAAACATTTTCTCCTTGCTGCGAAAATAATAATGGAGCAAAGCCCTGTTCATACCTGCTTCTTTCGCAATATCTTCCATACGTGCCGCAGCAAATCCTTTGCGGGTAAACACACGACGGGCCGCGTCCAGAATGAGTTCCTCTGTTTTTTTATCCGGTGCCGTTGGTTTCTCTTTACCCATAAGTTTAACAATTTTGTTAAACAATGGTGCAAATGTAATAGCACGGGTTCGGGATTACCAAATTTTAAATGAGATAAATTTTTGTGAAGATTGAATATTATGAACGCGGGATGATTTTATGTTTCAGAAATTGTCTGACAAGTGCATATCCCGTTAGGGATAAAATATTGGTAGCAACCAGCCAGGAGAACTCAGACCGGCCCTGTAGGGGACGCATATTTTTTGTAGATATTTAATAAATAGCGGCGAGATAATTTCCATCCTGAAATATATATCCCGCACCTACGGAGCGGTGGTAAGCTCTTCTATTTGTACTACCAATATTTTGTCCCTACGGGACATATCTATGCTTCAGAAATTGGCTGCTGAATCCACATATTCCACGTCAAACCCTGAAATTGTGATTTGCAAATACTTTTTACAACTGTTGGGTCATAAACAATCATGATTATTTATATTTGTAAAAGAACTCATCGAAATGAAAACAAATATTATCCTGACAATTCTGTTCATTGCAATTAGCTCGTCCGCAACATTTGCCCAAAAAAATAAAGGAGAACCGCCCATTGGCAATGAACGAACTCTTAAATTAAGGGATCGGAGAACTTTGCTTGTGCTATTAAGAAGTGAGGATGAAGACATAGTTAAAGATTTATCCGGAAATGATTTAGCACTCGAATATTATCATGAAATGTATAAAGGTTATAACGAAATGATAAGAATAGCCGTTGATGAAATTTGGTCAGATGAATTGGATATTGAATATAAAACGCTCGCTGAAATTAGTGAATTGAAAAAGACTACCTCGGCATCACAATACTTAGTTTTATATACTTTACACGAGGTATCAACTCCAAATGGGTATCATTATGATTACGAACCACCATTTACCTCAAAATCCATTTTGAAGCTTATTAAAACTGGTGATAACGGACTGGATTGGGAACGAAATTTCCGATATAAATGGGATTTTCAAATGGGTGATCAACAACTAAGTTCCATTTCTACATCGCTCGAATTTGCCGCTCTTACCGATTTTATCACTAACCCCAAGATTGGAACTAAAGCTATCCTGCAACATGCATTGGAATTGGATCTAGAACCTGGCATCCTGGAAGTGACGAATGAATATTATTTTGCTTTGACCTACGCTAAAAATTATTTCAAAGAAGTAATCACAAATGCATCCAAACCAAAAGAAAATTATTACACGGAGTCGGCCCCTGAGTTAAAGGATTTAATTTTATTGATAAATCCAGGTTTATTTTATAAAGGTGATTTGCAAACAACCAATGCAAAATATCGTGAAAAAATTGAAGCGAACACAATTACAGAAAACGAATTTAAAGATCTCTACCTATTCCCTTATGAATTTGCAGATTCTGTAAAACTAAATGAAATTGTTACAAATCCTACTGATGGCTATGCATATACACTTTTTTTTGACAATCAATTGGTTATTCTCCGAAGCAACGATCAGAAAATAATTGCAATTCAGGAAGTACCTACAGGAGATTCAATGTATTTACAATATGGGTTGCTCTATTCACAAATCGAAAATTTAGTGAATGCAATAAAACAATAAGTTACATCATTTTTGTCCGCGGTTGGTGTCCTCACCAATCCGCTACATAACTCCAAGAAACCATAATCTTTTTCCAAATAAAATGTCATTTTCGATGTCCTTCATTTCACCTTAAACATATTAAAAAATGAATTACAGAAATAATCAGATGCATTCTTTTATTGTCTCGTTAATTGAAATTTAATTTGCAAGATGCGGTATGCCTGTATGAATCTGGCCCGCATGAGGGATAGAAGCGAAAACCCCGCTGAGGGAAATTTGCGGGGATTTGCGGCGGAGTTGCAGCGAATAGCCCGGCCCCGACCTGAGTTGCAGGATGAGAGAAAAATACAGGTGCGGGGCATGCCATAATTTATTTTTGGCATTACCTTTCATTGAATCAATACTTCTCCCTCTTCTCTTTCAACACCTCATAAAGAAGATCACGTGCACGAAACAAAGTTGCTTTTACGGTGCCGAGCGGCATATTTAATTTTGTAGATATTTCTTCGTATGATAATTCATCGAAATAACGAAGCTCGACAAGTGTGCGATATTTCGGATTGAGTTTTTCAATTATATCCCGCAAAATATTTGCCCGCTGATCTTTAATGAATTTTTCTTCCGGATCCGGCAAAGATGTTTTTATATTC
>CAYXBK010000037.1:0-20290 GCA_964463165.1 uncultured Chitinophagales bacterium
GCGGAGGAAGCGGCGCGGGCATATCGGGCAGCACAGCGGGGGGCACTGGGATGAACATTCGCCCTTCTGACGTATTCCTGAAGCCGGATCTGGCCGGCGTGCTGCGCAGCCTGGCGCTGACCATCCAGGCCGGCGGCAATGCCGACGATTTCACACGCGGGTACATTGCCGCCCTGGTCGCCGTCGCGACGGCGCTGAACATTCCGCCGGCGGATGTGGTCGACCTGGTGGGCGGTGGCGATTACACGGGGAGGTGGTGACGTGACGCGACGATCAGTAGACCAGGCCGCCCTGACCGAACATTTCCAGCGTCGGGCAGAAGCGAAGATGTACGAGATCGACGAAGTGGCAACACCGGCGCAGCGCCCAGACACATCGCTGGTGCTGGCGCCGCCTACCCGGCAGGCCGTCAGCGAACCGGCGTGGATGCAGCAGCCGATCACCGTCATTGCCGAAGGCTGGGCGGCCCCTGTCGTCACGCAGACGGAACACTCCGACCCGATGACCCGCGCCAAGGCGACGGGCTTGCGGATGCTGGCGTGGGGTGTCATCTGGCTGGCTGCCGGCATTGTCGCCTTTGCCATCCTGGCCATGATCGGCGCTGAACTGCCCTACGCGGGCGCTGCTGGTGCGTTGCTGTGGGTGGCGGCGACGGCCGTCACCAGCTACCGGATCGCCCGCCTTGACCACGACGTGAGCGCCGGCGGCGTGGAGCGCCACCGCATCGATAAGGGGTATGACCTGGCCCGTGAGCAGCTGCGCCACGAGTACGGGCTGAAGAAGATGGCGCTCGACGCGTATCTGAAGTGTCTTGAAATCAACGACCGCCGGCTGGAGGACAAGCGCCGATGACCGATGCAAAGACCACGACGGAACTACAGAATCAGCTATCCCTGGCGAACTGGCAGCTTGAGCGGGCTGCCGTCCAGAACGCCACGCTGGCCAGCGAGAACCGCCGGCTGCGCCGCATGACCGCCAACGGGGGGCATGGGCGCATCCTGCACCGCACTGCCGCCGACGCCCGGCAGATTGTTGGCTGGCGCTTTGCCAATTACAGCGTCAGCCGGCGCCACTGCCTGAGCTACGGCATGAGCCGCCGCCGCTGGGCGTGGGCGGTCGCCCTGCTCAAACTGGCCGGCGTGCTGGCCATCGACTGCCCGCACGCCGACGTGTTCCAGGTCGACGACCTGGACGAGTGCATTCGGCGCATCGACAAGGCGGTGGCGAAGGTGGAGAAATCGGACGACCTGGCGCCGCTCATCTTCCGGCTGCCGAAGGGCGCCGTCGGCGTCAAGCGCAAGGCGCCGAAGCCCGCGGCCTACGGATAGATGGTCACGGCGACGGACACGCCGCCGGACTCGTGTACGGTCCCGAATGGCTCCAAATCGTGACCGTACACGAGTGGGAATCGAGTAGAATTGAGGCAATAGGGGATAGCGTGCAGTAAAGGTAAGAACGGTTATTCGGCTTGCAGTGATAAGGGCAGTTATACGCGGGAGGGAAAGATGCGGCAAGAAGTGCACGAAAAAGCGATGAACGCCCTGCGCGTCCAGCACGCTTATGATCTGGAATCGCAGGAACGGAAGTACGAAGCCTTGCTATCCGACCTGCGCCGCCAGTTGGCGGCGGCGCAGGAACGTTCCGCGCGCTACGAACACAACAGCGCGCTCCACACCAACATGCTTGGCGCGGTCATCGCCACATTGGAGCGCGAGTTGGCCGAGGCGCGGGAGGAGGCCACCACCCTCCGCCGCCAGTTGGACGCCATTGACCAGTACGCAGACGATTGTTGGCGTGCCGGTGCAGCCGGGCTACCGATCCTGCGATGGGCACAGTGGATAGCCACCCGCGCATAATTGTGTTTAGCGTCGGGTAGGTATCGTTCGAGTGATAAGGGCAGTTATTTTCGGGAGGATTTGATGAGACCAAACTTTCACGATGACCCGGACGCACGACAGAAAACCGAAGCGTTTGAGGTTGGCGTGCGTGTCAAGGTAGTTTCGTCACTGGTTGATTTCTATGCGTTCAGAGGCGACACAGGCACGGTAATCGAGAATTCCGGCAGATACCTGGGGATTACCGTGCGCTTCGATGAGCCACGGCGCTTTAAGGATGGCGGGGTACAGGAGCAATTCAACTTCAACTATTATGACCTTGAAGTTTTGCCCCCTGAAGATAACACGTATGAGCTGCGCCGCCAGTTGGTAGAGGCGCAAGGCGAAATCGACAAGCGGGACAAGTGGGCTTTGGATGTTCTGAAAACTCCGATACTCACAGGGATTGATCTGCCGGAGCTACTCCGCGACATCGACTTTTACAAATCCGAGACGCATCGGCTCTTGGTTGACAACGCCAAAATGCGCTTCTACATCGTAGAGTTGGAGAATGCCAGCCGCACGATTGACATGCTTCTGGCGCAGCAAACGGCAAGGGAGAAGTACGAGGCGGCGTTCGGTGATCAAGCTGACGAGGGTAGGCCGATAGCGGTTGACCGCCCACCGACTATCAATGCATGCCAACTACCCGAGGGGCACGACGGGCCGCATGAATGCATCTGCTTGGCGTGCAATGGTACTGGCAAACTAGATAACACGCCGGTATATCTTCGCTGCCCGTTGTGCTACGGCAGCGGAAAGACCGCATAAATGCAACGCCCCACCGGAGTTGGGCGGGGCGGGACGTTGCTGCGCTTTGAACGGGCGTGACTGGATTGTATCACATCTGGAGGAATAAATGGTGAGTAAAATGGCAGACACGGATGTTGACGTGGCAAAGGTGATCAGCTTGCAAAATATCACAATTCGTGTGCGCGCTCAGAACACATGGCGTGTTCGCATTGCACTAGCACTGGTTGGGGCTGCCTGCCAATTCGCCCGTTGGATTGGAGTCGGCGTTAGGCTCGATACGGATTACGCCATCTACCGCCTACGGCAGCGCCGTATCGCCGAAATTCAGAGTCGGCGATACACCCGCGCATAATTGTGTTTGTCGCTCGAACGCTGCCATAACACAACAACTCCCCGCCTGGACGGGGAGTTTTGCTGTACAGGTAAGCGCACCTATAGCGTACTTACCTGACCAGCTACACCGATCCGATCATGACGATGAGCAAGTCAATCGCTCCGTTCTTGCTCTGGATTTTATACCCGCCATCGTAGTAAACATTGATGCTGCTGCCCGTGTCTTTTGTGCCAGAAAAAGCACTCGACGGATCTAGCGCCTCAATCGTGGCATTGATTCCACCGCGCAGGATAAAGATCGCCGACTGCCCTGCGCTTTTGTTCACGATAAACAGGATGCCATTGGTCAGCGTCGTGAGCGTCGACAGCGCGACCACACCATCGCTGGCGAGACTGTAAGCCGTAGGTATGATCTGGCTCGTGTCGATGCCCGCGCTATAGGTCTGTTTGGCGCTGTACGTCTGCGCCGTCCCCAGCAGCCCCGCCGTGCCCGTCGCCGCCACTGTCAGTTCCCGCCCGCTGCCCGTGATCAGCTTGTGGCCGCTGGCGCCGTCACTGCGCGCCACGTAGGCCGCGGCGTGTTTCTTGGTGGCGCCGGCGGATGTGTCCCAGATGACGAGCAGGTCATCAGTGGCGGCCGTGGCGGCCAGGGCAGTCGAAAGGCCGTTGATCGTTGTATCGGTCATAGTTCCCCCTTACGTGAGCGCCACCGCTTGAATGATGGTGCGCACATTCATTTGCGCGTCGATGGTCGCCATTTTGCCCGTCGCCCCGGTGGACTTGCGCCGGATGCGCAGCAGGTTGTTGGCGTTGTTCGGCCGCAGCGTCGTGCTGTTCTGGAGCAGCGCCGTCAGGTCGACCCGCACCCAGCTATCGCCCAGCGTCGTGTAGCCGTTGACCCCCACACTGAAGTTGTACCAGGTCGAGCCGTCGAGGCTGTATTCCAGATCTGTGACGGCGAAGACGTTGCTGCTGCTGTCCCGGTAAATGCCGTAGGTTGTCGTGATCGTCGGCGTCACGGTGTGGGTGTGGCTGCCGCCGGAAGCGCTGGTGGGCGTGCTGCTCCCGCCGCTGGTGCTGGTGGCCGTCGTCCCGCCGCCGCTGCCGCTCGTCGTCGAGGTGCTGCCGCCGCTCGATGTCGTGGGCGTGCTGCTCCCGCCGCTGGTGCTGGTCTTGGTCTGCCCGCCCCCGCTGCTGCTGGTGGGTGTGCTGCTCCCGCCTGACGCGCTGCTGGTCGAATAGCCGCTACCGCTGGCGGCGGAGAAATACAGGTTATCGTCCGTCGGGTCATAGTAGACGATGCGGGCAAACGGGTGGTTGCCGGTCGGATCGGCGTCAGCCGATAACGGCACCTCGTGTTGATGGCTCGAAATCGTCACCGTGTGCGTGTGGTTGTCGGTCGTCACATCATGCGTATGGCCGGAAATGGTGACGCTGTGCGTGTGGTCGCCGATGGTCACGCTGTGCGTGTGGTTGCCAATCGTCACGTCGTGGGTGTGACCGGCAATCGTGACGCTGTGCGCGTGGTCGCCGCTGGCGGCTGACGTGGCGCTGTTGCTCGCCACCGTCTTGACCGTGCTCTCCATCTGAAGCAACTGAAAGTCGAACGTGACCCGCGTCAACTGCCAGACTTCCGTGTCGAAGCGGAACCGGAAATTGGCCGTCTCGGTTTCGTCGACGTTCTTGCTGAAGGGCAACACGTAGCTGTTGGCATTCAACTGGGGCTGCGTTGCGTAGATTTGCGCCTGCGTGAGCCGCTGCACCATTTCCCCAATGTCGGAATCCGGGTAGCGGTCCACCGTCGCCACCGTCAGCCCCACCGTGGCGACGCCGTCGGCGTTGGCTTCGGTCGTCGCCTCCAGGATATAGAGATCGTCGTCGATGTCCAGGCCCTGGTCGCTGTCGAAGTAGACGACCCTGAGCGTCTGCATGGGCCGCAGGATGGCCGCCGCCCCCGCCACGTCGACGGTGTAGAAGCGCTGCGGCTGCTTGTGCTGCTGGAGCCACAACAGCGCCTCGTCAAAGAGCGCATTGGCGGCGGTCTGCACATCGGCGGCCGTCGACGACAGCGGCGTGATGTCCGGCCATTGGCGCACCGCCACGCGCAACTGCGCGCCGTAGGTGTCCTCCGCCGCGTCGCTGTAAATGCTGTAGCCCTTGTCACTGCTGCGCACGGCGTAGCCGGTGGGCACGCTGCGACTCTTCGCCGCAATCGTCAGCCGCGCCTCTGCATTGCCGGCGCCGAACGGATAAATCTCGCTGACCACTTCGCCGGCGTCGTCGATCTGCGTCAGGCTGGTGATGGCGCATGTCTCCGCCACCAGGTCGCCCGGCGCCTGCACCGCCCGCACCCCGCTGGCTGTCCAGTCGGGCGTGAAGATCGCTTCCCGCTCCCCCGGCACGGCGTAGAAATGGGTATAGGTGCGTTTGGCCAGGCTGACCATGGTCGAGAGGATCGGGTCAAGGATCGGCTCCCCGTAGACGGTTTCCTGCGGCGCCGTGCCCGACAGGGTGAAGGTCCAACTGCCCGCATTGAAGGACAGCGTCGACAGCGCCGAGGTGAGCGTGACGCCCGCCCCACTGTTGACCCATGAGAACGAATAGAGCGGAATCCGCTGCACCAGTTCGCCCAGCAGATCCGGCCCGCTGGCGACGATCAGGACGTTGCCGGCGCCGTCCACTTTGCGCTCGATGCGCTCGATGACGCCCGCGGCAATCTGCTGCCACGTGCCGCCCAGCAGCGCCCAGCAGCGCGCCACGTAGAGCGGCTGCACCAGGCTGGCCTTTGCATCCCCCGCCGGGATCGCAAACTCAATCGTGCCGGCCCGATCCATGCGCGCCGTGCTGCGCCAGTAGAGCGCGGTGGCAATCCCGCCGCCCGTCAGGGTGTCGAGGTACAGGTTATCCGGGTCAGGCAGGCCGATGTCGATCCGAAAGCTCATGCGATGTCCGGCTCCAGCACCACGCCCGCAATCTGGTCCCACATGGCATTGACCGTCCACTGGATGTCGCCATCCGGGGAATCGCCGTCGATTGACACGTTGCTGGCGACCATGGCCGCCATGGGCCGCGCCCAGGTCGACGGGCTGCGCAGCACATCTAATGCCAGCTTGGCGCGGAGGGCGTGCTTAGCAATCGCCTGCGGCGTGTTGGCGGGTTTGTCGGCCATGATTTGCACCGCCGCCGTAATCGCCGCCTGGCGCACGCGGGCCTGGAAGACGCCATCCTCCGCCAGTTCAATCTGTCCTAAGAAATCCATATGTCACCTACAAGAATTGCGGATAGAAGGCCATGGCCGCCGTGCCCGGCCCCACACTGGAAATTTGCAGACTGTTCAGCCCCGGCGCCAGCGGGAGCCACCCGCGGGCACTGTGGCCGCTGCCGAGGCTGAAGCCGCTGTAGCTGTCGCTGCCACTCTTGCGCACCGTCAGCGCCCCGGCGTCGATGACCAGGGATGCGCCGGTCGTCAGGCTCCCCGTCCAGGTCCACGTCACGCCCGTTGCCGTACAGGCCACCGTCACGCTGGTAATCGTGCCGCCGCTGGCCGTGATGGTCAGCGTCGCATCCTCGACCGTCTGGTCGCCCGTGTTCTCCGCACTGAGCGTCACCGTGCCCCCGCTGGCCAGCGTCACAGAGGGCGCGCTTGGCGTGCTGCTGCGCCAGTTGGCGTCCGGCGCCTCGAAGGTGCATTCCAGTTCGGCCTTCGCCGTCCGGTCGTCGGTCTGTGTCGCGCGGCGCACCTGGAGCAGCCGGGCCGTTTTCCACTGCACGGCGAGATCGTCCCACCGTTTGCGGTAGAGCGTGCCCCGGGTGCCGACGACGGCGCGCAGCGCATCCAACTGCATGCGCAGGTCCGCCGTGATGGCGTGGGCGATCAGGCGGTTGCCGCTTTCGTCGACCAGGTAATCGCCGGTGGCGTTGATCAGGGTGTAGTAGTCGCCCGAGTAAATGCCGGTGATCCCGAACTGCGTAATTTGCGGCGTGCGCCGGCGGCTGCCGTAGTAGTCGGCCACGCCACCCATCGCCAGTGTCAGGGTGCTGGCCACGCCGACGTTGTGTTCCTGCGTCGGGTTGTAGATGGGCAGCGCCACGTCGTTGAACTGATAGATCTGATAGGCCATTACCGCACCCCCGCCGCCCGCAGCGCTTGCAGCACGCCGTCACGGGCCGCCACGCCCACGCCGGCCGCATCCCCCGCCGCCGTGATATTGATGGTGATCGCCATCGGCCCCGCCCCGGCCGCCAGCCCTTGCGGTTGCATGCCCAAGGAGGGCGGCATAAGTACGCCGGCCGATTCAATGCCGCTGCGGATCATTTCCACGATGGCCGCCCCGGAATCCGCCAGGCCGCGCAGTGGGCTGTCCGGGTCTTTCGGCTCGGAGAACGGCAGCATGTTGCGCAGTTCCTGGAGGCGGTCCTGGAACCAATCCACGCCCGCATCCCACGACGCCCGCATGCCGCGCCACAACGCATCGAGAATCGAGCGCCCGATGCCGCCCCAGTCAATGCTCGTGATCGTCCGCTTGATGGCGTTGAACGCATCCCGGATGAATTCCGCCCACCGGGAGACAATGCCCTGGATGGTCCGGCCGGCGCCCTCGAAATCGCCGGTCAGAAGCTGCAGGACGACCTGCACGATGTCCAGGATGGTGCGGAGCTGCGTATCCCAGAAGCGCACCAGCCACCCGAACAACTGCGTCACCACGGCCGTGATGCGTTCGCCGTGCTGCTGCCAGAAGGCTTGAATCGCACTGAGGACCGTGTTGACGATGGCCTGGATGCGCGGCATGTTCTCGTCGAACCAGCGCCGGAAATAGGCCATGGGGCCATTCGTTTGCCCGTCGAGCGTCTTGCCCAGGTTGCCGAACGCCCCCGCAATAAAGCTGATGGCCGGGCCGACTGTGTTGCTGATGACGGTCGAGATCGCCGCCATCGCGGGTACGACCTGCGTTTTGATGAAGTTCGCCAGGGGCGGAAGGACCGCCGTCACCAACTGGTTGAGCGCGCCCGTAAAGGACAGCATGACCGGCAGCAGCGCTTCGCCCACGGTCGTTTTCAGGTTCTCCATTTGCGCATCGAGAATGCGCTGTTGATTCGCCAGCCCCCCCGACGTGCGGGCAAAATCGCCCTGCGCCGCCGAGGTCTGCTCGTAGATGAGCGCCTGCGCCGCCAGCACCTTCTGCTGCGGCGTCAACGCCTCTTTCGTGGTCGAGATAATGCCCAGTTCGAGCGCCTTCTGCCGCATACTGGCGTCGTCGAGCAGCACGCCGTACGCGCGCAGTGGTTCCGACTCGCCGCGCAGGGCCGCGCCAATCGCGTCGATGGCCTGTTCGGGCGAAGTGTTGTTGAAGCTGGCCAGGTCGGACGCCAGCCCCACGAAGTCGGTGGAGAAGCCCACCAGGTCGTCGCCCGCCAGCCCGGCCGCCCGGCCGAAGGTGGCGAAGGTCGCCGCGGCGTCGAGCGCCTGCTGCTTGGATTGCCCGAACTGGGAGGCGGCCGTGTCGGCGAACGCCACCACCGCATCGGCCGATTCACCGAACAGCACCTGCGTTTTCGACAGGGTCTCCCCGAGGTCGCTGGCCGCGCTCACGCTGTCGCCCATGAAGGACACGACCTGCGTGGCCGCACTGGCGGCAATGCCCGCAATCCCCAAGCCAATCGACATCCCCACGCCCTGAAGGATCGATCCGAACTTGCCGCCGGAAGTCTCGACGGTCTTTTCGGCGCTCGCCATGCCCTTTTTCAGTTGGGTGTCGTCGGTTGTCAGATAGGCAACCGCATCGGCCAGTTTGACCGCCATGCTACCTCACAGATCAATGCCCGCCATGGCCAGAAGTTCGTGCCCCTGCATGCGCTCGTCCTTGCCGCCCCCGCCGAAGAGCTTGCCCACCTCGACGGCGATCAACCGCGCCTCGAACTGCTTGCGCCGCACCCAGGCGGCCGCCAGTTGCAAGCGGGCGGCGTCATCGGCCCATGGGGCCCCGCCGTACTCCGCCAGCAGCAGTTCGGTTACGTCGTCGGCGACAGTTTGCCCACTGCACCATTCAGCGCTTGCGGCAGTTGTTCGAGCTGCCGCAGTTGCCCGAAAAAAAGCGCCACCAGCGCCCCGATCACTTCGTCGCTGTAGCAGTGCTCTTCGATCCAGTCCCGTTCGGCCGCCAGCATTGGCGCATAAGCGCAGATCGCATCGATGGCCGCTAACGGGTCCATCAGCCGTGACACCTGGTCGACGACTCTGCGCAGATCGCCCGGCTGGCTGATGTCCACCTGCATCAGCCCCGTTGCATCCCAAAATGGCGCCAGCGCCTCTTCGGCCGTCCGGCGCCACTTGGCTTCGTGCTTGATGGTCAACTGGGGCACGGTAAAGACCCGCTCTCCCAGCTTGATCGTTACTTCGCGCATAGTCACCTATAGGCTTACGTATGCGGCGCCGTCGTCTTCTGGAAGGTCCAGAGCTGCTGTCCGGCGGTCTTCGTGGTGTCAGCCCAGGCGGTGATTTGCAGCGGAATCCCCACCGCCTCGCGCTTGGAGAAGTTCAGCGACCCGTTGAGCACCGCCGACCCGCGATAGATGAGCATGCGCACGGGCAACTGGTTGTTGCTGCTGTCGACGTACAGCCCTTCCAGCCCCCACGCGTAGTACGTGATGCTCGACGACCCGCCGCTCTTCAGTTCTTCCAGTGCCACCTGCGCCGTGCCGGCCGCCGTGGTCGTCACCGCCCCACCGAACGCCAGCAGCATGTTCGCCGCCGTGATCTCCGCCAGCGTCGTCTCGATGGTGACTTCCTCCATCGTGATCAGCCCCTTGACGGGGAGCGTCACCTGCTCAACCTCAAGCTTGAAAATCTCCTGGCTGTAGCCCACACTGATGGGTGTGAGCGTATAGCCCAGGTCCGACCAGCTCCCGCCCCACGCCGTACCGTAGCCGATACTGTTGGGGTTGGGGAGCGCGGTCCCAACCGCGGCGTAGTAGATTTTCGCCGGGCTGAGAAGAATGTCTGCAACTGCCATAAGTCCCCCTGTTACCTCAGAATGTCACGCTGGCCCCATACACCAGCAGTACGCCCCATAGATTGTTGTCGGCGTCCCGCGACTCCGTGCGGCCCAACAGATACAGCCCACGCAGCCAGGTTCCCCCGCTGTATTTCGTCACGCCGTCGAGCGCCCCATGCACCGCGTTGGCCAGGCTGTGCGCCCCCGCTTCCGTGTGCGCCAGACAGCCAACCTGCACTTGGGCGGTCGCCATCTGCGCCGATCCGTCGACCTCGTCGGCCAACTGCACGTCGTAATAGCAGCACGGCAGATCGACTTCCAGCGGCGCCTCGACCGGGTAGACCCGGGTGCTGACGAGCGCCGTAACCGCCGACGTGGCGGTCAGGGTGGCGTAGACGATATCGCCCGCTTTCATCGCGCCCCCAGCAACCGTTCGAGCTTGGAGCGCAGCACCATGGCCAGTTCCTGTACCATCGTCTCTTTCGTCTCTTCGAGCGCCGGCCCCAAGAACGGGCGGGAGCTCATCCGCTTGTAGCGGCTGCGGGCGACGAAGTTATCGCCGATCTTGAGCGCCCGCTTGCCGCTCCCCCGTCGCCCCGTCTTCGGCCCGAACTTCCCGGCCCGCCGCCGGCCCGACTCGATCAGGTGCGCATGCGGCGCCGAAAAACCGACCGTCGCCCCACCAAGCGGCGGCGCCTTCTCCTTGCGGTAGTATTTGCGCCGCTGGTAGGTGCTGCGGCTGGGCGTCGAAATGTAGCCGGACTGCACCAGCTTCCCCGACTTGCGCGGCGCCCGGCGGCTGGCGGCCTTGAGCACCACTTGCCCAGCGGCAAACAGGGCTTCGTCACCGTGCTTGTGGACGATGTCCAGGAAGTCGTCGCCGTACCATTCGACCTGAATGCGGCGCTTGATGCCGCCGCGCCGCTTCGCCACTACGCCACCTCCGCATCGCCAACCAGTTCCCGGCAGCTCAGGTCCAACATGCGCAGCCGGTTGTCGCGTTCGATAATCGCTTCGATGGCGAAGTAACGCGTGCCCCACTTGATGCGCTGCTTCGACGTAAGTCCCGTCTGGTAGCGAATCGTGATGGTGTGCAGCAGCGTCGCCGTCTCCAGTTGGTTGGCAATCACCTGCTCCTGCCCGCCCACGGTGCGGATGTCGGCGTAGATTGTCGCCGTGTCCGCCCACGTCAGCACCTCCGCGCCGCGGTCGCTGCGCGCAATGGTGGGGCTCTGAATCGTGATGCGGTGGCGCAGTTTGCCGATCATGCCTACCAGCCGTAGTCCATGCGTAGGGCGTTGCGGATGTTCTGCAACTGCCGCTCTTGCGGCGCCGTCAATTCGTCCCGGCTCTCGTAGCGCACCAGCACCAGGCTGCGCACCAGCGCCCGGTAGCGTTCGGGCACGCTGGCGGCCGTCGCCCCATACCCCGCCACGTAGCGCACCCGAATCGGCGCCACCGTGCGCAGTGCATCGGACGGCCAGGTCTTGTCCTTCGCCAGCGCAATGACCGCCGGGTCCACATCGGTAATCACGATGTAGTCACTGCTGGACATCGTCGCCGACGTGTTGTCGTCTTTGTAGTAGGTGATGCTGGTCACACTCGCCACCGGCGGCAGCGGCAGGCGGATGTAGCCATCCACCGGCCAGTTGGTCAGCGACAGTTCCAGTGTCTGGCTGATGAACGCCCGGCGCGCCAGCCCTTCCGCTTCCATGCGCGCCGCCGTGATGAGCGCCGCGATCAGGGTGTCGTCGTCGTCGTGGTCGACCCGGAGATCGACCTTGGCTTCCGACAGGGACACCGGCTCGACCGCCGGCGCCGTGATGACCCGGATCTGGTACTCGTTCATGCCGCCTCCGGCCGCCCGTGGCTGATGCGCTGGCAGCGGGATGCAACCACATCCAGCCACACGATAGAGCGCTGCCACGTGGTCCACACGCTGTTGATGAAGTCCCAGTCGCTGGCGTAGTGCCCGCTGGCCCACGCATGCCGGTGGCGCAGCCACACATCGCGCCGGGTGATGATGCCGCTGCACCCAATGCCCGCATGGCGCGGCGCCCGCTGCCAGTCGTCCATCCGCGGGAGCACGCCCATATGTGCGCCGTGGTCCATGCGCACGATCACCGCCGCCGGCTGCCCGTGCAGCCAGTCGAGGTACTGGAGGTCCGTCACCAGGTCGGGATAGGTACACACATCGTCGTCGTCGAGCACCCAGACGTACTTGCCCAGCGGCGTAAATGCCGCCAGCTTGAGCTGCGCCCCGCCCACGCCCACGCCCACCTCGTCGACGAGCACCGTGTGGCGCACGTCTTTGCCCATGGCTGCCACGCTGGCCTGATTCATGGCCAGCAGCGTCGGGCGCTTGTAGGTGCGGGTAACGACTTCCAAGAACTTCATGCCGCCTTGCCCTTCCGCTTTTTCGTCTGCGGCAGCACGGCCCGCTCCGCGTCCGGTTCCGCCGTCGCCGTCTCGACCTGGTCGCGACCCGGCGGCAGCCCGGCGGCGTCCCACAGCTTCTCATCAGGAATCGTGATGAAGCCCGCCCGGACAAGATCGTGGGCCTGCGTCGGCGTCATCGCCACGTATTCGCCCTGCACCAGCCGGAAGTACGCGCCGTCCGGTGTGCGGGCGTTGACGGTCACGCGGCAGTAGTATTTCTTCACGCCAATTGCCTCATACGGGTGCAGCCAGTCGGCATTCTGGCGGTGCAGCACGGGCACGTCGAAGCGCCCCATGCTGACGAAGCCCAGCCGCAGCGCATCCTGCGCAAACGGCACATCCGGCGCCATCTGCTTGCCTTCCCCGGCGCGGAACTGAATCGCCTCCAGCGCATGCCGATGGAAGAGGGTGCAGCCGTGGCCCACCCCGCAGATCCGCCATACGTTCGCCGCCCGCGCCTTGACTAGTTCTTCCGGGTGCATCGTCAGCGACTGCCCGAGGGCGTGATCGCCGATGTACTGCCACGTACTGATCACGGCCAGGCCGTGGCGCAGCACGTAGGGCGCATAGACCACGTCGCCCGGCGTGTCGAGCAGCCGCTGAATGGCGCCGCCGTCCGGCAGCACGTTGTCGTGCTCCACCGTCAGCAGCGCGTCCCAGTCGCCTGCGAGAAACATCCGTTGCGCCTCCTGATACTGCGCCAACACGTTCGCATGCCCGGCGTTGGGGTGCGGGTTGAAGCGACCGATCCGCCATTCCCAGTCGGCATTGACTGATTGGATCGCAATCGCTTCCCCGCACTCCGGCGCCATCGCGGGCGTACCGTCCGGGTAATCGTAGGTTGGTGTAAATACCAGGAGGCGCATGGTCATCGTTACGCGCTCGGGTGGGTGGCGTACACCAGGGCCGCCGCCTGCAACACGGCGAAGTCGCAGCGGAAGTAGTAATGCAGGATCGTCTCGCCGTACCCGGCCCGGCTGTACGGGTCCATGAGGAATGTCATCGACGGGTCGAGCCGCATGCCCATGTAGCCCCAGTTGCCGACGATCAGCGACTTGCCGCTGGCCGCCAGGCTGCCCATGCCGTCGTCGGTGTAGACCGGCAGGCCGAACAACTGCCCCTGCCCCGCCACGGACGGCGTGCCGCCCGGATGCGGCGCAAAGGTGAAGACGCTGCTGGAGGTCAGCCCCCGCAGATAGCCTTCGGTCGCCCGCTCCATCAGCCACGCCACGCTGTTGCCGCGGGCGTACTGCGCCGGGAGCTTGTACAGCAGTTCCGGGATCTCCGCCGCGCCGATGGCCGTGGCACTGTCGAGCGTCAGGGCCGCCGTGCCGTTGGCCAGCGCTTCGGTGATCAGCAGGGTGTTGAGCGTCGCCGCCATGCCATCCGCCACGTAGCCGTTGAGGAACTCCATCAGGCGGCTGTCTTCGTCCTGCATCAGCTCGTAGGTCAAGTCCACTTTCTTGGTGTACTTGACGAGCGTCATGGCCACCTTCGTGAGCGCCGGGGCGTCACGGTCGAAGGCGGCCGACTCGTTGGTGCTGACAAAGGCGCCGTTGTCGGCCTCATTGTCCACCGGCACGTTGACCGTCGTCCCCACACCGGGAATCATGCGCACGCCCAGCAGGTTGTACAGCGCCTGCGGACGCAGCCGGGCGATGATGCCCTGATAGTGGCCGGTGGGCACCAGGTCGCCGCCATCGGCGGCCGTGGTGATGTTCATGGTCGTGTCGTTCGACGCGCGCAGCTCACGCTGGGCGCCTGCATCCTGGGTGCGGATGTAGCGGCAGAAGATGCCCTCTTCCGTGTCGGGCGTGGCCCGCTTGTGATACGCGGGCGCCTGCGGCGTCTCCAGGGCGCGGGTGACGGCGCCGGGCGATCCGGTTGCCGTGCTGCGCATCCCGCCCAGTTGCTCGACCAACTGCGCCTGCTGCTCCAGCTTGTCGGCCTGGCTCTTGTAGCCTTCGACCTGGCGCTGCTCTTCGTCGGTCAAGCCGCGGCCTTCCGATACAGCCGTAGCGACCAGGGCTTCCGCCACGTCGAGCACAGCGGCCCGCTGGCGGCGCAATTCCAAATGCTTCATGATCTAGCGTCTCCGTAGAATGTCGATCAGGTGTTGATAGGCGCCCGTCAGATCAGCCGCCCGGCTGTCGACCTGCGCCGTGTCGTTCTCACCGCCCGCCCGGGCGTCTGATTCGTCGTTGGGGAATTCGGGGACCTCGACCGACCGCACGGCGACATCGGTCGCCGGGTAGGCCGGGAACGTCACCGGGGAAAGCTCCACCAGGTGGGCGTCGAGCACCGTGCGCTCGGCAATGCCGTCGCTGCCGCCCTTCGCCCACGTGTCGCCGTTCTCCCGTTTGGCCGCAAAGCCGAAGGACATCCCGCTGACATCGCCCCGGCGGATGCTGGCCACCGCATCGGCGCCCCAGCTCGTGGCCGGCGGCGTCAGCTCGAAGCGCACGCCCCGCCCGTCTTTGCTTACGCGCAGCGTGCCGTTACGGGTGCGCCCCAGCGGGAAATCACTGTTGTGATTCCACAGCGCCCGGATGTCCGGCCCGGCCGCCAGCGCCCGATCAAAGGCCGTGGGCGCAAAGCGCTCGCGGAACGGGCGCCCCCGGCCGTCGACCATGACTTCCGACCAACTGTCGAAGATAACCGCGTAGCCGGTGATCGTTGGCGTTTGGCTGCCGTCCCCCACTTCCCGGATCTCCAGCGCGTCAACCTCAAAGGTTCTAGTTTCCATTGATTAGCTCCCGTACTGCCGCCTGATAGACGGTGGCCACCCACGCCCCCAGGTCGAGGGCGGCATGCCCCGCCTCGCGCAGCGGCGCCATCATGCCCTCGCCCGCCTGGCGCCAGTCGTGCATCTGTTCCTCGCCCCACTCGCCCAGGGCCAACCGGCCGCCGTTGCGCAGGGCCTTCGCCCCGCCCTGGCGCACGTCGTTTTCGATGCGGGCCGCCAGCCGGCGCTGAATGTCGGCCGCCCAGGCCCCCACGAGCACATCCACGTCCGCCGCCCGTTGGGGCTGGTCGTCGGGGCTGGCGTCGGGCTGCGTCTCCAGGCTGCTGTCGTTGTCGTTGCTGTCGGCCGGGCTTTCGGTGCTGTCTTCGACGCTGTCCGCCTTTGCCATGTTGAGCGGCAGCAGCAGGTCGTCACCGCCCGGCAGCGGGTTCATGTTCTCTTTGTCGCGAGCCTCGTTCGGCGTCATGACGCCCGACTGAATCGCCGTGGCGTAAGCTTGGAAGCGTTCGCCCGTCTGCGTGATGACAAGTGCATCGCGCACGAACTGGGGGAACAGTTCCCGGCTCTCGTCGCCGACGAGCAGGCGCAGGGCGATCTGCTCTTCCCACCGCTTGAGCCATTCGCCCAAGGAGAAGACCACGAAGTCCCGGCTGAATTGTTCGGCGCTGGCATAGGTCGCCGTCTCCAGGTCGCCGATCATCTGGGGCGGCACCCGGTAGAAGGCGGCAATCTCCCGCTTGGTGAACTGGCGGGTCTGGAGGAACTGCGCCTCTTCCGGCGGGATCGACAACGTCTCGATCCCCATGCCCTCTTCGAGCACGGCCGTGCGGTGGGCGTTCGCCACGCCCTGATACAGTTCGTTCCAGTTGCTGCGCAAGCGGGCCGCCGCTTCCGGCGTGAGCCGGGCCGGGTGCTTGAGCACTACCGAGGGCCGCGCCCCGTTGCCGAAGAAGCGGGCGCCGTACTGCATCTGCGCGCGTTCCGATGCAAGGGTTTCCATCTGGACGCGGATGGGCGAATAGCCCACCACGCCGTCGAAGCCCATGCCGGGGATGTGGAACACCTGCCAGCTTGCCAGCGGCACCGGCCGCACGAAGTCGGGCCGGTAGATGTAGGAGAGGACACCCTGCTTGCGCTCGACCTCCATGCGGTCGGGCAGCAGCGGCCACAGCGCCACCGGGTAGCCGTCCGCTGACCACTCAATTTCTGCAAACGCATTGCCCCAGGTCAACAGGTGCAACATCAGCGCTTCTTTAAAGACGAAGGCCGACATCTCGGGATTGGGGCGATCATGCAGGAGGTAATAGAGCGGGTGATCCGCGGCGACATCCTTGCCCCGCTCCAGCCGCCGGTACAACTTCAGCGGCATTTGCGCAACGGAACCCGCCAGAATCTGCACGCAGGCGTAGACGGTGGATGATGCCAGCGCATTGTCGGGCGACACCGCCACCCCGGCCGCCGTGCCACTCCCCCACCCCATCGCCAGCAAGGACTCGTTGAAGGAGCGGGATTCTGTTTGCGGTTGTGGCTCGAACAGGGATTGGAGGAAGCCCACGCGTGCGCTCCGGTGCAAAAAGAAAAGTCGCTACACTGAGCGTAGCGACTTTAGAACGCGTGGTCTATTCGGGGTTGCCCTTAAGTTTCAAGTTACCGTAATCAATGGGTGAAAATTGTACATGAACGCATGTGCTATAATGCCTATGTCTCGCCAGGACGGTGTACATGCTATAGTTTGCCGGCAAAGGTCGGCGCACGATCCGCAAGCGTAGGCTTGTCGTCTCTGGCGAGGCAGATCGGGCGTCGACCTTTGTCGTTCATAGGAGACAGAAACGATGTTAGCTACAAGCCCGCGGAGTCTCGCCAGCCGCGACACGCATGCGATTTCCAAGCGCACGCCTATCGGTATCGGCGTCACGGTGTCGCCATCGGTGAAGGTGCTTGAGATTGAATTCACGCCAGACGAGGCGAAGCAAATCGTTGCGGAACGGGTTCACCCAAAGCAGCGAAATCTCAATATTGAGCGCGCACGCACCTACTTGCGGGCAATGCAGGACAACGACTGGCATGAGCCGCCGTTCACATTTGACTCAATAGCATTCGATCAGGATGGCCTGCTGGTCAATGGACTGCACCGAATGAAAGCGTTGTCGATGCACACGAAGCCGATCCGCTTTATGGTCATGTTTGGTGTGAGATCGCCTGAAGAAATGCCATTACCAGAGGGCGACAATGGCATGCTGCGCAAGGGGTATTTTGTGGCGGGCGCAAACAAAGAAGACTGGGAAGTAGCCAGTTTCATAACTGAAGTGCTAGCCGGACAATACAAGCCCCGGAATGTAATCCTACGCGTGCATGATCACATTCACCCTACATGCCAAGCGCTATTCGGAACGCGCAAGAAGGCGCACCCAGCAACCATACGCAGCGCATTCGTCGTCCATTACTTCGCCAACGAAGACCCCGCTTTACTTCCTCAATTACATGAACAATGGGAGGCGTTTGCAACCTTTGACACCAACGTGCTATGGCCGAGTCTGCGCGCTTGGTGGGAGCAACTGAAGAAGGGCGGCAGCGCCAGAAAACGAGAGATGCGGTTTTCCCATTACGCACGCACGATGTCGGCATTGGAGAATCCGCAAAAAACCCGCATCCATCAATCTGACAAGTACGCCGTAACCATGATGGCAAAAGCATTTGGGCATATCGTGAGACAGGAAGAGTAGCGGCAAACTATTTATTCCGCTGCTCTTCCACCGCGGCCCGCACGGCCAACTCAAACGCCGACGACGCGCCCACCTTCGCCCGGGCGTTGCGGGTGTGCGCCTCGACAGTGCGCGTACTCACGCACAGCACACGGGCGATCTCCGTCTGCCGTTTGCCCTGCGCCAACAATTTGACGACTTCCCGTTCGCGCTTGGTTAACTGACTCATGATGCTGCACACCTCGTCACTTCGCCACCTTGCGCCCGCGCTGCATGGCCAGCCCCACGCTGACGATCAGCAGCACCATGCCCACATAGCCCACCAGCGCCCACGCGCCCCAGGTCGCCCACAGCGCCCAGCCCAGCAGCAGCAGCCCCAACAAGCCCAGCGCATCGACGGCGTCCAGCTTCGTCATAACGTCAGCACTCCCCGCTCTTCGTAGACTGATGCGGCTTCCCCGCCGCCGCGCGTCGCCCGGTCGATGCTCATGATCGCCGCCACCATGCCGTCGATCTTCTCCCGGCTCTTCGCCTTGCTGGGCTTGACGTTGCCCGCGGCGTCCTGCTCGACGACCAGGTTATCGGCCATCCAGCGCAGCACCGGGTTGGCGCCGTGCCCCACCTGGTGGCCCAGCACCAGCCGCAGCAGTTCCTTCGTGGGCGCCGCCATCGAGGCAAAGCCCTGCCCCATCTGCACCATTTCAAAACCGGCCGCCGTCAAATTCTGCGACATCTGCGCCGCCCCCCACCGGTCGAAGGCGATTTCCTTGATGGCGTATGTCTCCCCTAATGCCGTGATGTCCCGCTCGATCACACCGTAGTCAATCACGTTGCCGCTGGTCGCCGTCATCAGCCCATCCCGGCACCACGCGTCATACGGCACCCGATCGCGCCTGACCCGCTCGACCATGTTATCGCCCGGAATCCAGAACTGGCAGAGCAGCCAATAGGGCTCCCCTTCCGCTTGCGGCGGAAAACAGAGCACGAACGCGGCGACATCCGTCGTGGTCGCCAGGTCGAGCCCTCCGTAACACGCCCGGCCGGCGAGATCCGGCGGCGCCTGGCTGCACGCATCCCACGCCCGCATATCCAGCCAGCGGGATTCCTGCGAGGTCCATTGATTCAGGTACAGCCGCCGAAAGGTGTTCTGGTACGCGGGGCTGGCCAGCGCCGTGATGCACTCCTGCCGTAAGAATTCCTCGCGCACCGACACCCCGTAGTTCGGGTTGGCCTTGCGCCACGTCGCCGGCGCCGTCCAGTCGTCGTCTTCCCCGGCCGCCCAGATCGCCGGGTAGAAGGTCGGGTCGTCGATGACCCCCTCCGCCACCTGCCGGGCGTACTCGTGCTGCTCCCAGCAAATGCTGTTGCGGTCGTAGCCCGCCGTGGTGATCATGATCATCAGCGGTTGGCGCCGCTTGCCCATGGCTGTATTGAGCACGTCGTACAGTTCCCGGTTGGGCTGGGCATGCAGCTCGTCGAAGACAATCCCGTGCGGATTCAGACCGTGTTTGGTGTACGCATCCGACGACAGCGTGATGTAGCGGCTGCCGGTCGCGGGGAACTCCATCGTGCGATTCCGGTAGGGCTTGATGCGTGGGGCCAGGAACGGCGACGCGGCGACCATCTTCTCCGCCGTCTCAAACACAATCGCCGCCTGCGGCTTGTCGGCGGCTGCACTGTACACCTTCGCCGAGCGCTCCCCGTCGACCGCCAGCAGCAGCAGCGCCAGCCCGGCGGCAAAGGTCGACTTGCCGTTGCCGCGGGGAACTTCCAAGTAGACCTTCCGGTAGCGGCGCCGGCCGTCGACCTGCTTCCACCCCCACAGGTCGCGCACGATCTGCCGCTGCCAGGGTTCCAGCTTGAACGGCTGCCCGGCCAGCGGCCCCTCGATATGCACCAGCATCCGGTCGAAGAAGCGTTCGGCGATCAGCGCCGCTTTGTGATCGAACCAATAGGTGGGTGTCATTCATTCGGGATCGCCACATCCGCGAAGAGGATGTCAGCCAGACTCATTTGCTCGTGGTCCGGCTCCGGCATGCGCGCCCGGGCCAGCGGCGTCGCCCCCAACTGCTGCGCATTCGCCCGGATCTGTTCGGACGCCGAGCGCAGCACGATCAGCAGGGAATTCTTTCGCATCTCCGTGCCGTCGCCGTGGGCCGTGTCGGGCACGACCAGCCCTTCGTCCTGGAGTTCGGTGTAGGCGCGCTTGGCAATCGCCGTCCACCGGGCCGTATCCTCCAGCACGCCCACGTCGGCGATGGTCAGCCCGACGATGTCCTTCGCCAATCGCCGGAAGATGGCGTCGGCATCGTCGGGCAACCGCCGCATGCGTACCCCCGTAGCCGTGGTTGCCGCCCGTGCGGCCCGCTTCGGTAGTGGTCCTCTACTGCCCATTGCACATTCCTGTTCGGCGCACTTTTGCTCCAAAACTCATGTTTTTGCGCGTTTGGC
>CAYXBK010000038.1:0-15315 GCA_964463165.1 uncultured Chitinophagales bacterium
TTGCTCAGTAAGTGCTTTTTAAGGGTCATGAACCTGTTTAAAAATTATATAGGTTCCATAGTTTTGGAACCAGGTAACGGATAAAAATTAGTTGAAATATTTTAAATAAGAAAAGTATCAATGAATTTTGGACATTTGTTGCTTGTAATTGATTATGTCCTCTAGCAGCAATGGGCGTAAATAAATAATATCATAATTCCATTTCTTAGGAGCTACTTGAAATAATTTATCCCCATAGATAATTGGCAAAGACCTACTTGTTATTTCATTCTCAAACTGAATTTGGGGAAACCCCTTAATGCCTGTATATAATAAATATAAGGTATCCTGGACATTTTCAACTTCTTGGCCATTTACTTCAACAACAAACTTTTCAGCGATCGCTTTATATGCCTCAACGCTTTCTGATTGCATATTTCCTAATCTCATACAATCCCTACCGGCCTTATTCAGGATGGCGCTTACATTTATAACGGAATCTTTATTTTGTATAAACAATATCTGCGATTGAAGAATCATAAGGTATCCCGTCTCTTCATATATGATCTTACTTTGTGATATAAAAAAAGAATGATTGCACGAGTTAAATAAAATTACTAAAAAAACAAATGTGCAATGATATATTTTCATTTTACTTAATTTCAAGAAACTGGTTAAACTTTTTTTGGTCCTCCAGTAATGCAGGATAAAGGTATACAACTTCTTTGTGAAAAGACATAGGTGAGGCTGTATAGGTTTGATTGCCTACACTAAATTTAATTGTAGGGGCAGGTTTTTCGGAGAAGTTACTTTTATCATAAGCCCTAAGTCTAAAGTATGAATAAAAAATTGTATCGTTTTGAATTATATCCGAAATTCCAAAGTAGTGAATTTCACTTTGACGCGATACACTTTTAATTGTTTTTAATGTATGTGAATCCAAATTTAGTAAAGAATATGTTCGTCTGTTTAAATTTCCAAAAACATGTTTATAATCAAAAATTGAATCTTTGCTTTCGGTAAACAAGGCAATGTTGTCCATAATAAGCAAATAACCGGTTTCATCGTATATAACCAAATCACTTCTTACTATTACTTTATAATTACAAGAGGAAAAAAGAAATAAAATTAATACCGAAATAATTAACAAGTAAAATTTACGCTTATTGTTTAGGATCATCATATGTTATCCCATCTTTTGTAAACGTATTAGGTACTGCGGAATCTGAACTTTCAACATCTGAAGGCATTTTACTAAAAACAAAGCTATTACCGTCTGAATGATTTACCCTGTCATTCAATATTGAATTACCCAAGTTACTAAATTGAGTACTATTCAGATTCATGTTCTCTAATTTATAATTAAGAGTGCCCATGGCATTATTTTCATAACCTGCATGAGATACAGATTCAACTTCTGTCTGGCCTAAACATGTTCCATCCGTATCATATTTGTCGTAATACATATCCGAATACCTATCAATTAGCCCATATAAATGTAAGACCTCATGAATAGCAGTGAATCCATCTGCGTAGTCATTCATTGCTACGTAACGTTTTCCTCCAACTAGAGTATATTTCCCATCTTGTATTACCAAATCATCTATATAATCTGCGTGAGATCTAATATTCCCTTTAAATTCAATAAGATTTTCTGCTGCTGAACCAGGTCCGGCATTCTTTATTTTATCAATAACGGCTACATCATCAGTAACTTCAAAAACCATTTGAATTTCAATTTCCCATACATTCCCAGAAGCATCAGTAAAAGTGCTTTTATTTTTATCCGCTTGTGACCATGCTGCATATGCCAGATCATATTCCTTTTTACTTATATCAGCGCCATATCCAGTTATATAAATGGTTGATGTGAGGGTTATTTTATGTCCTTCAATAGTTACCCCGACATCTTCCCCATTTACATCAGTCAATAGAATCGGGTTATTCATTGTGAAATTATATGGACTTAAGTTTGGATACTTATTCTTCATTGGATCAGTGTTAAACCATCTCCCTAATCTTGAATCATACACCCTTGCACCAAAATCAATCGCATTATTATTTCCATTAATTTCATCATCATTCTCTTTCCCGTTAAATCCATATCTATAGCCACTTCCAGATTCAAAACTTCTCCCTACAATCAACATCCCAAAGGGATCATAATCTAATCCCCCAAAATATCCCGATGAATTATATTTCCCCACGAAATAAATTTATATAAAAAAATGCAGGACCAGTTTAAAACGATTTTAATAAATGTGTATTTTTCAACTCGACTTCAAATCCTCAACTCATAAAAAATTCGTGTCGCCGTCTCCTTTCTCCTTTCTCCTTCCTCCTCCCTCAATACTCCTCCGTCTCATTCGGAAAATCTCCCGATTTCACATCGTCGATATATGATTCAACACCTTTTTTGATTTCATCATAGAGATTTAAATAGCGGCGCAGAAATCGCGGTTTGAATTCTTTCGTGATGCCGAGCATATCGTGCATCACCAAAACCTGTCCGTCCATACCACCGCCGGCGCCGATACCGATCAGCGGTATGCGCAATTCTTTTGCAACCTTATCGCCCAATGTTGCAGGGATTTTTTCAAGCACAATGGAAAAACAACCGAGCTGCTGAAGCAATAATGCATCTTCAAATAATTTAGTCGCTTCTTCTTCTTCAGTTGCACGAACGGTATAGGTTCCGAATTTATAAATGGATTGCGGTGTGAGGCCGAGATGGCCCATTACCGGAATACCGGCAGATAATATGCGTTCAACAGATTCTTTCACTTCCCTTCCGCCTTCCAGTTTTACGGCATGCGCACCTGATTCTTTCATGATGCGGATCGTTGAGTCGAGCGCCACTTTTGAATTTCCCTGGTAAGACCCGAATGGAAGATCGACCACAACCAGGCATCTTTCGATCGCACGGACCACACTCGAAGCATGATAGATCATCTGGTCGAGGGTGATCGGCAAAGTAGTTTCATGTCCCGCCATCACATTACTGGCACTGTCGCCAACAAGCAGTACATCGATCCCCGCATCATCAAAAATCTTTGCCATCGAAAAATCGTATGCCGTAAGCATCGAGATCTTCACGCCGGATTCCTTCATTTCCTGCAGGGTGTGAACCGTTACTCGTTTTACTTTTTTAAAGTCGGGAGTCATAGTTGGAGTTTGAAGTACGAAGGTAGGTTTTTTCATTTAAGGGTATTTACTCTTCGGGTTGTGTTTGTTCGGGAGTCAAGAGTCAGGAGTCAAGAATCAGGATGCTTGCGCAAGGTTGGCTGTCGCACGAGTATCCTGCGCAGCAACTCAGAACCCGGAACTCAGAACCCGGAACCAAAAAATGTAAAACTTTTTAAAACCCTCGTCTTTCAGGCAATTTGAAAATAACTTTGCAGCCGCAAATCAAAATGCGATTCAAATGAGAAAACTCAGCATAATTCCGGTTCTTGGCCTCGCGATCCTTGTCATTTTTTCAGGTTGCAGCAAGAAGAAAAAAACAAGAGTATTTGCACAAAATACAATCGTGTATGATGCATCTCTGCCGTCTAATCAGGCGATGGCAAAATATCTTGCAGATTGCTATAATAATTATTTCAAAAACCCGCATAACAGGTTTGCAAGTTCAACACGTGCGCAGGACCTGATGAGCAAACCGCAGCCATCGGATGCAAAGAAATTTGTTGAATGGAAAAAAGCGATAGGCGATGAATGGTTATTTGCGGGAGATACACAAAAAGCAATTGATAATTATGATGAAGCATTGAAAAAAGCAAATGACGAAAAAATAAAAAATGATGTGGTGAAGCAAACGCAGTTTATGCAGGCAGTTGCGTTTATGCGTTTAGGTGAACAAAAAAATTGCATTGCGAATCATACTTCCGAATCATGTATTATTCCGATTCAGCAAAGTGCGTGGTATGTTGTGAAAGATCCGACATTAAAAGCAGTGGATGCATGGAAAGCGATTTTAAAAGAAAATCCGGATGATCTTACTTCCAGATTTTTATTAAATGTTGCCTATATGAATCTCGGCGAATATCCGCAGGGTGTGCCTTCAGAATATGTGATCAATCCCGACCAATTTAAATCGGATTATGAAATCGGAAAATTCCCAAACATTGCAGCGAATTTAGGTGTTGATTTTTTCACACGTTCAGGTGGTGTTTGCGTTGAAGATTTTAATAATGACGGCAATCTCGATATTGTAGCATCAGGCTGGTTTCTTGATGAGCAAATCAAAGTGATGCTGAATAATGGTGATGGCACTTTCAGCGATCATACAACCGCTTCGGGTTTAACCGGCATCACAGGTGGCCTCGATTTAAAAACCGGTGATTATAATAACGATGGTAATATTGATATTTTAATTCCGCGTGGTGCATGGTGGAACGATTTCGGAAAATTACCCGCATCTCTTTTAAAAAATAATGGCGACGGTACATTTACAGATGTAACATATGAATCCGGATTATTTGCACATTTATATCCGACTCAATCAGCCGTGTTTGCCGATTTTAATAATGACGGCAATCTCGATATATTTTTCGGCAACGAAACACGACGCGATACAGAAAAATATCCATGTGAATTATTTATCAGTGATGGAAAAGGAAAATTCACAAACATGGCAAAGGAAGCCGGCATTGATGTATTGTGTTTTTCAAAAGGAGTTGCTGCAGGCGATTATAATAATGACGGTTGGATGGATGTGGTGATTTCTTCACAGGGCACACCGAATTATTTATTCAGAAATGAAACCGGAAAAAACAATGGTAAAGTGAAATTCACAGATGTTTCAAAAGAAGCTGGAATCAGCGGACCTATAAAAAGTTTTCCGGTCGGATTTCTTGATTATAATAACGACGGATGGCAGGACATATTTATCATGACCTACGATGCGGATAATTGCGACTATGATAATGCTGCAGAATATTTTGATAAACCTGTGAAAGGTGAATATTCCATTCTCTATAAAAATAATGGCAACGGTACTTTTTCAGATGTGACAAAAGAATTGAAACTCGATAAGGCGATGACCGTGATGGGATTTAATTACGGTGACCTCGACAACGATGGATGGCTCGACCTGTATTGCGGAACCGGCACGCCGAATTATACATCCCTTGTTCCTAAACGCATGTTCAGAAATAATGGCGGAAATGGTTTTCAGGATGTGACCACTTCTGGAGGATTCGGTCATTTGCAAAAAGGACATGGAATCGGTTTCGGCGATGTGGACAATGACGGCGACCAGGATGTGTATGAAGATATGGGCGGTGGTTATGAAGGCGATGCATTTCAGGGCGCATTTTATGAAAATCCCGGGCATCCGGAAAATAATTGGGTGACATTGAAACTCGTGGGAACGAAGGCAAACACTTCATCAATTGGTTCAAGAGTGAAAATCACTGCACAGTACGCCGACAATTCAACAAGGGATATGTATCTGGTTGTTGGCGACGGCGGCAGTTTCGGCGTGAACAGTTTACAGCTTGAAGCAGGACTGGGTAAAGCAACAGCCATCAAACAAATAGAAGTAATTTGGGCTGGCACCAATACAAAACAACTATTTGAAAATGTGCCGATGAACGCGTTTGTAAAACTGACGGAAGGGGCTGCGGCATTTGAACCAATGCCGGTGAGCAGCTATAAATTGAACACAAGTATGCCGGCTGATACATCAATGATGCATCACCATATGTAATAATTTTTAAATCAGTGAACAAAAACCATTTACAAAAGATTTGAATTGCTGTAACGAAAGATTTAATCAGTAAAAACCAATTAATAAACAATATCAAACAATTTTGCACGACCTAAAGTCATACTTATGAGTAAAAGAACCAAACGCATTTTGATCATCGGAGGAGTTTTAATCCTTGTATTAGGCGTTGGAGCCTTTGCAATGCCCCGTCCGATGCAAAAGAAAATTGCCACCAAACTTGGATTGATCAAAGAAGATCATAAACGTGTTGCTGAGCAGCAATCAGCCCAGATCGAACCAATCAAATGGGATCCATCACAATCAGGCAATGCCGCAATGACGGAATACCTGCATAAAGTTTACGATAAAGTGAATGTGCCGGGATTGCGTTTTATGAATACGGCAATTGCAGAAAGTTTATTAGCCAAACCAGTTCCTACTGAAATCAACGAAAAATTCACATGGTATTTTGATGTCTGCAATCAATTATTGAATTGCGGAAGAGTGGATGAAGCCATCGTGAAAGTAGAAGCATTTGAAGCGGATGCCGATTTTGCGAAACTCACACCGGAACAATTCGGCAAATGGTATTATTCAAAAGGTTTGGTTTATCTGCGTTATGGTGAAGTGCAAAACTGTATCGGTATGCACAATTCAGAATCGTGTATCTGGCCGCTTTCAAAAGCAGCACAAAGTACAGAACTCGACGGACCGAATGGTGCGATCGAAGCATATACTACTTGCTTAAAATACGATCCGAATAATTTATCTGCAATGTGGCTTTTAAATATTGCCTATATGCAAACAGGTGGTTATCCGGAAAAAGTACCTGCACAATGGGTTGTGCCAACCGAATCATTTAAATCAGAGTACGATGTGCCTAAATTTAAAAATATGGCAATTGATCTTGGTGTAGATAATCCGAATATGTGCGGCGGTGTTATTCTCGATGATTTTAATAAAGACGGATTAATAGATATTTTCACTTGCGGCTGGGGATTGAAAGAAAGGTCATTCTTATTATTGAATAAAGGTGACGGAACATTTGATGATGTTTCTAAAAAAGCGGGAATTGATAATTATCCCGGCGGCTTAATGATCCAGCAAACAGATTATAATAATGACGGTAACCTGGATGTATGGATTTCAAGAGGCGCATGGTATAGTCAGTATGGTATTTTACCATCATCCATGTTGCGCAATAATGGTGATTCAACATTTACAGATGTAACATATGAAATTGGTTTATGGAGCTGTCATCCATCTCAGGCTTCTACTTGGGCAGATTTTAATAACGACGGCTGGTTGGATTTGTATGTCGGTAACGAAGCATCACGCAAAGGCGATAAAATAAACGACTGCGAATTATTTGTAAACGATCATGGTAAATTTAAAAATATTGCCAAAGAAGCAGGTGCAAATATTAATAGTTTCGTGAAAGGTGTTACTTCAGGAGATTATGATAATGATGGTGATCCGGATATTTATATTTCTGCAAACGGATTTAATAATTATTTACTGCGCAACGATACAAAGAAAGGAAGCAAGAAATTGAAATTTACAGATGTGACCGCAGAAGCGGGCGTAACCGGGCCGGTACAAAGTTTCCCATGCTGGTTCTTCGATTATAATAATGACGGCTGGATGGATATTATGAATTTCAGTTATAGTGCAGGTATGGCGGATGATGATATTCCGGCAGAATATTATGGTAAACCTACCCAGGGAAATAAAACAGCCTTATATCTCAATAATAAAAACGGCACATTTACAGATGTTGCGAAACAAACAGGATTGGAAAAAAGAACATTCCTGGTTATGGGTTCGAATTATGGAGATTTTGATATGGACGGATTTATTGATTTTTATGTCGGCACCGGAAAACCCGATATGCGCAGCTTAACACCAAACCGCATGTTCAGAAACGACGGCGGTAATTACTGGCAGGATGTATCTACTGCTGCCGGAGTTGGCGTTTTGCAGAAAGGACATGAAATTGGTTTCGCGGATTTAAATAATGACGGATATCCTGAAATATTTGCACAAATGGGTGGTGCATATGAAGCATCCGGATTTTATGATTGCTTGTTTGCAAACCCTGCAACTTTTGGAAACAACTGGATCTCAATCGATCTCGTTGGAACCAAATCAAATAAAATTGCAAGAGGTGCACGTGTGAAAGTAACGGTTACTGAAAATGGAAAAGACCGCGATATTTATGAGTGGGTTACACAAGGTTCAAGTTTTGGTGCAAATAGTTTACGCCAGGAAATCGGTTTAGGAAAAGCGACTGCGATTAAACAGGTTGAAATTACATGGCCAACTACCGGTGAAAAACAAGTATTTACCGATATGCAAATGAATCAGCATTATAAAGTAACTGAAGGAAATAAACAGTATGTAACACTGGATTTCAAACCATTTGAATTCCAGAGTACACCTGAAAAATCATTCAGTCATAAAATGATGATGACCATGGATATGGGCGATGATCGCTACATGCACATGCAACACGAAAGTCATTAATAAACCAACAAACAAAAAAAGGCGTTGCGAAAGCAGCGCCTTTTTTTTTACGTGTTCATGTATGCATGTGCCCGCCTGCCTGCAGCACATGCGGCTTGCATCGGCCGGCAGGTTCAAGTGCCCGCGTTGCTGCGCATGCTACAGGCAAAGCGGGGTGAATGAAAAAAACTTTTTAATATCTGTATTTTAAAGTTTAATAAATTGCCCGGTTGATGCACCATCTGCATTTGAAAAATGAATGAAATAGGTGCCGGATGGAAATTGAGATATATCAAGTTTAAACTCAGCCTTGATTAATTGCGCAGAAAAGATTTGATTCCCGGTGAGGTTGAAAATTGAAATTGAATAAATCTGATCTGCCGGCAAACTTATCGACAGATAATTTACAGCCGGATTTGGGAACAATACAATTGGATCCATATTCAAATCTGCAACGGCATCACAAATTGTAACCGTTACGGTGACCGTATCTGCGTAACTGCAACCATTTACATCATAACCTGTAACAATATAGCTTGTTGTTTCTGCGGGTGTTACAATAATCGTATCGCAATTATTACAAGGGAAGGATGGCGTTGGTGTCCATATATAATTTAAACCACCTGTTGCAATTAATTGCACCGAATATCCCTCACAAATTGTGGTGTCGTTATTTGTTTCGATGACAGGTGACGGGTTGATATTTATAAATACAGAATCGGAATGAATGCAACCGTTTATATCTGTAATGAAAACCCTGTAAATCATATTTTCAAGCGGTGTACATTCCGGTGCCTGTATATATGGCTCATCCAGATAAAGTCCCGGTATCCATTCATATGCTTCACCATCTGAAGAAAATAATTGAAATGATTCATTTTCACATACTGTGGTATCAGGTCCGCCGGTCACCTCATAATCATCATACATAAAAACCGAAACAGAATCCACATCTACACAACCTGCCGCATCAATTACCGAAACAAAATAGGTAATATCCGAATCGGGAGTGCAAACCGGATTTGCAGAAGTTGAGTCGTCGAGATAAAGCGATGTATTCCAACTGTATTCAGTTCCACCCGTTGCGTTTAATGTTATGGAAGAGCCGCTGCAAATTGTTGTATCATTTCCTGCGTTTGCAAAATCCGGTAAAATCACATTGCCTTGAACAGTATCTGTAACCATGCATCCATTACCATCTGTTATAATTAATGTATAAGTTGAATTTGAATCAGGACTCACAGTTATTGTACTATCAGCTGATATGAAAATTTCATTCTCATACCATGCATACATGTAGGGAGCAATACCGCCGGTAATTATTATTTCATTTCCAATTTCAATTGTAGCGCCAGGGCATGAATAAGTATCAAACAATCCTGTGATCATTGGTGCCGAAGATTCATTTACTATCGCCGTAAATGTTTCTGTGCATCCATAATAACTTGTAATAGTTACCTCAATGGGCCCGGGCATTAAATTAATTGCGGTATCGTTGTATTGTGGTGGAATTGTATTCCATTCATATGTATACATTTCCGGTTGGTTAATGGAAATAAATGCCGATGCATTATTTTCTTCTCCGCATGAATTATTTTCCGTGATAATTTCCGCATCGATTGAACAGGGCCCAATATTCATGATCCAGTAATCATAATTTCCAACACAGTTTTCGCTTTTATCTTCCGATATATTCGACATGGAATAACCAGCGATCATATATTTACCTGGACCGGTTTCAATGAGATCGATTGGTAATTCATCTTTTGAACCGCCGATTGTATTGTCCCAAATTACTGTTCCGGTATTATCCAGTTCAAAAATCCAATAATCACCAAATGCATCGCCAATGCGGTCTTCGCTTTTTTCATCACCTGCATTTGATTGTGAAAAACTCAGGACAATATAATTACCATCATACGTTTCTTCTCCCCATAAACCAACATCCGCACCGGTCCCTCCAAGCGTATTTTCCCATTCAATTATTCCGGTATTGGATAATTTAATGATCCAGTTATCAGCGGTGATGCCCATATGCGGTTCACTTTTATCCGGACATATTCCGGAATAGGAAAACCCGGCAATTATGCAGCCTCCATCAGATGTTTCTTTTATTGAATACGCCGCATCATCGGCACTTCCGCCAATTGTATTTTGGTAGAGAATATTTAATTCGCTGTCGAGGCGCAATACCCAGATATCAGAACCGCCATGCGTGGCTTCGGTAATATCAAGTCCCACGTCTGAATAAGTATAGGCACCTAAAAAATAACCGCCATCCTGTGTAGAAGCTGTACACTGTAAATAATCAGAGCCGGGTGTCTGAATTGTTTTTTGGGAAGTAATTTCTCCTGCACTGTTTAATTTCACCAGCCATATTTCCGGAATCAGATCATCATCTTCTGTTTTATCAACTGAAATTGGAGATTCGGTAGTTGCACCTAATAAATAACCGCCCTCGGGAGTAAGCTCAATGGAAAATAAATAATCAGTTTTTGAACCTCCGATACTGTTTTCCCATTCGATATTGAGATCTGCATCCAATTTTACGATCCAGATATCATCAAAACCGAAATTGGGTTCGCTTTTATATATACTTGTCCCGCTTTTTGAAACACCACCAAGTATATAACCGCCATCCGGTGTTGCATGTGCATCATTTAATTGATCATAAGATGCGCCACCGATTGTTTTCTGTGCAATAATGTTATAATCCGAATCTAGTTTTACAACCCAGAAATCATCATTTCCCAATCCGTCTTCTGTTTTATCTCCGCCAATATCTGATTTCGAATATCCCGCCAATAATATTGTCCCGTCGGGAGATAAACAAAGACTTGACAACAATTCAAATTCCGTCCCGCCGATTGTTTCTTCTTTTAAAACAACAGGTACCTGCGAACAAATAATTTCAGCTGAAAAAATACAAATTATAAGAATAGGAAATTTAAGCATCGGGCAGCTTATTTAATTTAATATCGGTTCGTGAGAAATTCAATTTATGGAGTATGAACACATTAATGAAAGGGATAACACATTCTGATTTAAAATTGCATACCGAATCCGAAACTCAATCCGTATTTATTTTTATCGATGGGTGTCGGAAAAAATCCGTAGCTGGTGGAATTATTTTTTTTATGATTATCCGCCAGGTTCCAGGTTGATAAAAATATGGTTGAAATACCTGATGTGATATTTACCAGTGAAATGCTTTCTGTTGCGGAAAGGCCGCTGGTTTGGCCTTCATAATTTAATGCACCGATCATGATCTGGCCAACTCCTGTTAGAATGCCGACACATGGAAGCGTATTTGATCCTTTCTGATTTGCGATCTGAATTGCGTTGATCACCGAAATGGAAATATTTCCGCCGGTAAGCACCGCAGTTGAAATTGCATAACCGGTATTTACATCCTCCGAATTAAAATAATAATCATCGTATGTGGGCTGTATCATCGCACATTCGTCTAATGATAAACCGGAATTTTCTATCCATTCCGTTACAAGTGCATCCTGCATTTCCATGATGGTTTCGTATTTGTGTTTTGCATTGATCTTTTCAGCAACATCACGCCCGGCAGTTTTTTCAATTAAATAACCAACGGCGCAAATTGTTGCATCCTTATCAATAAAGCAGGGAACACGTTTTTCAGGATGATCATAATTTTTCGGAAAAATACCGGCGGTCCAGTATTGGTGCAGAAGATCCAATGCTGCATCGCGGTTTATTTTTTCCTGATCAGATAAATGATCTGTGTTTTTATTTCGCAATATATTTTCAACATAGGCAAGATGTGTTTGAATGCGCAACTGATCATTCGAAATAATATCGGGATTAAATCCGTATACAGTTTCAAAGCTTTGATTTCCGATGATCGGATTGATCAGGTCTGTATCCGCAGCTTTTGCCTGAGCACAAACCAAATACATGGCAGCGAGGAGAAAGAATGATTTCATAAGATGGAATTTTAGATGATAAATATAATAAATCCCGAAACCACTGTTAAACCTGAAAAATGAATTATTTATTTATAACGCAAGTCAGACGGTAGAAAAATACGTTCATTTCAATGCACGCTGAAGGCCCATTTCTCCCGGTATTTCTCCGTGTCGTTTTCTCCCTTCTCCCTTCATTCCTTCTCCCTTCAACTTCTACCTTCAACTTCTACCTTCTCTTCATATCCCGGCTCGAACCGCCATGCTTTTTCTTTTTCGGAAATGCCTCGCGTTCATTCTGAATTTCAACACGTACTCTGCGTCCCTGGTAGGAAACGCCTCTGAAAGATTGTATAATTAATTCGGAATAGGTTTTCGGCGCTTCGAAAAATGAATATGCACCTTTTAAACGCAAACCGGAAATTTCTTTTCCTTTTATTCTTGTTGCTTTTGTAATTAATTCGATCATGTCGCGATCGCCAAGGCCATCCATTTTGCCGAGGTTGATAAAGAACAGATCATTATTTCCTTTGCTTGTTGCACTGCGTTCATGGTCACGGCTTCTTCGTTCATCAATATTTAAATCTTTAGCAAAGCGGTAATATTCGAGGAAACGATTAAATTCAAGTGAAGCAAAACGTGTCAGAATTTCTGTTTTGCTCATATCGGCGAATTCTTCTTCAATAAAACTTAAATAGGGTGCAATTTCTTTTTCATTTACCTCCACATCATGCACACGATGAATTAATGCGAGCAATTGTTTTTCACAAACTTCAATGCCTGTCGGCACTTTCATTTTTGTAAATGTGGTGCTCAGTTTTTTTTCCAAATGTTTTATTTTGTAAAGATCTTTTTCTGTAACAAGCACCATACTGATGCCGCTTTTTCCTGCACGTGCCGTGCGACCGCTCCGGTGTGTATAAAATTCAATATCATCCGGTAAATGCAGATGGATAATATGTGTTACATCATCCACATCAATTCCCCTTGCCGCTACATCTGTTGCAACTAAGATCTGCAATGCACGGCTGCGGAAACTCGCCATTACTTTATCCCTTTGTGCCTGACTCAGATCACCGTGCAAACTGTCGGCATTATATCCGTTCTTGATTAAATCATCGGCAACTTCCTGGGTTTCCAGTTTGGTGCGGCAAAAAATAATTCCGAATATTTCAGGATTAAAATCGAGTATTCTTTTTAATGCAGGATATTTATCACGTCCATTTACAAGATAATACTGGTGATCGATATTTATATTTCCGGTATTTGCTTTACCCACTGTAATTTCATCCGGGTCCTGCATGTATTTTTTTGTGATGCGTTTAATTTCCTGTGGCATCGTTGCGCTGAATAACCACACAGATTTCTCTTTTGGTGTCGTTTCAAGAATGATATCAATATCTTCCTGAAATCCCATATTCAGCATTTCATCCGCTTCATCCAAAACCAAATATTGTATGGAATTTATTTTTACAATTTTTCTGGATAATAAATCGATCAGTCTGCCCGGTGTAGCGACAATGATCTGAGCGCCTCTTCTGATCTCTGTAATTTGCGTACGGATATTTGCACCACCATACACTGCTACAATATTTATTCTTCCTGAATGAAGCGCATATTTTTGAAGATCATTTGTGATCTGAACGCATAATTCACGTGTTGGTGCCAATACCAATGCCTGTGTTTCATTGTTGCCTGCATTTACCAGCTGAATAAGCGGCAAACCAAAAGCGGCAGTTTTACCGGTTCCGGTTTGCGCAAGAGCAAGCAAATCTTTTTTATGTTCCAATAAAAGCGGTATCGCCTGCTCCTGAATCGGGGTAGGTGACTGAAATCCAAGTGCTTCAATAGCCTTTAATAATGGCTTTGAAAGCCCGAGATCGTTGAAAGTTTGCATGAATTTGTTTTGATTTTAATTTCTATCCGCTCAAACCGAATACAGGAAAGACACTGATATGACGGGCAAAGTTACGCAATGTTGCGTCAGGTTCCCAAACCTGAGGCGGATGCACACCGGGATGTCAGGTTGCCAAACCTGACATAATCATCACAATTTTTATTTTTTCCTGGATTATTTTTATAACCATAAATGAACAACCAACGACTTGCATTTACCGGTTTTATTTTTTGGACATCGCTGTTTATTTCAGCATGTGATAATAATCTTGACATCAATGGAAAATATATCGAGAAAAAAGTTGTCTGGGGATTATTGGATGCCGGCCTCGACACAAATTATCTCCGCATAAATAAATCTTTTCTCGACGAAAGTTCAAGCGCTTATTATCTCGCCTCGGATCCCGATAATTTATATTATGGAAAAGAGGATCTTGAAGTTTATCTCGAAGAATGGAAATTCGGTGCATTTAGAAAAAGGCTGGAAGTGCAATATGTTGATGGTGATTCGCTTGGTATCGTAAAGGAAGAGGGAGTTTTTGCAGCATCTCCCAATATTTTATACCGTGTGCTTGCAAGCCTCGACACATTTGCAACATACAAATTATTTATTGTTGATAATGCCACTCAGGATACAATCAGATCCGAAACAAATCTTGTGCATTCGTTCAGTGCATTTTATCCGACCAAAACAGGTTCTCATATTGATTTCACAGATACTTCTAAAATTACCTATATGTGTCATTCGGCGGTAAACGGAAAATTATATGAGCTGTGGATGCATTTTAATTATCTGGAAATAAATATTGCATCAGGTGACTCGACTATGAAAACCATTAAATGGCAAATATTTGAAAATATCGAAGCGGATAATATAAATGGAAGCGGAATAATAAGTTTTTCACTGAACCGCAGTTCATTTTTTAATTTTTTATCAGGTGAGATCGATCCGGACCCGAATGTATACCGGATTTTCAGTTCAATGGATTTTTACTGGTATGCCGGTGGAATTGAAATTTATGATCAGTATTTAAATATACTTGCTAACCTCGGTATCAATGAAGAATATATTTCGCCCGAATACACAAATATTGAAGGCGGCCTCGGCCTTTTTTCTTCGCGGTATATTTTGATCGTCCCGGATGTTTTATTGGCAAACGAAACAATTGATACAATTGCCTGCGGCGATATTACTTCCGGTCTGCGTTTTTTTTCAAGCCCGGCGAGTTTGTATTATCCGGGTTGTGAGTAAGCTGTTAGCTGCTGGCCGCTAGCCGCTAGCCGCTAGCT
>CAYXBK010000039.1:0-14475 GCA_964463165.1 uncultured Chitinophagales bacterium
GCTGTTGTATCAATATTGAAATTTTCCTGATCGCCATCGTTGTAAATTATTTCCTGCTTCACAACTTTCATCACACTCACATTTGCAGGAGCTTTCCAAACGCCACGGGATCCGTCTACTCTTGTATAAATTCCGGCCATTGCACTGCTGGGCGGCATCGTGATATATATTTTCTGAATTTCGGCTTTGATCATATTATAAATTCCATTGTAGAATTTTTTATTCGGATCAGCGCCAATACCATTTTTAAGTTCGTCGAGTTTTTTATTATCGAGATTATCTCCGGCACCAGGATTTGTATGTTTAATTTCTATTCCGCTGTCCTGGTAATTGTAATTGATACTTGTTTCAATCCATGGATGATATACAGCACCATACATAACGAGATCCTTATCAGATGCAATTTTATTTCTGAGGTCCGCAACATTATCTGCATCTTCCTGATCTGCAGTTTTATAAATATCAATTAATGCAAAACGGTCACCTAATTTGCTGCACTGTGTTAAAGTTGCATTCATCAGATCTTTAAAACCATCGATCGTATCCAGTTGCACAGCATCCGGATAAACAATAATGGTTGGTTCGTCTTCTTTTTCGAGTGCCGCAAGTCCGTCCTGCATTCCTGTTGAATTATCTGCACCAAGCGCTGGTATTGCAGAATAATCTCCAACAGAAACTATATAACAAGGTCCGCCACCATTTGCATAAAATAATTGCATTGCATAATACATGCGATAGGTAACTTCAGGATGCACAAGTGGCGTAGCAACTTTAAAATCTTTGCTGCCCAAAGCACCGTTAATTGTTACTGTGATCGTTTCATTGGCAGCGAGGCCAAAATATGTTTCATATTCCAGCATGGAAGAAATTCGTGTAGGCTTAAGTGTTAAGCTCTGCCCGAGTTTATTTACTGCTTTTTGCGTATAGCCGATAAAAGCGGGAACGGCTGTTGCCACCTGCGCCACAGATGGTGGAAAGGAGGGAATTTCATTTACATAAACTCCCGGGGTTTTGATGGCGCTCTCATTAATTTGACTCATAGTTATTTGTTTATACGTTTAGTAATTGATGAATATTTCGCTGCAGTAATAATTACTGCCTGATTGAATATATTTTTTAATTGAATTGACAGACGGGTTTTTTATTGAATTAATTGTGCCGAGCGATGGCGTTTGAATCGCAATTGTTTTATAGGGTGTTTCAGTTAAAGGGATTGGTTTTGTTGATGCAAATTCCTGCGTTGAAACCGTGGAAAATTCAAATAATCCCGCAGTATCTTTTACCGTTGAAACCGTGTTTGTTTTTGTAATATATTTCCAGATCGTTGAACGATTGCGAAAATGAATTATGAAATTTTGTTCTTTTATATTTCCGCTATTGTCGAGTACGCTGAAATCGGCAGAAACATTTTGATGATTGTGAATTTCAATCACACCGAATACGGGTTGTGAAAGGATGTGCGGATCATAGTATACAAATTCCTGTACGCCGTTTACAGTGATTTTATATTTGCCGGGTGGCAACGGTGAAAAATTCAACTGCACAGATTTTTGCGGATCAGTATAATTTTTAATTTCAGAAAGAACTATTTTGTCAAAGGAACCTGTGCTGATTTCGAATGCTGAGATTGAAATTTGCACAGCTGTGGAGGGGTCAGCTAAATTATAATTGTAAGCTGCGGGTATTTTTTTTATGCTGTCTGCCTTGGAAACATATGCTTTATTACCGGCATTCAGCCAGAAATCGGCGTTGGAAGTTGCCCTCACCGAACTGGCGGGTCCGTTATTGCGCAATGCTTCGAATAATACGCCGGATGTATTCAATACCAGATCACCCGGAATATAATTTTCAGTATTTGCATAAGTGGTAATTTTAGATGTAATGCATTTCTCACCTGCAGCATTTGTACCATTGAGATTTGAGAAAAAATAAACAGAATCGTTGCCTGACGATAAATTCAAGTTTGTATAATTGGAGAAATTTTGTTTTTTTGGGATCATATAAAACCTGAAAATTGATTCAGGTCCTGCAGGAAATGCTGGTTTGGAATTTTCAGATTGCGTAATGACCTGTAATTTATTATTTGAAAATTTTGTGAGTGTTTTCAGGTTTTTCAGCAGGTAATATGTTTCCGGTGCAGCCTGCAGGTCAAAATCTTTGCAAATCCGGTTCACATAATAATCGTGCTGGACTTCAATGCTGAATAATAATTTATAGGAAGATTGCATGATTAATTTTTCTCATTACTCTGAATATGAATTTCCCGTATCAGCTGGCCTTCTGCTTCAGCAAAGCCTTCATCAATTGATACCAGCCGCACTTTATACATTACGGAAGGAATGTATTTTCCGCCAAGCGTTGCCCATAAATGATTTACCTGTTCGAAATTGATCGTATTGAGATCAAAAATTATTTTTTCTATTCCGGCATCCATTGCCGGTGCATTTTGTGGTGTGAAAACATTCTTGTGCTGAAAAAACTGAATAACAAGTGACAATTGTTTTAATGCATCCGTATAGAGTTCCCTGTTCACAGAAAAAAGGCAATATAAATTCAAATGAATGGATGGATTTTTATAAATTGTTTTCTGATCTACGCGAATATAATTTTCAGGATTGCGTGAGATCCTGTCTTCTTCAATGTTTACGAGACTGATTACGATTTTATTGATCAGATCGCTGGAAGAGGCATCACCTGCTTTGGCTATATTGCCCAGCACCACACGTTCTTCGGCTGAAGGGGCGATTTTGAAATTCAAATACTTATTCATCTCGGTTTTAATAAACCGCAGTGCTTCTTCAATCATTTTTCCAATTCAGTTTAAGTATTCAGAAGGTGAAAAGAAATTCCTTCTGTATTCAAATTGTAATATGCAGCCAAAGTATCGTGTTATGATTATACAAACCAAATTATTTTAAAAAATACCCGATAAATGGTGACAGGAATTAAAGATTTTCACCATAAATGGCTACTAGATGCCAGCAGCTATTTTTATATATTTGAAGAAAAATGGAAACGAAATGAACTACTGGTTAATTAAATCTGAGCCCGGCGCATATAGTTGGGATGATCTCACCAAAAAGAAAACGGATGTTTGGAGCGGTGTGCGAAATTATGCGGCGAGATTGCATTTGCGGGCGATGAAAAAAAATGACCTCGCTTTATTTTATCACAGTGGTGATGAGTCGCAGGTAGTTGCTATTGCGAAAATCACAAAGGAAGCATATCCCGACCCAACTGCAACTGACGGCGACTGGACGGCAGTGGATGTGACAGCTGTTAAAAAATTAAAAAAACCTGTTACATTAAAACAGGTGAAGGCTGAAAAATCGCTGCAGGATATGGCGCTTGTTAAAATCAGCAGGTTGTCCGTTTCTCCTGTTACTGAATTTCAGTTTTTTAAGATATTGGATATGGGGGAGACGAAGATTTGAAGTCTTGTGTAATAGTAAACCGTGTTAAATAATAATTATTCACAAATGATTTCTCCCAATGATTTAATTTTATAATTATGGTAAAGGCATCCTGTTCTCAGACCCGGGGTCCTTTTTGGAATTAAACGGATTGCGGGTCAGGGCCCGCAATGACAAATTTGTTGCATAGGAAATCCTTGTATGTAGTAAAAATATTTACCAAATAACAATGTCATCCCGGACTCGATACGGGATATTTCTTGCAAATAAAATGATGTTTTAAGTGAGATTACATGTCGGGGTCGGCAATGACTCTTAATTTTTTCGAAATTTACATGCTGATGCGGTTGCTTATGTCTAAGCCTTCGGCAATATAATCCTGAAAGTAGTTCCTTTTCCCTGCGCAGAATTTTTAACGAATATTTTTCCGCCGTGATAATTTTCAGTGATGCGCTTGGCAAGTGTCAAACCAAGTCCCCATCCGCGTTTTTTGGTGCTGTAGCCCGGTTCAAAAACAGTGCTTTGTTTTGATTTAGGAATTCCTTTGCCGGTATCTGTAATATCAATAATTGCAGATGTTGCATCTTCAGAAACAAGAACGGAAATATCTCCGATACCATCAATTGCATCGAGTGCATTCTTTAAAATATTTTCTACAACCCAGTTAAATAAAACCGGATTCATTTTAATGAAAATATCTGGGTTCGCATATGTAAAATCAAAATTTACTTTTTTGGATGCACGGCGCTTCAGATAATCAATCGTATTTTCCAATTCCTGAATTAAATTCCGGTCAGATAAATCCGGTTGCGAACCCACTTTCGAAAATCTGTCTGCAATTAATTCGAGCCTCTTTACATCTTTTTCCATTTCATCCACAATATTCTTTTTGCTTTCCATTCCCGGTGAATCATTGAGATATTCGATCCAGGCAACCAGCGATGAAATGGGTGTTCCCAGCTGGTGCGCAGTTTCCTTTGCCATACCCACCCACACTCTGTTTTGCTCCGATCTTCTTGCCGTATTAAACAGGTAATAGGCGACGATTAAAAATGCAGCAATAATTAATAATTGAATATATGGATAATATAAAAGTTGCGTGTACAGATTGGAATGCTTGTAATAAACGTATTGATAAATATTATCACTGATCGCAAATTTAACGGGATCGGCAAAATCCTTCATATCCTCTAGTTGCCGGTTTAAATAATCATTATTCTGCGCAACCTTTGCGCTGTCGATATTTAAATATGCGACAATATTCCCGTCGTTATCAGTTGAAATGATCGGAATGGTTGTATTTGCCCTGATGAGCTGTACGAAAAACTGGTAATCCGTAATGTCTGTTGCTGTTGCAATATACTGGTATACGTCGGCGATCTGTTCAACTTTTTGTTTTTCTTCTTCAGCCAGTTTTGTTGCGAGCATATTCGTATACCAAAGTGTGGTTGCCACAATAAATAATGCAACAAGCACAAGAATTAATTTCCACCTTGATTTACGGTCGTACGACTTCATGCCCCAAATTTAGAAGATTTGAAAGAATTCCGATTTGCCTGCTTTTTAATTAACTGATATCTGTGTCAATCCGTGCAATCTCTGGCCGATGTATTTCTATTGCTCTTCATCAAATTCTATGAATTCAATCGTATTGGTGTCGGGCTGTGCTTCCTGTTTCTTTTCGGATTGACGGAATAATTTTTCATCCGGATCGGGTTTAAAGATATCTATGAATTTTTGTTGTTCCAGTCCGCTTTCCTGTAATTTTTGTTTAGCTTCTTTTTTATTGTATTTGATCACCGGGTTGGTAACCGTGCCGGTCATGGAAATATATACATTCACACCACCTTCTTTATTTTCTTCATAATCGTCTCTTTGTTTATTTCCGCCAAGAAATTTTTTCACAAGCATATCCGCCATGCTTAATTTGAATTGATAGTCAATCACATTATCAAAACTGTGTTTACCGCTCATATACAGATCAAGAGCTGATGATTCAATTTTCATTGCAGGTATTATGATCATCCTGTCGTTAATTTCAATTTCATTTTCGAAGGTTGAGAAAATAATATGTTTCAGATCTTTCAGGTCCACAAATCCCGAAAGTGATTCGAGCGGTTTATAATCCATTAATTCACCGTTTTCAATTTTCATATTTGTCCGGTTGTAGATCGAACTTTCAATCAGCTGATAATCTTTATCCCACATTGCAGTAAGTTCATAAATATTCGCCGATAGGGTCCCCTTTAAATTTTTCGAAGTGAGCGTACTTTGTCCGAACCCATTGAACTGATCAAATAATTGTGTGATATCAATTTTCTGAATTGTGCCGTTTGTCTCAAGAATTAAAGTGCCGTTGCTGAGTTCACGGAAGGATGCATTTAATTCACAGGTTCCGTTCATGGTATTGCATGTGAGTTTATCCAGCACAATCATACCAGGGCTTAAATTGAGTGATGTTTTAATATTTTTGAATTGCAGTTTATTATATGTAAGTGACTGCACACTCGCTTCTATCACGCCGCTGAAATTCAGCATGGTACTATTTATTTCTTCAGGTGCGGCTGTGTTTGTTTCTGTTTCATTTTTTTCTTTCTCATCAGGTGCGCTGAATGCAATCAATAATTTATTCAAATCAATTTGTTCTGAAATCAGATTGCCGTCAATATGCAGTGCAGTCTGATACTCGGCAGGGAATATTGTTTGAATCCAGTTGGAAACAACAAGATTCAAAATCACGTCCGAACCACCAAGATTCGCGAGCAACTGATCAAATTGAATTTCATTATTCCGTACGATCGCTTTACCGGAACGCAATGCAATTGTTTCATTATTTGAAGTAAAGGAGAGATTATTAAATTCAATTTCACCCGTTGGTTGATTGGTGGCAAGATCAGATGAAAGTGATTTGATATTTCCGTTTATTTGAATATTTTTTAAACCGATCATACCTTCCACATCGTTCGCATCTTGCACTGCAAAAGGCACGATAAGAGAAGCGGGAACATTCCCATTTAATCTCAATGCAATGGACGGATTACTGAAATTTGTATAATCCAGTGAAAAGCTGAGCGGTTCATTGTTTTGCCGGCCCTTGAAATCATGTATCTGGATGGAGGACGTTTGCGCATTTTGTTTTTCACCATTTGTATAAGACCCTTTGAATGAAACATCAGTTAATTTATCGCCGAATTTTTCGTGCTGCACAGTTCCTTTGCCGATTGCAAAACTGATATCGATCCGCGGCATTTCCGCAGAAGTATTAAATCCTTTGATCTTTGTTTCAAAATTCAGGTTACCGGTACTCTGCACGCCGGATAATTTATTGGATATATCTCCGGGCAATAATAAAAACAAAGCTTCCAGGTTTATTTTATCGCCGACAATCACCAGATCGTAATAATCTTTTTCTTTTAAGGCGATATAGCCGTCGAGGGAAAATTTATTTTTATCCACGAGAATATTTCCTTCCTGAAACGTGTATTTATCTGCAGGCACATCCACTAAAACTGTTGATTTCACTTCAGTTTCTTTATTGATGAGATAGCCGGAGCCGGAAATATTAATATGTTTCGATAAAAGGTCGCCGGAAACCAGCATATTATAGGTATCAGCTGAAAAATTACCGCTGAAATCCGCGTGATGAATTCCAAGTGCAATATCAATACTCTGTTTATAATCACGGTAATTAAAGTCCATTTGATTGCATTCCACTTTTTGCAGATCGATGCTGAAATTCGCCGAACTCGTGTCTTCCGAATCTTTCCAGAATTTATAATTGATATTTCCTTTTTTATCTGTAATCAGATTGCAGTATCCTTCATCCACAATAATTTTTTCAATCACATAATTTCCCTTCAGCAAATTCATGATATTAAATACGAGGCTGATCTCTTTTGCATGGAGAAATTGTTTTTCCGATTTCGGTACGGATTCGGCGATCCCGATATTATGAAACACCACCGATGCATCCGGAAAATTTTTTAGAATGGTAAGGTCAATATCTTTTTCATCCACAACAACGGCCGTCGCGAGGTTTTTATTCAGTTCATTGATGAAAATGCGTTTGATCTGATTTTCGAACAGGAGCGGGACGAGCACGGCTGCTGCCAGCACAACTCCCAAAAAAATACCCATGGAGATGAAAGCATACCGCAGCACCCGCTTCCAAAGCGGTTTTTTGATGTGTGTTTGATTTGTCTGGACTTCCTGCGGTTGGTTTACGTTTTCGGTCACGATCAAAATTACGGTGAGAAGCTATAACGCCAATTATGATGAAAATCGTTTTATGAACAGATTTTATATTTTGTGCTAAGTTTTTGGGGCAGAGGTTTTCTTCGGGAAGCGGATTATATATTAGTCACCTTTCGGAAGCTGCCGTTTGAAATTTCATAAATAATCCCATCGATTGTGATCCTTTCACCTTCATGCATGGATGCAAGATTTTCAAGATCCTGATCAATCGTATGGATACTACCGTTTGTTTTTCTTGCGAAATTCAGATACTCGACATTGATGCCGTATTGCGTTCCGCATAAAATGATCTTCACAGGTTTATTTATTTTGTTGAGCAGGCTGAGATCGCGGGGTGTTGCAAAATTATCGGCGATCATGATAATATCCTGTGCATCGGGATATGCTTTTATTGCCGTGATCAACGCTTCCACATTATTTTCCTGTACATCTCCACCTGATCCGTTTTTCATTGTTTCTTTTGCCAATGCACGCACTTCCTCCATTGACCCTGCTTCTGTAATATACACGCCACCTGTTGTGCCTATGTTTTTTCTGAAATCAGCTTTATTATTTCCATCATTGAAAAAACAAAAATATTTGATCCTGTCGTCGTTTGACTCCAGCATCAAATGATACCAAACCAATAACTGAGCAGTATAGGGCGACATGCTTCCGGTGAAATCACAAACTACAAGCATGTTTTCCCAATTTTTATTGCGATGTAATACAGAAAGAACAGTTGTATCCGGAATATATAAATTGCTGTAATCGGTGATCATAAATGCACCCGCAGTATCGGTACATTTCGGGATTATTTTCGGTTGAGAAATCGTTGCATTTATTTTTTTGTGTTTCCTGTTGCGTGCATAAAAACTCACTTTCGCTTTATATATGTAGCTTACATTACCTGTTTGTATTAAAGACGGATTAAAATCCGGCAATTCGGACATAACGTCGCGAACAATATCCGTATATATCGGTTTTAATTTCCTGCTGGTAGTTGTGAATGAATCAACCACACCTTCTTCCGAAACATAAATATTTGCCTCGATGGCACCGTTCATTTTTTCACGCCATTTTAATTTCGGGAAAGACATATTGGCAAGCAGATATTTTTTTAATTCCAGTTTATTGCTGCCAAATACCGGAGCACTTGGCAATTTTTTTTGCATGATTAATTTATTCACTTCATGCATACAGGTAGGAGGAACTTCCGCTTCCAGTTTCTCCATCACCAGATCAATATAATCCATTTCACTGGTGCCCACAACCAATTCTAGTTTCGGCCTGAAGGAAATAATGAATCCATGAAAATATTTTTCTGCTTCAGCAGTATCTGCTGCCTGTGTTTGTTCGATGAGCCGCCACTGCACATTTTCATTAAATGCTTCAGGTAATATTTCATATAGATAATGTAAGCGGTCAAGATTTAATTTTTTCTGTACAAATGTTTCGCTCTGCCTGTATTTTGTATATACCAGATCCACCGAAACAATTTCTGTTGAACGCAGCAAAAACAATTGTGAAGTATCCCTTAATTTTTTCTCGGCAAATGCGGAGTATAAATACACTTTTGAAAAATCATCTTCATTCACGGGTACTTTTTTAACAAGCACCGGTTGCATGTTAACAATTGAATCCGGCAATACCGGCTGGGCAGATAACGGAATGGCGAGTGCAAGTACGAGACAGGTAAAAAATGTCTTCATGTGTAACGAGCTTGTGAGAATAACGATGGGGATGGGGGTGGTAGTATGATTTGCGGATCTTATGTGGAACCAGATACGGGTTATTTATAGAATCATTGAAATTTGCGAAATCAAGACAGTATCAATTTTTTTTAAACCCTGTTTGTATTTTAAGCGCAGGGAATTATCTTTGCCCTCTCTTAAAAGGGAGCATAGCTCAGTTGGTTCAGAGCATCTGCCTTACAAGCAGAGGGTCCTTGGTTCGAATCCATGTGCTCCCACAGAAGTCGCTAAATTTTGGCGACTTTTTTTATTTAATGAGTCCTAGGCCTGCCGGCAATACTCAAGCCCACGCCCGGCAGGTAAATTCGAATCCATGTGCTCCCACAGATTAAATCCTGCCTAAAACCGGCGGGATTTTTTTTACCTGTTTTCCCGATTTTAGCTTCGCTCGACTTCAACCACTTGAATTCCCTTTCCCCTCATTTCCGTATGATTATGAAGTTGTTTTTAAATCCCTTTTCATTTCGTTTCTCCCCAAAATCCTCAATCCCGCTGATTTTAATCATTTAAATTTTTGCCGGGCAGCGGCACCTTAGCCCGAAAATCTGATATGCATTTCAAAACGATCATAGAGCCGTTTCGCATTAAATCGGTGGAGCCGATTCGAGTTACAACCGAAAAAGAGCGGATCAAATACTTGCGGAAAGCACATTACAATCCATTTATGCTGCATGCTGATGATGTGCTGATCGATCTGCTGACAGACAGCGGGACGTCGGCTATGAGCCAGAATCAATGGGCGGCCATGATGCAGGGAGATGAAAGTTATGCAGGTGCAAAAAGCTGGCAACGGTTTTATAAAGCGGTGAATGGATTGACGGGTTTTGAATTTGTTTTGCCGACACATCAGGGAAGGGCGGCGGAACGAATTTTATATTCTTATCTGGGAGGCAAAGCAAAAATATTTATCAGCAACACACATTTTGATACCACAAGGGCGAATATCGAATTCAGCGGTGCCACTGCCATTGATATTCCAATTGAAGAAGCAAAAGATTTTGAATCGCAATATCCATTCAAAGGAAATATGGATTGCAAGAAATTAAATCAACTGATTAAAACAAATGGAAAAAATATTTCAGCCGTAATTATTACAGTAACGAATAATTCGGGTGGCGGGCAACCGGTGAGCATGCAAAATATAAAGGAAGCATCACACCTCTGCAAGAAAGCAGATATTCCATTGATACTTGATTGTTGCCGTATTGCAGAAAATTCGTATTTCGTTAAACACCGCGAAAAAGAATTTTCAAAATATACATACAAAGAAATTGCACAGGAAATGTTCAGCTATACCGACGGCTGTATTATGAGTGCGAAAAAAGATGCACTTGTAAATATGGGCGGCTTTCTCGCATTAAAAAATAAAAAACTTGCGGATGCATGCATGAATTTATTAATCATCACTGAAGGGTATGCAACTTATGGCGGATTAAGCGGCCGGGATATGGAAGCAGTTGCCGTTGGACTGGATGAAGTATTTGATAAAGATTATCTCAATTACAGAATTAAAAGCACTGCGTATTTTGGTGACCATTTAATTAAAAAAGGCATCCCGATAATTTCCCCTACAGGCGGACATGCGGTTTATATTGATGCAAAAAAATTATATCCGCATATTCCGGTACATCAATATCCGGGTCAGGCGCTGGTTTGTGAATTATATATCAAAGGTGGCATTCGCTGCGTGGAAGTAGGCAGTTTAATGTTTGGAAAATATGATAAGAAAGGAAAATTAATTCCGGCGCAATATGAGCTTGTACGCCTTGCAATTCCGCGGCGTGTTTATACGCAAAGTCATATTGATTATGTGATTGAAGTTTTTGACGAAATCATTCGCGATAAAAAAAATGCAAAGGGTTTGAAAATTATTTATGAACCTCCTTTTTTAAGGCATTTTACTGCGAAGATGGAGATGGTGGAGTGAGTATTTTATTTCACGAACGAAATTGGGAAAGCACTTCGACAGGCTCAGGGTGACGTTATCTTCGGTGATGCATCCAGGAACATAATGTCATGGTGAGCCTGCCGGCCGACGCAAGGCGCATGTGCTGCAGGCAGGCGGGCCTGTCGAACCTTCGACAGCTCCCCTTCGACAAGCTCAGGGTGACAATACGTTGGTGGGCATTAACAAAAGAGATCTAATTATCTCAATAATCACCTCTCAATTCCCGCCGCATATCAACCCAAATATTGACTTAAATCATCCAAACAAATTGCGTTTCATTTCAATTTTGAGCAAAACAATTCTATGCCTGTATATCATCAGCTTGGCCGCATTCCGAATAAGCGCCATATTGTTTTCCGCAATTCAAACGGGAATTTATATAACGAAGAACTTGTCGGCACCCAGGGATTCAGCAGTATGTCGTCGCTGGTATATCACCTCTATCCGCCGACAAAAGTTTTAAAAACAGGAAAACCGTTTAATATCCAGCCGAAAATTGCAATTGAAAATAATATGCGTTCGCTCAGCTTTAATGGATTTGAAATTCCGGCTGAACCTGATTATATCGAAAGCAGAAAAGTTTTATTTGTAAATAATGATCTGCATATCGGACTTGCAGCACCATCTGAAAATCCTGATTATTTTTTTAAAAATGCTGATGCCGATGAACTGATATTCGTACATAAAGGAAAAGGAACTTTATCTACCATGTACGGAGACATTGAATTCGAACCCCATGATTATATAATTATTCCACGCGGCACAATTTATAAATTCGATTTCGAAACAGAAGACAATCGTTTTTTATTTATTGAATCATTCAGTCCGGTGGTTACGCCAAAGCGGTATCGAAATGAATTCGGACAATTACTCGAACATGCCCCATTTTGCGAACGTGATTTAAAACGGCCTCAAAATTTAATTACGATCGATGAAGAAGGTGAATTTATGGTCATGATTAAAAAACGCGGTGAGGTTTTTCCATACACTTATGAAAATCATCCTTTTGATGTAATCGGTTGGGACGGTTATCATTATCCATACGCATTTAATATTCATAATTTCGAACCGCTCACCGGGCGCATTCATATGCCGCCACCAATTCATCAGAATTTCGAAGCAAATAATTTTGTAGTCTGTTCATTTGTCCCACGGATGTATGATTATCATCCGCAGGCAATTCCGGCACCATATCATCACAGTAATATCGACAGCGATGAAATTCTTTATTATGTGGATGGAAATTTCATGAGCAGAAATAATATTAAACCCGGTCAACTCACATTGCACCCTGCAGGTATTCCGCATGGACCGCACCCGGGCGCAATTGAGCGCAGCATCGGACAAAAAGAAACACAGGAACTGGCAGTGATGATCGATCCTTTTAAACCTGTAATGATCACTGAAACAGCAGTTGATCTGGAAGTGGAGGATTATTATTTATCGTGGGTGCAGAAAAGTCAGATCGCAAGTATCTAGTAGCTAGTATCTAGTAGCTAGTATCTAGTATCTGGCGCCAGCACAATCGTGCGTCAGCCACACGAACCTGCCAGCCGACGCAAGGCGCATGTGCTGCGGCAGGCGGGCACACGAACACGTAAAAACATAAAACAAATGGATACTTTATTATTAGAAAAAACGGAATTAAAAAAATCAGAAGATTTTCTTCCGTTGAACGGAACGGATTTTATTGAATTATATGTCGGCAATGCAAAACAGGCGGCACATTTTTACAAAACCGCATTTGGTTTTCAATCGCTGGCATATTCGGGATTAGAAACGGGAAATAAAGAATGCGCATCCTATGTTTTGCGTCAGGGCAAAATCACACTCATACTTACCACGCCATATCATTCAAATTCAGAAGTTGCGCTTCATATTAAAAATCATGGTGATGGTGTAAAAGTAATTGCATTTACGGTTGATAATGCAAAATATGCATTTGACGAAACGGTAAGCCGCGGTGCGGAAATATTTTTAATGCCCACCATTAAAAATGATGAACATGGAGAAGTAGTAATTGCCGGAATAAAAACATACGGTGAAGTTGTGCATTTATTTATTGAACGACAGGATTATACAGGAGTATTTCTTCCGGGATTTGTAAAATGGGAAAGTGCATATAATCCAACGGAAATCGGTCTGGAATATGTTGATCATTGTGTCGGAAATGTGGGAATGGGCCGCATGAATTACTGGGCAAAATTTTATGAAGATGTTTTAGGATTTAAAAATCTTGTCACGTTTGATGATAAAGATATTTCTACGGAATATACTGCATTGATGAGCAAGGTAATGGCAAACGGAAATATGCGCATTAAATTTCCGATCAATGAACCGGCAGCAGGCAGGAAAAAATCACAGGTGGAAGAATATCTGGATTTTTATGAAGGTGAAGGTTGTCAGCATATTGCCGTTGCAACAAATGATATCATTTTTACAGTGAAGGAATTACGCAAACGTGGTGTTGAGTTTTTATACGTGCCCGGAACATATTATGATACGGTGAGCGAACGTGTCGGAGCAATTAAGGAAGATATTGCTGAATTAAAAAATCTCGGAATTATGGCAGACAAAGATGAGGACGGATATCTTCTTCAAATATTTACAAAACCGGTTGAAGACAGGCCCACAATGTTTTTTGAAATAATCGAACGGCGTGGAGCAAAATCTTTTGGGAAAGGAAATTTCCAGGCACTTTTTGAAAGCATCGAAGAAGAACAAAGAAAACGGGGTACATTGTGATAAGCACCAAACGGATGATCTGCAAGGATCATCCGTTTATTTTATCTGAATGAAAGAAAATAGCATTACAATACAAAATATTTGATCACTGATATTAAATACTGAATTATGTTCATTCAACAACTTTATACCAACTGCCTTGCACAGGCTGCGTATTATATCGAAAGTGAAGGAGAAGCACTTATTATTGACCCGCTCCGTGAAGTAGATACATATATTGAACTTGCAGCATCCAGGAATGCAAAGATCAGATATGTTCTTGAAACGCATTTTCATGCTGATTTTGTTTCAGGCCATCTTGAACTAGCACGTAAAACAGGAGCTGTAATTATTTACGGGCCGAATGCAACGCCTGATTATCCTGCGGCGGTTTTAAAAGATT
>CAYXBK010000040.1:0-12588 GCA_964463165.1 uncultured Chitinophagales bacterium
ATAGGTAACCACTGTTAAATCCAGTGATAAATTGCTGTTCATTCAGTTCCATCAGAAAATATTTTTTGAATGTTTTTCTAAATAATCATTTATTGAGTTTGCATCATAGAGAATGATTTTTTTCTCTGGTTGGGAGAACCTGATCTTACCTTCGTCTCGCAATTTCTGAAGCGTTGTTTTGCTCTTTATGCGAAGTTTCTCCATTGCTTGCTCTCCTGAAATCCACTTATCTTCTGAGATCCCATTTTTTGATTTAATATAGTCTACTACTTGATCGATGAGATTATAAAAAGCTTCATCTTGAAGACAAATCACTTCCATATTTGATCTGCTTGTGTATTAGTAAAGTAAAATTATTCAATAAACCATTGAAAATAAGAAATAGAAACAACTTATTCAAAATTTTTCAAATAAACTCTTTAAAGGGAACCCCCTCAGGTTCTCCAATGTTTTTCGCGAAATATTCTTTACCCATAACTTCAGTTAAGAATCTTTTAGCTGAAATATTTTCAATTATAATTTGGTCACTGGTCGCTAAATTTAACTTCCCTTGAATAAAATTTTTAGAAGCCGGAACACTATCTACAGGTGCAATACTTAAAATTTTTAAATAATCCTTAGTTTTAAGGGCTTGTGAAAGAATTCCATTGACATAATCATCAGCGAAAGAATATCCAATTACCACAAGCAATTTTGCATCATTAAAACACACTTTCCGTAATTCTGATGAATAGTAAAAATAAGGATCAATTGATGTCATTTTATGTTGAATACCAAATATCAATTCGGGTTGCTCCACAGGGTCATCACTGATATAAAATTTACCGTCGTTAGTGTTTTTTTGATACCAATCGATTGATCCATGCAATTTATAAAGAAAAAAATGTTTATCTTTTGTTTCCTCAAAATTAGAATAATGCCAATCCCTAGTACCTTTATTAAACCCTAATTCAATTTGCTTTTCTTTCCCTACTATTCTTTCAAAGCATAAATCATAGTTAAGCGTAAATATTTTTAACAATCCCCCGATATCACTCTGTAGACCATTAAAAGCATCGTAATAATTTGCATTCTCATAATTTTTAATTCTAACCCAATTATTAAGTTGACCCCGGATCAGTTTTTGAAAAGTGGATATATTCTCAAAATTATTTCCAGCTAAATCCAACAACCTGATATTCCACGAACCAATGAATGGATACATTATATTTCCTTCTCTTTTTTCAATTTCACTAATCACTATTAAAAGCCTTTCTACATTAAACGATTCACTAAATTTACCTAAGATGCCGTCTGAATATTTTATACTGCTTTTTAAGTAGAAATATAAGTCTCGGTAAACTTTCCATTCCTCATCCTTTTCAATTTTATCTTCAATTTTATTTACCATGTCAGAAGATATTGGAATGCCTGCTTCAAGACTTGCTCCTGCTCCAAGCAGAAATACAATATGGTCGCTATTTAATTCCATTTCTTATTGATTAAAGGAACCAAGGTTTTTCATTCGAAAGTAAATTTTCATTATAGCCAACTAACTCCTCAAAAGACTTTGTATATTCTGCAATTATTTGCGAATAATAAATGGAAATGGGAATTGATTTCGCGTTAAATCCTCGCCAATTGGCTCCCGATAAATTCAAAACATCTTGTAAATATTTTCTTTCATCCATGTTTCGATTTTCTGCAATATCTAAAAATTGAATGTGAACCGGGTTTGATAAACGTTTGTCTACAATTTCCTTTCCATACTGAAGACCTTCAAACCAAACCAAATACTGATCATAAGCAAGCTTAATAAATGAGCTTTCATAGGGTACATATGAATTATGAAAACTATAGCCAAAAAATTTATTGTGCGTATTAATCTTTATTGCTACAAATTCGATATCTCTTATTTTATTTATAGCTGATGAAATTGCTTTTATTTCTTTACTCTTTATTTTAAATGGCAAATGTAAAACGCAGGATTTATAAGATTCAAAGTTTTTTGATATAAGAAGTGTTGTAAGATTTTGTTGCAGTTTTTCGAGATAATGTTCTTCTGTTTCTTCATCAGCTAACACTTCTAACTTTTTATAGAGACCACTCGAATCTAGGCATACTGTATATGCAAAATATTTTTTTATTTCATGAGTTGCAGGGTCAATTTTATGCGAACTCCCAATTCCCAGTATTAAACAATTAATATTACTTGGTTTTACAATCCATGGTATTCCCCCTAATTTTGAAAAAATTTGTAATGCAATATTGGAGGTCGACCATTTTAACGCATTCTTCTCACTTAACCTCCTATAATTGATTACTTGAAGCGGAATATCTTCTTTAATAAAATGATACTTCAAAAAATAGTAATTGTGGGAAGAATTGGTAATGTCTTTTTCAGGCATATAGTCCTCGATGAATATTGCAATAACTCTTTTACTTACCGTTGAATCCCTAATTTGTTTAACCTGTTTTAATATTGTGTTAAGCGAATCATCATCATAACTATTAACTTTTATTTGCTTAATATTTTGTAGATTAAACGTAGTTTTAAACATGGTTTCCATCCCTGAAAAAGTGCCAGGGTTTGACTTTCCTGAAAGGCTTAAATATATTTCATTCGCAAATGACCTAAATCTGTCCTCGAAAATGAATATAAATTCAACTTCTTGTGAAATTTTTTCAAATGGCCCATAATTTTTTATCCCCTGAAATTGTGAATATGACGTCTTATTATTACTAAAAATATATTCTTTCTTATTCAATTGAAAACTAGGAACATTAAATAATTCACCTAAAACTTCGAGGCTGTTATTTTGGTTAATTCGAATTCTAATATTAGGATTAAAGACCTTTGAAATAAATTGATTTACAATATGAAACTTATCAGTGTAAAAATTTTTATTGCTTCGGTATTGTGAATCTAAACTTAAGCTTAGTCTTTGAACTTCCTTGTCAAAAGCGATTCCTTCTTTTACCAAAAAGTGGTAATCAATCAGAAATCCAAACCTTTTATGTTCTTTAAGAAAATATGCTGAAATGGAAACTGTTTTTTTCCCTTTTTCATGTTCTTCAATTGTAAATTCAATTAAATCCCCACCAAATTTCCTTTTATATTCCGCCTGATAAACTAATTCAGTGCTCCTAAAGTAACTATATAATGCTCTTAATAAAGTCCGATTAGTAAGGTTAATTGAATCAAAGGAGGTGGCAGAATATGCTTCATATCCCTCTCTTTCAGTATAAGACACTAGGTAAACCGCTTTATCTTTTGAATCGAGGGTTAAAGGCAAATGATATTGAAATACATTTTCCTCTTTTATAACTTCTTCTTCCCTTAACTTCCTATATACTTCAAAGGTGAAGGTATTTGAGTTTGTTGGTATAAAATTAAGTCTGATATTAGCCATGCTTAGAGGAAATCATTTTAAATGTGATAAGCGAAGTTATGCAAACGACCAATCTATTTTGGTTCTTTTATCCTCGCCCGTTTGATTTCTAGAGTCATTCTTTCTATCATATGTTGTAGTATTGTTGTAGTAAGTAAAAAGGTCTTTCGAAGTATACCCCCGAAAGACCTTCTAAATCTGTGGTGTGGGGCGGGATCGAACCGCCGACACAAGGATTTTCAGTCCTTTGCTCTACCAACTGAGCTACCGCACCAATATTTTGGAAGGGCAAAAATAAGCCAAAAAAGTTTTTCTGCACAGGATCACTTAGTTTTCTTCATGCCCTGCCCCTGAAACCTTAATCCCAACAGGATAATTATTGTAAATAAAGCTGCTGTCGCCCTGCACATCATAAAACATATCAAACGCCGTATGCCGCAGCACCAGCTCATCGATATTGATCCCGGAGGCCTCGGCAATGAAGATCCTGATCTTTTTTACCTCAGGCACGATCTCAAAATTATCGGAACCGCGGCACCAGGAACCTATAATGTCTGTTGACAGTTTTGCGCTTACCGAAAATTCATTTCTGAACTGCTCATTTTCACCTATAAGATCCATTTTCAATGTGGGATAACCCGTGGTGGTATGATAGGTTTTTGCCCAATAGGATAATTCAACCCAGATGGTATGATCGGTTTGAACCGGCACTTCAGCAATCAATGTGCGTTTTGCATGATCGAAATAATAAGATCCCTTTCCTAAAAAAGGGTCAGGTGATTTATATTCTTCAAAACTGTTTCGGTAGAAAATTAAATTCGAATCGCTGCTCAAATAATTTCCATAAGCATGCAATGAATCTTTTTCCGCAGTAAAATAATTAGTGAACAATTTCGGCTCATCTTCAAAAACTTTTAATTGTAATTCATAAAAATGTAACTGACCCGCAACTGCAATTTCTTTTGCATGATCAATTAAATAATGTTCACCCTTTGCCAGATCTTTTCCTGTTGAAATTAAAAGCAGTGGTTTTGAATTAAATTGTTGTGGTATTTTTTTATCGATTACCGGATGTCCCATTAATGAAGCCAATGCCAATGATTGCGAAACGGATGTCCGCGACATCATCTGGTTTATTAAGGGCAAACTGGTTTGATACGAAACTTTTAATGCTTCGCGGTAATCGCCATTGGTGCGGTCGATATATAATTTTTCACTGCCTTGAAAAAAAGATGGAAAAAATAAAATTGCCTGATAGTTTTCAAAATTTACTCCCGCAGCATGTAATTGTCTTGCATAAAAATTATTTTCCGGTTGAAACGGATTTTCCTTTTTGTCGTTTTTTGCAAACAAGGCCCTTCTATTTACATATTCATAGGTTTCACGCAATTGAAGAAATAAAGCAGTCGCAACAACCAAAATTGCAGCAACGCGGTTTTTTCGGCGCAACAGCTGATAAAATAAATAAATGATAATTGCACAATAAACAGTATACACATAATAAAAAACCCATGCGAGCCTGCCGGGTGATCGAAATTGCTTTATAAATGGGATCACATCCAGCAATGATTGCAATCCCCACGAAAATGGAATTGCCATTGAGAATAAAAGCACCAATAAGGATGCTTTCAATAATGCGCTCAAATTACCCGGGAGAGGTAAAAATATTTTCCTTAATTGTTTTTTAAATATCCAACGCTTGATAATCAATACGATTGAAACAATTAATAAAATCAAACCGGTAATTCCCACATACGCATAACCTTCAAAATCCGGAATGCGTGTACCAAAAGTTTTAACCATCCAACTGAACAGCGACCCGTTCTGATTTATAAAAACGGATTCAAATGTTGCCTTATAATCAAAAAATCCATAGGGCGAAGTTGTGCGGTCGGTAATCGAATCTGTGATTTTCATGAAGCCGAATCCGAATACGGCAGGAATAATAATCAGAACCGCCAATGCAATGAATTCCTTTCGTGATTTGTTTTTAGAAAATAAACGAACAAATAAATAAGAAGTAAAAAATAATAATGCGATAAACAAATAATAAACATGAATGAAATTGAAGAAAATAATAACACCTGCCAGAATACATAAGCGTACTATTTTAAAATCTGATTGCTGCAGTTTGAGAAACAAATACCAGATCAAAGGGATATAGATCGTATAGGCTAGGGCAAAATGGCCGGCTATCCGTTCAATTTGCGGTGCTCCAAATCCAATCAATAATGCGGAAACAAACGCGAATTTGTCGGGCAAATGATAATACTGGAGTATTTTAAAGAGAAGCAAAACAGATCCGAAAAGCGATATAAAAATCAGGCAATTCAATATGCCCACTGTATGATCGGATATTTTGAAAAGGTGTGTATCAATAAAATTCAATATGCCGCTGATCACCGGCTGATCATCCGTAAAAACCACATGTTCACCATAGGGATAATTCATTCCCGTGAAATGCGTCCCATGATCGTGTGCAACAAACCAGGCAGGTGTATAATAATTCTTTATACCATCACCGCCTTCGGTCAGCAAATAATCGTTTGCATGAAAAATAAACGGGCTGAAAAAATAAAGAATAATTAATCCAGTAACCAGTGCAAGTAAATAAACGGGATCGGAAAAAATCTTTTTCATGCGAGGCCTAAAATACTCCGAAAAAACAGTTTCAGAAAATTAAGCCCTTCCTGAACTAAAACACCCGGTTTCATTTTAGAGAAGGTTATATTTTCTTTTAATTGCACGACAACAGGTTTCAGCACGACATTATTTTTTTTCCGCGAAGCGAGATAAATAAATTCAAGATCGAATAAATAACGATTGATTGTGGTACGCAGAAATAATGCTTTCCCTTTTTCATTAAATCCCTTTAATCCACGCTGTGTATCTGAAATCTTCAAACGCAAAACATACTTCGTAAGGAAATACAGGCAACGGGAAATTAATTTTCGAGTCGGAGGTACTTTTGTATAATAATTTTTATCCGCAACACCTGCCGCAATATCGGCATTTCCAACCGATAACATCTCCCATAATTTTATAATACTTTCGGTTGTGTATGGAAAATCAGCATCGGTATAAATTATAATTTCTGCTGTTGACTCAGACACACCTCTGCGCAGCGCAAACCCTTTTCCTTTATTTTCTGCATAAGAGATATAATTAAAAAAATGAATTGCATTTTTGATTTTGGAAATTTCAGCATCGGTGATCCCGGAAACCGAACCGTCGTTCACCAAAATAATTCTGATCTGTGTTGCAGGTAATTGTTTGCAGAGATCTTTGAATGCAGAAATAATTTTATCATCCCATCCCGGCAAAGGATTATAACAGGGCAAAATAATATCGAGTGTGGTTGCGGGCAAATGAATTATTTGAACAAGCCATATCTGATGATGCAATACAGGGCACGGAACCCGTCTTTCCAGTTTATTTTTTTCCCTTCCGCATACGTTCTGCCGTAATACGAAATTCCCACTTCATAAAAACGGATATGTTTGATCTTCGCGAGCTTTTGCGTTACTTCAGGTTCAAAACCAAAACGCTTTTCATTTAATCTGATCTTCTTTAAAATATCTGCACGAATCAATTTATAACATGTTTCCATGTCTGTGAGATTTAAATTGCTGAACATATTCGACAAAGATGTAAGCCATTTATTTCCGAGCGAATGCCAGTAAAATAAAATGCGGTGCGCATTACCGCCCATGAATCGTGAACCGTACACAACATCTGCATCTCTTTCCAAAACAGGTTTCAGCAATAAATTAAATTCATGCGGATCGTATTCGAGATCTGCATCCTGCACAATAATAAAATCGCCTGTTGCCTGTTGAATGCCCGTATGCAGTGCAGCGCCTTTCCCTTTATTTTTTTCGTGATGAAATGCCCGGATATGAATTGCAGGATGCGAGTCAATAAATTCCTGCAATTTTATTTTTGTCTGATCGGAAGAACAATCATTCACAACAACGATCTCCATTTCGATTCCATTGATCAAACGCACGTTCATCAATGTGGTGAGAATCGATTGTATCGTATTTTCCTCGTTATAGGCGGGAACAAGTACGCTTAATTTTTTTACTTCCATTTCGGCTGTTCAAAAATAAGCGATTCGGGGCTGTACTTAAAATGGAAATTAATTGGATCCGGAAGGATTTAATTCTGCATCCGGGGGCAGTTTGATCTCATAGCTTTGCCCCGGTTTTACGGTAAGGCTTGTTGATCGCAACCAGGGATTATAATAGCGCAGCATTTTATAATTTGTTTTATGGCTGCTTGCAAAATCCGCAAGGTTTGAGATCGTTGAATCAACTTTTATGGTTTTATATTCCAGCGGATTATAGAGGTCCTGCTCGTCGAGGAAGAATCCGTATTTTTTTGTGTTCTCAAAAATGATTTTAAATGCAGCTGCTCTGAAAACATACCTTGATGTTTCATCCTTCAGGTATAAATCATAATAATTGATTTCCTTTTGATAATCAACTGCACCTTCGATTGCGCCCATACCTGCATTATAGGAAGCGGCAGCAAGTGTCCAGTTACCGAATTTAGCATATGCATCCTTAAAATATTTTGCGGCAGCTTCTGTTGCTTTTTCTATCTGATATCTTTCATCTATTTCATTATTTATCTGCAAACCGTAACTTTTTGCAGTACCGTCGAGGAATTGCCAGATGCCCTGTGCGTCGGAAGGAGAAATCACATTGCGCAAACCGCTTTCTGCAACAGCCAAAAATTTAAAATCATCAGGCACGCCGTTTTCCTTTAATATTTTTTCAATCACCGGAAAATAGCGATGTGCGAGTTTTAAATTTTGAATCGTGCTGGAATGCCAGTAACCATTAATAGTTAATTCGCGGTCGAGGCGTTCTTTCACTTCAAAATCATTTAGCGGCATTTCTTCACCTGCGAATAAAACAGTATCCGGAATTTTTACCGCGAAGTTTTTAATTGTATTTATTTTTTTTGCGATGGTGCGCAACGAATCGCCGGATGTAAATTCTACAGGGTTTGCATTTTTTGCGGTATTCGCATTTCCTGCAACAGCAACAACAATTAATAATGCGATTCCGCAAAACGCACCGAGGAGTATGTAATGGATTTTTTTCAAACCGGGTTTAATTTGTTGTTTTATAGATCGGCACAGTTGAACACGGTTCACCGTACATAATGCTTTTTGCAACCGGTTTCAGCAATCTTGTAATATCGAGATATGCATCAACAGGAACCGGTTTATCACTGCATCCTTTAACAACGACACGCTGGCCTCTGTATTGTTCCATATCAATTTTCGAAATTTTTTCGGCGTAGATTTTTTGAATCGCAGTTTCTGTATTTCCCATCAATACTTCAATTGCAAATGGCTGCGCATATGCGGCAACAAGCATATATGCCCAGTTGGGAATAATTGCATCAGCCGAACAATCCACCGTGAGATATGTATTTGTGTATTGCGCCCAGTCGGTTGAAGCAAGTGCTTCGCGAAAATCTTTTTCCTTCAGGATCAAACCGCGGAACAAATGATCTTTAAGATCGAAAACAACAATTGGTTCTGCAGGAAATAATTCCTCCAGATCGATTGAGACGATACCGCTTTGCGCTACTTTGTTTACGATTTCCAATTTCTCTGTTTTAATCAGTAAACCACTTTTCGCGGTTTAAAGTTTAGTTTCCGAAAATGTATCGGTTATCTTCCACTTTCGCCTTTTCTTTCAACTCATTCATCAGCGCCTGCTGTTGAATTTTTTGCTGCCATGAATAGGTAAGCTGATTCATATTCAGCGTATAGTCTTTGGTATCGGGTGCCGGAACATATTCGAATGGAAGAATTACATACGCGCCACGGTTACCCGCAATCGGTGCTGAAGTTTTTCCATTTTCAAGTGCCAACGATGAACCTACAACTTTTGGCTCAAGACCAACTCCCTGCGCATAAGGTGTTCCCAGACTCGCATTTCTCGAAGTATCAACCGGAATATTCAATTTCGCAGCAATCGCATTCAGATCTGTTCCTGCGGTTTTTAATTTTTCAGTGAGCATTGCACCTTTCTTTTCTTTGATCACTTCAAGTTCAACCTGTTCTCTCACATTTTCAAGATCGGCAATACCATTTACTTTCACTTCTTTCACATATGCTACAACAATGCGGTCGCCCAACTGGAAATATTCGAATTCATCTTTTTTCGCACGGAACGACCAGGTGATGATCTGACGTGAATCGGGAATACCGGGTACTTCAAATGTTGATTTTAATAAAGGTTGTGTCGGGCGCTTTAATAATTTATTTTCAATCACACCTTTTTCAAATGCTTCCGGTGTTTGATAATCGCTGAAGAATTTATTTGCAATTCTGTCGAGTGAATCAATTGTTTCTTTACTTGCCTGAATTTCTTTGCTGAGAAAAACAAGATTCACAAAATCCTTTCTGTTTTTAATTTCTTTGATATTGATGATATGATAACCAAATTCTGTTTTTACAATTTTGGTTTCACCAACTTTTCCTGTTTTGAATAAATAATCTTTGAACGCCGGAACAAAATTAATTGCAGGAGTACTCCATCCAAGATCGCCGCCTTTTTCTCTTGATCCGCCGTCGTCAGAATTTGTCATTGCCAATGTGTCGAAATTTGCACCGTTGTTCAGTAAATTCAAAAGGCTGTCTGCAATATTTTTTGCTGCAGAGGAATCGCGGTCGGCATTTATTGCAACAAGAATATGTTTTGCATCCACCGAATCGGGCATATTCATGCGACTTTTAAGTTTCGCAACTTTATAATAATTACCGTCTAAATAAGGCCCGATAAGTGAACCTGCCGGGCGGGAATAAAACGAATCAACAATTGACGAATCTATACCTTGTGCGTAAAGATCATCTTTGCTGTAATTACCTCTTCCGAAACGATCAGGATCTTCAGAGCGGGTTGCAATAAAAATTGAATCATTTTTCGCTTCTTTCATTTTCGCTACACTTTCAACCAATGATTTTAAAATTGCGGCACTGTCACCTGCAGTCGGAATAAATTCCCACATCACATATTCAAGAACACGTCCTTCGGTTTGCTTGAATTTATTTTTGTTTTCGTTATAATATTTTTTTAATTCTTCTTCACTCACCTGAATTGTTGAATCTGCAATTTCTGTATACGGCAGCATGGCATACGTGAAATTCACTCTGCTGTTCATCACTTTATAATTGCGTTTTGCGATCCATTCGGGAACATACACCGCTTTATTAAAGAGGTCCATATATTTTGTTTCGAGATAATCCCGCTTTGCCACTGTTTCTCTGGATACAAACTGGTAATATTCCTGAACAAGTTGCGGATTTTGCTGCTGTGCTTCCTTATTGGAGATCTGATCAACCCAACCCGGAAGAAGGCTTGCATCGTACTGGCCGGTTTGAGAGAGGCCGATATAATAGTTTTTGATCACCGGGTGTGGGTCCGGTCCATAGATCAGTTCGCTGTATTCATCTTCTGTAATGGTAATTCCAAGTTCCTGTGCCTGCTCATTCACGAGTTTTTCGTTGATGAATTCTGTCCAGGCCTGTTCACCAACACCAAATTCTGTCCTTGCATCAACCTGATACTGTCCCTGAAAATATTGCAGAAGCAGGTTATTAAACGTAAGATATTCCTGCATTGCCTCGCCTTTGCGGGTTTCAAATTCTGCAGAAGTGATTTCGTTGCCGTAAACTGAAGCGTATTCAGGAGTCTTATCATTATTGAAAATTCCGCCTGTCTGGTTTTTCGAAATACTTTGGAAAAGGAAGCCAATAAGGGAGATGGCGATCAAACCAACAACCAGCCACGAATATTTGCGAATCTTGGAAATAAGCATATTAGAGAATTACCGTTTTTTAAAATGAGTTGCAAAGGTAGTGGATGGAGTGTGGAAAACAAAGCCCTTTTTCGGATGTTAACGTGGGGCTGACAGGGGCTTGCGGATTGGCTCAGGCCTCCTTCCCCGGTTTCTCATTTTCAGCAGGCTTTTCCTTGTTCAGGTTTTCCTGTTTTTTGTAATATTCCTGCAGATATTTTCGGTTGCGTTTTTTGAAGATGTACATAAATGCGGCAACACAGGTTGTGAAGACGGTGATGTAGATATAATTGCCGTAAGCAAGTCCGTTGGACGCTCTGCTGATGGCCATAACAAGTGCGATCACTGCAGCGACGAGCCACATGATCTCAAAAATTTTCATTAAACGCAAAAACTGATGCATCGGATATGAATTTATTTATTCTTCGCCAATTTGTGTTTTGATGGTGCCCTGTGGTTTTTTAATGATATATTTTGTCAATTGTTCATCCGCTTCCATTCCCTGTCCGTATAAAACCTGATCGGGTGTGGTAATTTTTACAAATTTATCAGAATAGATCAAATGTTTTTTTTCATCCCAGACTAATTCTTCCGTGGATAAATGCTCGCCTTTTTCATTAATTACCTGCACATCATTCTGCATAATTGTTTTTAAATCTTTCTCATAACGCACGCCGTAATTTGCAGTTAAATTACTTACCACCCGCATACTGTCGTTAAAAAAATCAACATGCAGTCCGTCATTGAATTCGGTAAAAGGAGATGCCGTATTATGGCGTGTAACTGTTGGTGCAGTAACTTTCACTTTAACGATCCCGTTTTCGCTGTAAAGTAATTCTATGTCTTTTCCTTTTTCAATTCCCGGTTCGGCAAGCTTGGTTGCTTCATTTACATCATTCACATTATTTACGCAGGATGATAATAAAATCAAAATGACGGAATAAATTGCAACTGAAGTATTTTGTATGGCAGCCATTCAAAATTCAATACAAAAGAAAAATAAATATGTTTAAAAAGGGAATGATTAATTGAGCTTATATTTTCTGAACCAGCCTGCATCTGCAAGTGTAAATCCGATTCCGAAATTGTAAAATGTTTCTTTAATAAAATCCGTATTACCTCTTGTTCCGATCGTAGCAGAAATATTAATTTTTGAAAAACGATGATCCGACGCAGGAAGATTTCCAACACCAATAGGAATTCCGAATCCGAATGTCAATCCGTTTTCTTTCAACTGCTCACCATTTATTTGTAAATTGCTTGTGCCTGTAAATAAACCTACCCGGTATGCGGTTGCCGCTCTTTTTTTATTTGCAATTTTCGGAACAAATTCAGTCCCCAGCATCAGGCGCCAGCTGTTGGTTAATGAACCCGAACTTTGAAATCCAACATA
>CAYXBK010000041.1:0-11999 GCA_964463165.1 uncultured Chitinophagales bacterium
AACAAACCATGCGAGATGTGGTTTCCTTAATCCGATCATCATAAAAAAAGGTTTGCCGCAGGTATTTAATTCACCGGATTCAAAATTATTCATAAACAATGTTGCAGAATCAATTGCACGATAATCGTACATCAACGATTCAAGATCATCCGGTATTTTCGACCAGGCAACTCCTTTTACGCCGTCATCATCTCCGTTGCCCGTATCGCGTATCGTTTCATCATCTCCGTCAATAAATAAACTGTATTTACTCCACGATAATGTTTTGCTGCATGGATCGGTTGTGATCGAATCATAATCATAATCCGAATCAAAACAATGATAAATTTTATTGATGCCGTAAGTGAAATATCCGCCGGCATCTTTCAAATATTCAGGCAGGGTAAATACCTCTTCATTCTGTAAGGATGATTTAAAATATTCACGGAATGGTTTGCAATTCGGGTTTTGATATACCTGCGTATATGCAAGATCTTTTCCTGTCATAAAGCTTGTACGTGAAGGTGCGCATTTCGGGGCCGAAGCATGTGCATTTAAAAATGTGGTACCTGCAGCTTCAATTCTTCCGATGCCCGGTGTTGCTGATTGCGGGTGCCCGCCTAATGTAGTTGTATAATCATTCATGTCATCAAATACGATGAAAATGATATTCGGCTTATCAGAAGATTGTGCAATTAATTCTGATGATACAAATTGGAGAAGTAATAAATACAGTATATACTTTATTCCGGCCATATTTTAATGGTTGTGTGCTATCACAACCGGTACACCTTTGTTGTTTTCAGCATTTGTGAAATGCAGCAAATATAATCCGGATGCAAGTTCGGAAATATTTATTTCTACGATTGGTGTGAAACCCATTTCAAGAGGAATTGATTTAACAATTTTCCCGTTGAGATCATATAATTCCAGATTTCCGGAAACGGGTGTATGTGTAAATAAAATATGCAGAAGATCGTTGGCGGGATTCGGGAAAACGATCATATCGTCCTGAAAGCCGGCATCAAACGTATCGGTGATGATTGTCTGGCTGAAGGATTTTGAACACGGCGTATTCCCGTATTGTACAAATAATGTAAAAGTATATTCACCCGGTTCTTCAAAAGTATAGGGTCCGGGAATCTGATTGTAAAACATGCTGTCGCCGTTTATTTCCCACCAGTAGCAATTATAAGATCCGGTTAACACAACGTCGCTTATATAAGCAGTAAGCGCACCGTCTGATAAAATTGAGAAACTGCAATTCGGGCTGGAAGCGGGGTTCAGATAAAAATATTTTGTATCGAATGCGATCAATTTACCTGAATTATCATAAGCCTGTAAATAGATCATCAATCGCTCACCCGCATCAAAATCAGCATCTGAAATCACATTTGCGGGGAATTCAACTGCAGCACCAGTAAATATATCGCCTGTTAAATTATTCGACCATTTAAAAGTATAAAATGGCGAAGGCGTTGCAGCCAATCCATCTGCATCAAACCAATTAAACGAAAGATCAATCACGTCATCATGATTTAATAAACATGGAAGAGTATTGTTTTGAATAATTGCGCTGAATGTTTTTTGCAGATATAAATTGCTGTCCGGTAAAAATTGCTGCAGATAATTGATCACCGGTTGATAATCTGGATCATCAATTAAATTATTCCATTCGTTCGGATCTGTTTCTCTGTGCACACCCACTTCATAAAATTCTTCTTCAGTATAACTTGAATCAATATTACAATCGGATTCAGGATCGCCGCCGTCAGATGCATAGCGGATATATGCGAACCGGTCGTCGCGAACTGCATGTTGTGTAAAGCAGGAACATTCTTTATTATTTTCTGCACGCCAGCTCATCAAAGCGGGATGAGCAGCCGGCAGATCAGGATCATTTAAAAAAGGCATCACACTTTTGCCATCGAGGTAAGGATCACCATTTAAAAAAGTCGGGTAGGGAATTCCGGCAATATCGCAAACCGTTGGAAAAATATCCAGCAGACTCACAGGATTATAACTGATCTGGTGAGCCGGATGTGCAGGATCAATAATTGCAAAAGGAACACGGATATCCGTATCCCAGAAACTGCGTTTCATCCAATGATGTTTTTCGCCGAAAGAAAATCCGTTATCACCAACAATGATAAAAACAGTATTATCATAAATATCCGGATGCAATTGTAAATTACTGATCAGTCGACCGATCTGCGCATCAACAAACTGAACACCTGCCATATATGCCATCATTGCATTTGCTCTTTTTGCTTCCATGAGTATTTCTTTTCTTTCCTCATCGGAAAGTAATGGATCGATTTCAGGTAAATACGGAAGCGAATCAACGTAATCAATAAATGAAATTTCAGTTTCGAACTGCCCTGCAGAAATTGCCTGGCCAAGTGGCCCGAGCAAATAATAATCATTCCATTTCGGCTCGGGTTGCGGAGGCATCACAATTCCATTAAAGGGAAATGTATTTACCGGCGTATTATATGGATAATTGAACGGCTCGGCATAAATGTCTTTCTGATATTCGTCGGGATAATAATTTTCCGGAACGTAAAGGTCGAGATGCGGCAATGCAAAACCGAGTGCAAGAAAAAATACGGAATCGCATAAAGTAATATTTCCGGACGCAACATCATTAATAAAATGAATTGCCGAATCAACAGCCCTGTAATCTTTCATTTCGGGTGCAACCGAACTGTCGACAAGCCCCCAGAAAAATTTATCCACGCCGACATTACTGGCTTCCAGTTTATCATTTGTGCTGTCGAAATCTGCGAATGAAATAACCTTGCTCCAGGATAAGGATTTCAGGCAGGGATCAGCAGTGGTTGCATCATAATCTTTATTATACGGATCGTGAAAAACTTTATTAATTCCGCAGGTAAAATACTGGCCGGTATTTTTCAGATATTCGGGAATGGAAAAAACTTCTGCGTTTCCATTTGCAACGGTAAAATTATCTCTGAACTCATCAATATATTCGTTGTTTGCATATATCTGCGTATAGAGCATATCTTTTCCGCTCATCATACTTGTTCGTGAAGGCCCGCATACAGGTGCATTGCAAAATGCATTCATGAAATTTGTGCCGCGGTTGAATAAGGTATCAAGCACGGGTGTCTGAATTTGCGGTTGCCCGCCGAGTGTACCGGTATAATCATTCATATCATCCATGATGATAAAAATGATATTGGGTTTCTGCGCAGATATTGATTTAGTGTTGAAACAAAAACCTGCAGTTAAGAAAATAACCAGATAATAAATTATGTTTATATGCTTCATTTTTTCATGGGTGTTGAATGATAAAAGGTGTGCTTACAAGTTCTGAATCTTTATTTGTTACAACAAGAATATAAAGCCCGGCATTAAAAGTTGAAACATTAATAAGGAATGAATTGATTTCACCAGGTAAAATTGAAAGATGCTTCATGCATTGACCGGTGCTATTAAAAATATTTATGCCGGTCGCATTTTCAAAGTTATTTGTATGGAGGGTGACAAATTGATTTGCAGGGTTGGGATAAACTGATATTTGTGAAATTGAATTTTCTATTTCAACAGATAAAGGAAAATATTCATGGAATTCTGAAATGCAATTATTATTTCCAAATTCCACAAATAAACTGATCATATCCCTGCTGGTGTCGGATATCTGATAAGGGCCCGGAATCTGGTTATAAAAAACAGGACCGTCTCCCAAATCCCACCAATAAGAAATATAGTTGCCGGTAATGGACAAATCATATATTGTCGCAATTCTATTCGAGTCGAGACTGACACTGAAATTTCCTATAGGTGCAGTTTCCGGATTTAAATAATAATACTGCATATCAAATGCAATTAAATTTCCGGTTGTATCATAAACATCCAGGTAGAAAATCAATTTATTGTTTTCAGTAAATTGTGCATCACTCATTGTTGTAAGCACAAATACCGGATCGGTTCCTGTTAAAATATCAGCGGTAATATTATTTTTCCATTTAAAAATAAAGGAAGGAGATGGTATTGAATTTATTCCATCCTGATCATACCATGAACTATGCAGATAAATTGTATCATTTTTTTCGAGATAACATGAAATTGTATTATTGCTTATTTCTACAGAAAATGTTTTTTGAAGATATAAATTGCTGTCGGGTAAAAATTGTTGCAAATAATTTACAACGGGTGCATAATTCGGATCCGTAATTAAATTATTCCATTCGTATGGATCAACTTCCCTGTTTTCTCCGATCTCATAAAGTTCTTCTTCAAATTCCCTTGACTCCGTCTGACAAAATTCAGTTTCAAAACTCCCGTCATTATTTTTTCTGTAAACGATATAATGAAAACGCTGATCGCGGATTGAATGGGAGGGAAAACAGGATCCCTCAGACATATTGCGGATATGGCTGGAAATTGCAGGGTTGGTAATTTTTAGCTCCGGATTTTGCAACATCGGAACAAGGCTGTAACCATCGAGGTATCTCGTTCCATTTGAAAATAGTGGTTCATTCACTTGTGCAAGTTCGCAAATTGTTGGAAACAAATCCAGTGCGGAAACAGTATTTTTCACAATGGCACCGGCTGGAATTTCCGGGCCCGATATAATTAAAGGAATGCGGACATCTGTTTCCCATAATGCCCATTTTGTCCAATGTCTTTTTTCACCAATTGAAAAAGCATTGTCACTCATCAAAATGATGATCGTATTTTCTTTTAATTCCGGATTTGCATTAACGGCACTTAAAACTTTCCCGATTTGTGCATCAGCAAAATTGATCGCAGCCATATAATTCATTAAATAATTTGCACGCATACTTTCTTCAATCACATATTCCCTGGCGGTGTCACTCAGATCCGGATCAACTACCGGAATTTCCGTTAAGCTGTCGTAATAAGCAAGTGAATATTCATAATCCATTCCTGCATCTGCATGCAATTGTCCGATACCTCCGGCCGGCAATGCAAAATAATCAGCATATTGCATGTCAGGCTGAGGTGGCATAATAATCCCGTTTGGAGGAAAATTATTAACAGGATGATTATATGGAATTAAATATGGATCTGCATTTACATCTTTTAAAAAATAGGAAGGAAAATATTTTTCGGGAATATATCTGTAACCATGCGGCTTATTAATTCCAAGAGCCAGAAAAAAAGGATTTCCGCAAATTGATGCTGTCCCATTCGCTGCATTATTTAAAAATGTAACAGCAGAATCTATTGCGATCACATCTTTCATAAGAGGTTCGAGTGAATCAGGGATCATTCCCCAGTCGAAGAAATCATCATATGCAAATGTTTCAAATAAACTCTCAATGGAATCTGATTCAACAATATGTTCCATTCTGTTCCATGATTGTGATTTTTCGCATGGCAGAGTACCGGCACTATTATCAAAATCATTCTTGTCGTCGTTGTGAAATATTTTATTAATCGCATATGTAAAATATCCCCCGCTGTCTTTTAATATTTCAGGCAGTGTGAAAACTTCTTCATTATTTTTAGCTGCAGTAAAATTATCCCGGAAAATATTATCATAATCTTCATTTGTATAAACCTGTGTATAAGCCAAGTCTTTTCCGCTTAAAAAACTGGTTCTTGACGGGGCGCAACCCGGCGAATTTTTGAAAGCATTCAAAAAAACCACACCCGAATCTGCAAGTGCTTTGATATGTGGTGTTACAACCTGAGTCTGATCCGTAAACCCTTCAACATAATCATTCAAATCATCAACAACAATAAAAATAAAATTGGGTTTTTCTGCGGGTTGAGCCAACAGCAGTGTGCATGCATGTAAATAAAACAGCGAAAACAATATTAATTTTTGAATTGTGTGGTTCATAGCAAAAAATTCATTCTGTTTTCATTTAAACAGAATTACATCACAATAAACGGAGTTGAGCTTTGTTTATAATTCAAAAAATAAATACCGGGTTTCAGATCATTAATATCTATTCTTGTTGCAGCTTCATTATAAGGAATATTTTCAATGGTTCGTACTGTTTGCCCCCATACATTAATAATCCTGATTGGTTCTGCAACATCTGCTTCCTTTGCAAAAACATTAATATAATGTTTGGAAGGGTTTGGGAATACAACAAGTAAATTACTATTGAGATAATTATGATAAGCCACCTTAATTGTTTTTTCAATTGTTAGAATACAATCCGTGTTGCCATATTTAATATACAGTTTTACGGTATAGGTATCTGCAACAGGATATGTATAGGAGCAATCGTCAATATTATAAAACTGATTGCCGCTGCCGAAATCCCACCAGTAATTTGTATAACTGCCGGAAATAGAAAAATCAATTACGGATGCAGTAAGACCTGTATTGTTGATCAAATTAAATGATGCAGACGGAGCATTTGCCGGATTGATATAAAAATATTTTGTATCGAAAGCAACAAGTTTTCCGGTTGAATCATACGTTTGTAAATAAAACATCAATCTGCTGTTTGCATCAAAACTTGCAGGATCAATTAAGGCTACCGGAAAATCCACAGACGGGCCGTAAAAAATATCATCCGTCAAATTATTCGTCCATTTGAAAGTAAAATCTGTTGACGGCACCAATGTATTTCCATTTGGGTCATAAAAATCAAAATGCATTTTAATTGTATCGGAATATTCTGCAAAACAGGGCAATTCATTATTTTGAATTTGAACGGTATATGTATTTTGTAAATACAAATTGCTGTCCGGGAGCCACTGCTTTAAATATTCAATAACAGGTTTATAATCCGGATTTTCAATCAGGTTGTTCCATTCATTCGGATCTGTTTCCCGGTTCACGCCAACTTCATAAAATTCTTCCTGTGTGAGACTTGAATCTGAATTACATGCAAGGTTTCCGATCGCATTATTTGTAGCATAGCGGATATAATGAAATCTGTTGTCGCGAATGGAATATTGCGGAAAGCACCCACCCTGGTCGGTTACTTCTTTTTCAATATAAGTTGTAATGATGGGATGCTCTATTGTTGCACTTGTATTTTCGATGAGCGGAAGCAGTGATGTTCCATCGAGATAATTTGATCCATCAGGAAATGTCGGATAATTAATTCCGGTGAGATCACAAATAGTTGGAAATAAATCAAGATGACTTACCATTTGTGTTGAAACCTGATGAATCGGATTGCGCAGATCAGCAATAATGAGCGGAACGCGAATATCGGTTTCCCACAACGCACCTTTGAGCATATGATATTTTTCGCCGAGTGAAAATCCGTGATCACTTGAAATGATCACAATCGTATTGCTGTATAATTCAGGATGCGCAGTCAGCGCCGCCATCAGGCGTCCGAGATTATTATCAGCAAATTTTACAGCAGCAATATATCCGAGAACGGCATTCGCATAAATTGTTTGCTTCATTATTTCAATTCTTTGTTCTTCTGAAAATGCAGGGTCAATTTCAGGTAAGGGTGAAATATCTTCTGCATAATTAAAAATATTTTTCAGTGTTGCCGGATCTACGAGTGATGCTGCAACACCATCTTCAGGTAAATGATAATAATCATCAAAAGGAATATCAGGTTGCGGCGGCATCACAACTCCGTTGTAAGGATAGGTATTTACCGGATTGTTGTAAGGATAATTAAACGGTTCGCTGTAAATATCTTTTAAATATAAATCGGAATAATAATGTTCCGGAATAAAAAATGGAAGATGTGGTTTTGTAAATCCGACGCCCAGAAAAAAGGGTTTATTGCAGGCAACGGACGGATCAACTGCATAATCATCGAGAAATGCAATCGCCGAATCAACTGCAACATAATCTTCAATATATTTTTCAAGTGAATCCGGAATTAATGACCAGCGGAAATTATCCGGGCCTCCGAGCGTTGCATCTCCTATTCCGTTAATGGATGCCGAATCATCATAATATAATACTCTGTTCCACGATAAGGATTTGTCGCACATGTCAGGTGATACATCATCATAATCAATTAAATTTTCATGACAATGCATGATCTTATTTATTTCATAAGTAAAATATCCACCACTGTCTTTTAATAATTCCGGAATTGTAAATACGGTTTCATTGCCATAAGCAGGTTTAAACATAATTCTGAAATCATGACATTTATGATCAGGGTTATTATATACCTGCGTGTATTTGCAATCCTTTCCGGTGATCATGCTTGCTCTTGACGGACCGCACTGCGGTGAAACACAGTATGCATTTATGAATTCGGTACCCAGGTTTGCAGCAGCAGTGAGATTCGGTGTTTCGATCTGTGGTTGTCCACCTAATTGCTCGGTATAATCATTCAGGTCGTCGAACATGATGAATATGATATTCGGCTTATCCGGCGATTGTGCCATGCATGCCGAAGTGAAAAAAACTTCAAGCAAACAACTGAATAAGGCGAGGAATGCGGCTTTCATATTTTATTGAACTGTTAAACGCTGAATAAAGGTATCAGTTTTAATAATATAAATACCGGGCGCCCAACCACCAATATCGATTTTAATATTTCCGCTGATCTCTGTTTCGAAAACTTTAGCGCCTGTTATTGTATAGATTGCCAGTGATTCTGTATCCGGATTACCGCTACTGATCATGCAGATATTACTTGCAGGATTCGGGTAAACTGAAAATACATTGATTGTTCCATTGTCTACTGCCACATAATCGGTAGCCACGGAATAATAATACACGTCGTGCTCGGCGCCCGGCGGATCATAGCTTTTTGTAAGCGCAAGATCATTTGCGGTCGCCTCTACATAATATCTTATGCGGGTTCCAATCGGAAAGGCGGGAATTTCTCCGCTAAAAATAAAATCACCTGCCGACTGATCGCCATGCATACCATCATCATACATTATAACCTTTGTAAACGGACCGAATAATTCAGATGAATAATATAAAATAATATTCTCAATACCCGGGCTTCCGGAAACGGATGCAGAAATTGTCACAGGCTGAATACTATTAATGATTCCCCAGTCGTGTCCGTTGCTGGTCCATTTTACATCTTCAATCAATAATTGAGGATTGTCGAATTCGTGATCACCCGCAATAAAATCTCTTCTGCTCACAATTGTTTGTTTCAACTGATCGATGGCGTAGAGAAAATATGCATAGGTATATAATTTCACGGGATCATTCTCAACATAAGGATCAATTAATGTAAAATAGGAATCAATTATTGCATTTAAATTTTCTTCCGTAAATATTTCATTGTACAGCGTTCTGAAATGCGCAAGAAATCTTTGACGAATGGATGGCACCGCGAAAAAATTATAATTTAATGCATAATTCGTATCTGTTTCTTTGTAAAATATTTTCCATTTATAACGGATGGAATCAAGCACACTGTTTCCGTCGTATTCCATCGGCACTATGCGGTCTGTTTCGGGTTCCCAGTATAAGAAATAATCCATACCGCCTTTTTGAACATAACTGTCCTCATCGGTAAATAATATTTCACACGCCATATACCAGAGTGTGCGATCGAGATCAAGATATTTATTGATTGTATCTTCCAGAACTTCGTCCGGTGCATTATTCAAAGGATCACAAACTTCAATCAGATCGTCCCATGGATTTGTTTTTTTAGTTTCTTTTAATGTATAATAATTTTTGTAGACCGATGTATCAGGGCCAAGATAATTTAGAGTAGAAAAACCGGTTCCGTTTGCACCGCCCGGATCGGCATCACTGGCACCATCTGTTCGTTCTGCACGCCAGAGGGTGCCGTCATTTGTGAGAAACCATTCCTTCAAATAAGTTTTATCGAGTTGTTGCACATTTGTATAAAGCCCGAAATCGGTATTGTTTAAATACAGGTGCACATAATTCACACAGAGTGCGGGTATATAACTCTGAATTAAATTTTCATAAATTGCTTCATGCATGAATGTCGGATCTTTATAACTGCAATTTAAATTCAAAGTGGTGTATCCATCTATGTTCTGGAGTGAATCGAAGCGATCAAGGGTTATACCGACAGATTTTTTAATTGAATCATTCGCATAATAACTCGAATGCCCTCTGAAATAAACGCCAACATCAGATGGCAGGGTGTCGCCATTGTAAATTAATATTGCCGGGATTTCCAGTTCGGTATTATAATTATCTTCCATTTGTTCATACCAGTCGGTATCGTAAAATAAAATATTGAAATTCCGGATCACATTGATATCGTATAGATCTTTTGGCGGCTGACCACCGGTTTTCATGATATGTGATTCCTCCGAAAAACTGATCTGATAGGGTAAAGTTTGAGAGCTGGCGGGAATTGTTTTCAGTAATCCAGCCAAAAGTAAAACCAACAAATTATATTTTGTTTTCATAGAGATATTTTTATGAATGGGATTTTAAGTCAAGTGTTTTTATGCGCTAATGTAAAAATAATATGTACACAAACTCTGTGGTAGTACTTTTGAGTAAAGCGGCGGTAATTCATTGTGAAGCGGCCTATCCATTTCGGGAAGTAAAATATTCTGCTCAAAAATGTTCAGGAATATACCAGGGCTCATGCGGTTTGCGCAAATCCAAAAGCCACCACATCAGGATCATCTGCACTGTCAAACCAACTGTATTTACTCCGGGATAATTGTTTGTCGCATGGTTCGGAAATTACCGTATCAAAATCCGGATACGAATCAAAACAGTGAAATATTTTATTTATTCCATATTTGAAATATCCGTTTGCTTTTAATTGTTCGGGTAAAGTATAAATCTCATCATTTCCATCTGCAACCGTAAAATAATTTCTGAAGGGTTTGCAGCCGGGATTATTATATTGCTGAGTATAATAAATATCCTTTCCGGTGAGCATGCTTGTGCGCGAAGGAGCACATTTCGGAGCGGGTGCATGCGCATTTAAAAAAGTAGTACCCCATGCTTCGATCTGATTGATAGCGGGTGTACTTGTTTGCGGGTGGCCGCCCACTGTTTCTGTATAATCATTCAGGTCGTCGACAATTATGAAAATGATATTCGGCTTTGGCGCCTGAGAAAAAATTAATCCGGGAATTATTCCAAATAATAGCGATAAAAATGTGGAATATTTAAAAAACATACGTGCGGGTTCTGCAGGTTAAAGATGAAATATAATATTTTTTGAAGAATATTATCTCCGGTCGGGCGGGGTAAATAACTTTATGCCTGCTAAAATTTTATGAAAATCGTAACCTACAACCTCAACGGCATACGAGCGGCGATGAAGCGTGGCTGGCTCGATTGGCTGGATGCAAACCAGTTTGATGTAATTTGTGTGCAGGAATTAAAAGCTGAACCCGGGCAGCTTGATCTTTCCGTATTTGAAAGCCGGGGATATCATGCATACTGGCATCCGGCTGAAAAAAAAGGATACAGCGGTGTTGCAATTTTTTCAAAACAGAAAGCCGATGCCATTGAAATTGGTTGCGGCAATCCGGAATTTGATAAAGAAGGAAGAGTGATCCGTGCTGATTTCGGAGATAAATCGGTGTACTCGATTTATTTTCCATCGGGCACAACGGGTGATTTGCGGCAAGGTGTAAAATATCAGTTCCTTGATTATATGTTTAATTATTTAAATGATATTCAAAAGGAAAGAAAAAAATTAATTGTGTGCGGAGATTATAATATTGCAAATAAGGATATTGATATTCATAATCCGAAAAGCAATAAAGATCAATCCGGATTTTTACCTGAAGAAAGAATGTGGATGGATAAATTATTCGAAAACGGATTTACAGACAGCTTCAGGCATTTCAATAAAGATCCGCATCATTATACCTGGTGGAGTGTGCGGTTTAATTCGAGAGCAACAAATAAAGGATGGCGCATAGATTATATTGCCGTAACAAATAATTTAAAAGATAATTTGCGCAGCGCTGCAATTTTACCCGATGCGATGCACAGCGATCATTGCCCGCAGGTGCTGGAGATGGAATGGTGAAAAGTGGTAGTCCACAGTCCACAGTCTTCAGTCCTCAGTTGGCAGCTGTCGCGAGATTTGACTCACCCGTCTCCGCCGTACGGCGGATCCACCCTCTCTGCTGCGCAGGAGAGGGATGCT
>CAYXBK010000042.1:0-8152 GCA_964463165.1 uncultured Chitinophagales bacterium
CAATGTACTTGGATTTACGCATGCAAGAATAATGGATGACAGCAATCATTTTTCAATGCGCAATGATCATAATACCAAAGACAGATTAACAGAATTATTCAATGGTGATTATGGGGATTATTTTAAAATCGATCCAAAATGAAAATAAATAAAATGTTCAGCCTGATCTATTTTGGTTTGCTGTTTATCGCTGCATGCGATAAACAGCAAACTGATTTTCCTGATGATAATTCAGATGATACGATTCCGGATATTATAGTTAACTGGAAAATTCCTTTGCTCGAAGATACATCTGAAGCAAGTGTAGCTGATCCTTTATTGTATGAAGATATCATTCTGTTTGGAGGTTTCCCGGTTTCAGGTTCAGGCGGCCGAATCGCGGGATATAATGTAACAACAAATGAAATTATCTGGATGGCCGCATGTGATTTAAATACGGGTCAATCTTCCAGTACACATTTTGAAAATATTTTTGTCGGACTCGATGGATCAGAATTTAAAGCCTTTGATTTAAATAACGGAAATATTGTTTGGACATCACCATATGAAGGCAGCTATAAAATCACACATTTTGAAAATAAAATTTTCAGCTCACATAAAATGGGAGGAACGCCAGCCCTCTACAGTTATCTTGTTATGGCAGATATAAATACAGGAATATGGGATACGGTTTATACAACAGATTTATCGGGTGGATTCGGCCCGAATAATTATCCGCCCGGAGTTATGGTAAATGCAGAAAATGATACGATACTTTATTTTCAAAACAGACAGTATAATTATGACGACAGTGAAGGAAAAATCGATCTCTATGCATTTGATATGACCAACGATTCAATTTTATGGATTCAATATGATATTGATCCGGATGGAAACAGCAGTGTCCAGCCTCCATTGGTTTATAATGATAAAATCTATTTCCGTGGAAACAGGATTTTATTTTGTCTCGATGCGCAAAACGGAAATATGATTTGGCAAAAAGAAATGGGTGCTGATGAATTTGAAGATTTATTAAGTGGTAATACCTTAATAGCAGACGGGAAGGTGATTGTAAAAACAGGTGGATATTCCCTTTATGCACTAAACCCTGATTCGGGAAGTGAAATTTGGGTAAACACCGACGCAGGTCCCACACCGTCTGATATGATTTTTTATAATGGTGCTGTTTATTACGGAAGCGGTGGTGATGGAATGATACATGTAATAGATATTGAAACCGGTGAACCGATTATTGAATTCGAATCACCGATGGAAAATAGTGATGTGTATCCGAACGCTGGATTTTATGATGCAGTTGCAATTGATCCGGTGTCAAATTTATTATATGCAGCTGATGGATATTTCTTATATTGCATTGCGATTGATTGGTAATTTAAATGGTATGAGATCTTTCAAGTTTCAAACTATTCTTTAACCTTTAAATAATTTACATATGAAACAATTAATCACGCTATTACTCGCCTCTGCTTTCGTTTTCTGCAAAGCACAAAACAATCTGAGTCTGAGCCATGAAGTAAATATTTCACCCGGTTTTGTATTGCACGGTGAAAAACTCATCAATAATCAGGATACGTATAATGAATTGGGTCCCGGATATGATATTTCATTCGGTTATACCGCAAATCTGGGGTGGGTAGGTTTGTCGTTTCAATATTATTACCGGAATAATACCGCTGATGTTGATGCAATGCAAACACAACTTGAAGTGCCCTCTATTGAAAGTGGCAATTATAGTTCAAATGGATTTATGACAGGAGTGATTGTAAATGTGCCGCTTTCGGCAACTGAAAATAAAATGTTTGTTGTTGCCGGATTTACAGGCGGAATGTTTGTTGCACATTTGCCCGAGCAAACATTTACCACGCAGGACGAAAACATATTCAAATATGTCACGGCCCAGGCACCGGGCTTTGCTTACAGGATGCAGCTGGGATACCGGTATAATTTCATGGAACAAATTGGAATTTCGGCAAACCTTGCCATCTTATCTGAAAGGGCTTCCATTACCAGACCTTCGCTTGGCAACGATGTGAACATTCAGTATTACGATTGGAAATTTGACTTCCCTGAACTAAAGATCGGTCTGCACTATATGCTGTAAGTGCTGATCAGCAAATTGAATCATTAATAACGAGTATTCCCCAATAATCCGTTTGGTAAAGCTGACTGGGGATAGTGCTTTATTTGTTTTTTCAGAACAAGTCATTTTGCTGTGATTTTTATGCTTTCGCCGTAACTAAAACGACCTCTTCACTCGGCAAAGCAATTATTTTCAGGTCATATTTGCATACTAAGAGAACAAGGCCTACCTTTGCATTCCCTTTTGAAAACAACATTTGGCCGCCGGTCGAAATTATGGGAGTAAACACCGATAAAGTTTACAAATAGGCCCGACTGCATTAATTCGCGAGAATTGTGCACACCTCTTTGTGAATATCCTTCCTTAATTCTATCTTTGCAGCCCGAATTTTTTTGAAAAAGTAAAAGGTAATACGTTAGAATGCCTACTATACAACAATTAGTCCGCAAGGGCCGGGACATCATGAAGAGTCCCAGCAAAAGCCGTGCATTGGATGCATGCCCTCAAAAACGTGGGGTTTGCACAAGGGTTTATACCACAACACCAAAGAAGCCGAACTCGGCTTTGCGTAAAGTTGCCAAAGTGCGATTGACAAATCAAACTGAGATTATTGCTTATATCCCCGGTGAAGGGCATAATCTGCAGGAACACTCAATTGTGTTGATCAGAGGAGGCAGGGTAAAAGATCTGCCCGGCGTGCGTTACCATATCGTTCGCGGTGCATTGGATACTGCAGGAGTGAACAACCGCAAAAAGAGCCGTTCGAAATACGGAACAAAAAGACCTAAAGCAGGGGCTGTTGCAGCTGCAAAAAAATAATGAATCAATAACTCTTGATATAAGATAATAAACAATGAGAAAGCTTAAACCAAAAAAGAGAATACTGCCGGGAGATGCAAAATTTAATGATCCGGTTGTTACCAGATTCGTGAATATGATGATGTGGCAGGGTAAAAAAAGTACAACCTATACTGCTTTTTACGATGCACTTGACCTGATTGAAAAGCAAACTGGTGAAAATGGTTATGAGGTTTGGAAAAAAGCTTTATCAAACGCAACACCGGGTGTAGAAGTAAAAGCCCGCCGTATCGGAGGCGCAAACTTCCAGATTCCAACAGAGATTCGCCCCGACCGAAAGATTTCCCTTTCTATGAAATGGCTGATCCAGTTTTCTAGAAAACGCAGCGGTAAATCAATGGCGGAAAAATTAGCTGCTGAAGTAATAGCTGCCGCAAAAGGTGAAGGCGCAACAATTAAAAAGAAAGAAGACGTACATAAAATGGCTGAAGCAAATAAAGCTTTCGCCCACTTTAAATCTTAAAAGAAACAGAATTAGATAATACAGAAATGGCAAGAGATCTTAAATATACAAGAAACATAGGTATCGCTGCTCATATTGACGCCGGTAAAACAACAACTACCGAGCGTATCCTTTTCTACACCGGTATCACACATAAAATCGGTGAGGTACATGATGGTGCTGCTACTATGGACTGGATGGAACAGGAAAAGGAAAGAGGTATCACAATTACTTCCGCTGCTACTACTACGCATTGGAATTATCGCAAAGAAGATTACAAGGTAAATATTATTGATACACCCGGACACGTGGACTTCACCGTTGAAGTTGAACGTTCATTGCGTGTATTGGATGGTGTGGTTGCTTTATTCTGTGCAGTTGGCGGTGTTGAGCCTCAATCTGAAACAGTATGGCGCCAGGCTAACCGTTATAAAGTTCCTCGAATTGGTTTCGTAAATAAAATGGACCGTGCCGGTGCAGACTTTCTTGAAGTTGTAAAACAAGTGAAAGAAATTCTCGGTGCGAATCCTGTGCCTCTGGTTTTACCAATCGGCCAGGAAGAACATTTTATCGGAGTGGTTGATCTGATCCAAAACAAAGCAATGGTTTGGGAAGAAGAAACGCAGGGTATGACATTTAAAGTGGTTCCGATTCCTGATGATATGAAAGATCAGGTGATCGAATACCGCAATAAACTTGTCGAAGCGGTTGCTGAATATGATGACGCTCTTCTTGAGAAGTTTTTCGAAAATCCCGATTCTATTACTGAAGATGAATTAATTAATGCGATCCGCAAAGCAACAATTGATATCGCTATCATTCCAATGCTCTGTGGTTCAGCATTTAAAAATAAAGGTGTTCAATTCATGCTGGATGCCGTGATTCGTTATTTGCCTTCACCACTCGATATTGATGCAGTGAAAGGAACAAATCCGGATACTGAACAGGAAGTTTTGAGAAAACCTGATTCAAAAGAACCATTTACAGCACTTGCATTTAAGATCATGACCGATCCTTTCGTTGGTCGCCTTGCATTCTTCAGGGTCTATTCCGGAAAACTGGATGCCGGTTCATATGTATTGAATACAAGAACAGGTAAAAAAGAAAGGATCTCTCGTATTCTTCAAATGCATGCCAATAAACAAAACCCTCTCGACTCAATCGAAGCAGGTGATATTGGTGCTGCAGTTGGATTTAAAGATATCAGAACAGGTGATACACTTTGCGATGAAGATCATCCGATTTTCCTCGAAAGTATTAAGTTTCCTGATCCCGTTATCGGTCTTGCAATTGAGCCGAAAACACAGGCAGATGTCGATAAACTCGGTGTTGCACTTTCAAAACTCGCCGAAGAAGATCCAACCTTCAAAGTATTTTACGATGAAGAAACAGGTCAAACAGTTATCAGAGGTATGGGAGAATTGCACCTTGAAATCATCGTTGACCGTCTGAAGCGTGAATTTAAACTTGAAATCAATCAGGGAGCACCTGAAGTTGCATATAAAGAGGCATTTACCAAAACAATTAAACACCGCGAGATCTATAAAAAGCAAACCGGTGGTCGTGGTAAATTCGCAGATATTCAGTTTGAGATCGGCCCTGCAGATGAAGGTCATATCGGCCTACAATTCGTGAATGATATTTTCGGAGGTTCTATTCCGCGAGAATATATTCCATCTGTAGAAAAAGGATTTAAGGAAGCGATGAGTACCGGTGTTCTGGCCGGATACCAAATGGATAGTCTGAAAGTAAGATTGTTCGATGGTTCATTCCACGCTGTTGACTCCGATGCCTTCTCATTTGAAATGGCTGCAAAGATCGCTTTCCGTGATTCAGGTAAAAATGCGGGTCCGCAATTACTTGAACCGATCATGAAGCTTGAAGTGATAACCCCTGAAGATCATATGGGAGATGTAATTGGTGACCTTAACCGTCGCCGTGGTATGATCGAAGGATTCGACAATAAGAATAATGCTACCGTCATTAAGGCAAAAGTTCCGCTGAGTGAAATGTTTGGTTATGTAACACAATTGCGAACCATCACTTCCGGACGAGCAACATCGATTCTCGAATTTTCACATTTTGCTCCGGCTCCTGCTGCAGTTGCAGAAGAAGTTATCGCGAAATCAAAAGGAAAAGTAACAGTTGGATAATAACAGAATACTGAAGTATGACTTATAAAATAAGAATGAAATTAAAATCTTTTGACCACACCCTGGTTGATAAAACGGCTGAGAAAATCGTGAAGACCGTTCGCAATACAGGTGCCGTGGTTACGGGTCCCATCCCGCTGCCAACGCAGAAAAAGATTTACACAGTATTGCGTTCACCACACGTGAATAAAAAAGCACGTGAACAATTCCAGATGTGTACCTATAAAAGGTTGCTGGATATTTACAGCGCAACAAATAAAACGGTTGATGCATTACAAAAACTTGAATTGCCAAGCGGCGTTGAAGTGGAAATTAAAATCTAAAAGGTTCTATAAACATGAAAGGAATCATAGGGAAAAAAATAGGTATGACGCACTTCTACGGTGAAGAAGGTAAAATAATTACCTGCACCGTTATTGAAGCCGGTCCTTGCGTGGTGTTGCAGAAAAAAACTGCCGACAACGACGGTTACGAATCTGTTCAGTTGGGGTTTGAAGAAGTAAAAGAAAGCAGGACAAATAAGGCACAGATCGGTCATGCGAAAAAGGCAAATGCTAAACCAATGCGCAAGCTCAAAGAATTCAAAAACTTTGAAATGCCTTTGAATATTGGCGAAAACGTAACTGTTGACATATTTGAAGAAGGCGACAAAGTGAGCATTTCTTCAGTATCGAAAGGAAAAGGTTTTCAGGGTGTTGTAAAACGCCACAATTTCAATGGTGTTGGTTTGCGGACACATGGTCAGCACGACCGTCACCGTGCACCGGGTTCAATCGGTTCGTCTTCTTACCCTTCACGTGTATTTAAAGGGTTAAGAATGGCCGGCAGAATGGGTGGCGATACAGTTAAAATGCGCAATATTAAAATAGCGAAAATTATTTCTGACAAGAACCTTCTTTTAGTGAACGGATCAGTTCCGGGAGGTAAAGGTTCTTATGTGATAATTACCAAATAACATGAAAGTTGAAATTGTAAATATTTCGGGAAAGAAAACCGGTAAATCGGTTGAATTGAATGCTGATATATTCGGTATCGAACCCAATGACCATGCAATTTATCTTGCAGTGAAACAATACCTCGCAAATCAACGCCAGGGAACACACAAAGCAAGGGAAAAAGGTGAAACTGCAGGTTCAACCCGCAAGTTGCACCGTCAGAAAGGTACAGGCGGTTCACGAAAAGGAAGCATTAAAAATCCTTTGTTTCACGGCGGCGGTACCATTTTCGGTCCAAGGCCAAGAAATTACGAATTCAAACTGAACCGGAAAGTAAAAGAACTTGCAAAACGTTCTGCACTTTCTTACAAAGCAAAAGAAAACGGCATTTTCATTATTGAAGATTTCAAAATGGAAAAACCGAAAACAAAAGAATTCGGCAATATTCTTAAAAGCCTCGGTGTTACAGGAAAAAGAACATTAATGGTATTGGCTGACGGCGACCACACGATTCAATTAAGCGGCCGCAATATTCCGAAAACTGAAACATCAAAAGCATCTGATTTAAATACGTATTCTGTGATGAAAGCACAATGCCTGATTATATCAGAAAGCTCATTGAATATTATTAACGGATCGGCTCAGCAGAATTAAAAATTACGACAATGGCAAGACGCGTATTGATCAAACCACTTATTACCGAAAAAACCACAAAGCTTACTGAAAGCCATGGTACTTACGGTTTTGTTGTGGATATGACAGCAAACAAAATTGAAATTAAAAACGCCGTTGAAAAAATCTACGGTGTTACGGTTGACGGTGTAAGAACTGTTACCGATTTAGGTAAGCATGGCTGGAAACGCACACCTTTTGGAATCAGTATGGGAACAAAAGGAAGGATGAAAAAAGCCTACGTTACCTTAAAAAAAGGTGAAACAATAGATTTCTTCAGCACTATATAAACTGAAAAATGGCATTAAAGAAATATAACCCGGTTACACCAGGAACGCGATTCAGAATAGGCAATGCCTACGCTGAAGTAACTGCGGATAGTCCGGAGAAAGCATTAACTGTTTCTTACAAGAAAACAGGAGGACGTAACAGTTCCGGAAATATGACCATGCGCTATATCGGCGGAGGTCATAAGAAAAGATACCGTTTGATCGATTTTAAACGCGATAAACATAATGTTTCCGCAACAGTAAAATCGGTTGAATACGATCCGAACCGCAGCGCATTTATCGCATTATTGTATTTTGCAGATGGCGAAAAACGCTACATCATTGCACCAAACGGAATTCAGGTTGGTCAGAAAGTGGAAGCAGGAGAAAATGTTGCACCGGAAGTAGGCAATGCATTAATGCTGCGCAATATGCCGCTCGGAACCATCATTCACAATATTGAAATGTATCCCGGAAAAGGCGGAATGCTCGCAAGAAGCGCAGGAAGCTGGGCACAGTTATCAGCAAAAGAAGGAAAATATGTGATCGTTCGCCTTCCATCAGGTGAAACACGTATGATCCTCGATACCTGTTATGCAACAGTTGGTTCGGTTTCAAATCCTGATCATAACCTGCAGCAATTAGGTAAAGCCGGAAGAAAACGTTGGTTAGGTGTTCGCCCTCGTAACCGCGGTGTTGCCATGAACCCTGTTGATCACCCGATGGGTGGTGGTGAAGGCCGT
>CAYXBK010000043.1:0-7359 GCA_964463165.1 uncultured Chitinophagales bacterium
TTGCATCTTCAAACATGGCATTGAAATGATCCATACCCACCAGCCGGAATGTTTCCGGTTTTCCATTCATTACAGGATCATATATTCTGCCCGTCCGGCAAACCGTGCAATAGGTCACCATCATTTCTTTTCCCCCGACAATATCACGCACCTGATGGTGATATCCGATGATTTCAATAGGATATGCTTTTGCCTCGCCGTTGTTTGAAATACCGATGATTAATTTTCCGGGTGAAATAACATTTTGCTCTGCCGATGCAAATATTTTATTCTCCGGCTGATAAAACATTTTATCGGCATTGAGTTTAAAATTCAGGAAATATGCAATAAGGCCGTAGAAAAGCAGAAAGAAAATGCTGAATGAAAACCGCCAGTACTTTTTATTTTTCAGGATCAGATACACTCTCCATAACACGATGATCAGCAATACGCCTCTGATCCACCATATGTTTTTGTTTATAAACCATGCGATGCTGATCGTATTATCATACTGACTGCCGGGAAAGGGCATAATAAAATAAATTCGCAGAATTTCAACTGCGAATAATAAAATAAGTAAGAGCGGGAGAATGAGTTTTTTCATTTCTGCAAATTTAATGAGCAGAAACGAGTGCATCATGCCGTATCTGGCATTTACATTTAATTTAAAATCAAGCTCCCCCGATGTTTCAAATTGGAGCCAGTCCTTTATTTTAATCTTTCAAATTACCCGGCAGGAAATTTTTCCGTTTTACACCCGGCCATCTCCTTGCTGCTTTCTCCTCACTCCTTCTTTTTATATTTGCAGATGCTCAAAACCTTGCGGATCTCAAATTACGCAATCATCAATGAAGCGGAAATAGATTTCGATGCATCGATGAATATCATCACCGGTGAAACGGGTGCAGGTAAATCAATTTTACTTGGCGCCCTTTCAATGGTTTTGGGTGAACGTGCTGATACCCGTGTTTTATTCAACAAAGAGAAAAAGTGCATAGTTGAAGCAATCTTCAATATCCGGAATTATCATCTCCAAAAATATTTTGAAGAAGAAGAAATTGATTATGAAGATGAAACAATTATCCGCCGTGAATTATCGGATAATGGTAAATCGAGAGCCTTTATTAATGACACTCCGGTAAATTTAAATGTACTGCAGGGGCTTGCGGATAAATTAATTACCATTCATTCGCAGCATGAAACACTTGCACTCGGTGATTCACGATTTCAGCTGATGGTGATAGACGCCTTGGCCGGAAATGAAAAATTACTTGAGGATTATAAAAGATCTTTCCAACACTGGAAACTGGTGAGCAAACAACTCACAGAAGCTGAAACCATTTTTGCAAAAGCAAATGCAGAAAAAGATTTTATCGAATTTCAGCTGAACGAATTAAATAAAATGGATTTCGATGATGTCAGTCAGGACGCACTTGAAAATGAATTACAGCAATTAAATCATGCGGAAGAAATAAAAAGAAATTTAATTCAGGGGGCCGATTTACTTGAAAACGGCCAGCAAACAATTGTTGAAAATATCAGAAGTGTAATTCAACTGATACGTTCAATTGCGAAATACAATTCAGAATTTGACGTCTATGTTGAGCGGCTCGAAACCGCATCGGTGGAAATAAAAGATATTGCACGTGATCTGAGCGACCGTGGCGACAAAACAATTGCTGATCCGGCAAGAGCGGAAGAAGTTCAAAATGTTTTGAGCACTATTTACAAACTCCAGAAAAAACATCAATGCAATTCAGTTGAAGAACTTGCAGAACTGAAAAATAAACTCAGTGCACAACTGGCAGCTTTTGAATCAAGCGAAGCCGAAATTGAAAAGCTGACGAAAGAAAAAAATAAGCTGCATGTTTCCTTATTACTGGCAGCGAAAAAAATCTCTGAAAAAAGAACCTCCGTTTTTCAGCAACTTGAAAACGTCGTAAAAAAATTACTTGGCGAAGTTGGAATGCAAGATGCAGTTTTAAAAGTAAATCATACATACGACCCTGAAAAACATTTAAACGATGCGGGTGCCGATACGGTGCAATATTTATTTTCCGCCAATAAAGGTTCCGCTCTGCAGGATATTTCGAAGGTTGCAAGCGGTGGTGAATTATCGCGGCTCATGCTTTGCATCAAATCGCTGCTCGCTAAAACCGTTGCGTTACCGACATTAATATTTGATGAAATTGATACGGGCATCAGCGGCGAAACGGCAAACAAAGTTGGAAATATTTTATCCGGTTTATCATCTAATCATCAACTGATTGCGATCACACATTTACCGCAGATCGCAGCAAGGGGCAATCATCATTTATTTGTGTATAAGGAAACGGATGCGAAAACCACTTATACAAAGATCCGCAAACTTAAAAAGGATGAACGTATCACCGAAATTGCGAAAATGCTCAGCGGTGAAAATCCGACAAAAGCCGCACTTGAAAATGCGAAGGAACTGATCAAATAAAAAATCCGCAAATTGTTTTACAATCTGCGGATTTTTTAAAGCAGGAAATTATTTATTCAAGGATCAGATTTAAGCCGGTTGAATTTTCACCGTTATAGATCATAAGGTTATAAGCACCTCTGCTCAGGTTTTCATTTTTGATCTCAAATGTATGTGCTCCGGATTGTAAAGTTCCGTCAAAAATCATCCGCACTTCTCTTCCGGTCATATCATATAAAACGATGCGGTAATTATTTTCCTGCAAAGTTGAAAATTGCAATGTTGCATTTACTGAAAACGGATTTGGATAAATAGTAAGGTTTTCCAATCCGATCTGATTTTCAATTCCTGTTTGCGAAATTTTAAATTCTTCCGTTGTACTGTTTTCTGAAATTACGGCAGGCGCTGCCAAACAATTCGTGCTCACAAACCATTCATAATCGCCAAGTGCCAGGCCATCGAGTGTATAAGTTGTGGCAGCTGTAGTAACTGTTGTAAATGCAGCATCAATTACATTCCTGTAATTCAAAATATATTCTTCCGCACATGTTACACCGGTCCAGTTTAATGTAGCACTTGTTAAACTCACAGATGTATTCAGATCAGAGGGCACACCGCAACCGATAAAAATATCGAAGCCGTTATCCGCACCCGTATATGCAGGAGCGGAAGCTAGAATGCGCACTCTGTAACCTGTTCCGGGTGGAGTTGTTTCAGGTATAAAACAATTTACGATTCCGGAAGTAGGAGCAATTGCAGGAACAGTTCCGATCACCACGGGTGATGCAAAACTTCCGGCAGCATCAGATAATTCAACTGTAAGTGCATTGGTAATTGTAAAAGTACCCGTTGTGGAATAGCTGATGGCAACATTTTTTCCGATACATAATGTATCATTCACATAAGGTGTTGCAGAATACGAAAAACTGTTTACTGCAAGATCAGATTGCCATGCGCCACGGCCATATGTAGCTGCAATTAATTTATCTGATGTATAATTAATTTCAAGTTCGTGCACCATCACATTTGGTAATCCTTCCATATAACTTACCCAATCAGATAATTCATTGTCTTTATAAAATACACCGATGTCGGTTCCGATATAAACACGGTCGGCACTTCCATTTTCATATACAATTGTATTGACCGGGAGATTTGGCAAACTGCCGGAAATATTTGTCCATGAGGCGCCGGCATTGTCTGAATAAAATACTTTATTGCCTGCCATATATCCGCTAATTGCGATCCACACTTTTTGCGGATCAGTATTGCTCACGGCAATATAATTAAATCCTACTCCTGTTATCGGTAAAATGCCGGTTATTGATGTCCATGTATCTCCTCCGTTGGTACTTACTTTTAATTCTGTCAGTGAACATGCATAAACATAATTTGAATTTGAAGGTGCTACTGCAATTGCAAAAACAGTACTTCCCAAATTTGCATTTTTATTTGTCCATGTATTTCCTCCGTTGGTTGTTTTTTGAATATCACCATTATCTTTTCCATAATATAAAACAAGGTGATTGCTCGGATCCATCACAAACGGTGTAACCCATCCGCCACCGGCAACATCCATTTCATCCCAATCGGCACCGCCGTTTGTAGATCTGAATAAATCACCGTACTGATGTGTGAGGAACATAATGTCTTCATCGGTATGATCGATCAGCGCTTCCATTCCATCCCATGTGGAATAATCCACTTCTTCCCAACCTGTACCGTTCCAAAGATTTGTTCCGTTATCCTGCCATCCGCTTATCAATAAATCAGGATCGGTTTGCGAAGAAGAAACACGGTAGATCTGTGCGATGCGTAATCCATTGCTGAGGTCATCCCATGTAGTTCCATTATCCGTAGTTTTAAAAATACCGCCATCTGTACCTGCATAAATTATTTCAGGGTTGGTTGGGTGGCAAGCCATCGCATGATTATCGGCATGCACATAATCACTTCCTCCCCACGGAAATGTGGATCCTTTTATTTGCCATGAATTACCACTTGTATTCGAACGCGATACATATAACCCTCCTGTATAAATTCTTTCTTCATCAGCATTGGAAACATCCATTACCATATCATAATAACCGTAAAATGTTGCCGACGGATAGGATTTCATATCCCATGAAGCGCCGGCATCATCCGATTTATAAAATCCGGCGGCACCTAAAAAATAAATAACATTGCTGTTGTCTTTTGTAGTTTCAATTGATGTTCTTCCGCCCCATGCATTTAATCCGCTTTCGAGAACCGTCCATGTAAGTCCTGCATTTGTTGAAGTAAGAATATCATTATCGGTTGATGCATACATAATATCAGGGTTGGCAGTATTGATATCAATATCATAACAATGCCTGTTGTCAACCATCGTCCAGGTCACACCTTCATTATCGGTTCTGAACAATCCGTTTCTTGTTGCTGCAACCAAAATATTCGGCTGTGCAGGATGAATTACAATGCGCTGTACTATTTCGAGTGTTTCCTGTAAATAACTCAAACCGGTTGGCATCCATGTGGCACCGCCGTCAACCGATTTTAAAATTCCGGCACTGTAAACCCCGCCCCAGAAATCCTGATCATTTTGCCAGGTTGCCTCATAGCCGTATCCGTCGCCGGTGGCGATATAAATTGTATTTGTGTTCAGCGGATTTATCGCAATATCAGCGATACCTGTAACGGGGATATTATCCGTCAGGGGTGTCCAGTCAATTCCGTCGTTGACTGTTTTCCATAAGCCGCCGCCCGCTGCTCCAACATATAAAACGGAAGGATCATCCGGGTCAAATTGGATCACATTCACCCGTCCGACGCCGCCACCGTTATCCGGCCTGTCGGCATTCCCGATCGGTTCCCATGTTGCCGCCCTGCTACCTGCTCCCGATTGATTTTTATTCATGAAACGGGCACCTTCTTTAAACAAAATGCCGGGGTCGGGATAATTACCATATGCGTCAACTCTTGTGCGCATCAGGTAATCCCAGCGCATGAATTTCGCAAGGTCGTCATCCGCTTCATTTTCAACGCCGAATAATCCGCTTTCAATTTCTTCTTCTTTTAATTTTTGCAGATAATTTTCACGCACTTCATAATAATTCGGCGAATTCGGCATCACTGCAGAATTTTGCTGAACCTGGGCAAAAATGGTTGTGGTGAGTAAAAGGGAAAAAAGGGTGGAGTAAAAATATTTCATCATGGAAGCTAAATTTTGATCTAAGTTAAGAATAATCCTGCATACATATGAGTTCCCAATTGAGCCGGGATATATTTTACAAAATCATGTTTTTGATCCGATCAGATAAGAATTAACAAATTTTCATAGATATGAAATTGCACAATACCTACCTTCGCAAAATGGAATATTTTATCGATACCGAAAAAATTGCACCGAGAGAAATTGCACCCGGATTTTTCGGCCGTTTCATGCATTCGGAAAAAATGACAATTGCTTATTGGGAAGCCGTAAAAGGCGCAGAAATTCCTTTTCATTCGCATATCCATGAAATGATCGTGAATGTGATAGAAGGATCACTTGAATTAACAATCGGTGATGATACGAGAATTCTTGAACAGGGAATTGTTGCATTTATTCCCGGCAATGTGCCGCATAAAGCAAAAGCACTAACCGATTGCAGGGTCATTGACATTTTTTATCCTGTGCGGGAAGATTATAAATTGTAGATGCCGGCTGCTGGCTATTTGCTGCAGGCAAAAAATAATCCCGTCTAAAACAAACATTGAAGGAGCGATACCATCAACAAATAAAAAATAAATGAAAAAAATAAATATTCTCCTGATCCTGTTAATTCTCGGATCCAGATTAAAAGCCGATGAAGGCATGTGGCTGCCGATATTACTGCAGGAATTAAATATAAAGGATATGCAGTCGAAAGGATTTAAACTGACTGCAGAGGATATTTATTCCGTAAATAAAAGCAGCATGAAAGATGCTGTGGTGTTGTTCGGCGGAGGCTGCACCGGTGGAGTTATTTCAGATCAGGGCCTGCTCATTACAAATCATCATTGCGGATTTTCAAGTGTGAGTGCATTGAGTTCTGTTGAAAATAATTATCTCCGCGATGGATTCTGGGCATATGATAAAAAAGAAGAAAAACCGTGTCCGGGATTGAGTGTTACATTTATCATCACCATGCATGACGTAACCGACAGTATTCTTCCTTATTTAAATTCAACAATGACGGAATACGACAGAAATGCAATGATCAAATCAATCAGCACAAAATTACAGACAGCATTTACGAACGGAACACATTACGGCGCACAGGTAAAACCATTTTATTACGGAACTGAATTTTATTTATTTGTTACCGAAACATTTACTGATATACGTCTCGTTGGTGTGCCGCCCTCGAGTGTCGGTAATTTTGGAGGAGAAACGGATAACTGGATGTGGCCACGGCATACGGGTGATTTCAGCATGTTCAGAATTTATGCGGGTGCTGATAATAAACCCGCAGCGTATAACGCAGAAAACAAACCATTCAAACCAAGATATTATTTTCCGATTTCAATAAAAGGTGTGCAGGAAAATGATTTTACAATGGTATATGGATTTCCGGGAAGAACACAGGAATATTTATCATCATTCGCAGTAGATCAATTAATTCATTCCACCGATCCGAACCGCATTGCGTGCCGCGATGCAAAAATTGCAGTTACTGAAAAGTATATGGCCGGTAATGACACACTCACATTGAATTACGGCGCAAAAATAAAAAGCCTCGCAAATGCTTATAAAAAATGGAAGGGTGAAGTAACAGGCCTTGAAGAAAATAATGCAATTGGCGTGAAACAGGAATTTGAAAATAAATTTCAGCAATGGGCAAATACGCATGAGGGAAAAGATTACCGCACTTTGCTAAAGGAACTCCAGGATGCGTATGCAGCATATCAGCCTTATGCCGAGCTGGTGGATT
>CAYXBK010000044.1:0-5867 GCA_964463165.1 uncultured Chitinophagales bacterium
ACTTCCAGATTCAAAACTTCTCCCTACAATCAACATCCCAAAGGGATCATAATCTTTCCCAATTAAAATATCTTCAAAACATCTGCTACCAGGCATATTAAACAAATATACTCATCCGGATTTAGACCTGAAAATAGTAAGTGATTAGTCAGGACGTTTTTGATGCGATGGTTGCAAAGATTCTGTCTGTTTCTTTATCGATCAATTGCTGTGCATAGTTTACGTACCTATAGAAATCCTTGCTCATTGCCGCATGTCCTGATATTTTCCTGACCATTATTTCAGGCATGCCCATATTTAACAATGTGGTAATGGCTGTTCGCCGCATGGTATGCGTGGTTACAAGATCGCAAAACCTTTGTGGTTTGTTATTTTTTATAATTTGCTTTTCAATTCCCCGCCGTTCACGGCATTTTCCTACCTCATAGGTCCAGCCTGCTTTCTCACAAAGTTCTTTTATGGTGATATTAAGTCTGTTATTACTCAAAACAGGCAATAAAGTTTTGTGATGGCGGTATTTATAAATGATATCAATAGCGTATTTCGGCAGTTTAACCCGCGTTAAAGTGCTTGTTTTATCGGATCTCACATTCAGGTAAATATCCGCTCCGATGTGCTCAATATTCCGTTTGTCCAATTTCATTAAATCACCAAACCGCAACCCAACGGTGCATCCGAATACAAAAACATCTTTGCTTCGTTGCAGGTACTCGGGTAATCTGCTTTCAAATTCTTTATCAGAAATAAGAAATTGTAATTGATCAAGACTTAATACCACAATCGGGATTTCTTCACTCCTTACATAAAACAATTTTTGTATGTCGCCGGTGGCAATTCCTTTTTCATTTTTTAAATAATTAAAGAAAGTGCGTATTACCCTGAATTGTGAGCCGATATAATTATCAAACCCTCCCTTCAAATACAGGTAGGTGGAAAAACATTCATAAAATAATTTCCAATACTGCGTAAACAATTTGCACTCAGCAGGAATAGCAATTTGAAAAGATTTTATTGTGAGGTCAAAATTCTGATCTCTGGAAAATCGCAAAAGATTATCCCGTACCGAAATATAATGCGCAATCGTTGATTTACGAATGTGCGTTCCGTCTTTTTTTAATCGACGGCCTGTTTTGCAATCTGCAATAAACCTGTCGAACAGAATAAGCAAGTTGTAATTCTTTTTCATTTTATTTGATTTAAGATGAACGTATAACTTCATCTATAAAAAATCAAATAAAATAGTTCAACTGGTAAAGCTGGTCGATGCGGTTGTAAATAAAATAAATTAAAAAACCCGCAATTGGTATTGCGGGTTTCAAATGAATTAAATCCATATCATGCCATATTCACCAAAATCATTGCAGCAATTACAAGCGTAAGCAAATGATAAACTGTATTAATAAAAAACAATTTCCATGAATGGCGTTCCCATGCAACACGGCTTAAATCACCCGGAACAAAAAATCCCAGCCAGGTAAAGATTGCAGCCATACCGGCATTTTGCCCGGCCGACATTTCTGCCGTTCCCGGAACAAAGGTCCATGCTGCAATATTATGTGCAAATACATAAGCCATGAGGAAATTACCGATCAGCATAAATATCAACCCTCTTACAAAAACTGATGAGGGTGGACGCTGCGTCATATCAAATTTCATTTCCTTTGCCCACGCCTTTCCGAAAAGCGGTGTATACCAAAGAAAACCAAAAATAAAATTGGCGACAACCGCAATGATCACCGCCGTGTAGTTAATGTGAATTTCGTTCATAAGATCTTTTTTTGAGTTATAAATGCAGACCGAATATAAAATAATTTTTATTAACCGGATTAGTATTTTAACATTCCTTATATAATTACACATGAAAAGCATGTGTGTTATTGAAGCCGCTCCCCACGGCTGACGGGTGAGTCCACTTGCGCCAGCCGCCCTCTTTATCCAAGTAGAGAGGGTGGCAGCCGTTCACGGAGGTGATTCACCACACAAATATCTCCACACTTCCCACTTCCGGTCTCCGAAGCGGAATATCCCAATAACCGTTGTATTTAATAAATGACGGAATTAAATAACCATTAATATAAGAAAGCCGTACATCCATCTGCACATCAAAATCAAAAATGGCAGATGCATAAGACAGATTATATTGCCTTGATACAATCTGCATTGTTTTTTTATCAAACCAGGTAGTGAGATTATGAATTACCACATCATCGTCTTCCGCATCGGTTTTTTTCTGCACAGTAAATACATAGCATTCCACGCCGGTTGCATAATTTTTAGATTCGATTTTATAATCATAAAATTGCGACATCTCTTCGCTGAATATCGCCATTTTATTTTTTATCAAAGGAATATCATCAACAGGCTTACCGGGTTGGAAAATGAGTGTTTTTAACTGCTCTTTGCGCTGTTCGAGTTTCGAATCACTGCCTGCATTATTATCCGTAACAACATAATTATTGCAGATGGTATCGCGATATAAAAAAATATAGGAAAAAACACGGGCGGTATAATAATTCATTTCATGATGCTTATCAAAAAAATCACCGGTTGCAGATTCAAATGCGAATTGCATACTGCGGCATTTATCTGATACAGCCTGGTGCGTGATATTCGTATATGATGCTTTTGATAATCCTTCGTCGTCGAACATGCGGACAAGCGCCCTTGAGTCATAATCGATTCGTCGCAAATTGCGGAATGCTTCATAAAAAGTGGTATCCTTTCCCACAAAATCAATAAAATCATTTACACTGAAACCGCTGCGCACTTCTTCAATTGTAACGGAATCGAGAGTGATCATAAAAGGGAGCGTATCTGTGATTTGACCCTTTCCAATCAGCCTGCTGCCGAATATTAACAAAGCCGTAAGGAATATTTGCCTAATTTTAATCCGCATTCAAAAGCAAAAATACAGATTCCATGTTTCGCTACGCCCTGTTTTTACTGATCATTTCATGCAGCAGTAAATTATTTTCTGCCACGCCCACCATTAGTGATTCGATCGATATTACACATATTACGATCAGGTTAAATATTACGGATTATGCAGGACATGTGATATCCGGCAATGCGGAAATTCATCTGAAAGCAAAAGTGGATAATATCACAAATGTTCCGTTTGATTTATTATCGCTCACTGTCGATTCGGTAAAAAATGAAACGGGCAACATCATTTCATTTACACATATTGCAGAATTATTAAAAACGGATTTACCCGCTCCTTTGAATACAAATGATTCAACTACACTTTTCATTTATTATCATGGCGTGCCTGCCCAGGACGGCACATGGGGCGGCTGGTACTGGAGCGGTGATTATTCCTATCAGCTGGGTGTTGGCTTCGATGCAATTCCGCATAATTACGGGAGAGTCTGGTTTCCATGTTTCGATAATTTTATTGAACGACAAACATTCCGCACGGAGATCACAACAACAAATGATAAAAAAGCTTTTTGCGGCGGTTTAATGGAACCTGCAATTGATAATGGCGACGGAACTACGACATGGATATGGAATTTAAATCAAAATATTCCGAGTTATCTCGCAAGTGTTGCCGTTGCAAAATATGCAACGATAAATATGACATATACAGGAATTGCAGAAACAATTCCGATTCAAATAGCATCTGTGGCAGCAGACACAACTGATTTAAAAAATTCATTTATTCATTTACATGATGCACTTTCCATTTTTGAAAATCATTACGGTGCATTTCAATGGGACCGCGTCGGATATAGTGTTGTGCCCTTCAGCGGCGGTGCAATGGAACATGCAATGAATATTGCGTATCCCCTTTTTGCAATTACCGGAACTACCGTATGGGAAAATTTATATGTGCATGAATTATCGCATCATTGGTGGGGAGATTTAATTACCACATCCGCTGCAGAAGAAATGTGGATGAACGAAGGCTGGGCAGTTTATTCAGAACATTTATTCAACGAATTTCTGTATGGCGAACAAGCGTATAAAGAAATGGTAAAAGCAAATCATCTGGATGTATTGCATAATGCTGCCTTCGACGACGGGCAAAATTATTTTGCAATTTCAGGTGTACCGCAGGAATTCACTTATGGAACCACAACTTACAAAAAAGGTGCGGATGTAATTCATAGTTTGAGAGGATATATGGGTGATGAAAATTTTTTCGCATGTATCACCGGATTTCTTGAAGCATATAAATTTCAGGATGTTACGGCTGCTGATCTGCGTGATTATTTAACTGATTGCAGCGGTGCAGATATGAATGATTTTTTCGACGGCTGGGTTTATCAATCCGGTTCACCGGCTTTTGAAATTGATGATATCGGTTATACGGATTATGAATTAACAAGTGTTTGCATTCGTCAAAAATTGCATCACGCAACAGAGTTTTGCAATAATGTACCGCTCACTCTTACATTTTTTGATGAGAACTGGCATAAAATGTACGAACAAATAATAGTAATGAATGGTGAAAATCAATTTGTTTCTGTTGCCACCGAAAAACTTTCCCTTAAGCCGAATATTATTATTGACTATGATGAAAAAATAAATGATGCAATTACAGAAGATGAGATCTCCATTTATGAAACCGGTGATTATAATCTCACAAATGCAATGATTGATATCACGGTACATTCACTTCCAGATTCAGCATATTTTTATGCGCAGCACTATTGGGTTGCAGCAGATGGATTTAAAACGCCTGTTGAAGGTTTGCATATAAATAATCAGCGCTATTGGAAAATATCCGGCCGCCTGCCCGCAGGATTTGATGCTTCGGCACAATTACTTTACAACGGGCAAATAGCATCCGGTGGTTTTTTAGATAATGAATTTATTACAAACAGCGACGACAGTCTTGTATTGTTATACCGGTCGTCCATTACGGCAGATTGGTCCATTTATCCATATTATACTTTAAATGTCTGGGGCGTTTCTACAGATAAAAGAGGTGCATTCGAATTAAGTAAATTGGAATTGGGAGAATATGCATTTGGCATTTACGATCATTCGATCCCGACGGCACCGGCAGAAACTTATTTTAATTGTCCCGGTGACCTTTCAGCAAATCAATTCAATCAGGAAAATAAAATTCATGTTTATCCGAATCCAGCCGATAATCAGTTAACCGTCGAGCTGAAAGATTTGCAACATCTGAATATAAAACTGATCAATTCAAGCGGCGATACCATTCAAACATTTTCGAATATATCATCAGCATTTTCCATTCCGGTCAAAAACCTCCCTGCAGGAACTTATCAACTTTATGTTGAAAACAGCCGTTTAGAAAGGATCGCGACAAAAAACGTTGTTGTTATTCATTAATATTGCCAAAAAAATTTAATGAAAAATATTACTGTGATTGGCGCAGGAACCATGGGCAACGGCATTGCACATGTATTTGCCATGAAAGGCTTTAAAGTGAACCTGGTTGATGTTTCGGAAACGGCATTGCAAAAAGCAATTGCAACAATTTCCGGCAATCTCGACCGTATGGTTGCAAAAGAAAAAATTACTACAGCCGATAAAGAAAATACTCTGGCGAATTTATCTACCTATACTTCATTTGAATATTCGGCAAATGCAGATCTTGTTATTGAAGCAGCAACAGAAAATATCAGCCTCAAATTAAAAATATTTACGGAGCTTGATCAGATATGTAATGCAGAAACAATTCTTGCAACGAATACATCTTCCATCTCCATTACAAAAATTGCAGCAGCAACAAAGCGGCCCGATAAAGTGATCGGAATGCATTTTATGAATCCGGTACCGGTGATGAAACTGGTGGAAGTAATTCGCGGATATGCAACAAGCGATGCAACTACAAAATCAATCATGGACCTGTCTGCGCAATTGGATAAATCACCTGTTGAAGTAAA
>CAYXBK010000045.1:0-5725 GCA_964463165.1 uncultured Chitinophagales bacterium
GATGGGTGGTGGTGAAGGCCGTGCATCAGGTGGACATCCAAGATCACGTACGGGTAAATATGCAAAAGGTATGAAAACCCGTCATCCGAAGAAAACAACAACTAAGTTCATCATTAGCAGACGTAAAAAATAAATATTAAAAGTTAATGGCACGTTCGATAAAAAAAGGACCTTATGTTGATCACAACCTTTCAGACAAGGTTGCAAAAATGAATGAGACCAACAAAAAAACAGTGGTTAAAACATGGTCACGCAGGTCAACAATTGTTCCTGATATGGTAGGGCACACATTCGCTGTGCACAATGGAAATAAATTCATTCCTGTTTATGTAACTGAAAATATGGTTGGACATAAACTCGGAGAATTTTCACCGACACGTATTTTTAAAGCACACGCTGGTAAAAAATAAAAATAATAACAATGGAAGCCGTTGCAAAACTGATTAATAATCCAAGAACCAATAATAATGCTGGTTCTCCGCGTAAATCAAGATACGTGATCGACCTTATCAGGGGATTGGATATTGAAAAAGCATTGAATCTTTTAAAATATACTAACAAGGCTGCTGCCGAACCTATTGAAAAAGTTTTGAGAAGTGCCATCAAAAACTGGGAACAGAAATTTGAAGCAGATGCAGCCGACAGTAATTTGTATGTGAAGGAATGTTTTATTGATGGCGGAAAAACAATGCGCCGTTTTATGCCTGCACCACATGGCCGTGCATACAGAAAGCGCAAACGCACAAATCACATTGTAATTAAAGTTGCATCCAGAAATGCAATTCAAAATACTGAATCAACTAAAGGAACCAACGAATAAAAAAAACTGAATGGGACAAAAATGTAACCCGATAGGAAACCGATTAGGTATCATCCGTGGCTGGGACAGCAACTGGTACGGTGGTAAAACAATGGCGGATAAATTGATTGAAGACGAAAAAATTCGTCGCTATCTCAATGCACGTATCGCCAAAGGTGGTATTTCAAGAATTGTAATTGAAAGAACACTGAACCGTATCACAGTTACAATTCACACATCACGTCCCGGTATTATTATCGGAAAAGGCGGTGGAGAGGTTGATAAGATCAAAGAAGAATTAAAAAAGATCACAGATAAAGATGTGCAGATCAATATTATCGAGATTCGCCGTCCCGAATTGGATGCAAATATTGTAGGAGAAACCATCGCGCGACAACTGGAAGCAAGGATTAATTTCCGCCGTGCAATTAAAATGGCGATCGCTTCAACAATGCGCATGGGTGCAGAAGGAATTAAAATCAGGATCAGTGGTCGTTTGAATGGTGCGGAGATGGCACGTTCCGAGGAATACAAGCAAGGACGGATCCCCCTGCATACATTCAGAGCTGATATCGACTATGCATGGAAAGAAGCACAAACAGTATATGGAAAACTGGGTGTGAAAGTGTGGATATGCAAAGGCGAAGTTTTAGGTAAGCGTGATCTTTCTCCAAACGTTGGAATTCAACAGGAAAAAGACAGAAATAATAAGAGAAGAAGATCGAATAATACTAAACGTTAAAATTTAAATCATGTTAGCGCCGAAAAAAGTAAAACACCGCAAAACGTTTAAAGGCAAGATTAAAGGGAATGCCAAACGCGGCAGCCAGTTATCTGCCGGTTCGTTCGGTTTGAAAACCCTTGAAGAAGGTTGGATCACTGATCGTCAGATCGAAGCAGCTAGGGTGGCTTTAACACGTCACCTGAAACGTGAAGGTCAGGTTTGGATCAATATTTTTCCCGACAAGCCTATCACCAAAAAACCTGCGGAAGTGCGGATGGGTAAAGGTAAAGGTAGCCCCGAATATTGGGTTGCAGTTGTACAACCGGGACGCATCATGTTCGAAGCAGACGGCGTACCGCTTGAAACAGCAAGAGAAGCAATGCGCCTTGCAGGTGGAAAATTAGGAGTTAAAACAAAATTTGTAGTTCGCAGAGACTACGCATAAAAACAAATTTGGCAATATGGCTAAGTTAAAAAAGGAAGACTTGAATCAATTGAGCAACGAAGACCTGAAACAAAGGCTCTTCGACGACAGCGAACGCCTGACAAAGCTCAGCTTTAATCATGCTGTGAATCCACTGGATAACCCAATCCAGTTGCGTTATATCCGTCGTGAGATCGCCAGGCTGAAAAGTGAAATTCGTAAAAGAGAACTGGCTTCCGCCAAATAAATAAAACCAAAGGATGGAAACGTCAAGAAATTTAAGAAGAACAATTACCGGAGTGGTAACAAGCAACAAGATGCAGAAATCGATCACTGTTGCCGTTGAAAGAAAAATTATGCACTCCAAATATGGTAAATACCTCAAAAAAACCAAATCGTATCATGCACATGATGAAACAAATGATGCGAAAGTGGGAGATGTAGTTACAATTATGGAAACCCGTCCGCTGAGTAAACTCAAAAGATGGAGATTAGTTGAAGTAGTAGAAAGAGCCAAATAATATGATACAACAGGAAACAAGGCTTAAAGTAGCTGACAACAGCGGTGCAAGAGAAGTTCTTTGCATTCGTGTACTCGGCAGCACCCGCAGAAGATATGCATCACTCGGCGATAAAATTATCGTGACAGTGAAAGATGCGCTTCCTGGCGGAGGCGTAAAAAAAGGTACAGTCTCAACTGCAGTTGTAGTGAGAACACATAAGGAAGTGCGCCGCAAAGACGGATCATATATCCGCTTCGACGACAATGCATGTGTTTTACTCAATGCCGCAGATGAACCAAGAGGCACACGTATTTTTGGCCCAGTGGCCCGTGAGCTCAGAGATAAACAATTTATGAAAATCGTTTCATTGGCACCGGAGGTATTATAATGAGAGAGAAAAAACCAGTAACAACCGATCGTTACGCACCGAAATTCCATGTGAAAAAAAATGACATGGTTCAGGTCATCTCAGGAGATGATAAGGGTAAAAAGGGCAGAGTGATCGAAGTAAATTACACCAACGGAAGAGTAATGGTGGAAGGCGTAAATATTGTTTCTAAACATACCCGCCCGAATCAGCAATACCCGAATGGTGGTATTATTAAAAAAGAAGCACCGATTCATATCAGCAACGTTTTGGTTGTAGATCCGAAATCAGGAAAAGGAACCCGCGTTGGCCGCAAAGTTGAAAACGGCAAATTGGTCAGATATTCAAAAAAATCAGGAGAAATCATTAAATAATGGAAACGAAAGCTCCACGTCTTAGAAAAAAATATCAGGATGAGATTGCAAAAAATCTCCAGGAAAAATTTGCATATAAAAGCTCAATGCAAATTCCTAAACTCCTGAAAATTGCAATTAACCAGGGTATGGGCGCTGCAACCCAGGACAAAAAAGTAATTGATATTGCACTCGATGAATTAACCCGTATCACAGGACAAAAAGCTGTTGCTACCATTTCAAAGAAAGCAATTTCCAATTTCAAATTGCGTGAAAATATGCCGATCGGCGTGCGTGTTACACTGCGTGGTGATAATATGTATGAATTCCTCGACAGGCTGATCGCAGTTGCCCTTCCAAGGGTTCGCGATTTCAGAGGCGTTAATAATAAAAGTTTCGACGGTCGCGGAAATTTCACACTCGGCATTACCGAACAAATTATTTTTCCTGAAATCGATATCGATAAAATCAGCAGAATCACCGGTATGGATATCACATTTGTTACATCAGCAAAAACAGATGCGGAAGCCTACGAATTATTAAAAGGACTCGGAATTCCATTCCGTAAATCATAAACAAACTATGTCAAAAACATCAGTAGTAGCAAGAAACATTAAACGCCAGAAACTGGTAGCTCAATTCGAAGATCGCCGCAAACAGCTCAAAGCTGAAGGCAAATGGGAAGAGCTCGATAAATTGCCACGCAATTCATCAAAAGTAAGAGTGCGTAATCGTTGCCGATTAACCGGACGCCCACGCGGATATGTGCGGGATCTCGGTATATCCAGAATCGTATTGAGAGATATGGCGCTCTATGGTAAAATTCCCGGAATGACAAAATCAAGCTGGTAAAAATTAAAAGAGATTAAAAATGAAAGTAACTGATCCAATAGCCGATTTTCTGACCAGAATCAGAAATGCACAAAGAGCAAACCACAGAGTGGTTGAAGTGCCCGCTTCCAATTTGAAGAAGCGTCTCACAGAAATCCTCTATGAATACGGCTTTATTTATAAATATAAATTCGAAAACGAAGGTCCGCAGGGAGTTATTAAGATCGCTTTAAAATACGATCCGGTAACAAAATCTCCGGCAATCAAAGGAATTGAAAGAATCAGTAAACCGGGCTTGAGAAAATATTCAAATGTGGATGATCTGCCGAGAGTATTGAGCGGTTTAGGTATGGCAATCGTTTCAACATCTAAAGGAATCATGACCGAAAAAGATGCGAAGAAACTGAATGTGGGCGGAGAGGTTCTTTGTTATGTATATTAATTAAAAAACAGAAAAGCACGAACATGTCACGTATAGGAAAGCTTCCGATTCAACTGCCGCAGGGAATTACAGTTACTGTAAATGATGCGAATATCATTACGGTAAAAGGTAAGCGTGGTGAATTGAGCCAAAAAGTTGATAAGGATATTAGTATCGAAGTGAAAGATGGTATTGTTACACTTTCACGCCCTACTGAACAAAAACGCCATAAAGCATTACACGGTTTATACCGTGCATTGATCGCCAATATGGTGAAAGGAGTTTCTGAAGGATATAAAAAAGAACTCGAATTAGTGGGTGTGGGTTACCGTGCAGCAAACCAGGGACAGGTGCTCGATATCGCGGTAGGATATTCCCACCCGATTGTGATGATGATCCCGAAAGAAGTGAAACTTTCAACCGTGAACGAAAAGGGAAAAAACCCGACGATCATACTTGAAAGCAACGACAAACAATTATTAGGAGCTATCGCGGCTAAGATCAGATCGTTCCGCAAACCTGAACCATACAAAGGAAAAGGTATTAAATACAGCGAAGAAGTATTACGCAGAAAAGCAGGTAAAACTGCAGGTAAATAATATTTATATGTTATCAAATAAAACAGTCAGAAGACAAAAAATACGCTACCGTATCCGCAAAAAAGCAATCGGAACGGCAGAGCGTCCACGCCTCGCAGTTTATCGCAGCAATAAGGCAATCTATGCACAGCTCATCGATGATGATGCAGGCCATACGATTTGCGCTGCTTCAAATCGCGATAAACAGGGTAAAAACCTGAAAGGGACAAAAACCGAACAGGCAAAAATCGTGGGAAAAACAATTGCAGAACGTGCAGCCGAAAAAGGAATCAAAACCGTGTCATTCGACAGAGGCGGTTATTTATACCACGGCCGTGTGAAAGCATTGGCAGAAGGTGCAAGAGAAGGAGGGCTGATTTTCTAAACTGAAAAATTATGGCAGTAAATAAAGAAATACAAAGAGTAAGGGCAAGTGAGCTCGACTTAAAAGAAAAAATTGTTGGGATCCAGCGGGTTGCCAAAGTAACCAAGGGTGGTCGTACTTTCAGTTTTTCGGCTCTGGTTGTTGTGGGTGATGGAAACGGTATTGTTGGACACGGACTTGGTAAAGCACGTGAGGTAACAGAAGCAATCCAGAAAGGGATTGATGATGCGAAAAAGAACCTCATCAAAGTGCCTGTTTTCAAAGGAACGATTCCGCATGAACAACATGGCAAATACGGAGCTGGAAAAGTGATGATCAAACCGGCAGCACACGGAACAGG
>CAYXBK010000046.1:0-5119 GCA_964463165.1 uncultured Chitinophagales bacterium
CTTTTCGCTCAGTTGGCGCGACCACGATTGGCTCCTTGCGACCCGCCCCCGTTATCGCGGATCAAGGACTGCAGCAATTCCGGCGACATATTGAGTTGCCCGATGTGCTGCGCCTTCTCCGCGATGCCGCCGAAGGCCTGCGCAATCAGCTGACCAGGTTGCATGCCGGAAGCAGCCAGAGCCTGAACGATCCGAGGATCGGACTTCTCCATCGTTTGCATGATGGCGCCCAGGCGATACGCTTCGGCATCAGCCAAGGTACGACTGTTCCCAGCCTGGAGGTCAACAAATGACTTGCGCCGATCTTCCAGCGCAACGTCTGACTCCATTTGCGCGGTACGCAACTCGTTCTCTCGGCGTGCGACAGCAGCCTTGGCATCCATCTGGGCTTCACCGATCTGACGCTTCTTTTGCTCCACTGCCACCTCGGTGTCGAGTTCGGTCTCTCGAACCGCACGCTCGTTTTCAACGGCAGACATCCTTCGACCAAAAACAGCATCGTCCGCTGCTTTGAGATTGGACTCTCTTGCTTCCGCCTCCAATGCGCGGGACATCTCTGGCGTAGGTTTGATGGCCAAGACCGACACACCCAGAACCTCAAGCCCGAGCGCCGCGATCTCTGTCTGTGAGGCGAGGCGCTTGTGCGTTTCCTGCGCGATCGTGGCAGAGGCTCGCAATGCCTGCTTCAAGTCCATTTGCTGGACGGCTTGGCGCACGATGACCTCGGCTTGCATGGCCACCCGCTCACCCAGGCGTTTTGGGTCCTCTGATGCGTGAGCCTTTCCATCTGCCGACAAAGAGAAGTCCATCAGCCCGGCAATGCGCCCGGGCTCGGCGACGCGATAGGTCACCTGGCCCTGCACAGTGATGCTCTGAAAGTCGGACGTCACCAGTTCCAGAATGAATGGCCGGTCCTGGCTGCCAATCGGTACAGCCACCAGGGTGGATGTTGGACCATAGTAGAAGAATGACAGACCTGCGCCTTCACGCACGACACGCCCCCGCCGAAACTGCATGAGATGTGTTGTCGGTTGCGACTTGATGAAGCGAATTCCCAGCATACGATTTCCCCTTTCAGTCTTGCGTGGTTAACTTCGTGTTGTTGTGCAACTATCATAAGTTCATCTTTTAAACTAAGTCAACAAGAATTTCAGGAGCACGTCACATGGCGACCTTCCAAGCGATCAAAGGTGACATCACGAAGTTGGCGGCTGACGCCATCGTTAATGCGGCCAACAGTTCCCTGCTTGGTGGCGGAGGGGTTGATGGCGCCATTCATCGCGCTGCGGGGCCTGAATTGCTGGAAGCCTGTCGCAAGCTGAATGGCTGCAAAGTGGGACAAGCCAAATTGACAAACGGCTTCAAGTTGCCAGCCAGCTATGTGATTCATACCGTCGGGCCTGTCTGGCAAGGCGGCACCAAAGATGAGGCAACGCTGCTTGCTGCTTGTTATCGCGAGTGCATTGCACTGGCTGTCCAGCAAGGCATCCGATCCTTGGCGTTTTCCTGCATCAGTACGGGCTCATACAACTTCCCCGCGCAAGCGGCAGCGGAGATCGCAGTAGCTACATCCAAAGAGCATGCCGGACACACCGATCTCGACATCACATTCTGTTGCTTCAGCGAACGCGATCTTGCGCTCTACACGACGCTGTTGAAGTGACATCTACGACACAGGAGGATTCATGCAGACCGAAGATCTAATCGAACAGTTGATTCAGAGGCCCCACCAAGACGAAAGACTCAAGTACGTCTTCTTCTGGGGCCATCAACCGAAGAAGGACGGCGCTATTGGCAAGACTTGTTTCAGCCAATGGTTCGAGGCCTCGTTTTCCTTGAGCGGGATCAGCTACTTGACGGCTGAGCACTACATGATGGTGGGGAAGGCCCGACTCTTTGACGATCAGGACGTGTTGAACCAGATCATCGCCTCGAAGACCCCCGCTCTCGCCAAGAAGTTGGGGCGCGAAATTCGAGGATTCGATGAAGCGCGCTGGAACGAACGGCGCTTTGACGCTGTTGTGGAAGGCAATCTGGCAAAGTTCTCGCAGCATGCGCCTCTGAAAGACTTCTTACTGAGTACCGGTGACCGCATTCTGGTTGAGGCCAGTCCTGTCGACAAAATTTGGGGAGTCGGTATGGCTGAAGACCATCCTGACATCGAGAATCCTGCAAGGTGGCAGGGCCTCAATCTTCTCGGCTTTGCGCTGATGGAGGTGCGCCGACAGTTACTAGCCACTCAGTAAACGCCAGTTCGCCTCAAGTCACTACAGGGATGCAGCAAGCTCATGGATCTAGAGAGTCGTTATAGAGGATGTTTGCTCGGGCTGGCCTGTGGCGACGCTGTTGGCACCGCCTTGGAGTTCTGTCCGAGAGGGAGTTTCGATCCCATCACGGACATGGTGGGCGGTGGTCCGTTCAACTTGAAGCCAGGGCAATGGACCGACGACACTGCCATGGCCATTTGCCTTGCCCAAAGCCTGCTGCATCGCAGCGGCTTTGACGCCACGGATCAGATGAACCGGTACCTGAACTGGTGGCGCTGGGGCTATCCGAGTCCTACCGGTGAGTGCTTCGACATCGGAATGACGGTTCAAGATGCGCTGCTGAGATTCGCCTTACGGGCTTGGCGGACCACCAACACGGCCGGCCGCAAGGCTTTGCGTGAGCTCCTTAAGAGCAGCTTGTCCAAAGTCTGACCAAGCCACTCAGTGCGGCACTACATGAAGACAGAAGACCTCCTGCAACTCGTCAGCATGCCCATGCCGTTTGGCAGGTACAAGGGCACTTTGCTGGCCGACTTACCTGGCAACTACCTCAACTGGTTTGCTCGAGAGGGCTTTCCTCGGGGAGAGATAGGACGATTGTTGGCGTTGATGCATGAAATTGACCATAACGGTCTTCGTGATTTGCTAAAGCCTCTCAGGGGGCACCGCGATTGACAAAAAATTTGAACGGAGCGGCGCGCGGCTAAGCCACCCATGAGCCATCCATCTTCGACCAATGCAAGCGACAGATCTACAGCAGCTAGCGCCGATCACTGTTGCTCATTGAGGGACCTTCGGGTGACTTGGTGAAAAGTTGCAATCGGCGAACTGTTCGCTCAATTGGAAGGCCGTCGATTCCGTACTCGGCGTTGTGGTGGTGGCATCAGCGCAAGAGCATTTGAGCCACGATAGCGTCCCGTTGCTCGGCGGTGAGCATGTAGTTCGTAGCTCTCGGAGCAGGCTGATGTCGGATGTGTGGGAATCTTCCGACCAGCTCCTGTCGTGAGAAGACTTGCTTCCCTGCTGGCTTCGGCGTGTTTGTCTTGATCGCCTTTGGGCTTTGGGACATGGCGTTCTCCTGCATAGGTGATGTGCCTCAGAGGAGAAGTATGCTCTTGGTGGGCATGCAAATGCCGCAGTTATGGTGCTACGACAGCAGCGTTAGTCTGCTAAGTGCTTCTAGCACCGATTTCAGAGCGCGTCTTAGGCGATCACATCGTGATGGCGAAATAGTGAGTGGCGACAAGGGCTTTTGAGACCATGTATTGCTGTCGTGAGCGGTCGAATCGACCAAGAGCGATGAATTTTGAAACTTTGCACCCCGTTCCCGGGGGGGAGTTCCTACGCTCTTCCCTCTGAAGCCGTTTTGAGACTTTGTTATCCGACTCCTATTCAGCAAGACGTTGATCGATGCCCCCAGCGGGGCCGCATCGGATTGTGCGATGAGCTGGCCAAGCTGCTCGCTCTTTTGCGCAACATCACAGCCGCACCACCGACAACCGGCGCCACACGGTTTTTTCGAGCTCCACCGCCAAAAAATTGATCGCTCCGAGTGCCGCAATCAACCCCCAAGACGCAGCATCCAGTGGCGCCGTGGCAAACACGCGCTGCAGCGGTGCGGCATACGTAAAGAGCAACTGCAGCATCACCAACAGGGCGCTCATCCACAACACCATTGCATTGCCGCGCAAGCTATCGGGCGTAAAGGCGTGCGCCGTGAACCGCCGCACGTTGAAGAGATACACCAGCTCACTCACCACCAGCGCGTTCACCGCCGCCGTGCGCGCCACCTCAATGGGCAGGCCCCGCGCGAGCGTCCACTCAAACGCCGCAAACGTGGCCACCACCATCAAGAGGCTGACGAAAACAATACGCAAGGCCAACGCCCGCGTGATAAGCGGCTCATCGGGCGGGCGCGGCGGACGCTGCATCACGCCGGGCTCAGCCGGCTCAAAAGCCAAGGCCAGCGCCAGGGTAACGGCCGTCACCATGTTCACCCACAAAATCTGGCCGGCGGTTACCGGCAGCATCAGCCCGGCCACCACGGCCAACAGAATCACACCCGCCTCGCCCAGGTTGGTCGGCAGCATAAACAGCAGCGATTTTTTGATGTTGTCAAACACCACCCGCCCCTGCCTCACGGCGCGCGCCACGGTGGCAAAGTTGTCGTCGGTGAGCACCAGATCCGACGCTTCGCGGGCCGCGTCGGTGCCCTTGCATCCCATGGCCACCCCGATATCGGCGGCTTTGAGCGCGGGGGCATCGTTCACGCCATCGCCCGTCATCGCCACCAGCTCGCCCTGGGCCTGCAAGGCGGCCACGAGGCGCAGTTTGTGCTCGGGGCTGGCGCGCGCGATCACATCGGTGTCGCGCAACCGGGCCTGCAATTCGGCATCGCTCAAAGTGGCCACGGTGTCACCCGTGAGCACATGCGCATCCGACAACCCCAGCTGGCGCCCGATGGCAGCGGCCGTCACGGCGTGATCGCCGGTGATCATCTTCACGCGCAGCCCGGCCCGCTGGCACTCGGCCACCGCCAGCCTCGCCTCTTCGCGCGGTGGATCGATCATGCCCACCATGCCCAGCAAGGTGAAACCATGCAGCAAGCCATCGTGAGCAAATGCCCGCGTGGTTTGAGGCCATTCGCAGCGTGCCAGCGCCAGCACCCGCTGGCCGGCACGGGCGGCCTCGTGCACACGTTTTTGCCAAGCCTCACGATCCAGTGGCGCACCGCCCAACGCATGCGCGCACAGCTCAAACACACGCTCTGGAGCCCCCTTGAGCATCACCCAATTGGTTTGCGCTGCATCGCGGTGCAGGGTGGCCATCAAACGGTGTTCGGCATCAAAGGG
>CAYXBK010000047.1:0-4434 GCA_964463165.1 uncultured Chitinophagales bacterium
TGAGGGGGTGGATGTGGACACCGTCGGCGTGTTCGCCAGCGAGGCGCAGCATCCAGGGGTTGACCGCGGCGATGTCGATGGGTGGGTCTGGCGCGTCGATGGGGCCGGGTGACCACATGGCGGGCAGGAGGGAGATGTCGTAGTAGGGGCCGTGGTGGTCGGGTGTGCCGCCGCTGCGGAAGGCCTCGAAGCAGGACCGTACGGCGAGGACGTAGTCGCGCATGCGTGGTCCGGGAGGATCGAACAGGGTGCTGTAGCGGCGTTCGATGTGGGCCCGGACCTGGGTTCCCAGGCCGAGGCGGAACCGGCCGCCCGTGGCATCGGCGAGCTCCCACGCGGTTTGCGCAGTGACCATGGGGCTGCGTGGGAACGCGACGGCGATGCCGGTGAGGATGTCGATGTCGGCGGCGAGCGCGGCCGCCGCACACGACAGGTAGGCGGTGCGGCCGGCCTCGGTGATCACGAGACCGCTGTGGCCGCTGTCGGCGGCGTGGCGGGCGAGTTGCTGGACGACGTGAAGGGGGAGACCGCCGGTCATGATGTCGAGCTTCACAGCGTGTCCTACGCCGGAGGGAACGCGAGGGGCAGGGTGCGGGGGCCGCGCACTTGGCCAGCCGACCAGGTGACGGCGTCGGGGTCGGTGAGGGTGAAGTTAGGGATGCGGCGCAGCCAGGTTTGGATGGTCACCCGCAGCTCCATGCGGGCGAGGTTGGAGCCCAGGCAGCGGTGGATCCCAACTCCGAACGCGAAGTGCCGGTTGACCTCGCGGTCGAGGATCACGCGGTCGGGTTGGTCGAAGACGGCGGGGTCGCGGTTCCCGGAGGGGAACGGGAGCAGGACCCGGTCGCCCGTGCGCATGGGGCAACCGCCGATGACGGTGTCCTCGATGACCTCGCGTGCCATGGTGACGGGTGCGAACACCCGCAGGAACTCCTCGGTGGCGGAGTGGATGAGGTCGGGCTCCTCGATGAGTCGGCGCCGGTCGTCAGGGTGGGTGGCGAGGTGGAGGAGCGACGCCCCGATCGCGGACCAGGTGGTGTCGATGCCGGCGAGGAGCAGGAGGATGCACACGCCGAGGATCTCGGGGTCCTCGAGGGCGCGGCCGTCAGGCATGCGGGCGTCGAGGAGGTGGGTGATGATGTCGTCACGCGGGGTTGCGCGGTGATCCTCGACGTGGCCGGCGAGGTAGCCGCCGATCTCGAAGATGGCGTCGAAGGTGGAGTCGCCGGCGAGCGGGCTCTCCTCGATGAGGCGGTGGATCCAGTCCCGGAACCGGGCGTGGTCGCTGTCGGGGATCCCGAGCATCCGGGTGATGACCTTGATGGGAACGTGCTGGGCGTAGTCCGCAGCGGCGTCGCATTCCCCGCGGTCGATGAACCCATCGATGAGATCGTTGGCCATCGTCTCGGTGATGGGCTCGTAGGCGGCCACCACCGCAGGGGAGAACACCGGCAGCAGGAGCCGGCGGATGTCGGTGTGGTACGGGGGGTCCTCGGTGATGGGCGGTGCGTGGAACCCGAGGTCGGTGGGAGATTCGGCCCGGTCGGTGACCAGGATCGTGCGGGACGAGAACCGCTGGTGGTCGTGGGCGATGGCGGCGAGGTCCTCGTAGCGAGTGGGGATCCACACGCCGTGGTACCGGTCGGTGTGCGCGACGGGGCACTCGTCGCGTAGCCGGCTGTAGACGGCGTGGGGATCCTCGACGAACCCGGGGTCGAGGTGATCGAAGTCAGTTGCCCAATCGGTCACTGGGGGTCGGTTCACGGTGGCTCCGGGTTCAGTCGTCGAGTCGGATGGCGCGTTCGGGGCAGTTCGCCGCGGCGAGCTGCGCGCTGTGTTCGCTGCCGGGGCTGAGGTCGCCGGCGGTGGCGGCGGTGGCGTATCCGAGGTCGTCGATGTCGAACAGATCGGGGGCCACGGCGTGGCAGCGGTTGTGGCCCTGGCAGCGATCGGTGTCGACGGTGATCTTCATGCCTGCGCTGCGGTGGGTTCGGTGGCGAGGGCGTCGAAGTCCGTCGTGAGGCGTTGACCGTCGGGGTGGGCGGCGAGCTCGGCGCGGACCTGGGCGAGGCGGTAGTCGAGGATCCGGTCGAAGCGGGCGCCGGTCTGGTTGTCGAGCGCGGCTCGACAGGCAGCGACCACGAGGTCGGCGCCGGCCACGGTGCCGCCATCGATGGTGCGCACGGTCATGGTGGCGAGCTCGGCGAGCCCGCACTGGAGGTAGGCGACGTGGATGTCTTCGTCGGCGCGGATGTGGTCGATGGTGGCCTGGGCGAACTCGGCGTCCGCGCTGCAGGTCGGGTCGCCGAGCACGTCGGATGCCCACGCGAACGTGTGGTAGGCGAGCAGCTCGATGACGAGGATCTGAACCATCGCCCGCACCAGGAGCTGGAGTTCGGGGGCGACGTCGTCGCGCAGCCCCTCGAGCATGCCGCCCACCGTGATGGCCTCAGGAGATGGTTTGGCGGGACCTTCGTAGCCAGGTGGCGGCGCGATGGGCAGGTTCTCGAACATGTCCATGGTGATCGGCGGATCCGACAGGGCGGCGTCGCGCACCGCGAACCACATCTGGTCGTGGCCGGCTTCGTCACCCCGGCCCGCCTCGTCGTTTCCGTGGGCCTCGAGAAGCCCGGCGAAGAGGTGCCCGAGGCAGGTGCCGTCGATCGGTTCGACGATGAAGCTCTGCAGGTCCATCGCGGGAATGAGCTTGATCCCGTCGTTGCCGAACCCTTCGACGACACCGACGAGGGTCAGGATCCGGGTCATGGCCCCCGCCGCGCCGTTGCGAAGGAGCATCTTGGCTTGTTCGGTGTTGGGGACGAACGCCCGGTCCACGGCCTCGGGTTCGATGACGCGGCGGGGATGGCCACCAGCTTCGAGCTGGGCAGCCCAGGCGGCGATGGCGGGGACGCGGTGCACCGATCGGGGCGGCAGGTAGGTGCCATCGGCGGCGTAGCCGCCATGGAGGAGCACGCCGTTTCGTTCGATGCGGGTCGCATAGTCGGGATCAGTGAGGATCTCGTCGCGCGAGTAGCGCAGCCGGGCAGTTGTCATCGCTCTTCTTCCTTGGGTGTCGGCGCGAGACCGCGCAGGATCAGGTGGTCGAGTCGGGCAGCCATGGCGGGGGGGTCGACGGGCTGGCCGACGACGACGTGGTGGAGGCCGACCATCGTCACCGCCCCGAAGATCGCCGACGCGGTCATCTCGTGGTCGCTGGCCTGCATGGACCCGTCGCGTTCGCCCGCGTCGAGGACCTTGCCCAGCGGCTCGTGGAACGCCGCCCAGATCGCGTCGGCGAGTTGGGGGATGCGGGTGATGCGACCGAGTTCGGTGAGCAGCACCGTGCAGAGTTGGGTGTGATCGGCGAACAGCTGCAGGTAGGCGGCGATGACCTGGCGGAGCCGATCGCGTGCGGGCTCGTCCCGGTCGACGATTCCTCCGATCTCGATGGACAGGTCACGCAACAGGCGTTGGAGCAGCCAGGCGAGGATCTCCTCTTTGGACGAGAAGTGGTAGTAGAGGGTGGGACGGGGCACCCCGGTTGCCTCGACGATGTCCTCCATGCGGGTCCCGTCCAGGCCTCGCGACGCGAACACGGCGGCGGCCTTGGGGAGCGCTTCGGCGATGCTCTCGGTGACCTCTCTCATGGCGCGCTGCTAGTCGATGGAGTGATGCGGACGTGGAGGTGGTTCACGCCCCGCAGGATCAGGGTGCCCCGCCAGTCGGGGGCGTCGTCGAGCCACTCGATGTCCGCAGTGCGGCGAACGAGCCGGTCGAACACGATGCGTCCCTCGAGGCGAGCGAGGTTGGCGCCCAGGCAGTAGTGGATGCCGGCCGCGAAGCTCAGCGGGTGATTCGGATCGCGGGTCACATCGAAGCGTTCGGGGTCGACGAACTCCGCCGGGTCGCGGTTGGCCGCGCCGAGGAACGTCACCACCGTCTCGCCGGTGTCAACGCGGTGACCGTCGATCTCGACGGGTTCGAACGCGGTGCGGGCATCGACTTGCACCGGGCTCTCGAAGCGCAGCATCTCCTCGACGGCGGATCCGACGAGGTCGGGTTCGGCCCGCAGGCGGGCGAACTGGTCGGGGTTGCGGAGCAGGCACAGCAGCCCGTTGCCGATCAGGTTGGTGGTGGTCTCGAAGCCGGCTGCGAACAACAGGATCAGCGTGGCCACCATCTCGTCCTCGCTCAGCCGGTCCTCGCCGTCGCGGGCGGCGATCAACGCGGAGACGAGGTCGTGTTCGAGGTCGGCTCGTCGGCGTTCGATCAGCGAACGGAAGTAGTCGTCCATGATCGCCATGGCGTGCTCGGCGTCCTCGACCTGCTCGGCGGTGACTCCGGGCTCGAGCGCAGCGGCGCTGGCGCGCACCAAGGTGCGGAACTGGTCACGGTCCGACGGCGGCACCCCCACCAGCTCACCGATGACCTGCA
>CAYXBK010000048.1:0-4313 GCA_964463165.1 uncultured Chitinophagales bacterium
GCGCAGGAGAGGGATGCTGTCGCGAGATTACCTGAAACGATAAATTCTTTTTTTTACTTAATTGCTTCTCTTTCAGCTCATGCGTAAGCCCCTTCTCTATGGAATAGAGAAGGTGTCAGCCGCTAGCGGCTGACGGATGAGTTGACTCTCCCGTCTCCGCCGTACGGCGGATCCACCCTCTCTGCTGCGCAGGAGAGGGATGCTGTCGCGAGATTACCTGAAACGATAAATTCTTTTTTTTAATTAAATGCTGCGCTTTTAGCTCATGCGAAAGCCCCTTCTCTATGGAATAGAGAAGGTGTCAGCCGCTAGCGGCTGCCGGATGAGTCATAAACAAACTGCACCGTATTCCTCGTCCACTGCTCTAAATACACATTTTTATTTTCGGTGAGCTTAAATAAAATATGTTCATTAAAATGCCGGATGGTGAGTAATTCAAGTCCGGAATTTACTTTCACTTTATATAAATTGTTGAATTCTGCCAGCACGGGATCAATCTTATAAGAATTATTATCCACCACAACCGAAATTGTCAATGCAGCGATCTGCACCATATTCATTTTCAGATGATGGCGTGCAAAAACAGAATAAATATGCTGCAGATGTTCTTCACCCACAAAAGTGAAATCACTCGGCTTTACAGACATCAGCACTTGGTCTTTTTTCAAAACAATAATTGGGGGATACTGAATCGCTTTATCATCGGATTGAATTACTGTTCCCGGCAGATCGGGACTTACAAATGATTTTACATAAAGCGGGATTTGTTTTTTCTGGAGAGGAGATAATGTTTTCGGATGAATTACCTGTGCGCCGTTAAATGTCATTTCAATTGCTTCATAATAGGTGAGCTCGGGTAATTTCTCAGCATCAGAAAATAATTTCGGATCGGCAGTTAATACACCCGGCACATCTTTCCAGATCCATAAACCTTCTGCATTGAGAATATTGGAAAAAACAGCACCCGTATAATCTGAACCTTCCCTCCCTAATGTGATTGTTGCACCATCCGGTGTTTTCCCGATAAATCCCTGGGTGATAATATTCGTATGCGCTAATTTTTGAGGAATGCTCTGTAAAATATTTTTTTCAGTGGTTTCCCAATCAACAATTCCCTCACGCCAGGTATCGTCGGTTGAAATATAATCTCTTGCATCAACCCATTCGTTGCCGATACGGTTTGCATTTAAATAATTACTTACAATCGTTGTGGAAATTAATTCTCCCACACTCACCACCTGATCGTAATATTTTGGAAAGGGAAAAGATTTATTTGCTTCGAGATTTTGAATCAGCAGGTCGATATAATAATCAAGATTTACATGAATTATGAGTTCATCAATTATTTGCAGATGATATGTTCTGCAAGCATCCAGTTCTTTAGCATAATCTTTTCCGGTATGTCCGAGCGCAGCAATTTGTTCAAATGCATTTGTCATTTTCCCCATTGCGGAAACGACGATCAATAAATTTTCTTTTTCAAATCTTGATATGATCGAAGCCAGATTGCGCACACCCGCTGCATCTTTCACTGATGCTCCACCGAATTTAAATACTTTCATGATGGCGCAAAGATAATTACTGGCCACTTGCTACTGGCCTCTGGCTGCCAGCGGCTAGTAGCCTTCATTTCTATGCCTGGCGAGTTCAATTCTGTTTTTACAATCAATCACCTGTACCCAATAAATAATTCCGCAGACAAGTGCGGCAATAAAGCAGACTGCTCCAATTTGCGGGATGACTGAGCAGGCGGATAATAAGCTGGTTGCAAATCCCATCCCGAATGTGGGGCGTGGTTTTGTAAGTATGAGATTGTTTTTTAAATACTCAAGCCGGATTGAATCGGCCATTGCATTTACAACAAAGAAATGCCAGATGGCACCATAAACCGGAATTGCCGTGATCCATATTTGAGCAGGTGGCATTTTGCGGTTCTCCGCTGAAATAAATACCATCGCCTTTTGCATTGCACGTAAATAAAAGCAAAAGGGGATGAGTAAAATTAAAATAATAACAATATCAATAAATAAAAATTGCCGTTGAAAAAGATTCGGGAGCATCTGAAATAAGATATGAAACGAAATTACTGTTTAATTGTGTACAAAATTATTTTCCTGAACTGGAAACTGATAGATTTGATAAAACTTGCTGCTTGGAATTTCCTGTAGACATACATTTTTTCGGCAACACACTGCCTGCGCACCCTGTTTTCGAAATAGCATCGATATTTATTGCCCTTCGTTATTATACATATATCAGGCGGCGGTCGAATGATCATTTATCCGATCTGGAACGCCTGTATGTTTTTGCAGCTGTCTGCGTTGGTGCATTGATCGGTTCGCGGCTTGCAGGTGTATTTGAAAATCCGCAGGCATTTTACAATGCTGAAAATAAATTCCGGTTTATATTTTCAAGCAAAACAATTGTCGGTGGAATTGTAGGTGGATTGTTTGCTGTTGAATTGTTGAAAAAAATGATGGGCATCAAAAGATCATCCGGTGATATGATGGTGTATCCGATCTTGTTGGGAATCATGATCGGCAGAACAGGTTGTTTTCTCGCAGGTTTGCCGGACGGCACGATCGGCGGCCCGACAAATTTATTTACCGGTATCGATTTTGGCGATGGGATTTTGCGCCATCCGCTTCCGCTGTACGAAATAGTATTTTGCCTGTTTATGTGGATTTGTATTTACCGGCTAGATCATTCGTTTGCACTTGCAGACGGCGCAAAATTCAAACTGTTTATCATCAGTTATCTGATTTTCCGTTTTATGATTGAATTCCTGAAAGAGGACGTATCTGTTTTATTCGGAATCAGTACTATTCAGCTGGTTTGCCTCACCGGACTTTCTTATTATTACAAAACATTTCTTTCTCCGAAAAAACTGATAGCATCTTATGCCTGAACGCGATTATATTTATTATGATTATACCATCAGTATTTGTTCTGCATGCTTAAGGCGTGTAAGTGCAAAAATTGTTTTTGAAGATGATAAGGTGTATATGCTGAAAAATTGTCCGGATCATGGCTTTGAAAAAAATCTGATTGCAACTGATGTGGAATATTATAAGCGCATCCGGAATTATAATAAAAAAAGTGAAACACCACTTAAATTCAATACACCTACAATTTACGGCTGCCCTTATGATTGCGGCTTATGTGTTGATCATGAACAACATTCTTGTCTTACATTAATTGAAGTGACAGACAGATGCAATCTTGCATGCCCCACTTGCTATGCCTCATCATCACCGCATCATGGACAGCATCGCACGATGGATGAAATAAGAAATATGTTTGATCTGATCGTTGCGAATGAAGGAAAACCGGATGTTATCCAGATAAGTGGTGGTGAACCTACCATTCATCCCGATTTTTTTGAAATTCTGGATGAAGCAAAAAAACGGCCGATAAAACATTTAATGTTAAATACAAACGGAATACGCATTGCGCAGGAGGAAGAATTTGTAAAACGGCTGGCGACTTATATGCCCGACTTCGAAATTTATTTGCAGTGGGACAGTTTTGAAAATGAGGTATTACAAAAATTGCGTGGCGCCGATTTAATTGATGTGCGGATGAAAGCAATTGAACATTTAAATAAATACAACCTTTCCACAACATTGGTGGTAACGGTTCAGCGGGGTGTAAATAATCACGAAACAGGAAAAATAATTGATTTTGCATTACAGCAACCTTGTGTGCGGGGCGTGACGTTTCAACCTGTGCAGGTGGCAGGAAGAAATGAAAAATTTGATGCGGCAAACGAGCGGTATACATTAACTGAAGTGCGGCGAGATATTCTTGAACAAACAAATTATTTTATCAGTGATGATTTAATTCCTGTTCCTTGCAATCCGGATGCACTTGTGATGGGATATGCTTTAAAAATAAATGGAGAGATAATTCCGCTCACTCGCTTTATCAATCCTGCCGACCTGCTGGATAATTCAAAAAACACAATTGTATACGAGCAGGATGAGCGGTTGAAACAGCATATGCTTAAATTGTTCAGCACGGCAAATTCGGTTGATGCGGTTTCGGAGGAAATGCATTCGCTTTTATGTTGTTTACCACTCATTCAGGCCCCAACACTTCATTATGAAAATTTATTCCGCATTATTATCATGAATTTTATAGATGCATATAATTTTGATGTACGGGCAATTAAAAAATCATGTGTACATATTGTGCATGGAGATAAGATCATCCCGTTTGAAACAATGAATTTATTTTACCGCGATGAAGAAAAAAGCAATCTTGCAACATTAAGAGAATTAAAACTTGTGTGATGGAGCAAAAACATTCTT
>CAYXBK010000049.1:0-3956 GCA_964463165.1 uncultured Chitinophagales bacterium
CGTTCATCGTGCTCGCCGTGGGCTTTTTCCTCTATGTACGGAAACGGCGAAACAGCGACGGGCTGTACATCGGCGTGGTGGCGCTGCTGACGACGTTCACGACACAGGGGCCCGCGCTGCTGCTGGGGCTGGTGTCGCTGCATTACGGCTGGCTCGATGGGGTCCGGTTCGAAACGCCCAACGGCCTGCTCGACATCATCGACACGGTGTACGGGCCGCCCGTCGATGCGCTGGTGGACCTGCTGCCGCGGTGGGCCCTCTTCGGGACAGGTGTGGGCGTGCTCCTGGGGAGCTTCACGGTTTTTGACCGGGCGCTGCCGCAGCTGGAATCGGAAGGCGAAGGCATCTCGCGGGCGCTGCACTTCCTGCACCGGCGTCCCCTGATGTTCCTGATGGGCTGCCTGATCACGGCGACGACGATGAGCGTCTCGATTTCGCTGACGCTGCTGGTGCCGCTGTCGCTGAAGGGGTACATCAAGCGGGACCAGATCATCCCGTACGTGATGGGGGCGAACATCACGACGTTCATCGACACGCTCGTGGGGGCGGTACTGCTAGGCGGGGCAGCGGCCTTCACGGTGGTGCTGACGGAAATGCTCTCAGTGGCGGCGATTTCGCTGACGGTGCTGCTGCTGCTCTACGGGCCGTATGCGCGCATGGTGCTGGCGGTGGCGGGGCGCGCGACGCGGAATCAGCGGTCGCTAGCGGTATTCCTCGGGTGCATCGTCGCGGTGCCGGCGGTGCTACTGGTGCTGTAGGGCGGCTGGCTGCTCCGCCCCGAGGAGACGGGCGAGGCGCGCGGCAATCCGGTCGCGCCGCGCGCGGTAGAACGCCGGAAATCCGCTGAGGCCGGGAGGCAACTCGGGCATGTCGCAGCTCGCCATGTAGTGCGCGCGTTGCTGCTCTTCCGGGAACTGGAACACCAGCCAGTCGCCCGGCAACATGTCCGACTTCTGCGTGTTCACCGACCCTTCGAGGAGTTGCAGATTCGGAAGGCCATTCAGGTAGTCGAAGAACTCCCAATGGTCCGAATCCGGGATGCCCGCACGCCGAAGCCGGGCGGGGGTGAGCTGAGCGCGCGGAAAGATGTGGTCTTCGTGCCAGTCGGCGCGGACGTTGACGCCGGGATACAGGAGCGTGAGGAGCGGAAACAGGGCGCGCGCGCCGTAACGGCTTTCCGCGAGGTCTTCGATCTCGTCCGCGTCGAAGCGGAGCGACTTGCCGAGCCGTGCCATGGCCGCTTCGAGTTCAGCCGCCGGGAAGGAGTCCTTCGTGTTCTCGCGGAGAACGGCGCGAAGGGCAGTGAGGAGCGTGTCGAGACCGCTCCCCCAGACGCCGGCCTTGATGAGCGAGCGAATCACCCACGAACGCACCTCGCTCCTGTCGCGGGCAAAGGCGGCGGCGCGGAGGTACTGGTCGCTGAGGCCGCGGCGGTGGACATAGTACGCGAGGGGAATGAGAACGCTGTGCGCCCTGAGATTGATCTCGGAAAAGCCGAAGTCAGCCAGCAGCTGCACAGCGACGCGGAGCGATCGAGCGATACCGGCCCAATTCTCCTCCAGCTTCCGCATGTTCGATGCGTTGAAGTTCGAGACTTTGAAACCGATATCGTTGACATCGGAAAGTACGAGCCCGGCCTTGAGAATGAGGTCTTTGCTGAACGAGAAACCCTTGCCGAAGGCGTTTAGCTCATCGACGAGACCATAGACCGCTTCGCGCGCGTCCGTCGTCTCCCACTGTGCCGTAGCAATGCTGAGGAGGAGATCCGAGTATGAGAGGACCGTTCCTGCGCTGTTCACCCGGATAAAAATGTTCAGGACGCGGTCGATATCCTGCGCTTCTTCCTCGTAGTAGTTGACGGTGAGGTCGGTGTGGACCACCTGGTGCAGCCGGTAGAGGGTACGAAAGGCACGCGGATCAGTCGCGAGCCCCGACTGTTGGATGTAGTCGTAGAGGTCGGGACCGGGATCCAGCTCCAAGATGCGCGGCACACAGAACCAGCGCGGCCCGGCAGCGAGGGCTTCCTCGGTGGTGAGGAAGCGGAAAAGATACTCCAGCCCGACGTCGTCCTGTTCGCCCGCTGCCGCGAGATCGAGATAGAGCTGCTTCAGGGGAAATGCGCCCGGGGAATTGCGCCACTTGCGCGGGAGCTTCGCCGCGTGGCTGCCTCGAAGGCCGATGTTCAGAGCGGTGAGGCGCTGCTGGCCGTCGAGCACCGCGCTGACGGGAACGGAGGCCGGGATATCGAGCCGCTGGGAGTGGCGCGCCGTTCGTTCATGGTAATGGCGAACGAACTCGAAGAACGCGAACTCGGCGGCCGTCGCCGGCGTGATGTTCCAAAGGAGGAGCGAGCCGATGGGATAGCCCCGCATGAGGCTGTCGAAGAGCCGGCAGATCTGCTCCGGTGACCAGACGAACTCGCGCTGGATGGCGGGGAGGACATACTGCCGGAACCGGATCCGTTCGAGCGCGGTCTTCACGGTGATGGGAGTCTGAAACGGCATCCGCTCGCACCCTCGGCCCGAAACTTGCGGCATCATGCCAGAGAGGCAGCGCCGCCGCGAGGCCGTTGGGGCGGTGCTTTGGCGGTAAGCGGGGCTCCGGGTATCATTCTCGGGTTACGTCTGGAAGGATCGACAGCCATGGCCTACGAACTCGACACACTCACCGCCACCCAGGCGCGTACGGATATCCCTGAATTTGGCAGCGGCGACACGGTGCGGGTGCACGCCAAGGTCATCGAGGGTGACAAGGAGCGCATCCAGGTGTTCGAAGGGGTCGTCATCCGAAAGCGGATGAAGGGGCTCGTTTCGAACTTCACGGTGCGCAAGAACGCCGCCGGTGGGATCGGGGTGGAGCGCACGTTCCCGGTGAACAGCCCGCGCATCGACAAGATCGAGGTGGTGCGGCACGGGAAGGTTCGCCGCAAGAACCTGTACTACCTGCGCGGCCTGACGGGCAAGGCCGCCCGCATCAAGGAGAAGCGCGTCTAGGCGAAAGCCGGGCGCCCACGACGACGCCGCCTTCGGGCGGCGTTTCGCTTTCAGGGCAGGAAACGGGGGAGCAGATGATTTCGGGGATCGTGCTCGCGGCGGGTGCGTCGACTCGCATGGGGGAGCCGAAGGCGCTCCTCGATTGGGGCGGGATGCCGCTCATCTGCTACCAGGTGCGCCAACTGCGCGAGGCGGGGGCGGACGAGGTGATCGTCGTGCTCGGCCACCGTTCGGACGACATCAACCGCCGGATGCGGCGGGAGAACTGCCGGGTGATGAACAACCCGCGATACCACGCGGGGCGGGCGGGTTCGTTGCGCATCGGCGCGAAGGCGGTGAACCGTGACACGGACGCGATCGTGATCGTGAATGTGGACCAGCCTCGGCCGGCGGAGTTCCTGCGCGCGCTCATCGCCGCGCACGACCCGAAGCACGCTGCGACGCGGCCGACCTTCGAGGGCCACACCGGGCACCCGATCGTGGTCTCGGGCTGGCTGCGGCCGGAGCTGCTGGAGGCGAAGGACGAGAACGACGGCCTCCGGGGCATCCTGCACGCGCACGTCTCGGAGCTTGGTGAGTTCGTCACGGGCGAACTCGCGGTGCTGGATGTCAACACGCCGGAGGAGTACCGGGCGGCGGTGGCGCGGTGGGCGCCGGTGGCCTCGGCCTGAGGGGATGCCGGCCGTTTCGCACCGGCCGCGACGGTTTCGCGCGATCATCTTCGACCTGGACCAGGTGCTGCTGGCGCGCGAATCCGCCTGGCGCTACGCGATCGAGGAGGCCGTCATCGCGGTGACCGGGCGGCGGGTCGATGCGCGGGCGCTCGCGGGGGAGTACCACCTGCGGCCGTGGCGGCATGCACTTTCCATCCTCGTCCCCGATGCCGAAGACGGTGCGCGCTGCGAGACGCTCTGCGTGGAGATGTTCCGGCGGAGCGCGATGAAGAAGCTGCTGGTGTACGAG
>CAYXBK010000050.1:0-3145 GCA_964463165.1 uncultured Chitinophagales bacterium
GAGCGCGTCGCCTACTTCTACGATGCCGATCTGCAGCGTGCCGACGTCTCGCACCAGGCTGCTCGCGTGCAGGCCGATGGCGTGGTCCACGATCGACAGCGGCAGGTTCGGCGGTCCGAACAGCACGCCCTCGCGGCGCGGGTCGTCGAGCACGGCATCGAATGCGTCGGCCGGCAGCTCCGCCGAGCCGTACATGTAGGGCATCGCAGCGTGCACGACGGCAATCGTGGCGATTTCGCGGCCGGCGCGCCGCGCGGTCGCGAGCCGCGGCAGCAGGTCGAGCGTGACGTCCGGATTCGAGCCCAGCGACAGACGCGTTTCGCCGCCCGAGGTGCGGCGGGCGACGAGCTGCGCGATCACGTTGACGCCGCGCGCGGCGATGTCGCGTGCGACCTGCGTGTAGTTGGCGCTGAGGTAGTGCTGCTGGGCGTGCGCGAGGTCGAGCGCGGCGCCCGGCTCGAGGTAGAACTCGATCACGCGCACGTTCGGCGGCACGGTCCCGGCGCGCATCGCGGCGACGTACTCCGGCTCGTGATAGTCGCCGAACACGCGCTCGAGCAGCGGCGCGGTGTAGCGGCGCTCGAGCTCGCTGCGCGGCAGCGGCCGCCGCAGCGTCAGCGCGGTGACGATGGTCAGGTCGAGGCCCGGGTCCCGCAGCGCACGCCGCCAGAACTCGTCGACCAGGGCTACCGGCTTGCCGAGCCCCAGGGGCACGGCGAGCACGACCCGGCGGCCGACCCTGCGCAGCGTCGCGTCGACGCACTCGCCGACGTCGTCGAATGCGGTGGGCATCAGTCGAGGAAGCCGACGCCGGCGCCGAGGTCGGCGAAGCGTGGCTCGAGCCAGGCGCGCGCGGCCTCCGCCTCGCGGGCCGCAGCGGCCTCGGGCAGGAATTCGGCGAAGGACATGGGCACGCGCAGCGACTCGACCACGGTCGAGACACCGACGGCTCCGATCGACAGAGGCTTCATCACTTCTCCTCGAGGCGCAGATCCCAGCGCACGACCACGTCGTTGCCGACCCACTCGGTCGACTGCCACTCGCCCTGGCCGACGCCGTAGTCGAGACGGCGCAGCGTCGTCTCGCCGCGCAGCCAGGCGACGCGGCGGCCGGCGTCGGTGCCGAGGCGCAGGACCAGCGGCAGCGCGAGGGTATGCGACTGGTCGCGTATCTGCAGCCTGCCGTTGGCCAGGTATCTGCCCGTGGACGCGGTGGCGCCGGCGCCGTCCGCGGCGGCGGGTGCTGACGCCGTCGCTGCTGCCGGAGTGATGCGGCTCGAGATGAAGCGGGCCCGCGGGAAGAGCGCGACGGCGAATAGGTCGTTGCCGCGCAGCGTGCCGTCACGGTCGCGATCGCCGGTGTCGAGCGAGGCGACGTCGACCTGGACGTCGAGGCTCGCGCGCCCGGGCGGTGCGCCCGCCGGCCAGTCGAGCACGACGTCGAAGCGTGCGAAGCGGCCGGTCGTGGTCGCGCCGGCCTGCTGGAAGCGGAACTCGAGCGTGCTGTGCGCCGGATCGAGCGCATAGCGCACCAGCGCCGGCGCAGCGGTTGCAGGCGTCGCGGGTGACGGCGCAGCCATGGTCGCATCGACCACCAGAGCCCCGCACAGGATCACGGCGAGCAGCGCGAGCCCGCGCACGAACGGCAGCATGCGCCGCAGCACGTCGTCGTGGTCGATGAAGTGGTGCTTCAGCGCGCCGGCGACGTGCAGCAGCGCGGCCAGCGCCAGCAGGACGGCGAGCGTCGCGTGGGTCGCGTGCAGTGCCGCGTACAGCCGCTCGCTCGCGCCGACCAGATCGGGCAGCTGCACCAGCCCGAACCAGCTGACCGGATAGTTCTTGGCCGAGGACATCAGCCATCCGCTCAGCGGCATCGCGAACAGCAGCGCGTACAGCAGGTGATGGGTGCCGGTGGCGAGGCGCGCCTGCCAGCGCGGCATGGCCGGCGGCAGCGTCGGCACCGGCTGGCTGGCCCGCCACAGCAGCCGCAGCAGCGCGAGCACCAGGATGGTGATGCCGACCGACTTGTGCCGCGCGAGCATCGCGAGCTTCGCCATGCCGGGCGGCAGGCCGCCGGCGAGGTTCGCGAGCACGAATTGCGCGATCACCAGCGCCGCGACCAGCCAGTGCAACAGCCGGGAGACCGTACCCCAGCGCCGTGTCGTATTGCGCAGCGGCATGGGGCTAAAGTAGATCCGATGGCGGGCCAGGTCAAAACGACGCGGTGGGTCGCGGCCGGCGGGATGGCGCTGCTGCTGTTGCTCCTGCTCGGGCCGGCGCCGCTCGCCGGCTGTGCCGGGCGCGGAGAACGACGCGGCGGCGCGACTCCGGCGCCAGTGCCTGGCCCACCGCCTGCCGTGGTGGTGAGGCCGTTGCCCGCGGGCACGCGCCTGCTGCGGATCGACGCGCTGCAGTCTCTGCTGACGGTGCAGGTGTTTCGCGCCGGCCCGCTGGCATCGCTGGGCCACGTCCACGTGATCGCCGCGCGCGAGCTCTCGGGCACGGTCGAGCTCGCCGAGCCGCCGGCAGCCTCACGCGTCACGCTGCGGATCATGGTCGCCGGCCTGACGGTCGACGAACCCGCGCTGCGCGCCCGCGCCGGCGCGACGTTCGCGGCCACGGTGCCGGATGCGGCCCGCGAGGGCACGCGCCGCAACCTGCTGGGCCCGTCGCTGCTCGATGCCGCGCAGCATCCCGCGATCGAGCTCGAGTCGACCGCGGTGCTGCCGACGGCGGATGGGGTCCGGCTGACGCTGCGCGTGCGCGCGCGCCTGCGCGATCACGAATCGAGCTTCGAGGTGCCGGTCGCCCTGGCCTGGGACGGCGCCGTGCTGCAGGCGAGCGGCACGTTGACGCTGCAGCAGACCCAGCTCGGCCTGGTGCCGTTCAGCGTGATGATGGGCGCCTTGCAGGTCCAGGACGCGATGCAGCTCGAGTTCCGGATCGTCGCGCGACCCTGACGGGCTGCCGCAGTGACCCGTCGGGATGGCGGGTGCGAGCTGGCACGGGGTCCAGCGCGCTGGCCGGCCGGCTGACCGACTGTCCGGCCGCCTGCGCCGGCATCCAGACGGTGGCCGTTCTGGCGGCGCGCCCTGGGCCGAGGCGGGGCAGGGGTCCATCGGCGCGCTCGCTCGTCCGCCGGTCGG
>CAYXBK010000051.1:0-3115 GCA_964463165.1 uncultured Chitinophagales bacterium
AGGCACTGGTCAAGTCCCACATCAGCCGGGATGACAACCAGTTCTATTCCGTCGCGATGCAGGTCGCTGCCCACGAAGCGAAGGTTGGACACGGCAAGCTTGCCGAGGAGCTTCGCGACATGATCGATGCTGCCAAGGCCCGCGCTGTTCCCGGCGAGACCGGGAAGCTAGTCCCCTTGGCGCGGCCACGCGGTGAACTGGCCAATCTGCTTGAGGTTTCTTATCCCAAGAACCGCCTCGCCGACATGGTCCTTGACGATGCAGTCGTCGAGCAGCTGCAGCGAATCATCAAGGAGCAACGCCTACACGCACGCATTCGCGAGCATGGGCTGTCTCCGCGACGCAAGCTCCTCCTCGTGGGGCCGCCGGGAACGGGCAAGACCATGACGGCGGCGGTCTTGGCCGGTGAGCTCGGCATTCCACTGTTCCTGGTTCGCTTGGACGCGTTGATCACCAAGTTCATGGGGGAGACGGCGGCGAAGCTGCGACAAGTCTTCGATGCTGTCGCGGACGTGCGCGGCGTCTACTTCTTTGACGAGTTCGATGCCATTGGGTCTCAGCGTGGCTTGACCAACGACGTCGGCGAGATCCGTCGCGTGCTCAACAGCTTTCTACAGATGATCGAGCGCGACCAGTCGACGAGCCTGATCCTTGCGGCCACAAATCACCCGGAGATCCTGGACTACGCGTTATTTCGTCGTTTCGACGATGTCGTCGAGTACCACTTGCCAACACCGCAGCAGGCCATGGTGCTCATCCGTTCCCGTCTCGGCGCCTTCGCGCCCACGCCGCTGCCGGTGAAGGCCTTGTCATCGAAGACGACCGGTTTGAGCTTTGCGGAGATCCGCCGCGCCGTTGACGAGTCCATCAAGGAAGTCGTCATGCACGAAGGAGGGAAGGTGGATGCGGATGCACTCGGCCGGGCGCTCCTGGAGCGTCGCAGGTTGAGCGAGAAGCTGGAAAAGCACAACAAGCCAGTGAATCATGCCGGATCCAGCAGCCGATAAGCGCGCACATCTCCTCCTTCACGACACGTCGCAACCGCACGCCTTCACAGCGCACAGTCCAGGCGGCGGCAAGCAGAAGCTGCCTGAGCGCGACCGGCAGGCACACGGTCAGTCACTGTGGGGGTCGTTGCAGGACTTGAAGCCCGCGGCGGAGGCCGCGGTGGCGTCTCAACGTCAGCTCGCGCTCGAGAGCGGGCTTGGCCTGCAGATCGAGTTCGTCGGTCAGCCCGACGTGGACCTTGCTTTTCAGAGCCTGGCCGACGAACGGAAGAAGATCGAACTGCTGAGCGTGCGGACGGAAGGTGACGTCACCTTCGCGAACGTCTTCGTTCCAGATGGCGGGCTCGAACACTTCGAGCGATACGTGGCGGCGTATCTGGAGGACAAGAAGGGAAAGAGTGGACGATCGCTAGATCACAAGGCCTTACTCAACACGATCGCCTCGATCCGGGTTGCCGAACTGCGCGCTCTGTGGACTGATGATCCCGCGCTGCTACCAGCAGATTCGGCCGAGGCGTTCTGGTGGGAGGTATGGCTGCCGGTGCGCAACGCCCGGCAAGCTGTAGTCGCCGACTTCAAGAAGCTCGCCCACCTGGCCGGCTGTGACGTCAGCGAGCACCAGGCCGAGTTTCCCGAGCGCACCGTGGTCTTGATGTACGGCTCCCAGAGCCAATTCACGCAGTCTGTAATGCTCCTGAACTGCGTTGCCGAGCTGCGCCGCGCCAAGGACACCGCCGAGTTCTTCGATGGCATGGGGGTCGAGGAGCAGGGGCTCTGGATGAACGACATGCTGGCGCATGCCCAGTTTCCGCCTGAGGGAGCGAACGCTCCGCATGTCTGCTTTCTCGATACGGGCGTCAATCGAGGCCACCCGCTACTGGAGCCCTTGCTCGCCGACCGGGACCTGCACACGGTCAATCCGGCGTGGGGAGTCGACGACACGGCGAATCATGGCACCGGCCTGGCCGGCCTGGCCGCCTACGGCGACCTGACGCACGTCTTGAGCGGGAACGACGCGATAGCACCCGCGCACCGCCTTGAGTCGGTCAAACTGACGCCTGCTGAAGGGTCCAACGAAGGCGACAGCAAGCACCACGCCTACCTGTTTGCCGAGGCGGTCAGTCGCCCAGAGATCACGGCGGCGGATCGGCGAAGGGTGTTCACGTCCGCAGTCACGGCGTCGGACTATCGCGATCGCGGTCGTCCGTCGTCGTGGTCGTCCATGGTCGATCGCATGGCCGCCGATATCGACAACGCTGGTCAGTACCCGCGGCTTTTCATACTCGCCGCCGGGAACACTCGGGATCACGATGCATGGGTGACTTATCCGGGCAGCCTGTCGACCAATCTCGTGCACGACCCGGGGCAAGCTTGGAATGCGATCACGGTGGGCGCCTGCACGAACAAGGTCAACACCGAGAATGATTCGTTGGTCCCCATTGCGCCTGATGGCGGCTTGAGCCCCTACACCACCACGTCCAGGACCTGGGACCCCGCGTGGCCTCACAAGCCCGATGTTGTCTTCGAAGGCGGCAATGTCGCCAAGGACCAGCAAGGTGCGGTGGGGATGCCGAGCCTGAACCTGCTCACGACAAACCATCGACCGATTGAGCGGCTGTTCACGACGACCAATGCCACCAGCGCTGCCTCGGCGCTGTGCGCGCGCATGGCCGCACAGATCATGGCGGCCTATCCGGGACTGCGAGCCGAAACCGTTCGCGCGTTGATCGTTCACTCCGCCAGGTGGACCCCAGCGATGCGGCAGATGTATCTGCCCCCCAACGCGAAGCCAACCAAGAAGGACTACGTCAATCTCATCCGGCATTGCGGATGGGGGATGCCGGATCTCGATAGAGCGCTGTGGAGCGCGGGCAATTCGCTGACGTTGGTCGTCGAAGACCAGGTACACCCCTATGGGAAGGATGAGAAGCGTGGCGTCGTCAGTCGCGACATGAATTTGCACGCGCTTCCTTGGCCGAAGGAAGAACTGGAGGCGCTGGGCGACACGGCTGTGGAGTTGCACATCACGTTGTCCTACTTCGTCGAGCCCAACCCGTCGGCGAGAGGCGTCTCGTCGAAATTCCACTATCCGTCCCACCGTCTCAGGT
>CAYXBK010000052.1:0-2460 GCA_964463165.1 uncultured Chitinophagales bacterium
CGCCGCCATGGACGCCGCCTGGGCCGCCGCCAGGGCCGCCGCCTGGGCCGCCGCGGCCGCCGCCCGGGCCGCCGGCGCCGCCGAGCGGGCGTGGCAGGGGGCGCGGCTGGTGGCCTACCTGGAGGGGGTGGCGGCATGAGCGAGACGATGCGGATCAGGGACCAGCGGCTCGACGAGGCGCGGGCGGGGCTCGCCCCGGACGCGGCCTGGGTCGGGCCGTGGCTGCCCGAGGCGTTGCCGCCCGGCTGGGCGCTCATGATAGCCGCGCCGGACGGCGCGGCCTACCGCCACCGGCACGGCATGACGGTGATCGTCTCGGGCGCGGTCGAGGGGGACGGGCGGCGCTGGCTGCACGTCTCACTGGCCCGGCCCAACCGGCTGCCGTCCTACCTGGACCAGGCGCTGGTGAAGAACCTGTTCGTCGGGCGCGACCGCGAGGCGTACAGCGTGTGGGCGCGCGAGTCCAAGCACATCTCAATTCATCCTTTCTGCCTGCACCTGTGGTGCCCGGTCGATGGCCCGGTGTTGCCCGATTTCACGCGCGGGGGGAGGTCGATCTGATGGATCGGACGACGAGCGACCGCCGTTTCACCGCCGCCGACGCGCGGCGGCTGCGCGCCTGGCAGACCGGCGCGGACACCCCGCCACCGCCGCCGCCACTCCCCGCCCCGCCGATGGCGACGCTGGCCGCCGCACGCGAGGCGGCGGTGGCGGAGCGCGCCACGCTGGTGCGGGAGCGGGACGCGGCGCTGGCGGGTGAGGCGTACTGGCGCGGGCGGTTCGCCGCGCTCGAAATCCGCCACGAGCGGCTCCGCGACGCGCGGCACGGCCTGGCCCTGGCGCTGGCGTTCCTGGGATTCGTCGCCGGCCTGGTCATCGGCCGGCTCTGAAATGGAGGACGCGATGGACCGGACCTTCGCCGAGGTGGCGAGCCGATTCCGCGACTGGGAGGCGACGATGCGCGAGGCAACGCCCTGCCGCGACTGCGGCACGACCGGGGGCTGGGTGGAGACGGTGCGGGACCTGCCGGCGCGGTCGCGCGGCCTCTGCGCCGCCTGCTACCGCCGGCACAACTGGCACGGCACGCTGGGGGACTACCCGCTGGTCGGCAACAACCGCCCGCCCCACCCGGAGCCGCTGCCGGAGCGGGTGGAACTGGTCGCGCCGCGCCAATTGCTGCCGTGGGGCGGGCCGGCGACGGCGGAATGGCAACAGGCGACGGATTGGGAGGCGCGGCGCGCGGCGGCCTGGCTGGCCGCGCACGGGCTGCCGGGGGGAGGGGACCGATGAAGGGCGAGGCGTATCCCGTGGTGGCGGTCCTGGGCGGGAGGACGCACGCGGCGTGGTCGGGTTCCCATGGTGACATGTGGGGCACGACCTTCTGCGGGCGCAAACTGGCGAGGATCAGGGCATGGGCGAGGTGCGACCCGCCCGAGCAGGTGACGTGCGCGGCGTGCCGTTACGCCCTGGCCATGCGGGCGGCGATCAGCCCACGGGCGGCGGCGACGCTGGCGCTGCGCCCGCCCCGGCCGGCGCAGGAGGGTCCGATGCGATGAGCGGTAGGAAGGCCCTGACGCGCTGCGCCAACTGCGGCAACCTGCGGGAGCCGGCCGCGATGCTGCGCGACCGGCGCACGGGGGAATTCCACTGCGTCGAGTGCGACGGCTCGGGCGGGCGTCGGGCAACCGCTTCACCGCGCCACGCGAGGCGCGGCCGGCGACCGTCGCAGCCCCGGCCCGTCGGTTCCGCGAAGCCTGGGAGGACTGAGATGGCGACGACACGCTGCATCGGCCACACCGTGGGCGGGGAGGCGCGGCCGTGCGGCTCGCCGGGGCTGCCGATCAAGCGCGACGGGCGCTGTATCCGCTGCCAGCGGCTGCACCGCGCGCCCCAACTGGCGAAGGCCGACCCGTTCGTCAGCATCGGCGCGCTGACACTGCCGGGCGACGCGGACGCCCCGCGTCGCCCGCGCCCCGCGCCTGCGGCCCCGGCCCCGGTCGTGGCGGCACCGGCACCGGCCCCACCCCGCCGGAAGCCGGGTCGGCCCCCAACCCCGGTCGGGCGCTGGCACCGGGTCTGGCCCGCCTGCCTGCGCTGCGGGCGCATCACGAAGAAGCACAACCACCACGGGCTGTGCTAGGGGTGCAGCAGCACCAGCACGTCGCGGCGGACCCGGGACAGCGGCGTGGCGGTGGTCTGGCTGCCGTTCGCGCCGGGCGATCCCGGCCGCTACGACCGGTCGCGCGCGGTGGTCTGGTTCACCGCGATCGACCACGACGAGGCGTGGCGCTACCTGGCCGCGCGCTGGGCGGCGCAGCCGTGGTCGGGGGGCAGGGCGGTCATCCGGGCGACGCGGTGGATCGACCAGTTACCCGAGGCGGTGATCCGACGGGCGGCGGCGTGAGCCGCCCGTCCGGCGCTCTCGCTCGCGGCCTCAGTGCCCCCACCGCCCCTCCCCCA
>CAYXBK010000053.1:0-2415 GCA_964463165.1 uncultured Chitinophagales bacterium
GGACGACGACATCTGCACGAAGGCGAAGCCGCGCGGACGGCCGGTATCGCGATCGGTCGGCAGCGCGACGGTCTCGACGGTGCCGTGGCCGGCGAACAGGGTGCGCACTTCGTCTTCGGTGGCGGTGAAGGGCAGATTGCCCACGTAGATCTTGGTCATGAGAACTCCGAATCGATTTGAGGACAGCACGGCGCAAAGCCGCACGGACGACCGCAGCAGCGGAGACGGAGGCCAGACTTGGATTTACGGCAGCCGACGCCCGCAGCACGCGGGGATCGAGGTCTATGCGGCTGTCGACGGGGCGCGGAACGCGCTGCAACAAACGAACGGGCTACGATCTGCGGCGCACCCTAGCACGACCGACCGGCGTATGCGCGACTTCCGTCGCGAAAGTCGCACGCCTGGGTGCGAAAAGGCGTAGAACGGAGCGCCTGTCGAGGAGGCACGATGGCCAAGGTCAATTACCGGTTCCTGAAGCGCCAGCGCGAGGAAGCCCGGAAAAAGGAACAGCTCGAGAAGCAGACCCGGCGTGGCCGCGTGCCCGAAGGCACGGCCACGTCTTCGGACCCGGCGGCCGTTGCCGACCCGGCAACGGTGGCGGCCGCGGATCCGGCCGCACCGGTGGCCCCGAAGTAGCGCTGCCAGCCGCCGCGCCGCGGCTCAGTCAGCCCGTGACGGGCACCGTGCGCGCACCCGGAAAGCGGATCTCGACGCGCGTGCCGACGCCCGGTTCGCTCGCGATCTCGACCGGCCAGCCGAAGCGATCGGACAGCCGTCGCACGATCGTCAGACCCACGCCATGGCCAACCGCGCCGGCTCTCGTCGGCGCGCACGAACGGGCGGTACATCTCGCCGACCTTCTCGGGCGCGATGCCGACGCCGGTGGCGCGGATCACGACGCGGCCGCGCTCGACCTCGACCGTGACCTCGCCCGCATCGGTATACGAGAACGCGTTGCGCAGCAAGTTGCCGAGCAGCACCGACAGCACCATCGCGAGCGGCAGCAGTCCGAACATCGTCGCGCGCCGGCGAACGCCGGCTCGCGGACTGCGTCGGCAGCTTCGCCTACTGGGACCGGCGCAAGCTGCTCGGACGGGCACGTCTGCTGAACCCGCAGACCGGGGACTATCTCGAGGTCGCCGTCACGCCGCTCGGCGAGGACCGCATCACGATCGGGGGGCGGCAGGTCGAGGTGGCGCGCTATGCACTGCGCGGCGCGGATCTCGACATCACCCTCGCCTACGAGCTCGGCAGCGACGAATGGGTCGCGCTCGAAACCCGCCTGCGCGGCGACCGTCTGCTGCGCTATCGGCGCAGCGATAAGACGGTGAGCGAAGAGAATGGGGTCTGAGGACCCTCCCCGATCATCATAAGCGTACGAAGCCGGTGGATACGGATCGGTGACGGAGATCCGCGCAGCCGTAGCTGCGCTCGCTCAGCGGCTCGATTTCAGCAGATGCTCTGCGATCGCGCGATACGCCGGCAGCGAGGTCGGATCGAGCAGCACGTTGCCCGCGAGCGGATGCGAGGCGAAACGCGCGATCACCATCTCGGCCTTCGGATCGACGTAGATCGCCTGGCCATGGATGCCACGCGCCATGAACACGCCGTGCGGATCGTGTGACACCCACCACTGGTAGCGATAGCTCCAGCCCGGCAGCGTCGGATAGCCGGCGCCGGCGAACTTGGCCGGGCTGCCGCCGCGGCGGATCGCGGCGACCGCGGCCGCGGGCAGGACCTGCCGGCCGTCGAGACGGCCGTCCAGCCGCATCACCTCGCCGAAGCGCGCCAGGTCGCGCAAGCGCAGGTTCAGGCCGCCGGCCGCGGCCGGCACGCCACTCGCGTCGAGGCTGAAACAGGCATCCGCTTCGGCACCGAGCCGGCTCCACAGCCGCTGCTGCAGCAGCGCATCGATCGGCTCGCCGGTGGCGCGCGCCAGGATCCAGGCCAGCACGTCAGTGTTCGGCGAGCGATAGCGGAACGCCTCGCCGTGACTGCCCTGCCGGCCGACCGTGCGCAGGAAATCGGCGGTCGAAGCCGGCGCGGCATCGCCGGGCGGGCGCGACATCAGGCCGCTGGCGCGCGCGTAGTCGAGGAAGGTCGAGCCCGGCTCGGCGTAGTTCTCGACGAAATCGATCGCGGTCGTCATGTCCGCGACCTGTTCGACCGTGGCGTCGCCGAAGCCGCTGCCGGCGAGCTCCGGCACGTAACGCGCGACCGGCGCATCCGGGTCCAGCGTGCCCTCGGCGACCAGCATCGCGGCGAGCGCGCCGACGAAGGACTTGGTGACCGACATCGCGAGATGCTGGCCTTCCGGAGCGAGCGCACCGAAATATCTTTCGTAGACGATGCGGCCGCGATGCAGCACGACGATGCCGTCGGTGTAGTTCGCGCCCAGCGACTGCGCCCAGCTCA
>CAYXBK010000054.1:0-2266 GCA_964463165.1 uncultured Chitinophagales bacterium
CGATCAGTATGCGATGCATGAATTATAAAGGTATTAAAAATATATTTGCCTCTATATCCAGGCCCCCTTTTCCTATCCTGTACCGCATTTTACTGTTCATATGAATTTTGAAAGATAACCGTGAACAAATTCCGCAGATTGAAATGTGCAGATACTATGAAAAAATGAAATGAAACGCCTTCTCTCCAAAAAAGAGAAGGGACGAGATGAGTCTGAAAGAATTCTGTTCTCTGAAATTTGCAGAAACTACGAAGTAAGAAAATGAAACGCCTTCTCTTCAAAAAAGAGAAGGGACGGGATGAGTCAATTCGTCTTATCCTCCCTTATCAAATGAATATACCCTTTCTTCGCTTCTTCAAAAGGCCGCACACCGCCGACTGTAATTTCAAATACGGTGCAGACATAATAATAAACACCTTCTGATGCGGCTTTTCCTGTTTTTGCATCTGTTCCATCCCAGCTCAGCATCGGATCACTTGTTTCGAAAACAGGATTTCCCCAGCGGTCGAATATTTTCATATCCACGTGGTCAATAAAACGATAAGGCAGAATTGGTGTGAAAATATCGTTGAAGCCATCACCATTCGGAGTGAATGTATTCGGCAAAACATAATCGGAACAATTGTCCACGCAAACAATATTGCTGAAACCGCTTTGATTATTAAATGAATCCACAGCAACAACAGCATAACATCCCGCAATGGATTCGATATTATTATGTGTAAATGTTGTATCCGCACCCGGCTCAACCGTTGCAAGTAAATTTAATTGTTGTCCTTCAAGCGATGCATAATAAATCTGATATGAAACAACATCATCCGCACAACTATGATTCGGGTTTGTCCAGATCAGGTCATTTTTCAGATCCGATTCATCAACAATTATCACTCCGTCCTGCATACAAACATTTTCAACCGTTAATACCGGCGGGCAAGGTGGTTCATTGTCAACCGGCACACCGCAAACAATTTGCGAATAATTAATTAATGTATCAGGTAAACTTTCAATTGTATATTTTCCGGATGCTTTTACATAATAACAATATTCATGTCCGTTTACCAAACCCAGATCGATATACGAAGGATCAAATGTTGTTGCAAGAAATTCAAAATCACCGGAGCCGGTTGGTATTTCTTTATAAACATCGTATTGAAAATTCAACCAGGGCACATTAAAATTCCAGCTCAGGTTTAATTTATTATCTCCGGGGCCTGCACTTAAAAATACGGTTGATGCGGATTCGGTTTGCCCGAGAAAATCAAATACACCGAGATTGGTGAAATAGAATTTAATGCGGTATGTATATGCTGAAGAAAATGTATTTAATAATGTATCAATTACGGAAGTATCATTCATCTCATAAAAAGTCGGAGAAATAAATGATGCAATTAATATTTCCGTTCCTGTCGGATCAAATCCTTCATACCGGTATACTTCATATTTATAAGGAGGTAAAAATATTGTTGTATCCAGATCAACACCACTCGGTTTATACCAACCGACATATACAGAACCATTTGTTGAAGATGTTGTGCGCACACTTGCATGATTGATGATCGGCAGATCACGTTTTAATTCTGCACATGCCGCATTCGAAGGTGCGCTCGCTACCTGGTTATATACAAAATCAGGTGCCACTTCACTGCGCTCCGCAAATTCGGCAAGAATGCGATACGCATATTCCTGTCCGTAGATGACGGCATTATCAATATAGGTATATGCATCTTCCGTAAATCCGATCGAATCATATCCTGTTGCTGCCAATCCTCTCTGGCATTTATCAAATTCAATTGAATCGCATCCGATCTTGCGCCAGATGGAAAAACCGAGAAAATTTTCTGCACTCGCACAAACATAAGGTTCATCCCATGTTACGGTAATTTCATTTGCGGTTGCCTCTGCCTGCACATTTTGGACAGGTGGAGCCACAACATAAATCAGCCATGTTTCCAGATCGGCAAGCGGTAATTCATCGGGGCCGAGATGAAAATCATCTTCCACTTTAAAAACCACCTGATAAAACTGGTCACGCACATGATCGCAGTTCGTGTTCCAGGTAAACGTACCTGAAACTGATCCTTCATTCGGATCACTGAAAAATTCAGCAGGGCTGTTGTCAATAAAAAACGGCCCGCCTTCTGCCGTCATGGTAAGTGTTTGCGTCACATCAGGGTCAGTTGCCGTAACGAGTAAATTCAATGTTTCACCGGCAAATATGCAGGTATCATTTACCTGTGAAATAACAGGAGCATGATTTGAATTTTCA
>CAYXBK010000055.1:0-2236 GCA_964463165.1 uncultured Chitinophagales bacterium
AATTCACTCTTCAAATTACCACTCGAAGATTGGATCGATAGCTACTCAACGGGAATGCAAAAGAAATTGGCTTTACTGAGTATTTTGAAACAGGATAAAGAGATTTACATCTTAGACGAACCGTTTAATGGCTTGGATTTGGAAACCAATAAAATAGTTGAACTGATTGTAAAACAATTTCGCTCAAAAAATAAAACCGTTTTTATTTCCTCTCATATTATGCAACCCCTTAAAGATGTATGTGATCAAATTCATCTGTTGGATCAAGCTACGTTTAAAGGGCCTTTTGAAAAAGAAAATTTTGAACAAGTAGAACGTTTATTGTTTGATGAATTTAGACAAAAGACGATTGAAGTTCTGGGAAATTCGATGTGATGCATTCCCTATGACCGGCCAGGAAGCAATTGCATTTTAAATAAATTTTTTCAATTCCTCCAGGTAGTCTCTGTGGTTGGCTAATCGGGGTACTTTTTGTTGTGCACCAATCTTATTACGTGATTTCATCCAATTAAAAAAACTTGATTTTGGAGCCAGGTTTAATTTTAATCGTTCTAAGGCCAGATCATTAAATCGTTTGGCCTCATAATCTGAATTTACTTTTTTGAGTTCGTCATCCAGACGTTGTGCAAATGCATCGGGATCACTTGGATTTTGATCAAATTCAATAATCCATTCATGGCCACCTTTACCGGATGCGGTTAAAAAAATGGGGGCAACGGTATATTCAATCATGTTCACTCCGAACGCGTTGCAGCAAGCTGTTAATGCAGCATCGGTGTTGGCAACCATGACTTCTTCACCAAATACATTGATGAATTGCTTGGTGCGACCAGTAATGACAATTTTGTAAGGATATTTTTGAGTAAATTTTACCGTATCACCAATCTTATATCTGAACAAACCTGAATTGGTCGTAATGACCATTGCATAATTTTTATCCAGTTCGACCTCTTCTAATAAGAGGGTTTTAGGATTTTCCTGATCCCATTCATCCATTGGGATAAATTCATAAAACACACCATTATCCAATAGCAATAACATATCGTGTGTGTCTTTATCAGATTGAACAGCAAAATAACCTTCAGAAGCATTATACGTTTCAATATAACAGAATTCATCTGATGGAAAAAATTCTCTAAAGGGTTCACGATAGGGCACAAAGCTTACTGCACCATGAACGAATACTTGCATCTTAGGCCACACTTCAAGCATATTTTGCTTGCCGGTATAATCGAGTATTTTTTTAAACAAGACGACTGCCCAGGTTGGTGTGCCGGCTACCATTCTGATATCAGCGTGGATGCCTTCCCGTGCAATGAGTTCAAGTTTTTGTTCAAAATCAGGATGAAGGGCAAGATCTTTTTCTGGAAATAATCGATTGATGGCTAAAGGATTGATCCGTTGATAAATAATTGCAGAAACATCACCTACCGTACTTCCTGGAAATTCTTTTAAATCGGAGGACGAACTGCCTGAAAGCAGAATACTTTTACCTTCAATGATTTTACAATTTTTGACATTGTCATAGATGGATGCGAGTAAACGCCAGCCACCTTTAGTATGGCAGTCTTTATGATTCTGATCGGTTACTGGGATGTATTTACTTTTATCACTGGTTGTGCCCGATGATTTAGCAAAATAACGAACTCTTCCTGGCCATAACACATCCGATTCTCCCAACATCATCCGATGGATATCATGCTTCATGCTTTCATAATCCTGTATGGGAAGCATATGTTGCCAATCAGATGGTTTCTTATACCGACTGAAACCGTAGCGTTTTCCCCATTCAGTCTGACTGGTTAATTTTATTATTTTTTTGAGTTGTGCACTCTGAGCCTCAATGGGAAATTCTATGAATTTCTTCATCTCTGAACGGGGAACCTTCAGATATTGACTCCATAAGACATTGAGAAGTTGACTCATCTAATTGAAAATGCTATGGGCAAAAATAGTAAATAGAAATCGTAAGGGGAATGTTGTAAGTAAAAGAAATATAATACATTGAAAATCAGTTATATATAAATTGATTTAAAATTTCACGCAGAGTCGCAGAGCCGCGAAGAAGAATAGCAGATCCTGTTAGCAACTAATAAATTTCACGCAGAGTCGCAGAGCCGCGAAGAAGAATAGCAGATCCTGTTAGCAACTAATAAATTTCACGCAGAGTCGCAGAGCCGTGAAGAAGAATAGCAGATCCTGTTAGCAACTAATAAATTTCACAGAGAGCCGCAGA
>CAYXBK010000056.1:0-2045 GCA_964463165.1 uncultured Chitinophagales bacterium
ACCTCCTCGCCGAAGCCGAGGTTGTCGTGGTGCGGGAAGATGACCTCTCCTCCCTCTCACCCCAGCGCCGCGTTCGCCTCCTGCGCCGCGCGCTCCCCCGCCTGCAGCGCACCCTCCATGTAGCCGGTCCACTCCGTGGCCGTCTCGGTGCCCGCCCAGAACACCCGCCCCACGGGCGAGCGCACCTCCGCTCCGTAGGCCATCAGCGCACCCGGCACCGGGTTCGACACGGGGCATCCTCCCGTCCAGGGCTCCTCGGCCCAGTCGTGGGAGAGCACGGCCGTCGGGCGCGAGGCCTCGTCGCCGAACCACTTCGTGAGCTGGGCGACCGCCGCGCGCTCGCGCTCCTTCGGGTCCGTCGCGGTCCACGCGAGGGCGTACCGCCCCACCACGAAGCCGAGGAGCGACGCAACCGACCCGTCCTCGCTGCAGTTGTCGACCACGTACGAGATCGGCCCGTGGCTCCCGCAGATCACCTCGCCCGAGTAGCCCCTCTCCCGCCAGAAGGGCTTCGGGTAGAGCGCCGCGACCTTCACCGTCGCCCCCATCGGCAGCCGGTCGAAGAGCCGCGCACGGCTCGCGGGCAGGCACGGGCTCCACGCGATCGCCCCCGCCCGCTGCGGAGGAATCGCCATCACCAGCGCCTTCGCGCGCCACTCGCCCTTCGGCCCGCTCACGGTCACCCCGCCGTCGTCGCGGGTGACGCCGCGGATCGGACACCCGAGCTGCACCCGGTCGCCGAGCGCTTCGGCCAGGCGCAGCGAGAGCTGCTGGGTCCCTCCCCGGACCCTCCACTGCTGGGCCCCCTCGCGCACCTCGGTGTGCGCCCTCAGCCCGTTGCCGGTGCGCAGGTAGTAGAGGAACCATAGCAGCGAGATCTCCGAGGCCTCGACCCCGTAGACCGTGCGCACCGCCACGTCGAAGAGCTCGCGCATCTCGCGGAGCGGCAGCCGCGTGTCGCGCCACTGGGCGAGCGAGGTCGAGTCCCACTCCGCGGCATGAGGGGAGCGGTGCGGGGCGTCGAGGGGGATCTCCCGCGCGATGCGGTCGATGTACGCGACCCCCGCGCGCTCGGCGACGTCGAGGGGGTTCCACCCGCCCTTGCCCGGGGTGTCGCGGAACACCCGCGACCCGAGCTCGACGGTGCGCTGGCCCGTCACCCAGGTCTCGAAGCGCTTCACCCCGAGCGCGTCGCAGAGACGCAGGGTCCGGTCCTGCCCGGGGCCGATCCACTGGGCCCCGAGGTCGAACGCCGTGCCGTCGTGGGACTCGGTGAGCGTGCGCCCGCCGACCCTCTCCCTCGCCTCGAGCACACGCACCGAGCGACCCGCGGCCGCGAGGTCACGCGCCGCCGCGAGGCCCGAGAGCCCCGCCCCCACCACCACCACGTCGACGTCGGACATGGCGCGGCAGTATGGACCCGGCGCCTCCCGAGGAGAACCCCGTCACCCATCGAGCGAGACGGGGGTCGACGGGCCACCGGGGACGCTCGCACGGACAATGCGCAGCCGCTGACGTGTGCCCCGTCAGCCCGGTCGCGCCCCGGCCGACGAATTGTCGCCCGCGGGCGCTCCCGCAGGGAGTACCCTCGCGGCGCGGACCGCGCGATCGTCGCGCCGTTCGCGAGGGCGGTGTGACCCGATGCTTCGTTCGAGTGTCCACGGAGACACCGGCGCCGGGTCGAAGAGCCTCCTGGCCGACTTCATACGCAAACTCCCACATTCCCTTGCGTGACCCACTGCACGGCGAGCCAACGATGCCCGAGGAGTCGCCGCGGTGACAACCACGAAGTGCAGGAGAGAAGGGCAGAGGATCCATACGGTGAAGCTCCGTGTCGGGGCTGAACGAATGTAACCCACTGAAAAGCCCCGGCCAAGTGGGGGCCCGTCGGCGCGAGAACATCAACGCCCTCTCCTTGCGTCACGACCGTCGTGGAGTGCGCCCACGCGCGGGACGGTTCACGTGTCCGACAGGCGCTCCTGAGCCCGTGTCCAAGGCGCGCCGACAGCCATGTCGATCGCCTCGGCGATGCGCACGCCCGCGTC
>CAYXBK010000057.1:0-1953 GCA_964463165.1 uncultured Chitinophagales bacterium
GCGAATGCGGATTGTCCTGCAGGCTCCAGGTGAACGGCGTCGCCTGCGGATCTTCGGAAAAGCGCACGCGCCGCGGGCCGTACGAGCCCATGTGCAGGTAGGCCGAGGCGACGATCGGACCGCCGTTGAAGAAGAACATCACCGGCCGTCGCGCCGGTTCGACCCTGGCTCCGCCGACGCGCTCGGCCGTATAGGCGAAGGCGACCACGCGCGCACCGTGGCGTCCCTGCGCGTCGGCGACGTCGATGCCGTCGACGGTGGCGAGGTAGGCGACCCGCGTACCGTTGAAGCGTCCTTCGTGGCGCGTGACGACGGGCGCGCGCGCCGTGAAGGTCGCCGGGCCGGTGCCGAGGCGCGACGCGGGCGGCGCGGCGACCACCGCCTGCGATTGCCCCGCCGCATGCATCGGCATCAGCGCCGTGATCGCGAGCGCAGCCCCCGCCAGCCAGGCCGGCAGCGGCACACGGCCACGAATCCGGCCCATCGTCGTGGGTGTCGCTCGGGGAATCATGCTGCAATCGACCATACAGAACGCCACACCGCGCGGTTATGCCGTTTCCCCCATCGACCGGGGCCGCAGTGCATAAACATGCCGTGCCGCCGTGACGCCGCGCTTGCGTCTATCCCCCACCATGGCCGGCCGCGAGGCGCAGCGGGATCGCGGTCGTGGACTTCAGCTCCGTCAGCGTCACCGTCGACTGCACGTTCTGCACGCCGGGCAGCTTCAGCAGCGTCTTGAACATGAAGTTCTGGTACCAGTCCATCGACGGCGCGATGATCTTCATCATGATGTCCATCTCGCCGAAGATCGCATGGCACTCGAGGATCTCGGGCGTGAGCTCGACCTTGCGCAGGAACTCTTCGCGCTGCGGCTCGCTCAGCGTCGCCATCCGCAGGTAGGCGAAGATGTAGATGAAGGAGCCGAACTTCGCCGGGTCGACCAGCGCGACCTGGCGGCGGATGTAACCCTCTTCCTTCAGGCGCTGCAGACGGCGCCAGCACGGCGACTGCGACAGCCCCACGCGCTCGGCGAGTTCGCCCGAGGACAGCGAGCAGTCGCGCTGCAGCTGCTCGAGGATCCGCAGGTCGACTTTCGAAAGCTCTTCCGACATGCGGGAATCTTTATTCCGTCAACCCGGCGAATCAACACATTTCTTGCAGCCCGCCCCGGCCGGAGCCGGCACAATTCATGCGGCGGGGCGCAAAGAGCCGCGGAAATCGCATGGGTTTCGCCCGGACCCCCCTGCTAACCTGCCGGCCATGAACGGGGACCTGCCGATGGACATGACGCGAAGGGAATGGCTCGCCGTGGCCGGTGCGCTGCCGTTCGCCGGTCGCGCGCGAGCCAGCGCCCGCGGCGCCAACGCCGCCGCGCCGCAGGCCCTGCCGGACAAGGCCGCGTTCGCGCCGATGGAGCTGACCTATCTCGACTCCGGTTCGCAGCACCCGCTGCCGCTGGGCGCGAAGGCCGCGGCCGAGGCCTACCTCGCCTCGCGCAGCTTCACGGCCGCAGCGCCCAAGTTCGAGCTCGACCCGCAGGGCGCGCTCGCGCGCTTCGCGCGCCTCGTCAACGCCGATCCGGACGAGCTGACCTTCGTGCAGAGCACGACCACCGGCGAGCAGATGGTGCTGCGCGCTCTCGGCATTCCCGAGTCCGGCGGCCACATCGTCACCGACACCCTGCACTTTTTCGGCAGCCTGCCGCTCTACGAGGAGATGGCGCGCCAGGGCGTGAAGGTGACCTGGCTGCGGCCCCGCGACGGCCGGATCGAGCTCGACGAGCTGCGCCGCGCGATCGCGCCCGGCACGCGGCTGGTCGCGCTGTCGCTGGTGTCCACGATCAACGGCTTTCAGCACGACCTCAAGGCCGTCTGCGAAATCGCGCACGCCGTGGGCGCGCTGGTGTTCGCCGACATCATCCACGCCGCCGGCTGCGTGCCGCTCGACCTGCAC
>CAYXBK010000058.1:0-1935 GCA_964463165.1 uncultured Chitinophagales bacterium
ACGAAGTCGGAGCTGATCGCCCGGCTCGCGGAACGCTATCCGCAGCTGGTCGCGAAGGACGCCGAGTTCGCGGTCAAGACGATCCTCGACGCGATGGCCAAGACGCTGTCCGAAGGCCATCGCATCGAGATCCGCGGATTCGGCAGCTTCGCGCTCTCGCACCGGCCGCCGCGCATCGGGCGCAACCCGAAGTCCGGCGAGCGGGTGCTGGTTCCCGAGAAGCGCGTCCCGCACTTCAAGCCCGGCAAGGAGCTGCGCGAACGCGTCGACGCCGCGATCAAGATCGGCGAGTCGTGAGAATCCTCGCCTGGATCTTCCGGTTCCTGCTCTTCCTGGCGGCGCTGGGGTTCGCACTCTCGAACACCGACAAGGCCGAGCTGAGGTTCTTCGGCCTGAACATCCTGTTCGGGCAGGACCTCGTCTGGCGCGCACCGCTCGTGATCTTCCTGCTCGTGTTCTTCGCCGGCGGCGTCGCGCTCGGCGTGCTGGGCGTGGTGCCGACGCTGTTCCGCCAGCGCCGCGAGATCGGCCGCCTGCGCCGCGAGGCGCGTGTGGCGGCCAAGTCCGGCACGGGCGGCGTCGCGCAGCCGCCTTCGCCCGACGTTCCCGGCCCCGCCGCGACGGCCCAGCCGCTGACGCGTCCCTGACCGTCGGGCCCGGCCGATGGAATTCGAATCCTGGTGGCTGCTGGCCATCCCGCTGTTCTTCGGACTGGGCTGGTTCGCGGCGCGCGTGGACCTCAGGCACGCGCCGCGCCCCGGCGGCCAGCTCCCCGACGCCTACTTCCGCGGCCTGAACTTCCTGCTCAACGAGCAGCCCGACAAGGCGATCGACGCGTTCATCGACGTCGTCAAGCTCGACCCCGAGACGATCGAGCTGCACTTCGCGCTCGGCAACCTGTTCCGCCGCCGCGGCGAGACCGACCGCGCGATCCGCGTGCACCTGAACCTCGTCGAGCGCGGCGGCATCGACGCCGCGCAGCGCGAGCACGCGCTCTACGAGCTGGGCCAGGACTACCTCAAGGCGGGGCTGCTCGATCGCGCCGAGGACGCGTTCGTGCGGCTCGACGGCTCGCGCTACGGCGCGCCGGCCCTGCGGCACCGGCTCGAGATCGCGCAGATGGTGCGCGACTGGCCGCTCGCGATCGAGCTCGCGCAGCGCATGGCGCGCGACGCCGGCGAGGGGCAGGCCCGCGAGATCGCGCACTTCCACTGCGAGCTCGCCGCGCAGGCGCTCGCCTCGCAGGAGGCCGGCCGCCTCGAGACCGCGCGCCGCGAGCTCGACGCGGCGCTGCGCGCGGACGCGGATCACCCGCGTGCGCGGCTGCTCGCCGGCGAGCTCGCGCTCGCCGAGGGCGACCCCGACGGCGCGCTGCGGGAGTGGAGCGCGCTCGGCGAGCGCCAGCCGGCGTACCTCGCGCTGGTCGCGGGCGGCTGGCTGCGCGCCCACGACGCGGCCGGCCGTGCCGATCTCGGCATCGAGACGCTCGAGCAGGTGCACGAGCGCACTCCGTCCGTGGACACGCTCGCCGCGATCGCCCAGGCGCTGGGCGAGCGGCGCGGGCCCGCGGCCGCGCTCGCGTGGGCCGAGCGCGAGCTGCGCCGCCAGCCGTCGCTGCTGGGGCTGGAGAAGCTGCTCGCGCTGAGGCTGGCGGGCGCGGACGCGCGCGTGCGCGACGAGATCGAGCTCACTCAGAAGCTGATCGCACCGCAGGCGCGGCGGCTCGCGCGTTTCGTCTGCGCGCACTGCGGATTCAAGGCGCGGCAGTTCTACTGGCAGTGCCCCGGCTGCAGCCGCTGGGACACCTACGCGCCCAAGCGCACCGAGGAACTGGAGCGCGTGTGACCACTTCCGTGAATCCGTCCGGCGCGGCGCGCATCGACTTCTCGGGCGCGCGCCTGCTCGTCGTCGGCGACGTGATGCTCGACCGCTACT
>CAYXBK010000059.1:0-1880 GCA_964463165.1 uncultured Chitinophagales bacterium
TAGGGATCGGAGGAATGACGATTCCAGTCGGAAAGCTCAGCCTTTATACCCTCTTCGGCGGGTTCCATCCATCAAAGACCCTTCCGATCCTGCTCGATGTAGGAACGAACAATTCCGATCTTCTCAAAGACCAGATCTATCTCGGGTGGCGCCATGAGCGGATCGGCGGATCCGAATACGATGCGTTTATCGACCGGTTCGTCAAAGCGCTGAAAAAGCGGTATCCAAAAGCGCTGCTCCAGTGGGAAGATTTCGGGAAAGAGAACGCCCGGAGAGTCTTGAAAAAATACCGAAGCGAAGTTCTTTCGTTCAACGATGATATTCAAGGGACTGCGGCGGTTCTTTTAGCCGGGATCGTAGCGGCTTTGAAGGCGACGAAGCAGCATTTGAAAGACCAGCGAATTGCCATCTTGGGCGGCGGTTCGGCTGGAACCGGCATCGCTGACATCCTGACTCAGGCGCTGATCGGCGAAGGAATTCCGCCGGAAGAGGCGAGACAGAGGATTTATCTGATCGACAGAGAGGGGTTGATCCATTTCAATAGCCCCGCGATCATGAACGGCCAGAGGGCCTATATGCAGCCGCAGAGCGCGATCAAAGACTGGAATATTGAAAACCTGCAGTACATTTCTCTCCTCGACGTGATCCGGAATGCAAAACCTTCTGTTCTGATCGGCGTCTGCGCCCAGGCTGGCGCTTTCACCAGGGAAGCGATCCAGGAGATGCAGAAGTACCAGGAAAGACCGATCGTCTTTCCTCTTTCCAACCCTACATCGAAAGCCGAGTGCACTCCGCAGGAGCTCCTCGAATGGACCGACGGAAAGGCGGTGTTCGCTACCGGCAGCCCCTTCCAGCCTGTCCATTTCAAGGGAAAGACCTACCAGGTTGCCCAGTGCAACAACGTCTATATATTTCCAGGACTGGGGCTGGGGGCTCTGACTGCCGAAGCGCGCCAGATCACCGACGGAATGCTCTTAGCCGCGGCGCACGCCCTGGCCGCCCAGTCGCCCGCCCTCAAAGATCCTGCGGCGCCCCTTTTTCCTCCCATCCAGGAGGTGAGAGAGGTGAGCCAGCGGATCGCTTTGGAGGTAGGGAAAAAAGCCCATCAGGAGAAGGTCTCTTCTCTCCCCCCTGAGACGATTGAAAAGCGGATCCGCGAAAGGGTCTGGGTGCCTCACTACCCTCAATACGTAAAGCCCTAAAAGTCAATTTCTTGCATCATTTTTTATAAAATTTTGAACCTTAGTGATTTAGAAATATGTGTAAGTAATTAATTTTTAATGTTTTAAGAAATTTATGATATTTTAATATCGGGATGGTATAATTGAACTAAATAATAATAATTAGGGTGGATAATATGAATGTTAATCAAATTCAGTGCTGTTTAACACAAGCTCGCAACGCAGCTCTCGGCTCCGCGGTCGATCCTGACACCGATCCAAACTTCATTAAACTAGTCGACGCAGCCTGGGAAGCGATGCAGCAATACAAATCTAACCCCAGCGCGCTGAATACGGAAGTCGTGATGCAGGACGTGAACGCCCTCGGAGCGTACTTCAATGGGACAGCTCCTGATTCTTCTACCCAAGCTTACAAAGTATGGAAAGCTCTCCAGGCGCCGATCGACCTGTCTGGAACGACTCTTTTACAGGGCTGCCAGGAGTATAATGATGCGACTAAGGCCGCTGCTGCGGTAGCCTATTTCATGAGCACAGGCGGAGCGTCTATCAACACGTCAAGCGCTCTCTACGAAGCCTTAAATCCGTATGGTTCTCAAAAAGGCGACCAGGGAAAACCGATCGCTGCCGATATTCAACTTCTCTACAAAGATCTTGAGCTTTTCAATAACGCCCAGAAGGGAGTGTCAGACCCTGCCGCTG
>CAYXBK010000060.1:0-1859 GCA_964463165.1 uncultured Chitinophagales bacterium
GACCAGGTGCGCGTTGCGATCCGGACGCTATCGAGTTCGTATGTATTTACAAACCCGCATGAAGCGCCGCTGAAAGATGTGTTCGAGAGGCTGAAGCCGCTTGTCGAAGAGATGATCGCCGCTGTTGGGAGAGGGGAGATGCCTTCCTCCGACTCAGGATTCGCCTCGCCGTTCCGTCTGCCGCTGCCGATCTCTCCCCGAGAACAATTGCTGAAGAAACAGATTTCGTTCCCTAAGGCGGAGACACCTGTTTCGCCTAAAGAGTCCGCCGAATCCCATACGTGGGTTCCCCAGCGCGAACCGAAACGGGAGCCTTCGGGGCAGCCCTTCGCGATCAAGTCTGAATCGAGCGAAAAGAGTCCGCTGAACAATTTACGGCGCGACTTCGCGAGGCAGGAAAAGGAGTTTCAGGTAGCTGAAAGGGGAGAGGCGAGGAAAAATCCGCTTCGCAAAAGCGAGGCAGAGCACCAGCAGCCGATAGGGCGCCCTCCCGTCCTTCCTCCCCAGAAGCCCCCTCCCCCGATGGGCAGTTTCACTCCTGTTATTTCCAGCGAGCCGGAACCCCGGCCGCCTGTTGCCGAGAGAACCATTCTTCCGGCAGCGCCGTTCTTTCCCGGGCAAGTCCCTCTTTCTTCCGCAGAGAAAAAGAAGAAGAAAAAGAGAGGGCTTTGGGAACCTAAAGAACGGGAAGATCAAGACCGCTAAACCCCGTCTAAAAATTTTTACTTGTCGCAATTCCTCCTGTTGTCTTAATGTAATCTTAAAGATTCTTTAAACAACCCTTAACCAAAAGGAGGGCGTTATGACGTGCAATGCACTGGGGTCCTTATGGACGAAATTCTGTAACAAATGCGCGATGGTCTGCGACTGTTCGCGCAACTATAACGTAATTGTCGGGGATGTACATCCCGAGGCGATCGCGCGGATGCAGGCGATTTTGCTGAAGAGAGAAAATCTGAGGGAGGCGGTTCTTGAACTGAGGAGCGATCCGCAGCCTGTGCAGATCCATCTTTCCAAAGAGTCGATGCCGACGGGCGACGACGTTGAGGAGAACCGCGACCGGATTTCTGCGGGGATTATGGCTGTCGCAGTGCGCTGCCTGGGGCAGGTTTCTGCGGGCCATGAACTGGAGCCTCAGGAGAGCTGGTGCCGGCTTGCGGCGGCGAGCGCGATGGCGGGGATCGATCTGGCCGAGATGATCAGGACGGGAAAGCCCCTCACCGATAAAGAGAGCGAGCGGCTCCAGAACGGGGCGCGCCTTGTGTGGCAATACGGTTCGCCGGCGGCTCTTCTCTGGAATATGCTGCAGCAGCGCCGGATCGAAAGCGAGGCGGGGCTGATTAACTTGGAGCGGATCGGGATGCTGTCGAGTAAACAGAGGGAGATTCTCGCTCTCGGACTGAGGCAGTTCGGACAAGCCTTCCTGGCAAGAGGGACCTTTGCGGAAGCAGGCCCGGGAGTCCAGGCTGTTTTCATTCGGGCGGCGAAGAAGTTTTCCAAACAGTTTCTCCAATCGTACGCTGGACTGTCGCGCTGGACTGAAGCTCCTGCAGAAAGAAGGGAGCAGGCAGATCTTTCGTTAATCCGAGCGGAGCCGCAGCAGGCGGCCCGGGCAGACTCAGGAATCCCTGATCTAGATGAGAAGATTGAAGACATGAGCCGCCCTCTAGCCCGTCTTGTTCAGGAAGTGGAGATCCGCGACCGATCTTTATCCCAGCCGCAAGTCCTTAGAAGCGGCGTAGTGCGGGCTCAGCTCCTCGCTTATGCGAATGGGATCCCAGCCAGGAAAATCGAAGAAGATTCCCTGACGATGGCGGAGACGGAGCTGTCGAGTTTCATGGCGTTTTCCTGCGTAGCGA
>CAYXBK010000061.1:0-1676 GCA_964463165.1 uncultured Chitinophagales bacterium
CCATGCCGACCGGTGCGGAGCCCGGCGTCAGCCGCGCGCCGGGGTTCGGCAATGCGGGTGGCGGCATGATGGACGGCGGCGGCGCGGGAGGCGGTGGAGCATCGCTCGATGCACTGATGGCCTGGGAACGGCGCGACATGGGCGTGAAGCCCGTCAAGACGCTGCATGCCGGCGCGATGCATGCGCCGACTCCGACGCAGATCCCGGGCGGCCAGCTGATCACCACCAAGGGCCTGCTGCCGCTGCTTCAGGGCGGCCAGACGCCCGTCGTGCTGCTGCACGTGATCGGCTCACCGCAGATGCTGCCCAACGCCTTCATGGCGGTTCCCGCGGCGCAGCCCGGCTCCTTCGACGACCAGGTCCAGCAGCAATTCCGCCAGGTGCTGCAGCAGCTGACGAGAGGGCGCACCGACACGCCGATCGTCACTTACTGCGAGGGCCCGGAGTGCTGGATGTCGTACAACGCCGCGCTGCGCGCGATCGCACTCGGCTATCGCAACGTGCTGTGGTATCGCGGCGGCATGGAGGCCTGGGCACGCGCGGGCCTGCCGTTCTCCGGAGCCGGCGGCGGCGCACCAATGCCACAGCAAGGCGGGCCTGGCATGCAATCGGGCTATCCCGGGCAGCAGCCGGGCTATCCGCAGCAGTCACCCGGCTATCCACCGCAAGGTGACGATTCGCAGTCGGGCTATCCCCCGCAACAGGGCGGCTACCCTTCCCAGGGAGGCTATCCCTCGCAGGGCGGTTATCCGTCGCAAGGCGGCTATCCGCAGCAAGGTGGCTATCCGCCGGGCGGTACTCCGGCACAGGGCGGCTACCCTTCCCAGCAACAGGGCCAACCGCAGCAAGGCGGGTATCCCCAGCAAGGCTACCCGCAGCAGGGCTACCCGCAGCAGGGCTATCCGCAGCAAGGCGGGTACCCACCGTCCCAGCAGGGCTATCCGCCGCCGCAGCGCAACTATTGAACGTGTGCGCGTCGTCGCCCGCCGCGGCGACGATGCGCGCAGGGCTCACTCGGCCTCGTCGCGTCCCAGGCCGATCGCATAGCGCAGGTCCAGGCGCAGCCGCGTCACCGCAGCTGCGCGATCGACCCCTGGAGTGCGAACGAGCCGTTGAGCCGCTCCACCGGCAATGCGTAGGTGAGACCGACGAAGCCGCCTTCGTATGAGAACTCGTTGATCTCCTCGCGCTCGAACGGCAGGGACAGGTCGTCAGCGCACCCGGGCCGCGGCGGGCGCCTGGCGCAACTCCTCGGCAACGCGCTCCTGTACGAGCTGGTAGGCAACGTAGTATTTGTAGATGTTGCTGACGTACTGCACCGTCTCGCGACCGATGCGCCGCGCAGCCACGCGCTCGACGTGGTCGAACCAGCGGTCGGGGTCGAGGCCGCCGTCGCGCGCTTCGGCGCGCAGCGCGCGCACCCGCGCCGGCCCGGCGTTGTACGCAGCGAACGAGAACAGCATCCGGTCGGTCGCGCCGACCGCCGGGTCGGCGAAGTAGCGGTCGATCATCCGGCGCATGTACTTCACGCCGCCGTGGATGTTCGGCTCGAGCTCGCGGATGTCGCCGACGTCGAGCTCGCCGCCGGTCGCCGGCATGATCTGCATCACGCCGATCGCGCCGACGGCGCTGCGCCTGGAGTGGTCGAGCTGCGATTCCTGATAACCCTGCGCGGC
>CAYXBK010000062.1:0-1644 GCA_964463165.1 uncultured Chitinophagales bacterium
TGTGGTTCTGCAGCGCATAGTCGGTGAGGGCCTGCGACAGGATCCGCGCTCCGTTGCCTGTGCCACCGAGGCGTAGCATTTCCGCGAACTTGAAGACATCCACGGCCGTGGAAAATATGCCGCCCGAAGGGCGGATGGCTTCCTCCCCATCGCCCAGCAGATTCAGCGCCTCGAGCGTGTTAGCTTCGACGGCACCCGGATTGAGATCCGTAACGCGGATTGGCACCCGATCGGGGTGATCCACCGGTAAACCGACAGAGCTGTCGCTCATGCCCAGCGGCGAAAAGATCTCGTCGTTCAGGAAGTCGCGAAACTTGCGTTTGCTGATGCGCTGGATGATCTCGCCGACAAGCGTGAAATCGGCCCAGGGATTGTAGACGACAACTTCTCCGGGACGATGGGCCAATTGCTGGGCGCAGACTGCGGCCACCATCTTGGCCATATTGGCCATGTCCGCACCGGTCAATGGCGGAGGAGGGCCGAAGTACGGCCAGGTTCCGCCCGTATGGTTCAGCAAATGGTAGAGCGTGACCCGCTGCTTGCCGCGAACGGCAAACTCCGGAATGATTTCGGCCACAGGCGTATCGAGCGTCACTTCGCCGCGATCGACGAGCCTCAACACTGCTGCCGCGGTGATCGACTTGGTCGTCGACGCCAGAAGGAAGCGGTCCGTTTTCTTGAGAGGCCGATCGCTGCCCCGATCGAATGTTCCCAGTGCCTCGTGGACGAGGATTTCGCCGTGGCGGGCAACCAGCAACACGGCCCCGTGATGCCGGCCTTTCGCCATGTCCGCCTCGATACCCCGCCTCAAGGCGGCAATGCCAGCGTTGTCGAGTCCTTTGGAACGTACACCGGTGCGCATGGTGGTCATGGGTGGGTCCAGTCTTGAATGGAGATGGAAACGATCGACGATCACTAACAAGGCAGGCATGCGCCTGCGTGAGTTCAATACTTGTACTTCAAACCGATTCCATAGGTGCGTGGCTCGCTGATCGCACCCAGGACGGCAACGGCGCTCAAGCGGAAGACCTGACCGATGTAACGGTTGTCGTTCAAGTTGCGGCCGTAGGCATAGACTTCCAGACCGTGGTCGAAGGCGAGGGCGAGCCTCGCATCGAGACGTCGCCAGCCGTCGGGATTGGCAGCGGGAGTCTCGTTCGCGGTCGTGTAGAACACGCTCGATTCGAGGGAATAACCGACGTTCGCCTTCAACGTTGCGTTGGCAGTCACGGGCGCTTCGTAGTTCAGATTGACGCCACCGCTCCACTTCGGAGCCTGGTTCAGGCGGTTGCCGCTGCGGTCGGCGATTCCGGTGGCGCATGACGGATCGTTCGCCTGGGGTGTGCCCGCGCTGATGGGTTGGCAGAACGCCCCGTATCTTGCGTCCACGTATGCAACCTGGCCCGAAAGAGTGAACGCTTCCGTCGGTCGAATGGTCAGTTCGGCTTCGATGCCCTTCAGTGTGGCGCTGGCCGCGTTGTCCACCGTCGTCACACCTGGCGCAGTGACGCTGCGAATCTGGATACTCGTATAGTCGTAGTAGAAACCGGCGACATTCAAGGTCGCGCGCCGGTCGAGGAACTGGCTCTTGATCCCCGCCTCATAGGCCCAAAGCTTTTCCGCGTCGAAGATGTCGGCGCCGAC
>CAYXBK010000063.1:0-1604 GCA_964463165.1 uncultured Chitinophagales bacterium
ATCGTCTGGTTTGATCCAAGCATCATCATGTTCACGTTGATCCTGGTGAGCACTTGGACATTCTTCCCGTTTGTCGTGATCAGTGCGCTCGCTCGCCTGCAAACCATCGATCCGGAGCTTTACGCGGCGGCAAAAGTTGACGGCGCTGGTCCGCTTAGGCGCTTTTTCCACGTCACGCTGCCGCAAATACGAAACGTACTATTCATCATAGTGCTACTGCGGTTTATGTTCATGTTCACGAAATTCGACATCATCTGGCTATTTGCCGGTGGCGGCGGGCTAGGCTATTTCGTGCGCACGCTGCCGATTTATACCTTCATTAAGACATTCGGCGAGTTGCAAGTGGGAGCCGGCGCCGCGCTGTCAACCATCATGTTCATGATGCTCGCAGCGTTCGCGATCGTATATTTCCGCGTGTTCCGCAGGGACGAACATCTATGAGCGCGGCCGTCAAACGTCTCCTCGCACGTGCCGGGCTCTACGTCGCGACCGCGGCCCTCGCATTCATCTGCGGGTTTCCGCTGCTGTGGATGTTCGTGACCTCCATCAAGCCGGATCGGGAAATCTTGAGTCTGGTGCCATCGCTATGGACCGACAGCCCGCAATTGGCGGCGTATGCGCGCCTCTTCTCGCAGACCAGATTTCTCACGTATTTCGTCAACAGTCTAACGGTAGCTGGCGGTGCCACAGTTCTTACGGTTATCGTTGGCACGCTCGCCGCATATGCGATCACGCGGTTCAGGTTCCGCGGACGCGAATTTGTCGCCGGCACGATGCTGTTCACCTACATGTTCGCGCCGATTATGGTCGTCGTGCCCTTTTACATTCTCATGCGGAACGCCGGCCTTGTGAACTCTCATCTTGGCCTGATCCTGTCGTACACGACTTTCTCCCTGCCATTCAGCATGTGGTTGTTACGCTCCTTCTTTCAGTCGATTCCCATCGATCTGGAGGAGGCGGCCATGATCGACGGTGCGTCGCGGCCGCAGGCCGTGCTGCGAGTGATCGTGCCGCTCGCACTTCCCGGAGTCATTGCCGTGTCGATTTTCACCTTCATCGTCGCTTGGAACGACTATCTGTTCGCTCGCGTACTAGTCGGCTCCGACAATCTGAAGACACTGCCGATCGGTATCCAGGATCTTTACGAGTCGACCGTGACGGACTGGGGCATGATGATGGCGGCGGGCATGATGATCACCATCCCCGCGCTCATCTTCTTCGTGAGCGTGCAGAAGTATCTTATCGCTGGCTGGGGTGCCGGCGCGGTGAAGGGCTGAGCAAGGAGCATTGTTGTGTCAGGACGATTGCGAGAAAAAACCTGCGTGGTGACCGGTGGCGGATCGGGGATCGGGCGAGCGACATGCCTGTTGTTTGCGCGCGAAGGCGGCAAGGTCATCGTCGCGGATAAGAATGTGGCGGCGGCGACGCAGACTGCACGAGAGGCCGGGCAGGATGCCATCGCCGCCGAGGTGGACGTTGCGAAAAGCGACAGCGTGCAGGCTCTGCTGCGGCGTGCGCGCGATCAGTTTGGGCGGATCGACGTGCTGGTGAACAACGCTGGCTATGGCATTGCCGGAACCGTCGTTGATACTGCCGAAGCCGAC
>CAYXBK010000064.1:0-1596 GCA_964463165.1 uncultured Chitinophagales bacterium
GTGGTGGTGATCACCGCCGACCATGGTCACTTGCTGGAAGACGGCACCACCCAGCTCGCCGGCGGCGAGAGCGATCGCTGGCGCCCGGGCACGGACAGCCGCGCGCCGCACGAGGTGGCGGTGAGCGGTGGGCGCGTGGTGACGAGCGACGGATCGAATACTGTCGTCTGCCTGTGGGGCGAAAGCACGCGGTACGGCGGACGCAAGAACGGGTACCACGGCGGTCTGTCACCCCAAGAGGTGACGGTACCGCTCAGCGTCATGGTGCCCCTCGGCATGAACCTGCCTGGATGGACACCGGCACCGCCTGCACAGCCCGAGTGGTGGGAACTGCCGCCGATCGCGAAATCGAAGGAAGCGAAGCCCGCGATTGCACCACCGGCCCGGCCTACGGGCCGCAAGCCGACGGCGCAGACTGGCCAGCCGCAGCTCTTTGATACGACCGAGTTGCCGCCCGTGCCGGCGCCAGCCGCCCCGGACTGGATCAGTGCCTTGTTGAGCGGCGCGATCTACGCGTCGCAGCGTCAATTGGCTGCGCGGGTTGCACTGCCCGACGAAAAGATGCGGCTGCTGCTGACTGCACTTTCGGAACGTGGCGGCAAGCTGTCGCGCGCCGCGCTGGCCCAGAGGCTTTCACTGCCGGAGATCCGCCTCGGCGGCATGCTGAGCGCGGTCCGGCGCATGTTGAACGTGGACCAGGCACCGGTGCTGGTCGTTGACGAGGCCGCTGGCACCGTGGAGTTGAACATCGCTCTGCTGCAACAGCAGTTCCGTGTCGTTGGCCAGGGAGGTCAACGATGATCAGCGCCGCGCGTCGGGAAGACATCGTCAGTGCGCTGCGGCGTGGAACCGTCCCCAGCAGCGGGCTGGATGCCCTCGCGGTGGGTATCGAATCCTTCGCGCCCACCCTCGATGAGGAGCTGGCTGGCGTTGCCGCTGGGCGCGGCGGATTCAAGGCCGTGCGCGGCGAATACGGGACCGGCAAGACTTTCTTCGGACGCTGGTTGCAAGAACGGGCGCGGGCCCGCGGCTTTGCGGCGACCGAAGTCCAGATCAACGAGACCGAAACGCCGCTGCACCGGCTGGAGACTGTCTATCGCCGGCTCGTCGAGCACCTGGGGACGGCGGACACCGCGAGCGGCGCCTTTCGTGGCGTCATCGATGGCTGGTTCTACGCGCTGGAACAGGACGTTCTGGCCGACTCGTCGGTCGATCCCGACGACGCCGCGGAGCTGCTGGCACGCACCGATGCACTGATGGAGGCGCGCCTTTCCACCATCAGCAAGACCGCCCCGGCCTTTTCCGCGGTGCTTCGAACCTACCGCCGCGCGTCGGCGGCCGGGGACGGGATGCTGGCGGACGGACTGATCAGTTGGCTGTCGGGTCAGCCGAACGTGGCGGCCAGCGTCAAGCGTGCGGCGGGCATCAAGGGGGACCTGGACCACTTCGGTGCCACCAACTTCTTGGTGGGCCTGCTCACCATCCTGCGCGACAGCGGCTTCCCCGGCCTGGTGATGGTGCTGGACGAGGTGGAAACGCTCCAGCGCATGCGCACCGACACCCGCGAGAAGGGCCTGAACGCCCTCAGGCAATGGA
>CAYXBK010000065.1:0-1573 GCA_964463165.1 uncultured Chitinophagales bacterium
CGCGCACGTCGTCGGCAAGTCGGATCTCTGGAACGGCACCGCTTGGTCGAGCACGCTGCGAACGGCGACGAACGCGAGCGGCGCGTGGAGCGCGAGCATCGTCGACGCGAGCGACCTGGGCTGCGGCTTCCCCGGCGTCGCACCGCGCATCGCCGTGAGCTCGAGCGGCGTCGAGTTCGTCGCGTACCAAGGCGCGGCTCCGACGTACGGCCTGCGCTGCGCCTCGAACACGGGCGGGACGTGGTCGAGCACGCCGCTCGCGAACGGCTCCGTTCGCGGCATCGCGCTCGCACTCGATCCGCAGGGCGAACCGCACGTCCTCTACTCGGACGCGAGCGCCGAGCTCCACCACGCGTGGCGCGCCTCGGGCTCGTGGTCGGACGAGCGCGTCGACGCGGTCCAAGCCGTCGCGCCGAGCGTCGCCGTCGACGACGACGGGCACGTGCACGCGAGCTACGTCGTGGCGAACGGCGAGCTGCGTTACGCGACGAACGCGAACGGGACTTGGCACGTCGCCCGCGTCGCGAGCGACGTGCGCGCGAGCGACGACCGCACGACCGCGCTCGCGCTCGACTCGCGGGGCCGCGTGCACGTCGCGACGTTCGGCGCGCTCGCGCCGATCCACGTCACGAACCGCTGAACGTCTCCGACGCGCTCACGCGTCGTCCGCAGGCAGCGTGCGCGCCTTGACCGCGCGGCCCTTCACGCCCTTCGTCGCGAGCTCGCGCAGCGCCGCCTTCACGCTGCGGCGATCGACCGCGACGTAGGTCGCGTACGCGTTGACCGTGATCTTGCCCACGTGCTCGGCCGGGAGCCCCGCTCCGCGCGTCAGCGCGCCGAGCACGTCGCCCGCGCGGAGCTTCTCCTTGCGGCCGCCGAGGATCTGGATCGTCGTCATCGGCGGCACGAGCGGCGCCTTGTTCGCGCGGACGAGCTCCTTCGTCTCGCCCCACTCGAGCGGGGTGCCGCGCGCTTCCTCGATGCGCGCGACGCGGGCCCGTTCGCGCTCGCTCGCGAGCGTGAACGCAGAGCCCTCGCGGTCGACGCGGCCCGTGCGACCGATGCGATGCACGTGCACCTCGGGGTCGGGCGACACCTCGACGTTGACGACGGCATCGAGCTCCGCGATGTCGAGCCCGCGCGCGGCGACGTCCGTCGCGACGAGCACCGAGCAGCTCCGGTTGACGAACTGGACGAGCACCTGGTCGCGCTCGCGCTGCTCCAAATCGCCGTGCAGCGCGAGGGCCTCGATCCCGCGCGCGGCGAGCTTCTGCACGAGCCCGCGGCACACGTCCTTCGTGTTGCAGAACGCGAGCGTGCGTTCGGGCCGGTAGTGCTCGAGCAAGCGCACCACGACGTCGAGACGCTCGCGATCGTCGACCGCGTAGAAGCGCTGGCGGATCTTCGTCGGCGCGTGCTGCTCGAGGAGCTTCACCTCCTTCGGCGCGCGCAGGAAGCGCCGGCCGAGCTCGATCACGCCGTCGGGGTACGTCGCGGAGAAGAGCAGCGTCTGCCGCGTCTTCGGACAGCGCTCGACGACGTCGAGCACGTCGTTCAGGAAGCCCATGTCGAG
>CAYXBK010000066.1:0-1571 GCA_964463165.1 uncultured Chitinophagales bacterium
GCTTCGATCATGTAGAAGCCGGCGAGCTGCTCCTTGGTCTCGGCGAATGGACCGTCGGTGATCAAGAGCGTGCCGTTGCGCATGCGCACGGTGGTTGCGGTCTGCACGGATTGCAGCGCCTCGGAGGCGAGACAGTGGCCGCTCTTGCGGATCCCCGCATCGAACTCGACGCAGTCCTCGTCCGGCAGCTCCGGCAAGCGCTTCTCGTCGAGGTATACCAGGCACAGATACTTCACGGCTTTCTCCAGGGAACAGGGGACGGCTCGATCGTCTCGGACGTCAAGGGGAGAAGTTGTCGAGCCTGATCCCTTCATCCTCTTCTGCAGCTAGTCGAAGGGCGAGCGGGCGATTCGACACGGTTAGGTTTTATTTTCTCACCCCATCGTCGAATTGAAGGCTCCGCCGTCCAGCAGCAGGTTCTGGCCGACGATGAAACCCGACGATGCTGCGCAGAGAAACGCGCAGGCCTCGCCGAATTCGAATGGGTCGCCCGCACGTCCCGCGGGATTCGTCTGCATCTGCTGCGCGATGAACGCGTCAACCGCTATGCCTGCCTTGCGGGCGGCCTCGGCACGACCCGAGCGCAGCCGATCGGTGAGGAAGGGGCCCGGGAGCAGACCGTTGATGGTCACGCAGCTGTCAGTCTCGGCCGGGCACTTGGCACAGTCATCAACGGTGAGCCCGAGGGCAGCACTGCTCAGGCAGACCGGTTCGCGCGTGGCGAAATCTTCGTTGCACTGACAGGCTCCGTGGCGATCGGCACCGCACAGGTCTTTGAGGGTGCAGGTCACACATTGCCTGCTGCGGCAGGTGCCACTGCGACAGTCATTGGCCTCCTGGCAGCTCTGGCCGTCGCTGCAGCGTGGGCAGGTCCCCCCACCACAGTCCACGTCCGTTTCGGTCCCGTTGCGCACGCCATCCCGGCAGGTCGGTTTGCGGGGCTTGGGCTTGCGCTTCCTGGCGGCCGCGGGCGGGACGACGGCGATTCCGCCGATTGTGACCGTCCCTCCCGCCAGCACGAGACCAAGCAGGCGCACGGTCCCGCGCCGCGATTGCGGCGCGCTGAGCGCCACGGCCAGCGTATCGAAGTGGTGGTGGTCCATAGGTGATCTCCTGCGTGCGTATGCTCATGCGGCTCAGACTCGTCTCGTCGCCATCCGCATAGTGCCCCACGTCCCGGGGTCTGGCTGTTCCCGCGTTGACATCCCCGCCGTCATCCGTATGGCGGGGCACCGCTACCGTGCGGTGCACGCGGCGATCTCGACCGACCGCAACGGACATTCGTTCCAGGATCGGGGTACGTCAGAGAGGACCTGAGATGGGCCTGCTGGCTAGTCCTCGTCCAGGTTGGCCCGTCCGGTGGAGCGGGCACCTGTGGCAGGACAACTGAAGCCCACCGCGCAGAACGGGAAGGTATCGTCGCTGTCCTCATTCGGCGCGCGACGGGCGGTCCCTTGCCCAGGGGTGTGAGACAGGTCCAGGGGGCAATCCTGGCCGGGTGGGGAGGCAGTGCGGCGGCCTCTCCCAACGAGATGGCCCGGAGCTTGAGACTCCGGGCCATCTCGTTGTGG
>CAYXBK010000067.1:0-1564 GCA_964463165.1 uncultured Chitinophagales bacterium
CGGCCATCGCTTCCAGCGCCGCGATGATCAACGGCAGCGAGGCCGGCGGCGCGCCGGCCATGACCGCATTGATCGCGATCTTCTCCACCGTGCATTCGGCGTCCGAAGGCGGCAGCCGGCAGATGACCTCGTCGGCGTAGCGGTTGTTCTCGTTCAGCAGGGCGCGCACCCGCGCTTCCGTCGGCGGGATCATCGGCAGACCGTCGCCCCAGCCGCGCTCCAGTGCGTAGCGGGTGAACTCGACGACATCGTCGATCTCGGCCTCGTGCTGCTCGCTCGACAGCCAATCGATGCCGCAGCCATCCGGGCCGCAATCGCGCAGATTGACTTCCTTTGCGGGTTGGGCGCTGCGGCTGCTGCTCGCGCGTATCGTTCTGTTCGCCGTCGTGCTCATCCGGCAGCCGCCAGCACGGGATTGATGTCCGCGCCCATGGTTTCGAGCAAGGCCGGCAGATGCGCGCGCGCCACGGCTGCCACTTCCCCATACTGTTTTTCGTTCAGCGGATAGGGAAGAATGTGGATGCGCAGCCCGGAGCGTCCGCCGCGGCGTGCCAGATTGCGGCCGAGTTCCTCGAACACCTCGGTACAGACGGCAGTGGTCGGCAAGCCACGGCCCGCGGCCGCGAGCGCATCGCGGATGGTCCAGCCGGTACAGGAGCCGCAGTTGCCCAGGCCCACGACGGCGATGTCGATCGATCCGAGGAATCCATCGAGCTCCTTGGCGATGCGTTCGCCTTCCGCACCAGTGCGGCCCTGATCGGAACGCCAATAGATCACCTTGGCGCCGGCCTTGCGAAACTCCTCGCCCCAAAGCTCCGCGACCCAGTCCCATGCGCGCCAGATCTCGTCCAGGCGGAAGCCGATGGTGCGGCCGGCCAGCGGACCGGCATCGGGGCCTGGCTCGGCGATGTCGTCGCTGCGCTGCGCGGTCGGGTCGAGTACCTTGCCCATGCTCATGGCCGTGTTCTCCTCTGCCGGATGCATCGTCATTCAGCGCGATCGCTCGAGCTCACCTTTTCGGTGATCGCCGTATACACGTGCACGAAGAGGCTGTTGCGGTCCATGGCATCGCTCACCGGCATTTTCCCCGGAGTGGCGAGCGCCTCCCGCAACGACCGCACCGCATCGGCGGGATCGTCCGCATCGATCTCGTACACCGCCAGGTATTTGTACTGCGGTGGCCCGACCATCTGCGCCTCCGAAGCGACGTACCGCGTCGCGGCGGCGAATCCCGGAACGTCCACCACATCTCCGACGTGGCGGTTCGAATACCAGTCGTTGTATTCGGACTCCCGTTCCGCACTGACGGGGTTGCTCATCACCAGCAGTACATGCCTACCCATTTCCGATGTGCTCCCAGTATCGGATTGCACGGCCGTTCGTCATCGCGAAGGGCGTTCTCAGACCACTCCGTGATTGACGTAGGTCGTCTTGACCTCCGTGAAGAACTCCGCAGTGGCCATACCTTGCTCGGCAGGGCCGAATCCGGAAGGCGCGCGCCCGGCGAACGGCACGTGATACTCGGCACCGGACGTGGGCGCGTTCACCATGACCAGGCCCGCAG
>CAYXBK010000068.1:0-1545 GCA_964463165.1 uncultured Chitinophagales bacterium
GCGATATTCCAGAAGCTCTTTTAAAAAGGCTTAGGAATAAAAAAGAATATCAGGTCTTTCTATTTCCTGCTGATTCTTCTTGATGTGAGTCTTATCGGAGTCTTTGCCTCTCTTGACCTGATTCTGTTTTACATCTTCTGGGAATTCATTCTGCTGCCAATGTATTTTATAATCGGCATCTGGGGAGCTGAAGACAGAATATATGCAACGATAAAGTTCTTTCTCTACACAATGTTCGGAAGTCTTCTGATGCTGATTGGAATTATATGGCTCGGCATCTTGTGCCAGCCGTTTACGGGCGAATTCTCTACTGATCTTACAAAATTAATTTTATTTTCGCCGCAGATTCCGCTGAATCAGCAGATCTATCTTTTCATTTTGTTCACGCTTAGTTTCCTGATCAAGGTCCCGCTATTTCCTTTTCACACGTGGCTCCCGGATGCTCACGTGCAGGCTCCAACCGCCGGCAGCGTTATACTTGCTGCTGTACTTTTGAAAATGGGTACTTATGGATTAATCAGATTTTCATTGCCTTTGTTTCCCGCGGCTTTCATTAAACTTACTCCTTATATAGCGACGCTTGCAGTCATTGGAATTGTTTATGGAGCTCTGCTTTCAATTGTACAGAAAGATGTAAAGAAGCTGGTTGCATATTCTTCAGTAAGCCATCTTGGATTCATCGTGCTCGGTACATTTGCGATTACTGATATTGCACTGCAGGGGAGTATAATCCAGATGATAAATCACGGACTTTCCACCGGGGCGCTGTTTATGATTGTCGGAGTTCTGTATGAAAGAAGGCACACAAAGCAAATCATTGACTTTGGAGGAATAATGAAAGTAATGCCCGTGTTTTCTGTGATTTTCATGATTGTTGTTCTTTCATCAATCGGACTTCCGGGTTTGAATGGTTTTGTGGGTGAATTCCTGATACTGCTGGGTTCGTTTTATTCGCCAAACCTTGGCACGAATGCTTATTCAATTATTTCTACTTCCGCGGGAATCCTTGCTGCTGTTTATTTATTGTGGATGTTTCAGAGAGTTATGCTTGGTCCGGTTGATAAGGAGCAGAACAAAGATCTGCCTGATCTTTCTAAGATGGAATTATTGTCGTTCATTCCGATCATTGTTTTTATCGTTTGGATTGGAGTCTATCCGAATACTTTCTTATCAAAGACAGAAGCAAATGTCAAGAGGCTTGTGGAAAATTTTCAGACATTTAAGAAAAGTATGACACCGGGCACAGGAAGTATTGATGGAAATGAAATTAAAGCCAACACCGGAGCAAAGTAAGCGGAGAAGGAGGGATTCGAACCCTCGATGGAGTTGCCCCCATAACGGTTTTCGAGACCGCCGCATTCGACCACTCTGCCACCTCTCCTGAAAGCGCAAAATTTCTTTTGAATACTCCTCTAATATAGTGTGAACAACTTAACAACAATGGCTGTGATTATCAATTCGCATAAAATTGACTTATGAAGTAAATTATGATCGCACACAGCATTCAGCCGAAGTCATGATTCAAACTCTTTTATCTTCCTCAAG
>CAYXBK010000069.1:0-1524 GCA_964463165.1 uncultured Chitinophagales bacterium
GGAAGGTAGTACTCCTCGAAACTGGGATGGACTTCGGCCCCGCCGCCAAAGTTACCGGGGTTGTTGCTCGGCGGCGCGGGAACGCTGGAAACGAACGTCATCCAGGTCATTTCCCCGGTATCGGGATCTTTCCGCATGAGGTTGTGCAGATAGCCCGGGAAGTTGCCACCCGTGCGATACGCCGGGAACGGGTCGTCGACGTACCAGGCAGTCTTGTATCTATTCCAGTCGCGAACACGTGCGTGGGTGCGCGCACCCCGCTTGCCCGCCTTGGACACGATGAACTTCGGAGCGCCCTTGTACCACTGCAGCAGGACCGCGCCCTGGCGCGACCGCACCGCACCACGCCACATTCCCGCCGGGATGTAGCTGTAGGAGTACTTCTTGAGCTTTTCCGCCTCCGCACCTTCACCGATGCTCAGATCGCCGTCGAGGACTACGATTTCGTTGTCGACTTCATCGTAGCCAGCCGGCTGACTCCATCCGGCCGGGACATAGGTGATCTGGGCGACGGCCGCCATGCTGGGAGACACACTGAGGAGCCTTCTTTGCAAACCGGCAGGGATGCCCGGGGCTTCGAACGGCTCCCACTCGATGAACTCGACATTGGGGATGTTGTGCATCAGCCCGGTGCGCCCCTCGACCTCGTAACCGGACTCGGGCACCGAGAACGGCGGCGCCTGGCTGACTGTCGGAGGGCCATAGCTCTGGGCAGGCGCAGGTGCGGACGCCAGTGCCAGGCCCGTCGACACGACAACCGAAAGATAGAGCAGGTGTTGCGATCTCATGACGAACGTCCCCCTCTCGCGTTCGTAGAAGGCTCCGCGCACGCGTTGTCATAAGTGACCCAGTGACCCGGCCCGGTGCGATACAGCCACACGGAGAAGGTATCCGAGTACTGACTCAGGCCTCCATGCTTTGCACCAGCGGGCCTGAAGAAGTAGCCGTTGGGCGCGTAGGCACCCGCGACCTGCCCCTCCGGCAGGCACTCCGCGATCGTCATGTCCCCGGCGATCAGGAATCCCTCCTGCCAACTTGCGCTGGACGACCACAGCGGCAGATCCCCCTCGCCGCTCATCATCGGATATCCACCCGGCGATGTCGCAATCCAGCTCTTCTGGCCAGAGGCTTGATCCAGACGCAGGAGCTTGACGTGCACTGGCGAGTTCTCCATGACCGGCTCCTTCCGAAACTTGGGAAGGCTCCCGGGCCCGTTCGTCGGCACGTCGTGATAGAGAAGCCCGTCGACAGCGGCCGCCGCGTTGGTACCAGGCCGGGAGCCGGCACTCGCCACGTAATCCGGCGCGCCGCCCCAGAACTGCAGCACGGTGGCTCCTTCCTCGGTACCGAAGCTGTGCGAATAGCCAGCCGGGTAGTAGGCATAGGAATATCTACCCATCGGTCGATCGCCGATGCTGACGCCTCCTTCGACGACAAACATCTCGAGATCGGCCGTATGGTAGCCGAGCGGCTGCTTCCAACCTGGCGGCAACCTCACCAAGAGGGTTCTCGCACCGGTTTTTT
>CAYXBK010000070.1:0-1514 GCA_964463165.1 uncultured Chitinophagales bacterium
CCTGACGGTGTTCGAGGACGTCCACAAGTTGATGCCCGGGCACTGGATGACCTTCGATACCCCGTCCAACCCTGGCGAGGCCTACGCCTACTGGCTCGCTTCCGCCGCCTGGGCACGCGGCAAGGCGCGACCGTTCGAGGGCAGCGACGATGAAGCGATCCTCCGCTTCGAGCGACTGCTTGGCAGCGCGATTCGTCATCAAATGGTCGCCGACGTACCACTCGGTGCCTTCCTTTCGGGTGGCGTCGACTCGTCAACGGTTGTCGCGCTGATGCAGGCCCAGTCGGCACAGCCGATACGCACGTTCTCGATCGGCTTTCACGAGGCAGCGTACAACGAGGCCGACGCCGCGAAAGCCGTGGCTGCACACATCGGCACGCAGCACACGGAGATGTACGTGACACCACGCGATGGCCTCGAGGTCATTCCGCGTTTGCCGACGATGTACTGCGAACCGTTCGCAGATTCATCGCAGATCCCAACGCATCTGGTGGCGAAACTGGCACGCCAGCATGTGACCGTTGCGCTCTCGGGGGACGCGGGGGACGAGGTGTTCGGGGGCTACAACCGCTACTTGTTCGGCCCGGGTCTGAAACACCGTGTGGCCATGCTGCCGCGGCCCGCCCGCCTGTTGCTGTCGCGAGCGTTTGGGTGGCTCTCACCAACACAGTGGGATCGCTTGTTCGGCGCGCTCAACCACCTTGTCCCGGCATCCGCGCGATTCAAAGATGCGGGGGACAAAGTGGCCAAAGTGGCACGCGCCCTTCCTTGCCGCACAGACGACGAGTTGTACGAAAGCTTCATCAGCCAGTGGCCAGACCCCGCACGCTTGGTGTCGGAAACTCATGCGCAGCTTCGTCCGATCGACTGGGAGGCACTGGGGCTGCAAGGCCTCGACTTCACCGAGAGGATGATGCTGCAGGATGCGGTGGGATACCTGCCCAACGACATCCTGGTCAAGGTTGACCGCGCAACGATGGCGACGAGCCTGGAATCCCGGATCCCGTTCCTTGATCACGATCTCTACGAGTTCGCTGCTTCTCTCCCGCTGCGATTCAAGGTGCGAGGCGGTGTGACCAAGTGGCTGGTGCGCCAAGCCTTGTATCGCCATGTCCCGCAGGCGCTGATCGATCGGCCGAAAGTCGGCTTCGGCGTTCCAATTGACCGCTGGCTGCGTGGCGAACTGCGCGAGTGGGCCGAGACGCTGCTCTCACGCGATGCTCTGTTGCGTCACGGGATATTCGATCCGGATCCTGTCCGCGAGGCCTGGCGACGTCACCTTTCCGGCCGCTGGAACTTGCAGCACCCACTTTGGTGCGTGTTGATGTATCAAGCTTGGCATCAGGAACACTTCGGCTGGTGATGCAGAATATCCAGGGAGTAGTGGCCTTCTGGAGCGGGTGTCGCCGTGCGCACCAGCTCTGACCCCCATTGCATGACGCGCAAGGTCATCGTGGTCGGTGGCCTCGCGGAGTCGCTGGTCAACTTCCGCGGCGACCTGCTGCGGGACATGG